>JBKHWO010000045.1:0-74978 GCA_046566485.1 Alphaproteobacteria bacterium | reverse complement strand
CCGCACCCCCGTCGTCCCCGGCTCGACCGGGGACCGCTCGCCGGTAGGCCCGACCTAAGCCGCCAGCGATCCCCGCTTTCGCGGGGACGACGGTGCGGGCCCATCAGCGCAGTGCGGTGATCTTGCCGCTGTCGTCAAGCAGGTAGAGCGTGTTGTTGGCGACGATCGGTGCCAGGGTAACCGGCGCGTCAACCGTGCCGACCAGGCTGGGCACGCCGTCCGTGACCGAGGCCGAATAATACTGGCCTTCTGAATTGACGAACCACAGCCGGTCCCCAGCCAGAACCGGGCCCGACCAGAACAGCGGGTTCTTTTTCTTCTTCTGGTTCTTGAACGTATCGAGCTGGGTCAGCCAGCGGACCTTGCCGCTTGACCGCGCGATGCACAGCAGGCGGCCATCGTCGGTCAGGGTAAAGATCCAGTCGCCAGCGACCGCCGGGGTCGAAATGCCGGCCAGGTTGAGTTCCCAGATGCGCTGCCCGGTAACCAGTTCATAGGCCGCCATGCGCCCGCCCTGACCCAGGGCATAGACCCGGCCCCGGTCGATGATCGGATCGGCGTCGATGTCGGTCAGCACGCCCACCGTGGTCGAAAGCGAAGTCCGCGCCAGCGCGTCGGACCACAGCTCGCGGCCGTTTTCATAGCGGTAGGCGATCAGTTCCCCGGTTGAGAACCCGGCAATCACCGTGCCCTGCCCGGCTGCCGGAGCGGCCACACCGAACACCCCGGTCTGGCCGACCGATGCCGCCCGGCTCCACTGCTGCGAACCGTCGGTGGCACTGAGCGAAAGCAGCTGGTTGGCCTGGGTCATCACGAATACGGAGTTGAACGCGATGGTCGGCGAACCACGCAGCGGCCCGGCCGGCTTGACCTTCCACAGCACCTTGCCGTCATTGGCGTCGAGCGCGGCAACTTCGCCCATGCCGGTCGTCACATAGAGCCGCCCATCGGCATAGCTTGCGCCGCCGCCATAGACCGAGCTTTGCCCATCGCCCTTGATCTGAAAACCCTGGGTCCAGACGGATGACCCGGTGCCAGCGTCAAACGCATGGACGGTGCCGTTGGTGTCCATCACGAACAGCTTGCCGGCGCCGACCACCGGGGTCGAGGCCAGTCGCTGCTGCTTGGTCGATCCGGCGACCTTCTGGGTCCAGACCTTGGCTGGAGCCGCCGCGAGGGCGAGATTGCCATAGCTCTTGCTGGCCGTGGCGCCGGCTTGCGGCCATTCCGGGTTCACCGTGGCCGCCGGCAAGACCACTGGCGTTTCGGCCAGGGCCGGATCGACCTTGGCGCTGGTATCGACCTTGCTGAGGATCGGGATACGGTTGCCGATGGTCGGGGTCGAGGGCTTGTCCTTGCCGCCGAAAACGCCGCATCCGGCCAGGCCGAGTGCAAGGGCAATCGCGACCGGGGCGGAAATGCGGCGGGAAATGCTGTTCGAGGTCATCGGCGGTTCCTTAGGACTGGCCTGGCTTATTGAGGGGCGGCGGGCGAAGCCGGAGCGGGTGCGGCACCGTCGCCGCCGCCGCCGCCGACCAGTTCGGGATTCTCGATCCCGGCGTCATAACCCAGTCCGCTGGCAATCTGGCGCATGCGCGAACGCAGCGTGGCGGGGACATTCTGGTCGCGGCCGATCTGGGCGAACAGTTCGCCCGCCTGCTGCATCTTGCCCTGTTCCATATAGGCCATGCCGACCAATTCCCCGGCGCTGCCGAAATAGGCATTGCCGGGAACGGCGATCGGCTTAAGCCGCGCAATGACCTCTTCCGGGCGCAGGGCATCGAACTGAAGCGAGACCTGCCGGACCAAGGCCAGATCGCGCACCGGTTGCGGCAGCTTGGCATCGGCAACGATCGCGCCGAAGCGCTTGACCGCTTCGTCGGTCTTGCCCTGCTGCGCGGCAATTCCGGCCAGTTGCATCAGGGCCACGGCGCGGTGGCCATCGCCGCCATCCCGCGCGATCAGTTCCAGATCCTTGAGCGCGGCATCGAGCTGGCCCGCTTCGAGCCGGTCCATGGCGATCACGGTGCGATCCGACCACTGCGCAGCCTCAGCCTTTTGGGTGTGATCCCAATAGAGATAGCCTGCCAAACCAAGCAGACCGATGGCAATCACCAGTCCGACCGGGCGGGCGTAGCGTTTGAACGCGTCGACCATCTGCTCTTCGCGCAGGGCTTCGTCCACTTCGCGCAGGAAACCATCCTGCGCCGCTTCGTCCCGGCTGCCGGGCTTGGGTGGTTGCGAACCGCTATTCGAGGGAGTCAGGGCCAATTTCGTCTGCCTTCAATTAAGCTCTTTGCGCGGGCTGTTTAGCGGATGGACCGGCCTTTTCAACGCCATTCCCTTGCGAATCCCCGGGTGAAGCTGCGCTGAACGGGATGGCGCGCAGCCGCGGAAGGTCTACTGGTTTTCCCGCAGCCGTGCAAACCGCTTCAAGCGCCGCGCGCAGCCTGCAGGACGCGCTTGAGCAGGCGGTCGATCGCGGCCACCGCCTTTGGCTCGTTCAGCATCGGCGCATGGCCGACGCGCGGCACCGTGACCGCTTCGCAATCGCTCAGCTTCCCGGCCATCTTTTTGACCACCGCAGCGCTGAGGATATCGGACAGTGCCCCGCGCAGCAGCAGGACCGGACGCCCATCCAGCGCCGCGAAGGCGGGCCACATATCGACCGCGGGCGCCTCGGTCGGCTGGGTGATCGGTTCGGCGATCTTCATGTCGTAATCGAACACGATCCGGCCGTTGCCGCCTACCGTCATGCAGCGCTTGGCCATGGCCAGCCAGTCCTCCAGGTCGTAGTCGGGATAGACCGACCCCTGGCCTTCCTGCAGCGAGCGTGCGGCATGCATCCAGGTCGGGAAGCTGCGACCCTGGCCGACATAGCCGCGAATCCGCTCCAGCCCTTCGCTCGACAGTTCCGGCCCGACATCGTTGAGCAGCACCCCGGCCAGGCGGTCAGCATCGCCCAGAGCCATCAGCATGGTCATCAACCCGCCGAGCGAGGTGCCGAAAGCGACGAAGCGTTCGATCCCTTCCTGCTCCAGCAGCAGAGCAATGTCCTCGACATATTGCAGCGGATTATAGGTCGCCGAATCCTTGGCATAGGCGCTGTCCCCACGGCCCCGCAGGTCCGGACAAATCACCCGCCAGTCACCCGCCAGCCGTTCGGCGACATGGCTGAAATCGCGGGCATTGCGGGTCAGACCGGGCAGACACAGGATCACCGGGCGCTCATCCTTGCCGGGATAGTCCCGGAAGTGGAGCTTCAACCCGTCCCGGCTGGTCCAGAAACGGTCGACATAACCCGCGCCAGAGGGCGCGGTTTCGGAAATGGCAGGCTGCGCGGTCATCTTGCCTGCGCTTATCGCCCGCTCGCCCATGCCGCGCAAGCTGCAAGCCGATTTGTCCGCTGATAAGGCGCGCCCGGAGCCCGCGTCAGCGACAGCGAAAGCTGGCACTTTCCATTGGTTGGCGCAGCGGCTAAGTTGGTGGCGCAATCCCGAAGTCGCTGCGGGAAAGAGGAATTCTTCACTTGGACACGGCACAACTCGTTTCCTACGAGCCAGCCACCGGCGCTGAACTGTGGCGCGGGCAGCATGGCAACGTCGATGATCTGGTCACAAAGGCGCGGCGGGCCTGGCCGGCCTGGGCCGCGCAACCACTGGCAACCCGGATGGAGCTGGTCCGCCGCTTTGCCAACCAGGTCCGCAAGGAAAGCGAGGCACTCGCCACCTTGATCGCGCGCGAAACCGGCAAACCGCTGTGGGAAGCCCGGACCGAAGTCGAAAGCGTGGTGAACAAGGTCGAAATCTCGATCCAGGCCTATGCCGAACGCACCCCGCAGCGCAAACTGGACAACGCCCTGCAAGGCACGGCCGCGCTGCGGCACAAGCCGCACGGCGTGATGGCCGTGCTGGGGCCCTACAATTTCCCGGCCCACCTGCCCAATGGCCACATCGTTCCGGCGCTGATCGCGGGCAATGCAGTGGTCTTCAAACCGTCCGAGAAGACCCCGGCGACGGCCGAACTGCTGGTCCGCTGTTTCCACCAGGCCGGGATTCCCGCCGCCGTGGTGCAACTGCTGATCGGCGGACCGGAAGAAGGGCGAGCGCTGGTTGCGCACGACGGGATCGATGGAGTCCTGTTCACCGGATCGGCCCAGACCGGCATTGCGATCAATCGCACGCTGGCCACTCGCCCGGACAAGATCGTCGCGCTGGAAATGGGCGGCAACAACCCGCTGGTGGTGTGGGATACGCCCCTGATTGCCGATGCCGCCGCGCTGGTGATCCAGTCGGCCTTTACCAGCGCCGGCCAGCGCTGCACCGCGGCGCGGCGCCTGATCGTACGCGACACGATGTACGATGCGGTGATCGCTGAAGTGAAGCGGCTGGCCGACCGGATCATCTTTGGCGCGCCGTTCGACGATCCCGCCCCCTTCATGGGCCCGGTGATCGACAATGCCGCCGCCGATGGCCTGAGCGAAAGCTTCCTCTATCTGCTGAGCCACGGCGGGAAGCCGATCAAGCACCTGGTCCGGCCGCAAGAGGACCTGCCGCTGCTGTCTCCGGCGATCATCGACGTGACCGCCATCCAGGACCGCCCGGATATCGAGCTGTTCGGACCGCTGCTGCAGGTGGTGAAGGTCAGCGATTTCGACGAAGCCATTGCCGAGGCGAACAACACCCGCTTTGGTCTGTCGGCGTCGCTGATCGGCGGTTCTCCCGAGGAATACGACCGCTTCTGGGCCCTGGTCCGCGCCGGAGTGATCAACTGGAACCGCCCGACCAATGGCGCAAGCTCCGGCGCGCCGTTCGGCGGCGTCGGCCTGTCGGGCAACCATCGGCCCAGCGCCTATTACGCCGCCGACTATTGCGCCTATCCGGTCGCCTCGACCGAGGTCGAGCAGCCGCGCGCGACGATCGCCGTGGGGCTGCGCGCGGATTAGCCCGGCGCTTGCCCCGCGGGCAAACCCCGGCTAGCGGCAGCGCGATGCAACAACCCGCACCCACCGCCCCGCAACAAAGCGGGCTGCCCATGGCCTTTGCCACCTACCTGATCTGGGGGCTGCTGCCGCTGTACCTGCGGCTGGTGCATCACGTGCCGCCGTTCGAATTCGTCGGCTGGCGCGTGGTCTTTACCCTGCCGGTCTGCCTGGTGCTGGTGGCGATCATGGGCCAGTGGCAAGCGCTGAAGGCGGCGCTGGCCTGGCCCGTGCTGCGCCTTCTGATGCTCAGCGCGGTCTTGGTCGGGATCAACTGGATGATCTATATCCTCGCCGTGCAGACCGGGCACGTCCTGGCGACCAGCATCGGCTATTACATGAACCCGCTGGCCAATGTCCTGGCCGGAACCCTGTTCTTGGGCGAACGGCTGTCGCGGCGGCAGTGGCTGGCCGTGGCGCTGGCGGCGCTGGGCGTATCGGTCCTGGCCTGGGGCGCGCTTGATACCCTGTGGATCAGCCTGACCCTGGCCTTCAGCTTTTGCTCCTATGGCCTGGTGCGCAAGCTGGCTCCGGTGGAATCGCTCGCCGGCCTGTCGGTCGAATCGATGGTGCTGATGCCGATCGCGCTGGCCATCGTCTGGTGGTACGCAGCCAGCCCGGCTGGATCGAGCGTCGGAGCGGACATGACGTCGAACCTGCTGATCGCCTTTTCCGGGGTGGTCACTGCGGTCCCGCTGCTGCTGTTTGCCTATGCCGCGCGGCGGATGGACTATTCGACGCTGGGCATGGTCCAGTTCCTGGCCCCCACCCTGGTGTTCTTCCAGGGGCTGTTCCTGTTCAAGGAACCGCTCAACACCAGCCAGCTGACCTGCTTCGTGCTGATCTGGTCGGCCATCGCGGTGTTCATGTGGGACCTGTGGCTGCAGCGCCGCAAGCGTCTAGCCGACGAAGCGCCAGCCTAGTTCTTCCCCGGCGTGGAACGGCACGATCGGCGTGCCCTTGGCGTCGATCACATCGGGCACCACGACCGGCGCCTTGTCCAGCGTGACCGTGCCCTCGTTCACCGGCAGGCCATAGAAGGCCGGACCGTGGAGCGAGGCAAAGCCCTCGAACTTGTCGAGCGCGCCCTCTTCCTCGAAGACAGCGACATAGCTTTCCAGCGCGAAGGGCGCGTTGAAGATCCCCGCGCAGCCGCAGGACGATTCCTTCGCGCCGACCGCGTGGGGCGCGGTGTCGGTGCCCAGGAAAAACTTGGGCGAACCGGACGTGGCGGCTGCACGCAGGGCGAGACGGTGATGCTCACGCTTGGCAATCGGCAGGCAATACATGTGCGGGCGGATGCCGCCGGCAAAGATCGCGTTGCGGTTGATGTGCAGGTGCTGCGGCGTGATCGTCGCCGCCACGTTGGGGCCGGATTCGGCGACAAACTGCGCCGCTTCCGCCGTGGTGATATGCTCAAACACCACGCGCAGGCCGGGCAGGTCGCGGACCAGCGGGGCCAGCACGCGGTCGATGAACACCGCCTCGCGGTCGAATATGTCGACGTGGGAATCGGTCACCTCGCCGTGGACCAGCAGCGGCAGGCCGACTTTCTCCATCCGCTCCAGCACCTTGCGGATATTGGCGACATCGGTGACGCCGTGGGCCGAACCGGTGGTGGCATGGGCGGGATAGAGCTTGGCCCCGGTGAACACCCCGGTTTCCTTGCCCAGCGCCATTTCGTCAGGGTCGGTGCTGTCGGTCAGATAGGCGACCATCAAGGGGGTGAAATCCATGCCCGCTGGCAGCGCCGCCATGATCCGGTCGCGGTAGGCCGCGCCCGCTGCCACCGTCGTCACCGGCGGTGACAGGTTGGGCATGACGATCGCGCGGGCGAACTGGCGCGCGGTATAGGGCAGGACGCCCTCCAGAACCGCGCCGTCGCGCAGGTGAACGTGCCAATCATCGGGGCGGCGGATGGTCAGGCGATTCGCGGTGCTGGTCATGGCTTCCCCTTAAGGCGCAGGCACCCTATCTGTCACCGATGACTGCCACCCGCCTGACCAACCGCGCCGTGATCCGCCTTTCCGCCCAGGATGAGGGCGAGGATGTCCGCGGCTTTCTCCAGGGCCTGGTCACCAACGACGCGACCGGCCCGCTGCCGTGCTGGGCGGCCCTGCTCAGCCCGCAGGGCAAGGTCCTGTTCGATTTCCTCATCTGGGACGAAGGGGCCGACCTGCTGCTCGATTGCGAAGCGGACCAGGCTCAAGCGCTGGTCAAGCGGCTGTCGCTCTATCGCCTGCGCCGCAAGATTGCGATTGCGCCGGCCCCGGCGCTGGCGGTGCACTGGCGAGCGGGCCAGGGCCCCTCGCCCGATCCGCGCCTGCCCGAACTCGGCCAGCGCTGGCTGGGCGCGCCGGAGGGTGACAGCGCCGATGCGGCATGGCTGGCCCACCGCCTTGCCCTGGGGGTCTGTGAAGGCGCGGCGGAGCTGGGCGATCTGCTGTGGCTGGAATGCAATGCCGCCGAACTGAACGGCGTGTCCTTTACCAAGGGCTGCTATGTCGGGCAGGAAAACACCGCGCGGATGAACTGGCGGCAGAAGGTCAACCGCCGCCTGGTCGTCGTCCCACTGGAGGACAGCGACCCGGCCCGCCAGCGCGCCAGCTATCCGCAACTCGGCCTGGCCGTCGATCACCGCCGCGTCGAGGATATTCCCGCCGCCGCGCTGCCCGGCTGGCTTCAGCGCGACTGATCGCCGCTCAGCACCCCGGCTGCGACCGCGCCGCTGATCAGCAGGCGCTCTGCCGTATCGCGCGCGGAGGTGCGCGGCAGGCCCAGCGATTGCGCCAGCGGCCCGCCCATCAGCGCGTCGCCCAGCGCCATCAGGCACAGCGCGTGAGTGGTGCCATGCATCCGGTCGCCGCCTTCGTGCTCGCCAAGGTCGTCGACCAGACCATGAATCGCCTCAAGCAGCGGGTCGAGCGCGTCCTCGTTGCCGTTCATCAGCATCCAGGTGGCCAGCGCACCGCCGCCTTCCTTGTCGAAGGCATCGAAGGTCAGGTCGACCACGTCGCGCGGGGTGCCCTGCCCGGCCCGGGTTGCCAGCACGGCATCCTCAATCGTCGCGCAGATGGTAACGGCCAGGTGTTCGGCCAGCGCCTTTTGCAGGCCCGCCGCCGAGCCGAAGTGATGCAGCAGGTTGGCGTGGGTACGGCCGATTCGCGCCGCCACGGCTTTCAGCGTCACGGCCTGCGGGCCCAGCTCGATCAGCAGCGCGCGCGCCGCTTCCAGCGCGACGGTGCGACTCTCCTCCTGGGTCAGGCGCTTCCTTATTGACATGGTTGTAAGTTGCCTTATCTAGGGAGTCATGAACGCTCCCACCAAATTCCCCCTCGACGTAGAACCGGCCGCGCCCCTCGGCAAGTCGGACATTGCCCGCCTTGGACCAACCCCGACCGATCTGGAGATCACGGTTCGCGACGCGCGCTTTGGCCGCGAGCAGAAGCCGGGCCGCTGGTGGCTGGGCGGCGATCCGATCGGTACCGCCTGGCACAATGCCCTGTCGGCCACGTTCCCGCGCGGCGAGGCGATGTTCATCGAAGCGGTCAAGGCCTTCCGCGACGGCGCTCCGCCCAAGCTGGAAGCCGAAATCCGCGCCTTCGTGAAACAGGAAATCAACCACACCCGCGAACACGTGGTGTTCAACAAGGCGGCGGTCGATGCCGGCTATGACCTCGACAAGATCGACCAGCGGCTGGAACAGATCATGGCGATGATCAAGGAACGCCCGCCGATCGTGAACCTGGCCGCGACCATTGCGCTGGAACACTATACCGCGATCATGGCCCACGAATTCCTCGCCAATCCGCGCCACTTCAAGAACGCCGAGCCGGAAACCGCGGCGATGTGGCGCTGGCACGCGATGGAAGAGATCGAGCACAAGGGCGTTGCCTTCGACACCTACCTCCACGCCACCCGCGACTGGAGCAAGTGGCGCCGATGGAAGCTGAAGAGCGTGATGATGATGGTGATCACGATCAACTTCATCCGCAACCGCTGGAACGACACGCTCGACCTGCTGGCCCAGGACGGGATCACCGGATGGAAGACCAAGGCCCGGCTGGCCTGGTACCTGTTCGGCACCCCGGGCGTGCTGCGCAAGATCGTGCCGACCTGGTTCGCCTACTTCATGCCGGGCTTCCACCCGTGGAACCACGATGACCGCGACCTGATTGGCAAGGCCGAAAGCGAATTCGCCGACGCCCGCCTGGCCCGGGCCTGAGGAAAGTTCCACCCTCCCCCTCGATGGGGGAGGGATAGCGCAGCTTGCAAATCTGTTTGCTAGCGAAGCTTGGGAGGGGGTGCCTTCCCGGCCCAGCGCAGCTGCCCCACCCCCATCCACTTGCGACTAGGCGCCAAGGCGCCAAGTCTTCGGATCCTTCCCCCATCGAGGGCGAAGGACAGGGTCAGGATAGGTAAAGCCCACCCGTCGTCCCCGGCTCGAGCGGGGACCGCTCGCCGGCTAGGCCCGACCTGAACCGCCCGCGATCCCCGCCTGCGCGGGGATGACGTTGTGCGTTCAGGCGGCGCGCATGGCGGCTACGCCGTCGTCGCCATCGCAGTCGCAATCGCTGGAACAGCCTAGGTCGATGCGGTGCTCAACCGACTGGGCCTCATACCCGCGGGCCAGGCTGAAGCGGCTCCGCACGCGGCCGGTCGGCACAAAGCCGACCTTGCGCAGTACCGCTGCCGAAGCGAGATTGTCGATGAAGTGGCCGGCGACGATTTCGCGGTGCCCCAGCACCTTCGCCAGCCGCAAAACGCCGCGGGCCGCTTCGGTGGCATAGCCGTGTCCCCAATGCGCGCGGGTAATCCAGTACCCCAGCTCAACCGCGCCATCGATCGGCGCCAGGCCGATGCAGCCGATGATTTCGGCCGGCTTGGCGCTGGTCGGCAAAGTAATCAGGAAATGCGGACAGCGCGGATCCTGCGGCTGGCTGGCAAACTGGCGGGCATCCTCGGCCGTGTAGGGCCAGGGAACCTGCGCCAGATTGCGCGCCACGGATTCGTCATCGATCCGGCCCAGCAGTTCCTGCCAGTCTTCCGGCCAGCCGGGCCGCAAAAACAGCCTTTCGCTGCGAATGAACATTGCATGTCCTCCGTCATTCGCCCCACGGCATGCTGTCTAGCCGCGCCGTGTGACATTGCCATTACGCCCCGCGCCAAACGGACCACTTAACCGGTCCAATCGTGCGGATGTGACTGAGGGAGACACGAAAAAGGGAGACGGGGTGGCCCCTCTCCCTCGATTTGCCGGTTCGTGAGCCCGGCGGGGCCATCCCATCAAGGATGGCCCTGCATGACCATCCGGTTATTCGGCGGCTTGTGCCATGTCGACAGACACGTACTTGCGGCCGAGCTTTCCTTCATGGAAACGCACGCGGCCACCGGTCAGCGCAAACAGGGTGTGATCCTTGCCCATGCCAACGTTGGCGCCCGGGTACACCTTGGTCCCGCGCTGACGAATGATGATGTTGCCGCCGACGACTTCCTGGCCGCCGAACTTCTTGACGCCAAGGCGACGACCGACCGAATCGCGACCGTTACGCGAGGAGCCGCCTGCTTTCTTGTGTGCCATGTCGAACTACTCCAGAATCTTATTCGGCGTCAGCGGCCTTGGCCTTCTTGGCCGGCGCCTTCTTAGCGGGTTCAGCAGCGGCAGCTTCCTTCTTGGGAGCAGCCTTCTTGCCTTCGGCCCCAACGGCAACGATGCGCAGCAGGGTCATCTGCTGGCGATGGCCGTTCTTGCGACGATAGTTGTGGCGGCGACGCTTCTTGAAAACAATCACCTTTTCCGACTTCGCCTGAGCGATGATCTCGGCCGAAACGACGACGCCCTTGGCATCCTTCACTTCGCCGCCGTCACCAGCCAGCAGGACGTCGCCCAGGGTGATGGTTTCACCGGCTTCACCAGCCAGCTTTTCAACCGCGATCTTGTCTCCGGCGGCAACCCGGTATTGTTTGCCGCCCGTGCGCACAACTGCGAACATGGTGCCCTTATCCGTTCATTTCATCAAACCACCCGGAGATTCGGGCAGCGGATCGGCCCCCGACAGAAGCCGGGGTGCCAAAGAAGGGCTGCCCCTAGCCAAAGGTCCCCCCACTGTCAACGCAAGAAGAGTCGCTCTGGCGCGCTTTTCCAACCGTGCTAAGGGATGCAGACTATGGTTCGCCGCATTACCCCGCTCTTGCTTGCTTCGGCAACTCTGGCCCTTGGCGGCTGCACTTCGCCAGAAGGAGCCTACCCTTCGTTGGCCAAGCGTCCGGCCGAGCGGATCACCGCGACCTGGCCGCCCGCCCCGCCACCGCCGCCCCCGGCCCCGCCCCCGCTCGATCCCGCGACCGCGAACCGTCTGGACGGACTTCTGGCGCAAGTTTCGGCAGCGGACGGCCGTTTCGCCGCAAAAACAGCCCGTGCCCGTTCGCTGGCCAGCGCCGCGCGCAAGGCAGCGATGGGCAGCGAAGCCTGGTCGGTTGCTTCCATCGCTATCGCGGAACTCGAATCCGCCCGGGCCGAGGCCATGGTCGCCATGGCGCAGCTCGATTCGATCTATGCCGATGCCCGCACCGAAGGCCGCGATGTGGGCCAGATCGAAGTGACCCGGCAAAAGGCCCTGGGCATCATCGCCGCGCAGGACGGCGTGCTCGATTCGCTGAAGGGTTTGCTGGAGCGGTAGGCTCCTGGCTGGTGCTTCCACCTGGTGAAAACCTGCGTCGTCCCCGGCCTGACCGGGGACCGTTGGCCTGACTAGCTACAGACCAACGGCCAGCGATCCCCGCCTACACGGGGATGACGCATAATGGTCCTGGTGAAGAGCCTTAGCCCCCCAATCGTCAACCCGCCCCAACGCTGTCCAGCGGCAGATATTGCCCGGTCACGCCGTCGGCCGCCGCGAGATAGGCCAGAGCAGCCGCAATGGCCGCTTCGTCATCGCTGGCAATCGCATTGATGCGAGCTGGGGCATTCTCGCGCGCCAGGGTCTGCACTGCACTGAGCCGCCACCCGGCATGTTCATGTCCGGCAGGGGGAAAGACCAGCACCAGGGAACCGCCGCTCAGCAGTGCCTGGGCGCGGCCCAGCCATTCGCCATAAAACACCGCCGCTGCCGCGCTCGGCACGCCGGGCAGGCCGGACACGTCGAGCCGCTGCATCAGCGCCGTTCCCGCGTCAGGGTAATGCCGATTTCCTCGCCGTTCTCGCTGATCGCCAGCTTGGCGATCTTGACCGTCACTTCCAGCACGCGCTCGTCCTGGACGAACAGAGTGTCGCAGATGTGATCGGCCACGGCCTCGATCAGCTTGAAATGCACCCCTTGCGGCAGCGCCTCGGAGGCTGCGAACTTGAGGTCCATGTAGTTCTTGCTCGCCTCCAGCGGGGTGTCCGGCTGATAGCGCGGCGCGGGCTTGAGCCGCGCAGTGATGGTAAAGCGCAGCGGCTGCGGACGGCCGGTCTCTTCCGAATAGATGCCGGTCAGGACATCGTGCTCAAAATTGCCAACCTCAAGGATCAGGCTCTCGGCCATCGCAGTGCCCTTCTTCAAATTCAGTCGTTGGTCCAGCGCGCGAAGATCGCGGTGGGGAGCAGGCGTCCACCCTCGCCTTCCTCGCGCACGGCCAAGTCGCCATGCTCGATCCGGCCAGGGAGGCCCGAAAAAACCTCATCCAGCAGACCGGCCAGCGCCAGCGAACTCATCCGCACGGCATAGACCGTCAGGAACAGGAAACGGCTTTCCGGATCGAGCAACTGGCGGCAATCGGCGACCAGGCCGGGCAGATGTTCCTCCAGCCGCCATACTTCGCCTTCAGGCCCGCGGCCGAACTTGGGCGGATCGAGGATGATCCCGTCATAGCGCCGTCCGCGCCGCACTTCGCGCGCGGTGAACTTGGCTGCATCGTCGATGATCCAGCGCACCGGGCGCTGGTCCATGCCGGAAAGCGCCGCATTGGCGCGGGCCTGGGCAACCGACTTCTTGCTGGCATCCACGTGCGTGACCGGGCCGTATTGCGACAGGGCCAGGGTGCCGACCCCGGTATAGCCGAACAGGTTCAGGCTGCTAAATCCGTCGTCCCCGGCTTGACCGGGGACCGCTACCCTATCCGCCGAACCGCCCGCGGTCCCCGCTTTCGCGGGGATGACGGAATGGCTCTGGCCCGGATCCCGACGGTATTGCTCGCCCATCCAGTCCCACACCGGGGCCATGTCGGGGAAGAAGCCGAGATGGCGGAACGGCGTGCACTGTGCAGTAAAGCGGACATCGCCGCGCGCCAGCGGCCAGCCGTCACGCGGGACTGGACCGTTATACTGCCAGCGCCCACCGCCGTCCTCGTCCGAACCGGGGACAAATTCACCATGCGCGTCCCAGTCCGCCAGCCGCGGCGTCCACATCGCCTGCGGCTCGGGCCGGACAAAGCGATAATCGCCATACCGCTCCAGCTTGCGTCCGTGGCCGGAATCGAGAAGCCCGTAGTCGTCCCAGCCGGTCCCGGCGAGGACGAGTGGCTGGGTCTGGAGCTGTGCCATCTACCCCCGCGCGACCGCGTGGCCGGCGACGTAATCGGCAATGGTGTCGTAATCGCCCGGCAGCTCGACCATGCGCTCTTCGCGCTCGAACAGGTCGCCGATCCGAGCGGGCAGCTCGGGCCGCTGACCAGTGGCGCGTTCGACCGCATCGCGGAACTTGGCAGGATGCGCCGTGGCCAGCGTCACCACCGGCACTTCGCGCGAAAGACCAGACACGCGCGCCGCGTGCAGCCCGATCGCGGTATGCGGATCAAGCAATTCGCCGCAATTGTCATGGGCCCAGCGAATCGCCTCGGCCATCTGGTCGGCATCGGCGCGCGCCGAAGTGAACAGCTTTGCCGCGCCTTCACGCTGGGCGTTGGTCAGCTGCATCGCCTTCGTGCTTTCAAACCCGGCCATCTGCGCGGCCATGGCCTGACCATCGCGACCGCCAAGATCGAACAGCAGACGCTCGAAATTCGATGAGACCTGGATGTCCATCGACGGCGCCGCGGTGGGGGTAACGGTTCCGGCGGAATAGTCCCCGCTCGACAGCGCACGGTGGAGAATGTCGTTGACGTTGGTCGCCACGATCAGCCGCGCCACCGGCAGGCCCATCTGCGCCGCGACATAGCCGGCAAAGACGTCGCCGAAATTGCCGGTCGGCACCGAGAAGGCAACAGCGCGCTGCGGCGCGCCCAATTGCAGGGCGGCGGCGAAGTAATAGACCACCTGCGCCATCAGCCGCGCCCAGTTGATCGAATTGACCGCGCCGATGCTGAAGCGCGAGGTCATCGCGCTGTCGTTGAACATCCGCTTCACCATCGCCTGGGCATCGTCAAAGGTCCCTTCGATCGCGATGTTGTGGACGTTGGGGGCCAGCACCGTGGTCATCTGGCGGCGCTGCACGTCGCTGACCCGACCGTGGGGGTGAAGCATGAAGATGTCGACGCGCGACCGCCCCGCAACCGCATCGATCGCTGCCGATCCGGTATCGCCCGAGGTAGCCCCGACGATGGTCAGCGGATCGCCGCCCCGGCCCAGAAATTCCTCGAACAGCAGGCCCAGCAGTTGCAGCGCGACGTCCTTGAACGCCAAGGTCGGGCCGTGGAACAGTTCAAGCAGCCACTGCTGCTCGTCAAGCTGCTTGAGCGGAGTCACCGCCTTGTGCGCGAACCGGCCATAGGCCTGGGTGGTCAGCTCCAGCAGCCGCTCATAGGTCAGCGATGAGCCGACGAAGGGGTGCATGACCCGCGCGGCCAGCTCGGCATAAGGCAGGCCCGCCATGGCCGCGATCTCATCCGCAGTGAAACGCGGCCATTCGCGCGGCACATAGAGCCCGCCGTCGCTGGCGAGTCCTGCCAGCGTCGCGCCTTCGAAATCGAGCGCCGGAGCGCTGCCACGGGTCGAGATATAGTCCATCGAGGGGGCCGTTAGCCCTCGCGGCGGCAACTGGCAAGGATCAGGCGCGATCCTGGGCCCGCTTCCTCAGCGCCAGACCGTAGATCACCAGCGCGGTCAGCGCGAAGAGGAACCATTGCACGGCATAAGACCAGTGGTTGTTGGGCAGGTCGTTGGGATCGGGCCGCGCATTGCCCGCCAGACCGCCCAGCGGCGGATCCGCCACCACTTTGTAGCCCAGCATACCGCCGGGGACGTAGACACCCGTGACCGGTCCACCAGCCCAGGTCGGAGCAGCAGGATTGTTCGACCAGCCCGCCTCAACCTCGACCGCATGGGGCCGCGTCGTACTGCCATCGTTCCATTCGCAGCGCGCGACCTGGATGATTCCGTCGCGGTTGTCGGCGCTGCGCCCGGCGGTGGTCCGCCATCCGGCCACCTTGGGACAGGTGAAGCTGACGCGGCGGTAGAGCAGGCCTTCGTCCAGTCCGGTGAAGGCCGGAGAATCGATCACCGCCGTTTCGCGGATCGCGGCGGAATAGCTCGCAATCTGCGCGTCCTTCTGGTGCATCCGGTCGATCTGCCAGAAGCCGAGCCGGATCATGACGGCAACGGCGACAAGGACCAGCAGGGTCGGGACCAGGGGCAGGCGCCGCGTCATCAGTCGGGCCGCAGGTCGCGGTTGGTCACTTCGCGCGCGCGGCGCTGGTGCTCGGTATAGAGCAAGGCGGCCTTGGTAACCCGCAGGCCCCAGAGCGTGGTGAGGGTGACGAACGGAATCCACAGCACCGCATGCACCCACAGCGGCGGGTGAAAGCGAACTTCGACCCAGAACGCCAGTCCGACCACCAGCGCGCCGATGACCATGGTCAGGAACGTAGCCGGTCCATCCCCGACATTGAACGTGCCATAGTCAAGCCCGCAATGGCTGCACCGCGGCGCAAATCTGGCAGCCCCGTCAAACAGGGTCTTTTCCCCGCAGCGCGGGCACAGACCGAAAAGGGCAGCCGCGGCAAGGCCGGGCTGCCCTTTCGTGTCAGGCGAGTCGCCCGCCATGATCAGTGGACCGGGTAGCCCCAGCCGCCCCAGACATAGACCGCGACGAACAGGAACAGCCACACCACGTCGACGAAGTGCCAGTACCAGGCGGCCGCTTCGAAGCCGAAGTGCTGCTTGGGGGTGAAGTCACCGTTGTAAGCACGCTTGAGGCAGACGATCAGGAAGATCGTGCCGACCAGCACGTGAAAGCCGTGGAAGCCGGTCGCCATATAGAACGCCGAGCTGTAGGTGTTGCCGCCGAAATCGAACGGCGCGTGGGCATATTCGTAAGCCTGGATCGCGCTGAACAGCGCGCCGAGCAGGATCGTCGCCCACAGGCCCTTTTTCAGGCCATCGCGGTCGCCGTGGATCAGGCTGTGATGGGCCCAGGTCACCGTGGTGCCCGAGCACAGCAGGATCAGCGTGTTGAGCAGCGGCAGGTCGAACGGATTCATCACCGCTTCGATAGCCTTGGACGGGAACTGCCCGCCGGTCACTTCCGACAAGGCGCTGGGAAACAGCGAAAAGTCGAAGAAGGCCCAGAACCAGCCAACGAAAAACATCACTTCCGAAGCGATGAAGGTGATCATGCCATAGCGCAGGTGCAGCTGCACGACCGGGGTGTGGTGACCCTCTTTCGCTTCACGGACAACCTTGGTCCACCACAGGAACATCGAGGCGATAACGCCCATGAAGCCCAGCAGAAGGACATATTTGCCACTGGTTCCGGCCCAGTCCGGATGCATGGCCATCACGCCGCCGCTGGTCATCAGCACCGCGGACATCGAAGCCATGAACGGCAGATAGTCCGGATCGAGGATATGAAAATCGTGGTTCTTGCTACCGGCCATGGTGCTTCGGTTCCCTATAAAGCCTTGTGCCGGGCGGCACGCCGCCCCCCTGGATTCTGATCGCCCTTATCGCGCCGCACGCAGCGGGTCCAGCCCATTTGCGGCGACTTTAACAGCCGCGCTCTGATCGGCGGAGGTGTGGAAGGTATAACTGAGTGTGATCTGCCGGATCCCGGCCGCTTCCGGGTCCTTCAGGATCGCCGGGTCGACATAGTATTGCACCGGCATTTCGACCTTTTCCCCGGGCTTCAGCGTCTGCTGGTTGAAGCAGAAGCAGTGGACCTTGTGAAAGTATTTGCCAGCCAGTTCAGGCTGGACGTTGAACGAGGCCACACCCGTGATTGGCTTACCCGAAAGGTTTTCCGCCGTGTAGAACGCCATCTTGCGCGTCCCGATGGCCATTTCCTGCGTCACTTGCGAAGGCATGAACTTCCATGGCAGGTCCGGATCGGTATTGCTGTCGAACCGGACCGAGATCTGGGTCGCGCCGACCTGGACCTTGGCGGCGTCCGCTTCACTGACCCGCTGGGTGGTCCCGCCGAAGCCGGTCACCTGACAGAACAAGCGGTACAGCGGAACGGCGGCATAGCCCATGCCCAGCATGGCAAGGGCCCCGGCTGCGGCAATCAGGCCGGTCCGGCGGTTACGATTGTCAACAGAAGGTGCGCTGGCCATGGCTCAACCCATTTTTGCGATGGTGATGGCGAAGAACAGCACGACCAGCCCGAGCAGGACCAGGCCCAGGGCACGGTTGCGCCCGGCAATGATGCGCTTGCGCTGTTCCATCGGATCGGGGGAATTCGGGTCCATGCGTGTCATCCAACCAGGTAACGGTCCGCCACCAACATGGCGAACAAGGCAAAGAGATAGAGCACCGAATAAGCGAACAGCCGCTTTTCGGGCCGCATGTCGTCATCCCCCGCCGCGCCGCGGAACACCGCGACGCGCAACGACAAGAGCAGGAACACGGCAGACAGCAACAGCGCGCTCGCCCCATAGAGCCACCCTGCAACTTCCAGCCAGAACGGCGCCATGCTGATCGGCAGCATCAACACCGCGTAAACCAGAATTTGCCGCCGCGTGGACTTGTGCCCGGCCACGACCGGCATCATCGGAATACCGGCCTTGGCATAGTCGGTCTCGACGAACAGGGCGAGTGCCCAAAAGTGCGGCGGCGTCCAGAAGAAGATGATTGCGAACAGCAGGACCGGCATCAAGGTCACTTCGCCGGTCGCAGCGATCCACCCGATCATCGGCGGAAAGGCCCCTGCCCCGCCGCCGATCACGATGTTCTGCGGCGTGCGCGGCTTGAGCCAGATCGTATAGATCACCGCATAGTAGAAGATCGAAAAAGCCAGGATCAGCGCGGCCAGCCAGCCCACCGCCAGGCCCATCACCAGCACCGAACCGATCGACAGTGCCACGCCAAAGTCGCGCGCCGAGGTGCGTTCCATCCGGCCGGCGGGCAGCGGCCGCGCCGCAGTCCGCTTCATCTTTGCGTCCAGATCGGCTTCCCACCACTGGTTGAGCGCGGCAGAACCACCAGCCCCCACCGCGATGCACAGGATCGCAACGAAGCCGATGATCGGATCGACCGCGACCGGCGCGGCGAGCATCCCGCACAGTCCGGTGAAGATCACCAGACTCATCACCCGCGGCTTGGTCAGCGACAGGAAATCGCGCCAGTCGGCGGGCAGGGGAATCGGCTGGGCTGATGCTGTGGTCATGGCTGTGCGCGCTATAGGCGCGGCTTAGAGCCGCTTCAACCAATCGATGAGCAAGACGTTCACTTCGTCGGGCCGCTCCTGCTGGGTCCAATGGCCAACGCCGTCCAAGACATGCCCCTCCACTTTGGGTGCGAACATCCGCATCATCGCCACCGGGTCCTCCACGGCGCCGAACAGCGTGGTGGCGGGATCGCGGCTGCCGCCGATGAACAGGCAGGGCTGTTCCAGCGGCTTGCCCTGCATCGGCTTCAGCCATTCGTAATCGCGTTCATGGTTGCGATAGCGATTGAGCGGGCCGCGAAAGCCCGAGGCCTTGAACTCGGATTCGTAGTAATCGAGATCCGCTGCGCTCAGCCACGGCACGGGCTGCGGCTCGGGCAGGTCCTGCAGGAAGGTCGCGCCAGCGGGCTTGTCCCAATAGTTCCCCGGCGCCACATCGCCCGAGATCGAATACATCATCTTCTCGACGAAGTGGCGCGGATCGGCCTCGGCCTCGGCCTCGGCAACGCCAGGCTCCTGGAAATATTCCTGATAGAAGAACCGGCCCTTGCTGGTGAAGTGTTCGCGAAACACGTCGGTAAAGGGACGCAGCGGCGCCCCGGCAAAGGGGACCGACAGACCCGCCACGGCGCGCACGCGGTCGGTGTTGGTAAAGGCCGTGTTCCAGACGATCGGCGCGCCCCAGTCGTGGCCGATCAACACCACCGGGTCCTTTGGCGAAAGCACGTTCGCCAGACCGATCAGGTCGCCCGCAATCCGTTCCAGGGTATAGGCCTCGACCGCCTGCGGCTTGTCCGAGCCGCCATAGCCGCGCACGTCGATCGCGCAGGCGGTGAACCCGGCCTGGGCTACGGGTCCGATCTGGTGGCGCCACGAATACCAGCTTTCCGGAAAGCCGTGGACCATGATGGCAAGCGGGCCGCTGCCCTCGATGGCGCAGCGCAGGGCCACTTCGCCCGTATCGATCATGCGGAATTCCGGCATGGTCACTCTCTCCCAAAAGAAAACGCCCCGACCTTGCTGGTCGGGGCGCTCTCTGTCCAGTCCGGACGACGATGGATCAGTGATGATCCTTGTCGTCGATCACCGGCAGGGTTTCGAACTGGTGGAACGGCGGCGGGCTGGACAGCGTCCATTCCAGCGTCGTTGCCCCTTCGCCCCAGTAATTGCCTTCAGCCTTCTTGCCGAGAGTGAAGGCGTAGAGGATGTTGAGGAACCAGATGCCGACCGAGGCCAGCGTCACGGCATAGCCCCACGACGACAGCGTATTCCAGTATTCGTAGGCCGGTGCGTAGTCCGGGTAACGACGCGGCATGCCCTGCATCCCCAGGAAGTGCTGCGGGAAGAAGATCATGTTCACGCCGACGAAGAACACGGCGAAGTGAAGGTACGACAGGACTTCCGAGTGCCAGCGGCCGCTCATCTTGGGGAACCAGTAATAGAACCCGGCGAAGAGCCCGGTGACAGCACCCAGGCTGAGCACGTAGTGGAAGTGCGCCACAACATAATAGGTGTCGTGCAGGTTATCGTCGATGCCGCCATTGGCGAGCACAACGCCGGTCACGCCGCCTACGGTGAACAGGAAGATGAAGCCCAAGGCCCAAATCAGCGGGCTGCGGAATTCAAGACTGCCGCCCCACATCGTGGCGATCCAGCTGAAGATCTTGATGCCGGTCGGCACCGCGATCACCATGGTCGCCAGGGTGAAGTACAGCTTGGTGTTCACGCTCATGCCGCTGGTGTACATGTGGTGCGCCCAGACGACGAACCCGACCACACCGATCGCGACCATGGCATAGGCCATGCCGAGGTAGCCGAACACCGGCTTCTTCGAGAAGGTCGAAACGATCTGGCTGATGATGCCGAAGGCCGGCAGGATCATGATGTACACTTCGGGGTGGCCGAAGAACCAGAAGAGGTGCTGGTAGAGCACCGGATCGCCGCCGCCGCGGGCATCATAGAAGGTGGTGCCAAAGTTGCGGTCGGTGATCAGCATGGTGATCGCAGCGGCCAGAACCGGCAGGGCCAGCAGCAGCAGGAACGCGGTGACCAGCACCGACCAGACGAACAGCGGCATACGGTGCAGGGTCATGCCCGGCGCCCGCATGTTGAAGATCGTGGTGATGAAGTTGATCGCGCCCATGATCGAGGCGGCACCGGCGAGGTGCAGCGCGAAGATCGCGAAGTCGGTCGCCGGGCCCTTTGAGCCCGAAGTCGACAGCGGAGCATAGGCAGTCCAGCCGATGCCGGCGCCATTGCCGGTCGCATCGCCCGGGACCACGGCCGAGAGCATCAGCGAGATGAAGCCTGAAACGGTCAGCCAGAACGAGATGTTGTTCATCCGCGGGAAGGCCATGTCCGGCGCACCGATCATGATCGGTACGAACCAGTTGCCAAAGCCGCCGATGATCGCCGGCATGACCAGGAAAAACACCATGATCAGGCCGTGGGCGGTGATCAGCACGTTCCACAGGTGAAGCTGGGCGTCGAAGCTGGCCGAGGGTTCACCCAGCAGCGCGGCAACCGTAGCAAGGTACTGGATGCCCGGATGGGCGAGTTCGAGACGCATGATGCCCGAGATCGCGCCGCCGATGATGCCGGCGAAGATCGCGAAGATCAGGTAAAGCGTCCCGATGTCCTTGTGGTTGGTGGACATGAACCAGCGGGCAAAGAAGCCCGGCTTGTGATCGTGACCATGCTCAGCGTGATCTGCGTGAGCCTGGAACTGGTCAGCTGTAGTTGCCATATCTGCGAACCTTCTGTTCGATAATCTCTAGAGCGCTCAGGCGGCGGGCTTGGCGGCAGGAGCCGGAGCCGCGGCCGCAGCCGGGGCATCGGGCATGCCATCAATCTTGCCGCCCTGCTCCAGGACCCAGCGGTTGAATTCATCACGCGGCAGCGCTTCGACGGCGATGGGCATGTAACCATGGCGCGCACCGCACAGTTCCGAACACTGGCCGTAATAGACGCCCGGCTCGTTGATGATCAGCTGACGCTCGTTCAGCTTGCCCGGAACCGCGTCGATCTTGAACCACAGCGACGGCACGGCGAACGAGTGGATTACGTCTGCGCCGGTGGTCTGGAAGCGGATCGGTTCACCAACCGGAACCACCATGCGGTTGTCCACCGCCAGCTGGGCCGGTTCGCCGTTGGCGATTGCCTTTTCCGGCGGCAGCATGTTCGAAATGACTTCGATGTCACCGTTATCCGGATACTTGTAGGTCCAGTACCACTGGTTGCCGGTGGCCTTGATGGTCAGGGCCTTTTCCGGAGCCGGAGTGTACTGCTTGTTGATCAGCGCCACCGACGGCACCGCGATGCCGACCAGGATCAGGATCGGGATCCCGGTCCAGGCCACTTCCAGCGCGGTGTTGTGCGCGGTCTTCGACGGCACCGGGTTGGCCCGGCGGTTGAACCGCGCCACCACGAACAGCAGCAGGAAGAAGACCAGCAGCGAAATGCCGATGATCACCGGCAGCAGGAACACCTGGTGCATGTGCAGCGCCTGCTTGCCCGTGTCCGAATACTGATCCTGGAACATAATCCCGCCGGGAACCGGCATGCCCTTGCCTTCGGTCGGCTTCATCGGGACATATTTGCCCGGAGCAACCTTGAACTTGGGATCGTTGGGATCGACCGCCGGAGCAGCGGCCGGGGCCGCAGTGGCCATCGCCGGCGCCGCAGCAGCAGCGTCAGTCGCCGTGGCGGCAGCAGCGTCAGCCGCTTCCGAAGCCGGAGCCGCTGCCGGAGCAGCCGCGTGCAGTGCGGGTGCCGCCAGCAGTGCCAGCGACATTCCGATTGCCTGGATCGCGCGTCCCGCGTGGCGGGCAGTCTTGCCGATTGTCATCGTTCCTCTTGCTCTTGCTTTCCCGGCCGGTTGAAGCCCTGAAATGCCCCTTCCCGCCCCCATGGGAGTTTCGGATTCACGGGGCCTATACGCGCGCTTGCGAGGCACCTCAAGCGCCTCTAGGGGAATTTTTGACAAAGCGCATTGCCAGCTAAGCAGCGCGCACCCCGAATCAGCAAGAAAGGCAAAGATACCAATGCAGGATGACGAGGTCCTCGCCGAATTCCGGGCCAGCAAAGCCTTGCTGGAAGGCCATTTCCTGCTGTCTTCGGGACGGCACAGCACACATTATCTACAATGCGCGCGGGTCCTGATGGACCCGATGCGGGCGAGCCGACTGGCGGCCGCACTGGCCGCGCGAATCCCGCGTGAGCTGCGCAAGGACATCACCAAGGTTGTCTCACCAGCGATGGGCGGCGTGATCATCGGGCACGAAATGGGCCGTGCGCTGGGTGTCGAGGCAATGTTTGTCGAACGCCCGACCGGCACTTTTGAACTGCGCCGCGGCTTCGCGCTGGAACCAGGGGAAAAGGTGCTGATGGTGGAGGATGTCGTCACGACCGGCCTGTCGGGCAAGGAAGCGATGCAGGCGATTGCCGCAGCGGGCGGCGAAGTGATTGCCGCGGCCTCGCTGGTCGACCGTTCGGGCGGCATGGTCGACATGGGCGTACCGTTCTTCCCGCTGATCGCGCTCAACTTCCCAACCTATGCCCCGGACGAACTGCCGCCGGAACTGGCCGCGACCGAAGCGGTCAAGCCGGGGAGCAGGGCCAAGCCGTAATGACCAACAAGCTGCGCCTGGGCGTCAACATCGATCACGTTGCGACGATCCGCAATGCGCGCGGAGGGGACCATCCCGATCCGGTTCGCGCCGCACAAATCGTTGCGGCCTGCGGGGGCGACGGGATCACCGCGCACCTGCGTGAGGATCGCCGCCACATCCGCGACGAGGACCTGGCCCGGATCCAGGCGGCAACCGATTTGCCGCTCAATCTGGAAATGGCCGCAACCGACGAGATGCTGGCCATCGCCCTGCGCCACAAACCGCATGCCGCCTGCATCGTGCCCGAGCGGCGCGAAGAGCGAACCACCGAGGGCGGGCTGGATGCGGCGGGCCAGCACAACCGGCTCTATCCGCTGGTCCAGCGCCTGGCCGATGCCGGGATCCGGGTCAGCCTGTTCATTGCCCCTGACGAGCGCCAGATTGAGGCGGCGATGCGGCTTGGTGCCCCGGTCGTGGAATTGCACACCGGCGAATATGCCCATGCAAGCGGCGATGCCCGCACCACTGAACTGCGCCGACTGACGGACATGGCCGCGCTTGCCGCGAAGAACGGGATCGAGCCGCACGCGGGCCACGGCCTGACCTATGATAATGTCCAGCCGGTCGCCGCGATCCCGCAGCTCGCCGAACTGAACATCGGGCATTACCTGATTGGCGAAGCAATCTTCTGCGGGCTGGAAGCCGCCGTCCTGCGCATGCGCGAACTGATGGACGCCGCGCGGTGAGGCAAGGCAAGGTCAAGATCCTCCCTGCTTGTGCGTCCGCGCAAATGGGGAGGTGGCAGGCGCCGAAGGCGGCTGACGGAGGGGCGCCGCGAAGCGGCTATGGCCGCGCAATCGCCCCTCCACCCTCGCTTCGCGACGGTCCCCCTCCCCATTTTTGCTTCGCAAAAGCGGGGAGGATCGGATGATCATCGCGATCGGTTCCGATCTGTGCAACATCGAGCGGATCCAGAATTCGCTGAACCGCTGGGGTGAACGGTTCGAACAGCGCGTCTTCACCGAAGTGGAACGCGCCAAGGGCAATTCACGCCCCTTCACCAAGGCCGGGACCCTGGCCAAACGGTTCGCCGCTAAGGAAGCGTTCTCCAAGGCTGTCGGTACCGGGTTCAAGGCCGGGGTGTTCATGAAGGACATCGGTGTGGTCAACGCCCGCTCTGGCGCGCCGACCCTGCAGCTGACCGGCGGCGCCGCAGCGCGCCTTGCCGCAATCACCCCGCCCGGCCACGAAGCCGTGGTGCATTTGACATTAACGGACGATCACCCATGGGCGCAGGCCTTTGTCATCGTCGAGGCTCGCAAACTGTGACTGAAACTACTCCTGACCGAACGCCCCTACCTGCATCTACAACCGACGGACCAGCCGCCAAACCCGACAGCGACCGGGTCGACTGGGTCGGCGAGGTCCGCGGCCTGGTCACGATGCTGCTGGCGGTCCTGGCGTTCCACAGCTTCATCGCCAAGCCGTTCTATATCCCGTCGATCTCGATGATGCCCAACCTGCTGGTCGGTGACCGCCTGATCGTCTCCAAATTCCCCTATGGCTGGAACTGGGCCTCGGCCAGTTTTCATGTCCTGCCGCGCGGGACCTGGCGGTTCCTGCCAGGAACCCCGCACTATGGCGACATCGTGATCGCGGTCCCGCGCAATCGCAACGATGACCTGATCAAGCGGGTGGTCGCGCTACCGGGGGACCGGATCGCGGTGATCAACGGCCAGATCGTCCTCAACGGCAAGGCCGTACCGCAGCAGGTCGAGCCGCCCCTGCAGATTCCTGGCGATCCGCAGCTGGCCTGCACCGATCGCGGCGCGCCTTATCACTGCTATGCTGACTTTGCCGCTTTCCGCACGCGGCTCCCTTCGGGGCGCGAAGTGTTCGAGATCCCGACCCTGCGCGAAACATTGCCCAACGGCGCCACCTATCTGGTGTTCAAAGACCGCAGCGATACGACCGTGGACAACTATCCCGAGATCACCGTGCCGGCCGGGCACGTGTTCCTGATGGGCGACAACCGCAACCATTCCGCCGACAGCCGGGTGCCGATCCTGCTGGAAGGACTAGGCGGCCCGGTGCCGCTGTCTGATGTTGGCGGACGGGCGGAATTCGTCACCTTCTCGCTGGATGGCAGCCAGACGTGGAATCCACTCAGCTGGTTCAATGCCTTGCGTTCGAATCGTTCCTGGACCAGCTTGCGTCCGGTTCACCTGTCCAAGGACAAATGATGGCCAAGACACCTGCCAAGCCTGCCCGTCCCGCCAAGCCCAAGGCCGAGCCGATCCGCAGCATTGGCCCAACCGACATTTCGGATGCCCTGATCCGTACCGAAGCCAAGCGTGCGGCGGTATGGCTGGGCATGGCGGCGCTGTTTGCACTGGTGATCTTCCTGGCCCAACCGCTGCTGGTCATTTTCGGCGGCATGGTCTTTGCCGCGATGATCGACGGCGGTGCCCGCCTGCTGGGCCGCGTCTTGCCGATCGGCCGCGCCTGGCGGGTCACGCTGGTCCTGCTGCTGACCCTGGCCTTCCTGACCTGGACCGCGATGTTTGCCGGTAGCCAGATCGCCGCCCAGGCCGCGCAGCTGTCCGGCACGGTCGAAGCCCAGGCCCTGCGCCTGCTCGGCTGGCTGGAATCGCATGGCATGGGGTTCAAGACCGCTTCGTTCGAGAACCTGTTCGAAAAGGTCGTGGGCGGCGTCGGCCAGATCACCAGCGCGGTCGGCGGGGTGATCGGCGGTTTCACCACGGCCTTCCTGATTGCGGTGATGGCGATCTACTTCGCAGCGGAACCGCATCTCTACCGCCGCGGCTTTGGCTGGCTCTTGCCGGTGGGCGAGCGCGAAAACTTCGAAACCACCGCCATGATCATGGGCCGCACCCTGCGCCGCCTGCTTGCCGGGCGGCTGCTGGGCATGGTGGTCGAAGGGGTGGCAACCTGGCTGCTGCTGGCAATCTATGGCGTGCCGATGGCCGGGCTGCTTGGTCTGCTGACCGGCCTGCTCGCTTTCCTGCCCAACATCGGCGCGCCGATTTCCGGGGCGCTGATGGTCCTGGTCGGGTTCTCCGGCGGGGTCGACATGGGGATCTACTGCATCATCGTCTATGTCGTGGTGCAGGTGGTCGACGGGAACATCATCGTGCCGATGGTCGCCAAGAAGACCGCCGACCTTGCCCCGGCCCTGGTCCTGGGCGCACAGCTGATCATGGGCGCACTGTTCGGCCTGCTCGGCCTGATCCTGGCCGATCCCCTGGTGGCGATGATCAAGGTCGCGCTTGAGCGCCAGTCCCAACGCAACGAAAGCGCCTGAACCATGGCCCGCAAATTCCTCTATTTCGTCGCTTTTTGCATTCTCATTTTCATCGCGGGACGCTTGGCGCTGGCCTTCTATCCCGAGCAACTGACCCGGTGGAGTTTTACCCCAGGCGGTAAGTTTGAACCGCAACAGGAACTCGCCGCGAACGCCTATGGCAACCCGGACCTGTGGTTCGCGCGGCCCGGCATGGCCGGGGAAAACCCCGCACGCTGGCTTCCCGCGGGAGCGGCACCCGCCGCGCCGGTCGATGCCGCAGTCTTCTTTGTCCACCCGACCAGCTATCTGGAAAAGAGCCACTGGAACGGCCCGCTCGACGACCCCGATGCGCGGCGAATTGGCGGAGTGATGGTGCGCGCCAATGCCAGTGTCTTCGGCGGGGCGAGCGAGGTCTGGGCACCGCGCTATCGTCAAGCCACTTTTGGCGCTTTCGTCACCGATGCACCCGAAGCCCGGCAAGCACACGAGGTGGCTTATCGCGATGTAGCCCGCGCCTTCGACGCATTCATCGCCGCGCAGCCGGCGGACCGTCCGATCGTGCTGGCTGGCCACAGCCAGGGCAGCTTCATCCTCAAGCGCTTGCTCGCCGACAAAGTCGCTGGAACGCCGCTGTCCAAGCGGATTGCCGCAGCCTATATCATCGGTTGGTTGGTCGATACCCGCCGCGATCTGCCGGCGATGGGCTTGCCCGCTTGCGCCAGCCCCGACCAGCCGGGCTGCGTGGTGAGCTATCTGTCCTTCACCGACAACGCCGACACGGCGATGATGCGCGGCGCTTACGAACGGTTTGCCGGAAAGTCCGAAGCAAATGGGCAGGCACGCTATCTCTGCTCAAATCCGCTGACCGGGACCGTCGGCGGCAGCGTTCCGGCGGCGCGCAACCCCGGCAGCATCGTGCCTGATGCAAAGTTTGAACAGGCCCGCTTTACCCCTGCCCTGGTCGGTGCGGCCTGCGCCGCGGACGGGACGCTGCGCATCGGTGAGGGGCCGGACATGGGTCCGTTCGTCCTCCCCGGCGGCAATTATCACGTCTATGACTATGCGCTGTACTGGCAGGCGCTGCGGCAGGACTTTGCAAGGCGCGTGGCAGCGTGGCGGTCGGCATGGCAGACGGCGCGCTGATCACCGCGTCTGCGCTGGAATACCGCGATGCCCTGCCCCAGGGCGGGGCCTTGCTTGGGCTGGATCTGGGCACCCAGACCATCGGCACGGCTTTCTGCGACGCGGGCTGGCGCTTTGCCTCGCCCGGCAAGACGTTGAAGCGTGGCAAGTTTGGGGCTGACCGCGAAGCGCTGGCCGCGCTGGTCCGCGAACGCTCGATCAAGGGCGTGGTCATCGGCCTCCCGCTCAACATGGACGGCAGCGAAGGACCGCGCAGCCAGTCGAGCCGCGCCTATGCCCGCAACCTGGCGGCGGCCCTGAACCTGCCAGTGCTGCTGTGGGACGAACGCTGGTCAACCGCCAGCGCCGAGCGCGACCTGATCGGCCAGGACATGAGCAGGTCCAAACGCGCCGAACGGATCGATTCCGCGGCCGCTGCCGTGATCCTGCAAGCGGCGATCGATGCCCTTGCCGGGGGTTTCGCCTAAGCCGCGATTTCGGCGCGGCGCATCCGGGCCTCCATCGCAACCAGCCGGCTGCCTGACCGCTCGGCTTCGCGCCACAGCGCATCGCGCGCGCCAGGACCGGTCGCTTCGGCCGCCAGCGCGTCCCAACAAGCCAGGCGCAACCGATCGCTGGGGTGGTGCCGCGCAAAGCGGTGGGCCAGGTCCAAGGCCTCCGCGCTGCCCAATCCGACCGCAACCCGCAGCAGCGCATCGCTTGGCCCCGGCGAAAGGATACCCGCAACGGTGCCCTGCTCCAGGTCAAAGCGATACTGATCGAGCCAGCCCTGCGCGCCCGTGGTGTGCATGAGGTTGAGCGAGACCGAGAGCGAGTCAGCCGGAAGCTGGGCATGGACGTCCAGATGGGCGCGGTAGAGCATCAGTTTGCCCGGTTCGAGCCGCGACCGTTCGACAAAGCGTAGCGATGGAACCGGCTCGCCACGAAAGCCGGCGACTTCGGCATAGTCGTACTCGTAATAGTCACTCCAATAGCCCGGCCCGAAGTAGCCCAGGGTCAGGAAATTGAAGTTGTGATCGTGCGGCAGGTCCAGCACGAACGAGCTGCCGCCACTGGCGCGGACCATGTGGTCCTGCTCGGACGGCCAGATATTGGCGCGGATGAAGAAGTCGCCGCGCGGCGGCGCCAGCATCACCACCTGCGGGCCATAGCTGTTGTCGAGCACATCCTCGCGGTGGCGACGGCCCAGTTCGTCAATCAGGATGTCCCCCAGAAAATCCTGATCGTTGCCCAGCCGGCGGAGCCACAGCGCGGCATGGTGCAGGCTTTCCTCTTCGCCGGGGTCGAATCCCGTGGCTGCCAGCGCATCGACGCATTCATCCAGCGAGGCACGGTGCGAATCGGTCAGATCGATCACGCGGGGCATGGCATCAAATCCTTCAACGACGGGTGCCGGGCCAGCAGGGTGGCGCGCAAGGTAGCCGCGTGCTGGTTCAAGGGATCGGCGGCGCGATCACAAATCGAACAGAGCGCACGAAACCCCGTAGCGGTATCGAGGGCAAGGCATTCGCGCAGGATTTGCCAACGCAGTGCATCCGATCCACTCTCCTTAACCATGGCGGCAAGCACCGGGGCCGCATCGCGGCGCTTCATCCGGCCCAGCAAGGCGGCGCTCAGTTCCAACCGGCTATCGCGCGGGGTGCCTGCCGCCTGGTGGACCAATTGCCCATCGCTCAGCCGATAATGGCGGACGGGTTGCGCCTCGTCGCTGCGTCGCTGCAGACGCAACTGGACCAGACTGGTCGGCACGGCCCGCAGCACCAGCGCCTCGTCGCGGCCATGGCGGTGGCGCACATCACCAGCCTGCAGCCGGACGGCCGCCAGCCGCAGATCTGCCCGGTCGGACGCGGTACCGGCAAGGCGCACCCGGGTCGCTTCGGCTGAACCGGCGAGCACGCGCTCCCACGTCTCGGCGGGAAGAAAACCCGCGGTCTGTGCTGCTGGCTGGCGCGAGAAGCCAGGCCCGCTGGTATAATGCAGAATCAGCGCGCTGGTCGCGCAGCGGGCCAGGACAATGCCGGTCGCGGCATCGCTGGTGGAATAGCGCAGCGGCGATTGGCCCAGGGGTTCCAAACCGATCTGGGCCAGCAGGGGCTGCAACAGTCCGTCGAGAAAGGCCCGGACCCGATCGCTCTGCGGAGCGAACAACGCGCCCAGCAGGGGCAACCTCTCCAGCCGCTCGCCGCGGTGAAAGCGGACCAGTTCGGCTTCGACCGTGGCCCCGTCGCCGGTCAGGCGCCAGGCGTGGGCGATATCAGCCAAGGCCTGCTGCGCGGATCGCTGCGGAGCATCGTTGCTCCGCAGCGCTGCCAGTTCTGGCCGGATATGCATTCGCAGCCCCGGCGCCTTACTTAAGCACTTCGTAAAGGAAGGCCATGATGATCACGATCGTATCATCCGACGAAGCAGCCTGCAGCGGCTGGGCAAGGCTTCCGAACACACCGGTCAGCTTGTCGAGATCAGGCAAAGTGGAAATATCGATGGTGGGCAGGTTCATGATGTTTTCCTTCAAGCCGGAAGGGCACCATACCCTTCAGACCCGCCCTATCCGGACCATCCGCACGCATTTTTGAAATTAAAAGATTGTAATGGCGCCCGGTGGGCAGCAGAGGAACTGCCATGGACAAGCCCAAGAACCTGCACGATCTGCCACCGGACTTCGTGTTTGATCCGGCCCGTGCCTCCAAGCTGACGACTCGGCACGGCCATGGTGGCTGGCTGGGGATCGCCTATCATGCCCACGGCCCGGACTGGGTCGAACTCACCCTGCCGTGGCGCGAAGAGCTGGTCGGCGTGGCCGAGACCGGGGTGCTGGCCTCGGGCCCGATCATCAGCCTGATGGACAATGCGACGTCGATGTCGGTCTGGACCCTATGCAAGCGCTTCGTCCCCCACGCCACGCTTGACCTAAGAGTCGATTACATGCGCGCCGCGGTGCCCGGACGCACCGTGACCGGACGCGGCGAATGCTACAAGCTAACCCGCACGATCAGCTTTATCCGCGGCATTGCCCACGATGGCGACCCGGACGATCCGGTGGCCCATGTCACCGGGACCTTCATGGCAACCCACGGAACCTACCTGTGACCGGCAACGACCTGCCCCCTTATGCCGATGCCCTGGGCATCGCCGTCGACCATGACGAGGCTGGCAGCCCCGTCCTGTTCTTCGACTATTCCGAACGTGTCGCCGGGCGTCCCGGTTTTCTCCACGGCGGAGCAATGAGCGGGCTGATGGAAATGGCCTGCATGGCCGCGCTGCGCGCCGAAATGGAGCGGCGCGGCGAAACTATGCGCTTGAAACCAGTTAACGTGCAGGTGGAATTCATGCGCGGCGGCACCGAACAACGCACCTTCGCCGTGGGCAGTGTCACCCGCGCCGGACGCCGCGTCGCGCTGGTCAATGCCGAATGCTGGCAGGATGACCGGAGCAAGCCGATTGCCCTGGCACAGATGAAAATCCTGCTCAGCCCCGCCGAATAACGACGATCAGCCCTTCGCCAGAGGGGACTTTCGCGCCGCGCGGCAATTCGGCGCGGCTGGCATCGGCGCGCGCGCGAGAGAGGATCTCGCTGCTCACCCCGGCTTCGTAGACAACCAGATCGGCCGCGCCGAGCCAGCGCGCCTGGCGCAGGGTCAGGTCGTCGGGATCGTCGCTGGCGACGGTAAATTCAACCCGGCCTTCACCGCCCGCAGCCGCGCCTTCGAGCCAATCGGGCAGCCGCGCGGCACTTTCGGCGCGGAGGGGATCGAGCGCCCCGCCTTCGGCCAGGGCAAGGTCGAGCGCGCGGCGGCGCTCAGCGCCAAGCGGAAACCGCTGACGCAGCGCGGAGCGCGCCGCCTGAAGCCCTTCGGCCAGTGGTCCCAGCGAGGCTGGCAGCAGAGCTTCCAGCCGCAAGCGCAGCGCCTTGGCCAGACCGGCGGAGGCGCCGCCCGTCCCCACCGCGATCAGCACCGGCCCGCGCTCCAGAATGCTCGGCACGGTGAAGTCGCACAGCTCCGGGCGGTCGGTGACGTTGAGCAGCAGGCCCCGCGCTTTCAGCCGCGCTGCAGCTTCCTCCGGCTCGTCCAGCGCGATGAAGGCGAGGCGCGCCGAAGCATCATCCTCGCCGACGATCTGCGCCCCGGCACGTTCCAGCAAGCGCCGCTTGGCCACTCCCGCCTCGCCCTCGCCCAGCAGGATCACCGGGGTTCCGGTCAGGCGGTGGAGCAGCGGCAGCGAATGCATCGGGTCAGTCCAGGAAGTCCGGCACGCGCTCTGCCGCAGTGATCGCTTCGGGCAGGATGCGGTCGGCGACGACGGCCCACTTGTCCCCATCGACCATGACTTCGGCGACGAAACCGCGGCTGTTGTAGGAACTGGCCATGGTCGCACCGTAAGCCCCGGCGGTGCGGAATACCGCGAGGTCGCCGGTCTGGATCGCATCGATCTGACGGTCCATGGCAAAGGTATCGCCGGTTTCGCAGATCGGGCCGACGATGTGCGCGGTCATCTTTTCGCCCGTCGGCTTCACCGCGTCGAAATCGTGCCACGCACCGTACATCGCCGGACGGGCCAGATCGTTCATCGCCGCATCGACGATCACGAACGGCACCTGGTTGGAGCTGCGCTTGACCCGGACCACCTTGGTCAGCAGCACCCCGGCATTGCCGCAGATCACGCGGCCCGGCTCGAACATCAAGGTGACGTCCCAGTCCTTGGTGACGCGGGCAACCATCTCGGCATAGGCCTGCGGGGTGGGGAACACTTCGCCCGCCTTGTAAGGCACGCCCAGCCCACCGCCGAGGTCGACGTGGGTGACACTCTGGCCGTGGGTGCGCAGTTCGGCCACCAGATCGCCGACCTTGCCGAACGCTTCCTCGAACGGTTCGAGCTGGCTCAGCTGGCTGCCGATGTGCACGGCGACGCCGCGCATTTCCATGCCGGGCAGCACCGCGAGGCGGGAATAGATTTCGCAGGCGCGGTCAATCGGCACGCCAAACTTGTTCTCGGCCTTGCCGGTCGAAATCTTGGCATGGGTCCGCGCATCGACGTCGGGATTGACCCGCAAGGCGCAGCGCGCAGTCAGCCCGCGCTCCGCCGCGATTGCCGCCAGTTCGACGCCTTCTTCCTCACTCTCGAGGTTGAACTGGCCGATCCCGGCTTCAAGCCCGGCGATCATTTCGTGGTGCTGCTTGCCTACGCCCGAAAAGACGATGTCTTCGGCCGGCATTCCCGCCGCCAGGGCGCGCGCCATTTCCCCGCCCGAGACGACGTCGGCGCCCAGTCCTTCGCGCTTCATCACGCGCAGCACGGCCAGGTTGGGATTGGCCTTGATCGCAAAGGCGATGTGGACGCGCGGCAGGATCGAGAGCGCCTCGCGGAACACGCGGGCATGGCGTTCCAGGGTCGCGCGCGAATAGACGTAGACCGGGGTGCCAACGGCTTCGGCAATGGCGGTCAGCGGCAGGTCTTCGACATGCAGGATGCCGCCACGGTATTCAAAATGATTCATGGAGATTTACTCTTCGTCGGAAGGGGGCAGGTCGAACGGGTCTTGCAAACGTTTCTCGGAACGTTTTCGCAGTTCGACGCTGCGCTCCGGCGCGGCCTGGGCCGTCGGTTTCAACAGGGTTTCGGCGCTTTGCCGGCCTTCGCGCCCATAGGGCGCAACCGGCAGCTGCTTGCCCGCCGCCGGCTTGAGCGGCGCCGAAGCACCGCAACCGGCGAGCACCAGGATCAGGGCTGTCGCGGCAAGGCGGCGCATCGTTCGTTACTCCAGACCCAGCGCCACGCGCGCTTCGGCCACCCGCGCCTTTACCTGATCCGGCGCGGTTCCGCCATAGCTGGCCCGTGCCGCAACCGAAGCTTCGACCGAAAGCGCGTCATAGACCCGCGCATCGATCCGCGCGTCGATCGCCTGGAGATCGTCCAGGCTCAGCTGGTCCAGCGCGAGCCCCTTGCTTTCGGCCAGCTTGACCGCGGCCCCGGTGATGTGGTGCGCCTCGCGGAACGGGATGTTGGCCTGACGGACCAGCCAGTCGGCCAGGTCCGTCGCCGTGGCATAGCCCAGTTCAGCGGCCGCGCGCATCCGCTCGGTCCGGAACTTTGCGCCTTCGACCATGCCGGTCATCGCGGCGAGGCACAGGGTCAGCAGGCTGGCCGCTTCGAACACCGGCGGCTTATCGTCCTGCATGTCCTTGGAATAGGCCAGCGGCAGGCCCTTCATCGTGATCATCAGGCTGGTCAGGCAGCCGACGATCCGGCCCGAATGGCCGCGCACCAGTTCGGCCGCATCAGGATTCTTCTTCTGCGGCATGATCGAGCTGCCGGTCGACAGGCTGTCGGGCAGGACGACAAAGCCGAACGGCTGGCTGGCCCAGATGATGAACTCTTCGGCCAGGCGCGACAGGTGCAGCGCGGTCTGCGCCGCCGCCATCAGGTAATCGAGCGCAAAGTCGCGGTCGGACACCGAATCCAGGCTGTTGCGAGTCGGCTCGGCAAACCCGAGCGCTTGCGCCGTGCGGTGGCGGTCGATCGGAAAGCCGGTGCCAGCCAGCGCCGCCGCGCCCAGCGGCGACTGGTTAAGCCGCGCCCGCGCATCGGCAAAGCGCGAACGATCGCGCGCGGCCATTTCATAATAGGCCATCAGGTGATGGCCCAGTGTCACCGGCTGCGCGGTCTGCAAATGGGTGAAGCCGGGCATGATTGAGCCGGCATGCTCGCCTGCGCGCGATACCAGCGCGACCTGCAGCGCCTTGAGCCCCGCATCGGCGGCGTCCATCGCATCGCGCACCCACAGGCGGAAATCGGTCGCCACCTGGTCGTTCCGGCTGCGCGCGGTGTGCAGGCGTCCGGCCGCCGGACCGATCAGTTCGGCCAGGCGGCTTTCCGTGGTCATGTGGATGTCTTCCAGGTCCCAGTTCTCCGGAACCCCGTTCGCTTCGTACTCGGCGGCGACCTGGTCGAGCCCGCCCGCGATCAGCGCGGCATCCTCCGCCGTAACGATTCCCTGGGCTGCCAACATGTCCACATGGGCCTTTGACGCGGCGATGTCCTGCCGCCACAGTGCCTTGTCGAAGGGGATCGAGGCATTTATCTCGCGCATGATCGCGGCGGGCCCTTCGGCAAACCGTCCGCCCCACATCGAATTGGAGCCGCCCGTGCTGTCTTCCCGCTTGCTCAACGCCGCTATCCTTGGATCTGCCCTGGTGCTTGCCGGGTGCGATAGGCAAAGCGGGCAGGAGGCGCAACCGCAAGCAGCAACTTCTGCTGCCACGCCTGCCGCTGCGGCAAGCGGCGTGGTCGACCGTTCGCGCAAGGGCAGCGAGCTGCCCGACTTCGTCCTGGCCGACCCGGCTGGAAAGAAGCTTGACCTGCAAAGCCTGAATGGCAAGCCGGTGCTGGTCAACCTGTGGGCCACCTGGTGCGCTCCCTGCGTCGCCGAACTGCCCGCGCTCGACAAACTGGCCGCCACGCTGGACGGCAAGGTCAAGGTCCTGGCGGTTAACCAGGATTCGGGACAGCCGGAAAAAGCCGGTGAATTCCTGAGGCAGCGCGGCGTGTCGCGGCTGGAACCGTGGCTCGACCCCAAGAACGACCTGGCGTTCCAGTTCGGCGCCGAAACCTTGCCGGTCACGGTCATGTACGATTCCGCTGGCCGCGAGGTCTGGCGCGTGGCCGGACCCAAGGAATGGGGCGATGCCGAGACGATGAGGCTGATTGCCGAAGCCAGGTAATGGTGGGCGCTAACGGGCTCGAACCGCTGACCCTCTCGGTGTAAACGAGATGCTCTACCAACTGAGCTAAGCGCCCCTGACCAGGGAATGGCGCGATTATGCCGCTTTTGGAGACACGTCAACGGGAAGTTTGATCGCTCGATTGGCTCCACGGGCGGCGGACGATACTGTTTCAGCCCTTTTCGCTATCACTTGCGCAAATCAGCAAAGCTGTCGTCATTGCGAGAACGAAAATCACCGCTTCGACAATCGCGCTGATGAGCTTGGTGGTTGAGGTGAACCCGGGCTCTCCGATCAGACCTCCGAACTGCTCGATGGCCAGTTGGGTCCCCGGAAGGGCTTGCTGCAGGGCCCACAACGAACCGGCCAGCAATGTCCCGTTTGAAACATGGATAAGGCCGCCCGCAACGACGGCCACAGTTAGAGCCGCGGCAACGCTCGTACGCCGATGCCAGGCTGTGAACGCGGCCCGGCCGGCAAAACCGACGGCGCACCCCAGAACCAAGCCTTCGAACGGCCCGGTTACCCCCAGAACCGAAACCCCTGAAAGCAGACCCACCCCTTCGCGGCTTAAAAGATTGCCAATCGACCCAACAGCGAAGCCGCCGATCATCGCGCCGATCACTGTCCAGTAGTCCACCCGGCCACGCCAATGCATGGCCGCGGCCATACTTGTGCCGAGGCCGGCACCTGCAAGCAAGCCCAGCATTCCCGTCATCGCTGCCAGAATCAGCACCTGGCCCGCGCCGCCAGTGCCGGCAATGATCCCATAGAACAGGCCGGCAACCATGCCCGAAAGCAATCCGGCAATTGTGCAAAGGCCAGCCACCCGCGCATTTCGGCGGGAAATCATCGCGTGCTCTGTCGCGCTGGTCGAACCGATGAAGCGATAGCCATGCTTCGGAACAGTCTGGATGAAGCGCGGATTGCTCGCGTCATCGTCCAGGGTCCGGCGCAATGTCCGGATACATTGCGTCAGTGCTTCGTCTGTCACCGGAATACCTTGCCAGACCGCCCCCATGAACTCGTCTTTCGTTACCAGCTCCCCCTGCCGCTCGGCCAGCAGCATGAGCGCGTCGAAATAGCGGCTGCCAAGCTCGACCGGAACGCCATGGCGCAGGAGTTGCCGGTTTGCCGGGTCGAGTTCGAAGGAGTCGAACCGTAGGATGGAAGTACTGGTGCCCATTGCCACCCGTTTTGCGTCTCTCCGGTTCATCGGGCAAGCCATGAACCGTTTTTCAGGCATTCCTCATGAATTGCTCATGCCTTTGAGCGGCGATCCGGTCACTTTCACGGACGCAAATCCTGCTCTGGAGTCCTGTCAAATGAACACCGACGCTTCTTCAACCCGGCCCTCATTCCTGAATGGCTGGCGTATTGCTGGCTGGGGCAGCCTTCTGGCAATTCTCTTGCTTCCAGCATTCGCGATGAAGTTCACCGCCGAGGTCAACTGGACCGCCAGCGACTTTGTGTTTGCAGCTATGCTCCTTGGGTTCCTTGGAACGGTGGTCGAACTAGCGGTGCGTCTCGCCCGCCCAGGCGGCCAAAGGATCGGTTATGTCGTGGCAGGCATGACGACGTTTCTAACCCTCTGGTCAAACGCCGCAGTCGGGATCATCGGCGACGACGACTTCGTCAACAGTTTCTTCGTGATCATGATAATCGCCGCGATGGTCATCGGCGGGTTCGCCCGGTTCCGGCCTGGCATGATGAAATGGCTGACGACAGCACTGGGTATCGGGCAATACGGCACGGGCATTGCCGCACTTTTCCTGATGCCGGGCCATGCAGTCGAATGGGGCATACTAACCTTCTTTGCGGTGCTCTGGTTCGTTTCCTCCTGGTGTTTTGCCCGAGACCAGAAAACAGCCTAGACCTGCCGCCCGGCCTCTCGGCCCAACTCGGCAAAGAACCGGGCCATGTCGTCCGCCGCCTTGTCCGTCAGCGCAATGAAGGCACGGCGGCGGTCGGATTCGTCCTCGACCCGGACAAGCAGACCCGCTTCGGTCAATTGCCCGATCCAGCGCAGCGCCGTGGTTGGGGGCACGCCCGAGGCAATGCACAGGCTGGTCACCGAGACTCGGAGATGCTCCGCACGGGCCGCGGTCAGATCCAGCAGGATGTCCCAGGCCGGATCGGCAAAAAGCTGCGGATCAAAGAATTTGCCACGCAGCTGGCGCTGGCGGATAACCCGGCGCACCAAGCGGGGGTCGGGCGCTGGCGGACGCGCGCTGCGCTGCAATCGTCTGTTGCCATCCACCTCGGGTGGACCGGAATAAGGCCGGCGCGGACTTTCCAACCAGAACGGACTATCATGCTCATGCTCCCCGTCGTCCGTGAGCGGCGGGAGCAGCTTGTCGATCCGCGCCGCCATCTGGTTGACCTGCTCGGACAGGCGGAGCAGCAAGAGGCGGTTTTCTTCGCTCAGTTCCCGGACCCGCAGCTGCGGATGACGGAGCATGGTTCGGCCTAGCGCCAAGCTGCGCTCGGCCGGACTCGGGTCAACCAGAATCTGGACTTCCGACTGGTCAAGACAAGCGAACACCGCGTCGAGCGCAACCACCGAGGTCGAAACAATCAGCTGGCACGCCTGACGCGCCGCGGTCATGTCGAGCTCCGCTAGGCTGGCGAGCTGCGCCGGATCATTTTCCGAACAATCGCACAGCACGATCTGTCCCAGCGATAGCTCGCGATCGTGGCGCAGGCGCTCCAGGCTCTCCACCCGGCTGACCTGGAAACCGAGGGCTTCCGCATCATCACGCATCACGGCACGGACGTGCGGACGGTCGGCGAAGATCGAAACCACAGCCAATCGTCCCTCCGAATCCTCTGGCGATCCGTAGAACAGATTGTCTGTAGCCATGTTGCACCTCCTGCTCACCCAAGAACAGAGGTAGAAAATGTGAAGATTAAGTCAATAAATTTAGATATTTAATCCAAGTTCAGCTGCGCGCTTGTTTGTCGATGCGCCGCCGTGCGGATCAATCGGCAAAGGGATCGCGGACCAGGATGGTATCCTCGCGTTCGGGCGAGGTGCTGACCAAGGCCACGGGCGTTTCGATCAGTTCCTGGACACGCTGGATGTACTTGATCGCCTGGGCAGGCAAATCGGCCCAGCTGCGCGCGCCTGCCGTGGTCTGCCCCTTCCAGCCTTTCATTTCTTCGTAGACCGGCTCCACCGCAGCCTGATCAGCGGCATGGGCAGGGAAATAGTCCATGTCCGTGCCGCGCAGCTTGTAGCCGACACAGATCTTCACTGTTTCAAAGTCATCGAGCACGTCAAGCTTGGTCAGGGCAATTCCGGTGACGCCGCTGATCGCGCAGCTTTGCCGGGTCAGCACCGCGTCGAACCAGCCGCAGCGGCGCTTGCGTCCGGTCACCGTGCCGAATTCGTGGCCACGCTCGCCTAGGCGCTGGCCGGTTTCATCCTCCAGCTCGGTCGGGAACGGACCCGATCCGACGCGGGTGGTATAGGCCTTGACGATGCCCAGCACGAACCCGGCGGCGCTGGGGCCCAGGCCGGAACCGCTGGCTGCGGTGCCGCTGACCGTGTTGGAGCTGGTCACGAAGGGATAGGTGCCGTGGTCGACGTCGAGCAGCACGCCCTGCGCGCCTTCAAACAGGATGCGCTTGCCCGCCTTCTTCGCTTCGTTGAGCGTCCGCCAGACCGGCTTGGCATAGGGCAGGATGAAGGATGCGATCTCGGACAGGTCCCCCAACAGGCGATCCCGGTCGATCGGCGGCTGGCCAAACCCGACCCGCAGCGCATCGTGATGCGCGCAGATCCGGTCAAGCTGCGGGCCAAGGTCAGCGAGGTGCGCCAGATCGCAGACCCGGATCGAGCGGCGGCCGACCTTGTCCTCATAGGCCGGGCCGATCCCGCGGCGGGTCGTGCCGATCTTGCCCGCGCCGCTGGCATCTTCGCGCAGCGCGTCGAGATCGCGGTGGAACGGCAGGATCAGCGGGGCATTCTCTGCCACCTGCAGGTTCTGCGGGTTCACATCGACCTCCTGCCCCTTGAGCTTGGCCACTTCATCGCGGAAGTGCCACGGATCAAGCACCACCCCGTTGCCGATCACCGACAAGGTGCCGGTGACGATCCCCGAAGGAAGCAGCGACAGCTTGTAGACCTGATCGCCCACGACCAGCGTATGACCGGCATTGTGGCCGCCCTGAAACCGGACCACGGCGTCGGCGCGACTGGCCAGCCAGTCGACGATCTTGCCCTTGCCTTCATCGCCCCACTGGGCGCCGATCACGGTAACGTTGGCCATTGGATACAGTCCTACCCCTGCCGGGTTATCCGCAAGCGCCCTTCGACAGGACTCGGCGCAGGGGATGGACTATTGGGCCGACAGGGGCCCGCTGTGCGGAGCGGCCCCTAGTGCGGACGGGCGGGCCGAGTCAAGGCGCGCGGCGGAGAATGTGCGACGAACTGTACACAGCGGATGCGCTGCGCCGGGCAAAGCGGCCCGGCGGCGCGATCAACTGCGTCGACCATGGCGGAACCGGCAGTGCCGACCGGCAGTTTCCTTGGAGTTGAAGCGGCGCCCCTGCCCCGCCCTCCAGGAGATTTCCCCATGTCCGAAACGACCAGCCGCACGGTTCTCGAAACCCTGATCGACACGGTTTACGATTCGCTCGACGGCTACAAGAACGCCAGCGACGCGGCGACATCGCAGGCGGTCAAATCCGCTTTTGCCAACCAGATGGAGCGGCGCCGCTCGACGCTCGACATGCTCAATCAGGAACTGGTCCGCCAGGGCGGCGAACTGATGACCAAGGGCACCATGGCCGGCAGCCTGCACCAGGTCTGGCTGAAAGTGACCGAACTGTTCCAGTCCGGCGACCGCGCGGCGATCGAGCGCGTCCAGGAAGGGGAGAACTATCTGGCAGAAAAGTTCGAAACCGCGCTGGAGGAAACTGATCTGGATTCGCAGACCCGGGCGGTGATCCAGCGGGCGATGACCGAAATCCGCCAGGGCGAGCAGCTGGCCGACCAGCTGGCCCGGATCGGGGACAGCACGTTCGACCAGTAAGCGGCGGGTCTAGTCCGCGATGCGGACGGCCTCGCCATCTTGCAACCGGTGCGTGCAGCACAGCGCGCCCGGTTCGCAGGCTTCGCCCAGCGCGGCGACGGTGCGCCAGCCAATGGCGCGCAGGCGCTCTGCATGCATGGCGTCATGCCCCAGCGGCAGGAACAGGGTGTCGCGCTTTGCTTCGCGCGCCGCGAGGACATCGATCAGGCCATCGGGATAGAGCGAAAAGCCGATGGCCGGCTCGTCCAGGCCAAGGATGCGATAGGAACCGCCCCGGCCCAAGGCCCCCGAAACCCCTTCGGCATAGATCGTGAAGCCGAACCACGACTGGTATTCAAAGCCATGCCGCTCGCTGGGATCAAGCGTCAGCCGGGCCTTGCCCGCAAGCCGCGCGGCGAGTTCGCGCAGCGCGGCAATGCGCGAAGCCAGCGCGCCGCCCGCGTCAATCGCTGCCAGTCGCTCGATCGCGGTGTCGAACGGACCAATCGCCGTCAGCAGCGGCAGATAGGCTTCGCCCCCGGCATCGACCAGACCGCCCGCGTCCTTCGCATCCAGCTCGCGCCGGACCGCTTCGATCTTGTCCGCATCCAGCGGCAAGGCCTTCGCCGCCAGCGTGTCGACCAGATCGGGCAGGGTGAAATCCACCGACAGGCCAGTAGCCCCTGCAGCGGTCAGCGCTTCGATCGCGGCGGCGACGATTTCGCCCGCAGCGGCGACGCTGTCGCTGCCGATCAGTTCGGCACCAAGCTGGAGCCGTTCGCGGGTCGGATCAAGCCCGTCGCCCTTGATGGTCACTACTTGCCCGGCATAGCACAGCCGCAGCGGCCGCGCCTGATCGGCCAGCGCTGTCGCGGCAATCCGGCCGACCTGCACGGTGATGTCGCTGCGCAGCGCGAGCGTGCGCAGCGAAGCCGGGTCGACAAAGCGGAACATGCGCCGCGGCTGCACCCCGGCCATGCGGCTGGCCATCGACTTTTCAAACTCGATGCTGGGCGGCTGGACCCGGTCATAGCCGTGAGAGTCGAGCACGTCGATCACGGCGCGGGTGACCCGCGCCGCGGCGGCCGCCGCAGCGGGCAGCCGGTCTTGCAGGCCTTCGGGCAACAGGTCGCGGTCGTTGTCTTGCATCGTCTGCCTATCAATCAGCCGTCATCCCGGCGAAAGCCGGGATCGCTGGCCGTCGGGCTTCGTGCCTAGCGGCAAGCGGTCCCGGGTCAAGCCCGGGACGACGCCAAATCAGAACGCCAGAGCCATCGCGCGCTTGACGCCCGGCAGCTTGCGGACCTGTTCGATCAGGCCGGCATTGACCGGGCTGTCGACGCTCAGCAGCAGCACGGCTTCCCCGCCCGCCTCGCGGCGGCCCAGGTTGAAAGTGCCGATGTTGATCGAATTTTCGCCCAGCAGGGTGCCGACGCGGCCGATGAAGCCCGGTGCGTCTTCGTTCACGATGTACATCATGTGGCCGGCGAGTTCGGCTTCGACCTTGATGCCGAACAGTTCGACCAGGCGCGGTTCGCTGTTCGAGAACAGGGTTCCGGCGACCGACCGCTCACCCGCATCGGTCTTCACCGAAACGCGGATCAGGGTGTGGTAGTCACCGGCCTTCTCGGTCTTGACCTCGCGCACTTCCATGCCGCGTTCCTTAGCCAGGAACGGCGCGTTGACCATGTTCACCGTGTCCGACTGGACGCGCAGGAACCCGGCCAGAACGGCAGCGACGATCGGCTTGATGTTGAGTTCGGCCGCTGCGCCTTCGGCATGGATCGAGATGCGCGGGATCGCGCCGGTGGTCAGCTGGCCGACCATCGAACCAAGCTGTTCGGCAAGCGCCATGTAGGGCTTGAGCTTCGGGGCTTCTTCAGCCGAGAGGCTGGGCACGTTGAGCGCATTGGTGACGCCGCCGTTGACCAGATAGTCGGCCATCTGCTCGGCCACCTGCAGCGCCACGTTGACCTGGGCTTCGTTGGTCGAAGCGCCCAGGTGCGGGGTACAGATGAAGTTGGGCGTGCCGAACAGCGGCGATTCCTTGGCCGGTTCGGTCTGGAACACGTCGAGCGCGGCCCCGGCGACATGGCCGGAATCCATCGCTTCCTTCAGCGCCGCTTCGTCGATCAGGCCGCCGCGGGCGCAGTTGATGATCCGCACGCCCTTCTTGGTCTTGGCCAGGTTTTCCTTCGACAGGATGTTGCGGGTCTGGTCGGTCAGCGGGGTGTGCAGCGTGATGAAATCCGCCTTGGCCAGCAGCGTGTCGAGATCGGCCTTTTCGACGCCCATTTCCACCGCGCGTTCCGGGGTCAGGAACGGGTCGAACGCCACGACCTTCATCTTCAGGCCCAGCGCGCGGCTGGCGACGATCGAGCCGATGTTGCCCGCGCCGATCAGGCCCAGGGTCTTGCCGGTCACTTCAACGCCCATGAAGTCGTTCTTGGGCCACTTGCCGGCCTGGGTCTGGGCATTGGCTTCCGGAATCTGGCGGGCCAGAGCGAACATCAGGGCGATGGCGTGTTCCGCCGTGGTGATCGAGTTGCCGAACGGGGTGTTCATCACCACCACGCCCTGGGCCGAGGCAGCCGGAATATCGACGTTGTCGACCCCGATCCCGGCGCGGCCAACAACCTTGAGGTTGGTGGCGGCGGCGAGCACTTCCTTGGTCACCTTGGTCGAGGAACGGATGGCCAGGCCATCATAGTCGCCGATGCGGGCGATCAATTGTTCGGGGGTTTCGCCGGTGATGACATCCACATCGCAGCCGCGTTCTTCAAAAATGCGGGCGGCGTTGGGGTCCATCTTGTCGGAAATGAGTACGCGGGGCTTGGTCATAAAATCATCCAATCACAACATCGTCATGCTGAACTTGTTTCAGCATCCATCGCGCAATCAAAAGCGATGGTTTGGACGGAGAAATGGACCCTGAAACAAGTTCAGGGTGACGGACTTCGTGCTTAAGTCAGGCAGCCTTGGTGCTGGCGTAGGCCCAGTCGAGCCACGGGCCGAGCGCTTCAATGTCTTCGGCATTGACGGTCGCGCCGCACCAGATCCGCAGACCCGGAGGGGCATCGCGGTAACCGGCGATATCGTAAGCCGCGCCTTCCTTTTCCAGCAAGCCGGCCATGGCCTTGATAAAGGCTTCATCAGCCCCTTCGACCGAAAGGCAGACCGAAGTCTTCGAGCGGGTGGCTTCGTCTGCGCAGAGGTGCGACAGCCACGCGCGTTCCGCAACGATCTTGTTCAGCGCCGCAGCATTGGCATTGGAGCGCGCCTGCAGGCCGTTCAGCCCGCCCAGACCCTTGGCCCATTCGAGCGCAAAGATGGCATCTTCGACGGCCAGCATCGACGGGGTGTTGATCGTTTCCCCCTTGAACACGCCTTCGGCCAGCTTGCCCTTGGAAACCAGGCGGAACACCTTGGGCAGCGGCCAGGCCGGGGTATAGGTTTCGAGCCGTTCGACAGCCCGCGGTCCAAGGATCAGGACACCGTGACCGCCCTCGCCGCCCAGCACCTTCTGCCAGGAGAAGGTAGCGACGTCGATCTTCGCCCAGTCGATGTCGTAAGCAAAGACAGCCGAGGTGGCGTCAGCGAAGGACAGGCCTTCGCGAGTCTCGGGGATGAAATCGGCATTGGGCACGCGCACGCCAGAGGTGGTGCCGTTCCAGGTGAAGAGCACGTCGTTCGACCAGTCAATCTGCGACAGATCCGGCAGCTGGCCGTAATCCGCGCGCAGCACGGTGGGATCGAGCTTGAGCTGCTTGGCCGCGTCCGTGACCCAGCCTTCGCCGAACGATTCCCAGGCCAGCGTGGTAACCGGGCGGGCGCCCAGCATGGTCCACATGGCCATTTCGAACGCGCCGGTATCCGAACCGGGGACGATGCCGATGCGATGCGTATCCGGCAGGCCCAGCACTTCGCGCATCAGGTCGATGCAGTACTGCAGACGCGTCTTGCCGATCTTGGCGCGGTGCGAACGGCCCAACGATTCGGTGGCGAGTTTTTCGGGGGAATAGCCCGGCGGCTTGGCGCAGGGACCGGAAGAAAAGAACGGGCGTGCGGGCTTGGCCGCAGGCTTCACAGTATCAGTCATGTAGACTCTCCTCACAGAGAGCACGCGCGGCGTTGGGACCGCGTGGCCCGCCGCCGCCCTGTGGGATGGCCCGCCGCGAGTCAAGCAAATCCGGTGTTCCGGATACGAATTTATGCTAGATGTTCGGGCGGTGGCTCGCTGGTCGCCGCACAGGTACATGGAATCGATGGACATGCGCATTGCCCTGTTCGCAGCGTCTCTGGCCCTGATCCTGGGCGGGTGTAGCGCCGTGCCGCCCGATGCGCCCCAGCGCGCCAAGGTCCGCCAATCGACCAGTATCCTGACCCCGCGCCCGGACATCCGGGCCTGCCTGGCGGACCTCGGAGCACGCCAGGCGGCATTCTCGCCCCTGCCCGACAAGTATTACGGCGCGGGCTGTTCAACGCTCGGCACGGTCCAGCTTTCCGCGCTGAAAAGCGACGATGCGCGGCTGGCGCTCAGCAACCTTGGCCCGGTGACCTGCCCGCTTGCCGAAACCTTTGCGGCCTGGGCGCGCTTTGGTGCCGACCGCGCCGCGCAGCAGATCCTCGGCAGCCCGATCGTCCGGATCGAGACGATGGGCAGCTACAGCTGCCGCAACGTCGCCGGGTCCGAACGTCGCAGCGCCCATGCCGTGGCCCAGGCGATCGACGTGTCCGGTTTTGTCCTGGCGGACGGCCGCCGCATCACCGTTTCAGGCAACTGGCACGACCCGTCACCCAAGGTGCGGAAGTTCTTTGCCACGATCCAGGCCAGCGCCTGCAAGCGGTTTGGCACGGTTCTGGGGCCGGCCTACAACGCGGCACATTCCGACCATCTCCATCTGGAACTCAGCAGCAGCGCGTTCTGCAGATAGTCAGCTGTCCAGGCTGTAGTCGGGAAGCGAGTAGAAGGCCTTGCGCAGAGCATCGCTCCACTGCTCCGACAGGGCCTGGTAGTACGCATCCTGCGCCACGATCCGGCGTTGGTGCATCGGTTCAAAGCGGTCGCGTTCGATCAGCAGAAGATCCAGCGGCAAGCCGACCGACAGGTTAGCCTTGATGGTCGAATCAAAGCTGACCATCAACAGCTTCACAGCATTTTCGAAAGCCATATCGCGATCATACCCGCGGATGATGATCGGGCGGCCATATTTGGTCTCGCCGATCTGGAAAAAAGGGGTGTCAAAGCTCGCCTCGATGAAATTGCCTTCGGGATAGATCAGGAACAGCCGATGCCGCCCACCGTTGATCTGGCCGGCAACGATCATCGAGGCGGAAAAGGTGCCCGAACCGTCTTCGCCGTTGCGCTCGTCGATGGTGGCGATGGTCTCGCGCAGCAGCTTGCCGACCGTATTGGCGACCTGAAACATGGTGCTGGCCTGCAGCAGGACATTGTGCCGCTCGGCGTGCGGCTTGTCGCGTTCCTCAATCTGGCTGATCACCCCTTGCGTCGTCGCGAGGTTCCCTGCGGTCATAATCACCACGATGCGCTCGCCCGGGACGGACCAGCAATGCATCTTGCGGAAGGTGGAGATATTATCGACGCCCGAATTGGTCCGGGTGTCGCTCATCAAGGCGAGCCCGCGATCGAGCAGCATTCCGACGCAGTAGGTCATCCAGGGCCTCCTTTCCCAAAGGTCAGCCCTTCAGACTATGCTTGTCGCGGCGATTGGTTCCCGCTGGTTAGACCGCCCGCCAACGCAGCGACATGCAAGTGAACCCGGCATCGATTGCGGCAATCGCGCTGTTGGGCAGCGCAACCACATTCAGTCCATGCTTGTCGAGCGCATCCAACACACCCGGGTGCCCAGCCCCGGCAATCACCCGGTCATTGACCCGCAGGACGTTGGCTGCGCCTTCCTCGCCCTCGGGTACTTCGATCACCCGGTAGCCGGCAAAGATGCCGGTGGCGGCGAGGGCGCGGGTGGAAAGGACGGTTTCTTCATCGAGCAACGAGCTGGCTGTCTTGAGGTGCAGGACTTCCTGCGGCGTCGCGGCCACTTCGCCGCGATAGCCCAGCTCCGCCAAAAGCGCGACCAGCGCATCGGCACCCGCCCGGTCAGTTCGCGCGGACAGGCCGATCAGCACCCTGTCCGGCAGGACCAGCACGTCACCGCCATCGGCATGGCCGGTGGGGAGTTCCAGCACGCGGTCGAACAATGCGCTCAGGGTGGGCCGCAGATAGTCACCCTCCGCCTCGCGGCTTGGTGCCCCGGGGCGCAGGACGATGGCCCCTTCGCTGAACACCAGCGCCGGGTCCTCAACGAAAATGGCGTCGGGGAATTCCTCGAGCGGATCGAGCACGGTCAGGGTCAGTCCAGCCTCGGCCAGAGCGCGCTCGTATCCGGCGTGTTCGCGCAGCACGTCGTCCAGTTTGGGATCGGGCCCGCCCCCGGCACGCAGCCCCTTGACCACGCTGGTACCGGGCCGCCGCAAGATCGCGCGATTGAACTCGTAAACCACTGCCATGGCGCATCGCCTCCCTGGAAATATGCCCGCTCTCTATGCGGCGTTAATGGGGCGCACAAGGGCAAGCCCGCTGTTTACCTGACGATGCGTATCCGGCCTCTGGGACTGGCCCCTTCCGCCTATTCTGGCTTATGCCACCGGGGGGCGAGTCGCGCGCCAACCGCACAGCCGCCGGGTCAAACGAAGGCTGATGATCGGCCAAACGACGGCTTTCCATCTGACCTGCGAACCCTGGCAACAGCGCCGTGATCCGCCTTGCCGTAACGGCAGGCTGCACTTGTCGCCCCATGCCTCTCCGGACAGGTTGCCCTCCCCCTTGCGAAGGCCGGAAAACCGGGCCAAACACGTTCCGTAAACCGTCATCGGAGAGAGGCAATGGACCTAGAATTCAGCCCCGAAGAAATCGCCTTCCGCGAAGAAGTGCGGACCTTCATCGCCGAAAATTACCCCAAGGAGCTGCGTGGCAAGCAGGATGAAGGGGATGAACTGAGCAAGGAGGATTTCCTCTCCTGGCACCGCGTTCTCTACAAGAAGGGCTGGGTCGCCCCGGCCTGGCCGGTGGAATACGGCGGCACTGGCTGGTCGATCACGCAGCGCTACATCTTCTCCGAAGAAACCGCGCGCGCCGACTGCATTCGCCTGATGCCCTTCGGTCTGACCATGGTCGGCCCGGTGATCTATACCTTCGGCACGCCCGAGCAGAAGGCCAAGTTCCTGCCCCGCATCCTGTCGGGCGAGGACTGGTGGTGCCAGGGTTATTCCGAGCCGGGTTCGGGTTCGGACCTGGCCTCACTGCGCACCCGCGCGGTGCGCGAAGGCGATCACTACATCGTCAACGGGCAAAAGACCTGGACCACCATGGCCCAGCACGCTGACTGGGGCTTCTTCCTGGTCCGCACCGAGCCTGACGCCAAGCAGCAGGAAGGCATCTCGTTCCTGCTGATCGACATGAAGTCGCCCGGCATCGAAGTGCGCCCAATCATTACCCTGGGCGGCGAACACGAAGTCAACGAAGTGTTCCTCGACAACGTCAAGGTACCGGTCGAAAACCGCGTCTACGAAGAGAACAAGGGCTGGACCTGCGCCAAGTTCCTGCTTGCCCACGAACGCGTCGGCATCGCCGGTGTCGCCAGCTCCAAGCGCGGGGTCGAACGCATCCGTCAGATCGCCAGCACCGAAATGGACGGCGAAAAGGCCCTGCTCGCCAATCCGTTCTTCCGCCGCAAGGTGGCCGAACTGGAAATGGACCTGGCCGCGCTGGAATTCACCGAACTGCGCACTCTGTCGGGCATGGCCGCGGGCCATGGTCCGGGGCCGGAAAGCTCGGTGCTGAAGATCAAGGGTTCGGAGATTCAGCAGCGCCTGACCGAACTGACCCTGGAAATGGCCGGCCATTACGGCGCTCCCTATTCGCGCAGCTTTGGCGAGGGTGACAACCAGCACGCCGTGGGTCCGGAATGGGCCAACCGCGCCGCGCCGATGTACTACAACACCCGCAAGACCACGATCTATGGCGGGTCGAACGAGATCCAGCGCAACATCATCGCCAAGATGGTTCTCGGCCTCTGAGGAATTGAACACATGGACCTGAGCTATACTGAAACGCAGGACATGCTGCGCGATACCCTCGCGCGGTTCTTGGCCGATACCTACGACTTTGAAACCCGCAAGAAGATGCTGACCAGCCCGGAAGGGCGCGATCCCGGCATCTGGCGCGCGCTCTCCAGCGAGCTGGGCCTGACCAGCGCCCCCTTTGCCGAGGAATACGGCGGCATGGGCGGCGGCTTCCTGGAAAACGCGATCATGATGGAAGAACTGGGCAAGGTCATCGCGATCGAGCCCTGGCTGCAGACCGTGGTGATCGGCGGCGGCGCGCTCCAGGCCGTCGGCGGCGCAGTTGCCGCCGAAGTGATCCCGCAGATCATCAGCGGCGATTGCATCACCGCCTTTGCCTATGGCGAACCGCAGGGCCGCTATAACCTGGCCGACATCGGGACCACCGCCAAGGCAGACGGTTCGGGCTATGTCCTGAACGGCCACAAGGCCGCCGTCTATGCCGCGCCGTGGGCGACGCACCTGCTGGTCACCGCCCGCACCGGCGGCAGCCGCCGTGAACGCGCCGGGGTTGAGCTGTTCCTGGTCGACGCCAAGGCCGCCGGCATCACCATGCGCGACTATGCGATGGTCGATGGCTTCCGCGGTGCCGAAGTCTACTTCGAGAACGTCAGCATTCCGGGCGAAGCCCTGCTGCCCGGCGGGATCGACCTGATCGAGCGGGTGGTCGACGAAGCCACTGTCGCAGTCTGCGCCGAAGGCACCGGGATCGCCCGCAAGCTGCTGGAAGGCACGGTTGACTATACCAAGCAGCGCAAGCAGTTCGGCCAGCCGATCGGCAAGTTCCAGGCGCTGCAACACCGCATGGCCGACATGCTGGTCGACGTCGAACAGATCGCCTCGATGAGCCTGATGGGCACGCTCAAGCTGGGTCTTCCGGCCGAGCAGCGCAAGGCCGCGGTCAGCCAGGTCAAGGCCAAGGTTGCCCGCAGCATCAAGGCGGTCGGCCAGAACGCGATCCAGACCCATGGCGGCATCGGCATCACCATGGAACTGGCGATCGGCCACTACTTCAAGCGCAGCACCATGATCGAGAACCAGTTCGGCCCGGCCGACTGGCATCTGGAGCGCTACGAAGCCCTTACCCTTCCGGCCTGAGCTTCGGCTCAGGACCCGACCGCGGCGATCAGCTGGGCAAGCTCCGCTTCGGTGTAAGGTTTTGCCAGGTACGGCGTGCCCCTCCAGGCGGGGGGCACGTCGCTTCCGTCTGACAGGTCGCAGATAAAGGCAAAGGGCACGCTGCGCCTAGCCAGCAGCGGCGCCAGCACGCTGCCATGGACGCCGCCCGGTTCGACCGAGAGCAGCGCGAAATCCAGCTCCGCTGTTCCCGCCATATCGGTCGCCGCATCGGGCGAGCAGGCGACATGGACCGCAGCGAACCCGCAGCGCAGCAGAGTCTGCTCCACGTTCATCGCGATCAGCGGACTTTCTTCCACCACCAGTGCCGTACGCATTTTCGTCTTCGTCATCCAATTCTCCCGTCCGGAACCAATTGGAGCCGATCTGCGTTAATACCTAAGGTTCTCTCCGTTGTCTGTCTATTTGTGGACACAGCGTCGGCTGCGGGCTGAAGAGGACTCTCTAGTGAGCGGTACCGAGCCCATGCCCGCGCGTCTTGTCGCCAACAACCTGCTGGCCGCCCTGGCTTCCGAAGACCGCGCGGCGCTGGCCCCGCTGCTGACCCGCAACGAACTGCCGAGCGGGTTCATCCTTTACGAACCGGGCGACCACATCAGCCATTGCCACTTTCCCTGCTACAGCGCGCTGGCCGGGTTCTATGTCGTGATGGAAGACGGCGAAGCGCTGGAAACCGCGATGGTCGGGCGCGAGGGCGCGCTCGGCGGGATGGTCAGCCACGGCCCCCTGCCCGCATTCGCCCGCGCCAGCGTGCTTCAAGGCGGTCCGTTCCTGCGCATTGCCCTGGCTGACCTTGAACGGGTCAAGTCCAGCCACCCCGGCGTCGCCCGGCTGTTTGACCGCTATGCCGACTGCTTCCTCGCCCAGATCTTCCAGACCGCCGCGTGCAACGCCGCGCACGACATCGAACAGCGCACCGCCCGCTGGCTGACCGCCGCGCAGCAGCGCTCGAACTGCCAGCAGGTCCACCTGACCCAGGACCAGCTGGCCGAGCTGCTTGGCGTGGGGCGCAGCTATGTCGCCCGCGTCCTCTCGCGCTTCCGCATCGCCGGCGTGATCACCACCCGCCGCGGCGAGATCACCGTAACCGACGAGGCCCGCCTGGGGGCCATGGCCTGCCAATGCAACCACACCGTACGCGCCCACTTCGACACCGTCCTATCCGGGGTCTATCCAGCCTAACGCCCCGGCACGGCGCCCCAGTCAGGCCCTCAATCACGCATTGCGCGCCATCAGCCCGCCATCGACCGGGATCGTCACCCCGGTGACATAGCTGGCCGCAGGCAGGCACAGGCTCAGCGTCATGTGCGCCACTTCCTCGGGCTGGCCATAGCGGCGCAGCGCGGTGCGGCGCTGGGCATAGACCGCCTTGTCGGCATCGCTGACCTTCTCGGTCATGCCCGTGGCAATCGGCCCCGGGCAGATCGCGTTGACCGTGATCCCCTCCTTGCCCAGCTCCACCGCCAGCGCGCGGGTCAGGCCCGTCACCCCGGCCTTGGCCGCGGCATAGGGGCTGTTGCGCGACGTCGCCCCCAACGCCTCGGTGCTGGCAATGTTGACCACGCGCGGACTGGCGGACTGGCGCAGAAACGGCAGCGCCGCGCGGATCATCCGCTGGTGCGCGGTGAGCAGGACCGCCACGGCACGGTCCCAGACAAGGTCATAGTGCTCGTCATCATCGATCGGACAGAACGAAGAGATCCCCGCATTGTTGACCAGCGCGTCGAGCCCGCCGAACGCAGCCGCGACCTCTGGCACCACGGCGCGGATCGCTGCGGCATCCGATACGTCAAGCGCCCAGCTCCGCGCCGAATGGCCCGCGGCGCGCAGGTCCGCGGCGATGGCTTCCACTGCTTCGGCGGAGAGGTCGGTCAGAGCGACGTTGGCGCCCTCGGCCGCAAAAACCTCCGCCGTCGCCCGCCCCATGCCACTGCCCGCGCCGGTAACCAGCACCACCTTGCCCGCGACTGACCGGCTGAGTTCCATGCCCATTGTTCACTCTCCCGCTTGTTTGGTAGGAAGTCTGGCGTGTGAGAGGGGGGCTGTCGAGCGTGGTAAAGCCCTTGTTAGCAGGCAACAATCGGGAGATACTCAAAATATGCGAACCATAAACGGTTACAGGACGATGCTTTTCGCTTCTTCTACCTTGTTTACGATCAGCGCCTTAAGTCTCCCCGTAGAAGACTCCAACCTTCGCCCATAAAGCGCAATTAAACCCTCACTCTCCCTTCGGCTTGTGGCATTTGTTCGAAGACTTGAAGTGATAATCTGTACGCTTTCTCTATTCTTTGCGACCTCATCGAGTTCGAATGGAATAGGGCGCTGTTCATCGGGCAAGAATATTCTGCCCTTGTATGTATTAACGTTGTATCTCGAAACTAGCCCTTGGTGTTCGATCAATTCATCTCGCCGGATCGTACGTGCGATGTAATCGTAGCTCAGACTTGTCATATCAGGACCGATTTGATCGACTCCAGATCTACTTAACCGGAATAGTTTCGCGGAAGTTGCACTCTGCGAAGCAACTATAGGACGGTGCATATCACCTATGCTGGATTCAGTTTTCTCCATGAGACTTTCAAGTTTCTCAGGCGTGATTCCTTTTTCGGTTAAGCTTTCGCGATATGACTGGAACAGGCTTTTCTCGTAATCGACGTGAAATCCAAGCGTACTAGATATTATGTAGTCATAAATAGAATAAAGCATGTGCCCTGGCGGCGTGTCCTTACTAGCAGTGCCAGCGACCCAAGCAGCACCTACAATACTTGCAATAATTTCCCACGACCCGGGAGATGGTGTTGATACAAGAATGTCAGCTTCTTTTAACGCTGGTGCCTGAGTAATAATCTCACCATGCATTACTAGATGGGTTGTTAGCGCCAACGATCGCTGAAACCCAGTCATTGCACGCGCAGCATCGTAGAAGTTGAGCACGTGATTGTCGGACAATTTACCCTCGAACTTGAGCTTGATGTCCGTCATACCTCAACCCCACCGAGAAAAACCTCACGCTCTTGGAGTTTGGGGCTGCTTTCCCTGATATGTCAATAACATATCGGCTTTTTCATTCCTGTCCCACCCCCATTGCGGAACAAACCGCAAACCCCCATATCCCAGCCCATGGCTGAACTCATCATCCGCCGGGGCCTCGACGAACCCGACACCACGGACGCCTTTGTTCCGCACAAGCCGGCGCGGCCGGAGAAGGCGCTGGAGCAGCGGCCGTTCAAGATCGTGTCAGACTATTCCCCCGCCGGGGACCAGCCGACCGCGATTGCCGAGCTGGTGGAGGGCATCCGCAATGGCGAGGCGACGCAGGTGCTGCTGGGGGTTACCGGCTCCGGCAAGACCTTCACCATGGCCCAGGTGATCGAGGCGACGCAGCGGCCCGCGCTGATCCTGGCGCCGAACAAGATCCTCGCGGCGCAGCTCTATGGCGAGATGAAGAGCTTTTTCCCCGACAACGCGGTGGAATACTTCGTCTCCTACTACGACTATTACCAGCCCGAGGCCTATGTGCCGCGCAGCGATACCTACATCGAGAAGGAAAGCTCGGTGAACGAGGCGATCGACCGGATGCGCCATGCCGCCACCCGCTCGCTGCTCGAACGCGATGACGTGATCATCGTCGCGTCGGTCTCGTGCCTCTATGGCATCGGCTCGGTCGAAACCTATTCGGCGATGATCTTCGACCTGAAAAAGGGGGCGAGCGAGGACCAGCGCGAGATCATCCGCAAGCTGGTCGCCCTGCAATACAAGCGCAACGACGCCGCGTTCCAGCGCGGCACCTTCCGCGTGCGGGGCGACAACCTGGAAGTGTTCCCCAGCCACTACGAGGACATGGCCTGGCGCGTCTCGTTCTTTGGCGACGAGATCGAGGAGATTGCCGAATTCGATCCGCTGACCGGCAAGAAGGGGGCCAGCCTCAATTCGGTGCGGGTCTATGCCAATTCGCACTATGTCACGCCCGGCCCGACGATGAAGCAGGCGGCCGAGGCGATCCGCTTTGAACTGGCCGAGCGGCTGAAGGAGCTGAACGCCGAGGGCAAGCTGCTGGAAGCGCAGCGGCTGGAGCAGCGGACCAATTTCGACCTGGAAATGATCGCCGCCACGGGCAGCTGTGCGGGGATCGAGAACTATTCGCGCTTCCTCACCGGGCGCCTGCCGGGCGAACCGCCGCCGACGCTGTTCGAATACCTGCCGGACAATGCCCTGCTGTTCGTCGATGAAAGCCACCAGACGATCCCGCAGATCGGGGCGATGTCCAAGGGCGACCACCGCCGCAAGATTACCCTCGCCGAATATGGCTTTCGCCTGCCGAGCTGCATCGACAACCGTCCCTTGCGGTTCAACGAGTGGGACGCGATGCGGCCGCAGACCGTGGCGGTTTCGGCCACGCCCGGATCGTGGGAAATGGAGCAGTCCGGCGGGGTCTTTGCCGAACAGGTGATCCGCCCGACCGGGCTGATCGATCCGCCGGTGCTGATCCGTCCGGTCGAGGACCAGGTCCAGGACTGCATCGAGGAATGCCGCCAGACCGCGGCCAAGGGCTACCGCACGCTGGTCACCACGCTGACCAAGCGCATGGCCGAGGACCTGACCGAATTCATGCACGAGGCGGGCCTGCGCGTGCGCTACATGCACTCCGACGTCGAAACGCTGGAGCGTATCGAGCTGATCCGCGACCTGCGGCTGGGGGTTTATGACGTGCTGGTCGGGATCAACCTGCTGCGCGAAGGGCTGGACATTCCGGAATGCGGGCTGGTCTGCATCCTGGACGCGGACAAGGAAGGCTTCCTGCGCAGCGAAACGTCGCTGATCCAGACCATTGGCCGCGCCGCGCGCAATGTCGATGGCCGCGTGATCCTCTATGCCGACCGGATCACCGGATCGATGGAACGCGCCATGGCGGAAACCGACCGCCGCCGCGAAAAGCAGCGCGCCTATAACGAGCTACACGGGATCACCCCCGAAACGATTAAGCGCAACATCCACGATATCGTCGCCGATGCGGCCAGCCGCGACGGGGTGGTGGTCGATATCGAGGACGACGAGCGCAACAACCTCGTCGGCCACAACCTGCGCGCCTATATCGAGGAGCTGGAAGGCCGGATGCGCGCCGCCGCCGCCGACCTGGAATTCGAGGAAGCCGGCCGCCTGCGCGACGAAATCCGCCGCCTGGAGGCGACCGAGCTGGGCCTGCCCGACGCCGAACACAAGGCTCCGCGCGTGGGCCGCAGCAACGAAGGCAAGCCGGGCACGCGCAAGACGCGTTACGGCAAGACCCAGAAGAAGTGGGGGCGCTAGGGCCGGTCTAAATCAGACCTTGCCGAAGCGCGCTTCGAACCCGGCGGTGTCCCCGGCGGCGAGGTATTTCGCCTGTTCGACCCAGTTGTCCTTTGCCGGACGGCCGGCGAAGGCGCCCAGCTTGGTATCGAGTTCGGCCAGGTCCGAATCGGTCAGCGCGGCGATCTGGGCAAAGGTGGAGAGGCCCAGGGTGGGGAGCAGCTTTTGCAGCTTGGGCCCCAGGCCCTTGATCCGCGACAGGTCGTCGGCCAGCAGCACGTCGCCTGCGGGCGCGGCAGTCGGCGGGCTGGGCGCGGGGATCGGCTCGACCGAGGGGACGATTTCCGGCTGCGGCTCGGGCGAAGGAACCACTTCGGGCTGCGGCGCAGGCGCGGGCGGCGGGGGCGGCGCGGGCTGGATTTCGGGCGGGCTTTCGGGAACCGGCTGGGTCGCGGCTTCTTCGACCACGTCTTGCGCCCCGATCGCCACGGCTTCGCCGATCCCGCCCATCGTCGCGCCTTGCGGCGGCGGGGTAACCTGGGCGGCGGGCGCCGCGTCAATCAGCGCCTGGTTGCGCTGGACCGAAGCCGCGCCCTGATCGAGCACGTCGGGCTTGTACTCGCGCCGCGTAGGCTTGCTCCGGGCGCGGGCCAGCAGCAGCCAGCCGACCACCAGAACGGCCAGCAATGCCACGGCAAAGGCGACCCAGTTCGCTTCGATCGTCTGCATCATCGCACCATATCCTTCGTTCCAATCATGCGCCGACATTGCGGCGGAACAGCACGCGGTCCTCAGGCCCGAAGCCCTTGACCCAGATTACCCAGCAATAGGCAGCCAGAATAGCCGGAATGCCAAGCGCCAGTTCCAGCCATTCGGGCAGATAGCGGGTGACGAACCAGCCGACCACCACTGCCGGAGCCGCAGCCCAGACCACCGACCAGCGCCACGGATTGGCCGGGTGCCCCAGGAAACGGGACAGCACGCGCGACTTGGCCAGCGAGGCAAAGCCCAGCGCGATCATCAATCCCGCAGCAACGGCCGCTGCCCAGTATAGTTCCCCCAGCCCCATCCGCTTGGCCAGCAGGATCAGGCCGACCGAGGCGACCACCTGGACCGCCACGGTGGCGAGCGAGAGCCACAGATTGACCATGCGCTTCACATAGATCAGCGCCGCTTCGCTCACCACGGCGGCCGAGGCAACCACCTCTGCCGCAAGCAGGAACGCGAGTGCCCCCGTCCCGCCGACGAAAGCCGGGCCGGTCAGGCCCATCACCCCTTCGCCGGGCAGGCCCAAGGCCAGCGCGACGGCGACCTGCGCCGCGGTGATCCAGAAGCCGACCTGGCAAACCTGCTGCGATATCGCGGCATAGTTCCGGTCCTTGAGATTGCGGGTGATCACCGGACCCAGCACCGGCTCGAAACTGGTCTTGAACTTCTGCGGCAGCGAGGCGATCTGCTGCGCGACGTAATAGACCCCCACCGCCTTTGGTCCGGCGAAAATGCCAAGGATCGCCAGGTCGAGCCGCCGCGTGCCCCATTCGACCGCGTCGGCGACCGCGAGCGGGAGGTTGCCCAGCGCCAGCTTGCCCAGCCGGAGCGGGTGCGGCCGCCACGCGCGGGGCAGGCCATAGGTGCGATAGACCGGCCACAGTGCCGCCACCGCCGTGGCAAAGATCGAGGCGATATAGGCGATGATCAGGCCGCTCGACGGGATGAAGAACCACAGCACCCCGGCAAGGATCGAGCGGGTCCACGGCTCAACCAGCGCGCGCGCGCGGACAGTCGTGGCAACGTCGAACCGGTACGCCTGGGCCGACAGGGCAATGTCGGTCAGCACCATCGGCACCATGATCAGCGGGATCAGGCGGTCCACCGCATTGAAATGCGCATTGGGAAAGACCAACACCGGGAAAAGATAGAAGACCGCGGCAACCACTGCTGCCAGGGTTCCGCTGAGTAGCATGCCATCGCCCACGACATTGGCCGGATTCGCGTCCTCCCGCGCCAGCTCCTGTGCCAGGCCGCGCTTTTGCCCCAGCGTGCAAAGCTGCACCGCCAGTTCGACCACGGCGACGGCAAAGGCAAACCGGCCCAGGGCTTCGGCGCCATAAAGCCGCCCGGCGATGAACAGGAACGGGATATTGCCCGCCAGCCGCAGCACGAAGCCAAGGATATTGGTCCGCCCGCCCTTGGCCAGCGCCTGGATGTCCTGCTGTTCGGTGCGTTCCTCGCTCATGCTTCGACGCCTTCGGCCCGAAGCGGACGGGAGAGCAGGTCGCTGACCACGCTGGTTGCCGGAGCTTCACCGGCGAGCAGACGGCAGACCGCATCGACAATCGGCATGTCGATGCCGCGCTGGCGGGCCAGATCGGCCAGGACCGGAGCCGTATGCGCGCCTTCGGCCACGCTGGACTTGCCGTGCAGCGCCTGATCCGCCGATTGCCCTTCGCCCAGCGCCTTGCCGAGCGAGAAGTTGCGGCTCGAAGTGGAGGAGCAGGTCAGGACCAGATCGCCCAGCCCGCACAGCCCCGCCAGTGTCTCTGCGCGCCCGCCCAAAGCCAGACCAAAGCGGACCATTTCGGCATAGCCGCGCGCGATCAGCGCGGCGCGGGCGTTCTGCCCCAGGCCCAGGCCATCGACCACGCCGCAGGCAATCGCCAGCACGTTCTTCACCGCGCCGCCGATTTCCGCGCCGGTCACGTCATCGGAGTAGTAGAGCCGCAGCATCGGCCGCGACAGGGCCGGAGCCAGCCGCTGCCACTGCGCAGCGCCGCCGCCACAGGCCAGAGTCACCGCTGTCGGCAATCCTGCCGCCACTTCGTGAGCGAAAGTCGGCCCGGACAGGACCGCGATTTGCGCGGCGGGCGCAGCCTCTGCCGCTACATCGGCCATCAGCCGGCCGGTTCCGGCCTCGATCCCCTTGGAACACAGCACCAGATCGCGAGCGCCATCGGGCAAGTCACCCAGCACCCGGGCAAGATGCTGCGCCGGGGTGACGACCAGCAGGACCGGCAGCGCGGCCAGATCGGCCAGATTGCCCGTGGCGCGGATCGACGGGGCCAGGCTGGCGCTGGGCAGGAACAGGCTGTTGCTGTGGTGGCGGTTGATTTCCTCCACCAGCTCGCTTTCGCGCGCCCAGATCAGGACTTCGCTGCCATTGCTGGCCATCGCCTGAGCCAGCGCCGTGCCCCACGCTCCAGCCCCGATCACGCCGATTGCCGAACTCATGCCTTTACCCCTGCTCCGCGCACCGGAGCCGCATCAGGATCGAGCGGCCAGCGCGGCCGCGCGGCGAAATCGAGCGGATCGGACTGCCCCAGCCGTTCCACCCCGGCCCAGGCAATCATTGCCGCATTGTCCGTACACAGCGCCAAGGGCGGCGCCACGAACGGCAGCGAAAATTCTGCCGCCAAAGCCTCCAACGCACCGCGCACTGCCTGGTTCGCGGCCACCCCGCCCGCAACCACCAGCGCGGTCGCGCCAGTCGTAGCCTGCAAAGCCTTGCGGCTGCGGTCGATCACGCAGTCGATCGCCGCCTGCTGGAACGAGGCGGCAATGTCGGCCTCGCCATAGGCGCCCTGCGCTGCGCCGCTCATCGCTTCCTTGGCGCGCAGCACCGCGCTTTTCAGCCCGGCGAAGGAGAAATGCGGCTCATTGCTGCCCAGCAAGGGGCGCGGCAGCGGGACCTTGCGCGCATCCCCTTCGCGCGCCAGTCGCTCGACCGCTGGACCGCCCGGAAAACCGAGGCCCAGGATCTTTGCCGTCTTGTCGAAAGCTTCGCCCAGCGCATCGTCAATGGTCGTGCCCAGGCGCTTGTACCGCCCGACGCCTTCGACCAGCAGCAACTGGCAATGCCCGCCCGAGACGAGCAGCAGCAGATAGGGGAATTGCAGCGCGCTATCGGCCAGGCGCGGCGACAGGGCGTGTCCTTCCAAGTGATTGACCGCAATCAGCGGCTTGCCGCTGGCCATGGCAAGCGCCTTGGCGCTGACCAGTCCGACCATCACCCCGCCGATCAGGCCCGGCCCGGCGGTCGCCGCAATCGCATCGACATCGGCCAGAGTCATGCCCGCATCGGCCAGGGTTGCGGCGACCAAGGGCGTCACCCGCTCGGCATGGGCGCGGGCGGCGATTTCCGGCACGACCCCGCCATAGGGGCGGTGGGCTTCGTCCTGCGAGGCGATACGCTGCGCGATAACGCGCCGTTCGCTGTCCACCAGCGCGGCTGCCGTTTCATCACAGGATGATTCAATTCCGAGGACAATCCCCATGCCCACTTTCCCTTAGAGAGATTGCGCAATAGGACAAGCGGCCATGCCTGACCGTCCCCTGAAACTCGGTACCCGTGCCTCGCCGCTTGCCATGGCCCAGGCGCACGAAGCCCGCGACCGCCTGTGCGCTGCCCATCCCGGGCTTGCGGTAGAGATCGTTCCCGTCACCGCCAGCGGCGACAAGGTGCTGGACCGCCCGCTGGCCGAAATCGGCGGCAAGGCGCTGTGGACCAAGGAGCTGGATGCCTGGCTGCTGGCCGGGGAAATCGACTTTGCGGTCCACTCGCTGAAGGACGTCGAAACGATCCGCCCGAGCGAAATCGCGATTGCCGCTATCCTCCCGCGCGAGGACGTGCGCGACGTGCTGGTCGGCGCGGCCAGCTTGGCCGAACTGCCCCCCGGTACCCGGATCGGCACCAGCGCCCCGCGCCGCGCCGCGCAGGCGCTTCACGCCCGGCCCGACTGCCGCGTGGTCGGCATTCGCGGCAATGTCCAGACCCGGCTGGCCAAGCTGGAGGCGGGCGAAGCCGATGTCACCCTGCTCGCCCTGGCCGGGCTCAACCGGCTCGGCATGGCGCATTTCGGCACACCGCTCGATCCGCAAGACTGGCTTCCCGCTCCCGGCCAGGGCGCCATTGCGATAGAGGCGCGCGCCGCCGATGATCGCACCCGCGCGCTGCTCTCTGCCATCGACCATGGCCCCAGCCACCGCGCCGTGATTGCCGAGCGCGCCCTGCTGGCAGCGCTGGGCGGCAATTGCCACAGCCCGATTGCCGTGCTGACCCAGGAGGCGGGCAACAGCCTGACGATCCGGGCTGCCCTGCTTTCGCCGGATGGCGCGGAAAGAGTGGAAGAAACCGCCCGCTTTGCGCTCGACGACCTTGACGGACCGGCCCGACTTGCAGGAGAACTACTTAGCAAGGCTGGCCCTGCCATCCGCGAACACTTCGACCCGCCGCCACGGTAGGAACAGGAGCCAGACTTCATGGCCGTACCCTTGGTCGTCATCCGCCCCGAGCCCGGTTGCAGCGCCAGCCTGGCCAAGGCGCGGCAGATGCACGGGGTCGAAGTCCACGGTTATCCCCTGTTTGAAGTCGCACCGCGCAGCTGGGAGGCGGTCCCGCCCAATGCTTTTGACGCCCTGCTGATCGGCAGTGCGATGGTCCTGCATCATGGCGGGCACGGTCTTTCCCCACTTAAATCCCTGCCGGTCTATGCCGTGGGCGAAGCAACCTCCGATGCGGCAGCGGCAGCCGGTTTCAAGGTCGTCGCCACCGGCAACGCGAACCTGCAGGGCGCGGTCGACCAACTGGCCCCCGGGCATCGCCGCCTGCTGCGGCTTGCCGGGGAGGAGCGCGTGCCGCTGACCCTGCCCAAGGGCGTCACCATGGACGAACGCGTGGTCTATGCCAGCTTGCCGCGCGACATGCCTGCGGAACTGGTCGCCCTGCTGCGCCAGCCCGCGATTGTCCTGCTCCATTCCGCCGAGGCCGCACGGCATCTTGCGGCCCAGTGCGTGCAGCACGGCATTCGCCGCGCGACATTGCGCGTCGCGGCGCTGTCGCCCCGCATTGCCGTTGCAGCCGGCGATGGCTGGGGCGAGGTAGCCGCGGCGCCCTATCCGGAAGACTCCGCCTTGCTGGCTTTGGCGCGGCAAATGTGCCAAGACCCTCTGCCGGGGGCGCGCTGACCTCTGCAACAGCTGGCAAGGGACCGAATGTCCGCAGATCCTTATTCCTCACTCGACCCAATGCCGCGCCGTTCTGGCTTTTTGCGCGTCATGCTGGGCGGGACCGTGCTGGCCCTGCTTGGTGCCGCCGCCTTGATCGGTTGGCTTGCTTGGGAAGGACGGATCGCCGTGCCGCTGATCGGTACGGACAATGCCATTTTCCGCAGCAGCGAACCGGACAATCCCCCGAGCGCGACCGGCCAGCAATTGCCGCAGGTCAATATGGTGCTGGAACGGCAAGTCGCCGAGCTGGAACGCCGTCTTGCCCGCATCGATCTGCAAGCCGCTGCAGCAGAGGGCAATACTGCGCGAGCCGAAGCACTGCTGGTCGCCCAAGCGACGCGGCGCGCGATCGAACGCGGAATGCCGCTGGGCTATCTTGAAGAACAGTTGCGACTCCGCTTTGCCACGGCCCGGCCCCAGGCGATCGCGGCGATCATCTCGGGCGCGCAGCAGCCCACGACTCTGACGCAGCTCAGCGCCGAACTGCACCAGCTGGCGCCGGCGCTGACCGGCAAAAGCGCCAATCAGGGAGCCTGGACGCGATTCCGCCGTCAGATGTCCGACCTGTTCGTGGTGCATCGTACTGCGCCGGGGACCAGCAGCGCCGAGACCCGCCTCGCCCAGGCGGACCTGCAGTTGCGCGCGGGGCAGATCGACGCTGCGACCGAGCTCGTCGCGGGGCTGCCCGGCCGCGCTGCGGCAAACACCTGGATTGCCAAGGCAAAACGATACGCAGCGACAATGCAGGCGCTGGACCAGATCGAACAGGCTGCCTTGTCCGAACCGGAAAAGTTGAAAAGCGGAACCGGCGAAGCGGTGCGGCAACCAGGCCCGGCCGTCAGCCCCAGCCCCGCATCGTCAGCACCCGTTCCCGCGATCTAGGCGCGGAGCAATTGCGGCAGGTCGCCTGACATGCCGCGGGCTTCATCCATGAAGAAGTGCTTGAGCCAGCCCGAACGCTGGACTCCGGCCATGCCAATGCGCCGTACCAGGCTGGGCAAACGGCCAGGCACGCCGAACAAGCGGACGATCGCATCGGTCGTGGCCATGACCGTGGTGTTGTCCAGGCTGCGCCAGCGTTCATAGCGCGCCAGCACCTGGGCATCGCCCGGATCGAGACCGAGCCGCATGCCCTCGGCCAGGCATTCGACCAGCACACCGACATCGCGCAGGCCCAGGTTCAGCCCTTGTCCGGCAATCGGGTGCATCCCGTGCGCCGCATCGCCGACCAGAGCCAGTCGCTGCTCGACGATCCGCGGGGCGTGGTGGAAGTTCAGCGGATAGCTCATCCGCGGGGCATTCAGTTCGATCTTGCCGAAAATACCTTCGAGCCGCTGGGCCATTTCGCCGATGAACACCGCGTCGCTCAGCGCGGCGACCCCGGCGGCATCCTTTTCGTCAAAGGTCCAGACCACGGCGCTGCGGTGGCGTCCGTCAGGCAGATCGAGCAGGGGCAGCAAGGCCAGTGGCCCCGCCGGGTAGAAGATCTCCCAAGCGACCCCGCCATGCGGCTTTTCGTGGGTGATGCCCGTGACGAAAGCGCGGTGGCTATAGTCCCAACGCGCCGAATTGAGGCCCGCTTCCTTGCGCGTCGGGCTCTGCCGCCCTTCCGCGCCGACCAGCAAGCTACCCTGGACCGTGCGGCCGTCGCTCAGCTCCACGGCCACGCCATGCTCGCCGCGCTCCCGCTCCACCGGTTCGACTCCGCTGGACCAGGCAATCGCGGATTCCCCGCGCGCCGCATCAAACAGGGCAAGGCGGATGTCGCGATTGGCGTACATCCGGCCCAGCGTGCCATCGCCCGGCTGCGGCTTGAAGTCGATCCGCCCGGGCTTCATCCCGTCGGTCACGGCAATTGCCTCAATCGGACAGCCGAGCGGGGCCAGCCGCTCTTCCAGACCGATGTTGCAGAACAGGTTCCAGCTGGCGGTCGAAATAGCCGAGGCGCGGCCATCCACGCCTTCGGCGGTCAGTTCCTCGGGCAGAGCCTTGTCGATCACATGGCTGGTGATGCCCTTCTTCGCCGCGGCGAGCGCCAGGGTCATCCCCACCAGCCCACCGCCCAGGATCACGAGATCGCGTTTATCGGTCATCTCTCTTGCCAGCTATGCACCGTGCGTCGCCAGGCTCGGCACGGCAGGTTGTCAGGAATCGCTTCGCCCCTGTTACCCGCTCTGCCGGGCCTTGTCGAAGGCCCAAAAGGTCAGGCGGGCCTACTTGGCGCAGGTGTCCCCCGCCCCGCCATCAAGATCGAGGCAGCGGCCGTCGAAGGTTCCGTCCGGCACCTTCATGCCCAGCACCGCCGCCAGGGTCGGCGCGATATCGACCGTCTCGACCGGCTGCGGCTGCTCGAACGAGCGCAGGCCCTTGCGCCAGAACAGGATCGGCACGCGGCGGTCATAGTCGAACGCGCTGCCGTGGGTGGCGACATAGGCACCGGGCATCGGCTCGGGGATCGGAGTCACGGTCCGCCCCAGGATCAGCACCACGTCGCCCGAACGACCCGCCTGGTACGAAGCGCGGGCGCGCTGCTTCAGCGTCCAGTCCTGCGGATCGCCGCTGGGCACCGGCACGGCAGCCAGGTCCTCGCCGGTGAAGGCATCGGCGACCTGCGGGCTGGCCTTCAGCGTTTCGACCAGCGCGGCGATCACCTTGGCGCGCTGCGCCGCGTCAAGCTTGCGGCTGACATAGAGGTCGCCCATCGGCGCATCGCCGAAGACCAGCGGTCCGTCGACCGCAATGCCGGTCTTCGCCGCGACGGTCTTGGACAGGTTGTCCGGGGTCAGTGCCACGTTGACGCGCTGCGCCTTGGGATAGGCCTGCTGGTCCATCCGCTCGGGCATGTCGAGCCCGCCGTGGTCAGCAGTCAGCACGACCAGGTAATCGATCCCCTTGCCGTCGAGGTACTTGAACAGCCGGCCCAGATCCTGATCGAGCTGGTTCTGCAGGATGCACATTTCCGATCCCGAAACCCCGGTGGCATGGCCGACATAGTCGGTCGCGGACAGCGAGACCGAGAGCAGGTCGGTCGCCGGACCCTTGCCCAGCTTCATTTCCTCGGCCAGGCCGATGGCCAGATCGACCGTGGCGGCATCCATCCGCGGCGAGACGCGGAATTGGTTTTCCTTGCCCGCTTCCAGCGCGAACCGGCCGGTGCCCAGCGTGGTCTTGCCAACCGGGACAGCATAGTCGGACGACTGGCACCAGACCGGGATCGGCAGGGCCTTGGCCCCGGCCTTGATCGTCGCCGCAGCCTTGGTGTTGACGGCCTGGACGGCGGGAGTAGCCGCGCGATCCTTGAAACTGACGAAGGACCCGCCCTTCCACCACCAGGCGGCGTCGATCTTGTGCCCGCCCATCATCATCACGGCGCGGTCCTTGGCCGAAACCGCGACGTTGCGGGTCGCGGCGTTGACGTTTTTCATCATCTCACCCAGCGTCGGCACCTTGAGATTGCGGGCCGAGACAACCGGATTGCGCGCTGAGCTGGCCGGGTCGGTCGCATCTTCGGCGCAATAGATCGAGGTCGTGCCGCGCGGGCCATCGGGTTCGAACCAGGAATTGGCGATGATCCCGTTGCGCGCCGGATGAACCCCGGTCAGCAGGGTCGAATGGCCGGGGCAAGTTTCGGTCGCGGCGTGCGACTGATAGCCCGAGGGGAATACCACGCCATTTGTCAGACGCAGGAAACCGCCGCTGTAGTGCTGGCGGAACTTGGCGAAGGTATCGGCGCTGAACTGGTCGATCGAAACCGCAACGATCAGGCGCGGCGGATTGGCCGGGGCGGCAGCAGGTACTTCCGCCGCAGGCTGCGCCGGGTTCTGCGCGGGTTCGGCTGCGGCGGGAGCGCCAGCGGCCAGGGCAAGAGCAAGCGAAACGGCAAGAGGGGCAACGATGCGGCGCATGGAACTTCCCTAAAATAGGTACGGGTTACGAAGAACAGCCTGTTGCCCCTGCCCCGGGCTGAGTGCAAGAGGCAGAACAAAGGAGTTAACCGAAAGTGGCCCGCAGCTACCGCCGCCTTGTTACACTGCTGTTGCAGCTTTGCGCGCTTTTGCTGGCTGCTCCGGCCCTGGCCGCGCCGACCCATATCAAGGCCGCGCTGGTGGTCGAAGGGCCCGCCGCACCGGGCGGGACGGTTCAACTGGCCTTCGTGATGACGCCCGACAAAGGCTGGCACGGCTATTGGTCCAATCCCGGCGATGCGGGACTGGGGCTTTCCCCCAACTGGACCCTGCCCGCCGGAGCAAAGGCTGGAGACCTGGCCTATCCGGTTCCGGCAACGCTGATCGTCGGCGGCCTGATGAACCATGTCTACGAACATGAATATGCCGTTCTGACCACCTTGGCCTTGCCAGCCAATGCCGCGCCCGGAACGCGCCTGCCGGTCCGCGTCCGGCTCGACTGGCTGGCCTGCACCGATCAGGTCTGCGTGCCCGAACAGGCTGATCTTTCCGCCGAAGTCACGGTTGGCACGGCGGGCGCTCCTGACCCCCGCTTTGACCAATGGCGCGCCGCCCTGCCCGCTCCGCTGGGTGCCAAGGCGACTTTTGCCATCGAAGGCGGCAAGGTGCGGATCGCGATCCCGCTGCCCGCCGCCGTTGCGCTGGAGCGCCCGCACCTGTTTCTGGGCAAGCACCGCGTGGTCGACTACGCCGCCCCGCAGGCCTTTTTCCGTGACGGCGACAAGCTGGTGGTCGAACTGCCGCGTGCCAAGTTCGAGCCGCTGGACCCGCAGCGGCTGAGCGCTGTGCTGCGCTTTGACGCGGCGGGCAACGGCGTGACGCTGGAGGCAGAGCGCGGCGCCGTGGCCGCAGGCGGAACCCCGCTGTCCACTGGTAGCGCGGCAACCCCCGCGCTGTGGGTGCTGCTGCTCTCGGCACTCGCCGGGGGCCTGCTGCTCAACGTCATGCCTTGCGTCTTCCCGATCCTTTCGCTGAAAGCGCTGAGCCTGGCCCGCGCCGGCGAAAGCGAGCGCCATGCCCGGGCCGAAGGGCTGGCCTATACCGCCGGTGTCGTTCTCGCCTGCCTGGCGCTGGGCGTCCTGCTGCTGGCCTTGCGCGCCGCAGGGCAGGAAGTTGGCTGGGCGTTCCAGTTGCAGGAGCCGCTGGTCGTTGTCGGCCTCCTGCTGCTCGCGGTGGCGATTACTGCGAACCTGCTTGGACTGTTCGAATTCGCCGTGCCCGGCTTTGCCAGTGCCGGATCGCCGCAAGGCGCTTTTGCCACCGGGCTGCTCGCCGCCTTTGCCGCCACGCCCTGTACCGGACCGTTCATGGCCGCCGCGATGGGCGCAGCCTTGCTGCTGCCGGTGCCCGAAGCACTGGCGCTGTTCGCCATGTTGGGCCTGGGCCTCGCCCTGCCGTTCCTGGCCATCGCCTATGTCCCGCGCCTGCGCGCCATGCTGCCGCGTCCGGGCGCGTGGATGGTGTGGTTCCGCAAGGCCATGGCCGTGCCGATGGGGCTGACCGCACTGGCCCTGCTGTGGCTGGCGAGCCGCCTCGCCGGGGGAGGTTTTGCTCTTTCCGCCGGACTGCTCGCCCTGATCGTCATCGCGCTACTGGTCCTGCTCGGCCGCCGCCAGCATCACGGCCGGGCTGCCGGTGGGCGGTGGTGGGCGATGCTGGGCGCGGTCCTGCTGTTCGGTGCGGCGGGTCTCCCCGGCATGGTCCGTGAAGGCGCGGCCGAGACCAGTTCCATCCTGCCCAGCACGCCATTCAGCGAGCAAGCGCTGACCACGGCCCGGGCGAGCGGCAAGCCGGTGTTCGTCTATATGACGGCCGACTGGTGCCTGACCTGCAAGGTCAACGAAGATGCTGCGATCGAACGCGCGGAAACGGCCGCCGCCTTCAAGCAGGCGGGCGTGGTCGTGCTGCGCGGCGACTGGACCCGGCGCGACCCGGCGATCACCCGCTACCTCACCGCGCAAGGCGCGGCAGGCGTGCCGCTTTACCTGTGGTACCCGGCAGGCGGCGGCGCGCCCCGGCAATTGCCGCAGGTACTGACCGTGGACACGCTGACCGCGCTGGTGGGGACGTAGAGCGACTCAGACCCCAACTCCGTTCGTCCTGAGGAGGCCCTGAAGCCGCAGGCAGAAGGGCCATCTCGAAGGACAGCCCTGAACGCGGTGGTTCGAGACGGACCCTCAATCTGCGATTTCGGTCCCTCCTCGCCACGAACGGTTCGGGAAAGACTGTCACCCCTACAAAGGCCGGGGCGCGGTCCGCCTTACACAAGGGCGCCGGAGAAGTCTGGACCCCGGATCAAGTCCGGGGTGACGGTTTAGAAGCGGAACCGGTTAACCTCGCCCTCGCCCGGTTCGATCTCGACCCGGCGCCCATGGACCTTGCCGCCGCGCAGCTCGGCACAGATCGCCGGATCATTGCTGTTGGCCAGCACCCGGGCATGGCCCACCCGCGCGACGAGGGTCGCAGTCTCGCCATCCTTGCCCGGCTGGATCGTAAAGCTCTCGGCCACGGCTTCGCCTTCATGGCGGTCAAGGACCTCGAACTCCGGCTTGATCTTGTCGAGGCTGTGCCAGCGGCTTTCGCTCCAGTCGGCAGCCTCGGTCGAATAGACCCCGGCGGCATATTTGCTCATGATCCCGCCGTTGGCGCCGACCAGCGCATAGCTGCCGGGAGCGGCGCGGCAGCGCTGCACCGCCTCGGCGATTCCGTGCGCGGAATAGTTGTTTCCGGCCCCGCCAAAGAACGGCAAGCCCCCGGTCAGAGTCCAGCCACGCGGGTCGTCGCGGTCGAGCCCGAAGGCGTCGAGCAGGTTGAAAACCGGGATTGCAAAGCACGAGTAAAGATCGATCGCGCCTAGGTTTTCCCAGTCTTTTCCGGAAACCTCAAGTGCGGTTGAGATTGCTGCAACCGCCGCCGGACTCTTCTCCAGACTGCCGCGGCTGAGCATCGACGGCTCGGCGCAGTCGGCAACGCCGTGGATGTGCACCCAGCGGCTTTCCGGAACGCCCAGACGGCGCGCTTCGCTAACGCTGGCGATGACAATTGCCCCGCCCTGGTTGACCTGATCGCGGGCCACGACCAGCCGTCCATAGGGTTCGGCGACCAGGCGGTTGCGCTCGGTCAGGGTGGCCAGTTCCTCAGCACTGCGCGCGGTCGGCGCGGCGCTGTGCGGGTTGGCGGCGGCGACCTGGGTGAAAGGCGCAAACAGCTTGCCGATCTCCAGCCGGTAAGCGTCGAGCGACAGGCCCAGCCGCTCGCGCCGCACGTTCTCGGCCAGGGCATAGCCGGCAATTGGCGCACCGACCCCGTGCTTGATCGAGGTGCGATCGACCACGCCGTCATAGCCCGGCCCGCGATCTTCCAGGCTGCCCGCGTGCTCTTCCGACCAGTCGCGTTTTTCACCCCGGCTTAGCAGCGCGCGCATGGTCGAAATCGCTTCGGAGCCAACCACGGCGGCCATCTTGGAGCGGCCCGCGGCAATCTCTGCGGCGAGTTCGCCGACCAGCCGCTGCGGCCCCTGCCCGCCGACCACTTCCAGGATCGCGCGGGCCGGATTGGCGCCGGCGCGGCTGGCAATGGCGCGCGGGGTGTTGTTGGCGTGGCCGAACGGCGCGGAATAACGCGTCGCCGAAATCTCGAACTGGCGGATCGCAGCCAGAGTATCCAGCGCCGGGCCCAGGTCCTGCGCCGCCTGGGCGTCGGCAAAGGCCGCCTTCAGCGCCGCGCCGCCCAGGTCCATGTGGCTCATCTCGGCATAGCCGGGTTCGCCCACTCGTTCGGAATACTGGCCAACGCCGATGATGACGGGGGTATTATCGTTCATCACAGCACCTGTCCGTCATCAATCGTCAGCGTGGCGCCGGTGACATGGCGCGCGGCATTGGAGCAGAGGAACACCAGCGGCGCGTCGAGCGCCTCGATCGGGCACATCCGGCGGCGATGGAACGCCGCGATCTGGCGCTGGCCACCTTCGGTCTGGAACCAGTCCCCGGCGATCTCGGTCTGGATATAGCCGGGCTGGATGGTGTTGACGTTGATCCCCTGGCGCACCCATTCGCGCGCGAACTGGCGGCCCAGGTGTGCGACCCCGGCCTTGCTCGCGGCATAGGCCGCGTCACCCTGCGCGGTCAGTTCTGCGGTGATCGAACCGATCAGCACGATCCGGCCGCGTTCGCTGTCCTTGAACCCGGCCGCGATCATCCGTTTCGCCCCTTCGCGCGCGGTCAGGTAGACCCCGGTGAAATTGGTCGCCACCAGACCAGCCAGGTCGGCCGCTGTCACTTCGGTCGAGCGCCCATCAGCGGACACCCCGGCATTGGCGACGACCGTATCGACAGTGCCAAACTTGGCCTCCGCCGCATCATAGGCCGCGACGATCGAGGCTTCGTCGGTCACGTCCATTGGCACGGCCAGAGCGGCATCCCCCAACTCATCGGCCAGCGCCGCGATGCGGTCGACCCGGCGCGCGCCGATCACCACGCGCGCACCCTCGCGCACGAACAGCCGGGCGAAATGGGCGCCAAAACCAGATGAGGCGCCGGTGATCAGAGCAATCCGGCCGGATAGCGACAGGTCCATGGCAAAGTCTCCTTCCCGCCCCGTTTAACCGAGCGGTTAAGAGACGCAAGCCCATCTTCGTCATGTCGTGGTGGCGGATTTTTGCAGTGTTTGATCACGGTCAAGGAGCGGCAGTCATCCGTCTGCCAATCCGTCCTCAGCAATTCTCCCCAACTGGAGCGGCCACCCTCGTGACGGCCGCTCCTTTTTTATGTGGTTGGGGAGCAAACGCGCTCCGGCAGCTTAGACCGCCGAACTGAAGCGCCGCGCCGAATCCTGGCGATAGGGATCGAAGCTTGCCGCAATCGTGCGGGCGTAGGGCAGCCCGCCAGGGGCGATGGTCAGCATGCCCTGGTCGAGCCGGGCCAGTCCGCGCTGGGTAAAGGGGGCCAGCCGCGTCGCCGCTTCGGTGGCAAGGTCGGCGTCGAGGCAGGCTTTGCCGTGACAGAGCAGCGCTTCGATCACCGCCCCGCGGCGCTGGTCGTCGGCGCTGCGGCGGATGCCATGGGCAGCCGGCAGGCGGTCCTGCGACAGCAGCATCCGATAACGCCCGGCGTTCTTCTCGTTCTGGACCAGCAGGTCCGGAAAACAGCCGATGGCCGAGGCGCCGAGGCCCAGCAGGGTCTGCGCCTGATCGTCGGTGAAGCCCTGGAAATTACGCCGCAGCGTGCCTTGCTCCACCGCACCCGCCATGGGATCGCCGGGCTTGGCGAAATGGTCGAAGCCCACCGGAACATAACCGGCAGAGGTGAGCAGGCGATAGCCAAATGCGGCCATCGCAAAACGCTGGGCCTGATCGGGCAGATTGGAGCCGTCGATCCGGCGCTGACGCGGGATCAGGTGCGGGACATGGGCATAACCGAACAGCGCGATCCGGTCCGCGCCCAGTTTGATCGTGCGCTCCAGGGTCTGTTCCAGCATGGCCAGGGTCTGCCCCGGCAGGCCGTACATCAAGTCGAAGTTGAGCGAGCGGATCCCATTGGTGCGCAGCATGTCGACCGCGCGGGCGATCTCCGTGTCGGGCTGGACCCGGCCAATCGCGGCCTGCAGCGCGGGATCGAAGGTTTGCACCCCCATGCTGGCATAGCTCACCCCGACCACGCCCATCACCTGGCACCAGTCCGCCGTCAGCGTGCGCGGATCAAGCTCGATCGACCAGGCCGGGTCATAGAGCGGCATGTGCAAGGTCAGAGCATCGACCAGCCGCACGAAATCGGTCGGGCTGATCGCATTGGGACTGCCGCCGCCAAAGGCGATGCGCCGGACCTTGACCTCGCGGCCCAGGCGCACCCCGGTGATCGCGATCTCGCGGTGCAACGCGTCGAGATAGCTCGCCAGTCGCTGGGTCTTGTTGGAAGCGCCGGTATTGCAGCCGCAGTACCAGCAGATCTTTTCGCAGAACGGGACATGAAGATAGAGCGAAACATCGCCGCGCGCGCGCTGCAGCGCCGCCTCCACGTCCTCTGCCCCGATCCCGGGACCGAATTCGGCCGCAGTCGGAAAGCTGGTGTAACGCGGCACCGGCGTTTCAAGCAGTTCGGGGTAGTAATTCCACATGGTCCGCTATGTGCCCGTCGTTAGAGGCCAAAACATTGCGCGGGCTCAATTATCGGCAAGCAGACGCTTGCGTCCGCCGCCGGTATGGCACCCCTTGGCGCAGCACAGACCTTTGGTCCCGCTGTCGCCGGAGCCGCCGTCCACCGGAACCTGCACGGTATGGACCTGCCCGTCACCGGTGCAGATCTGCACCGCTATGGTGTTGCCGCCGGTCACCACGGTCAGGTTGAGCATCGCCGGAATCAGCGCGACCAGGCCGAATTGCGCACCAATCATCCGTGCGGTCCCTCGTCTTCTTCGTCATAGAGAATCCGGTTGGCCGCGCCGTCGAGGTCTTCGAACTGGCCCCGGCGCAGCGCCCAGAAAAACGCCACCAGGCCGAGCAGCCCCAGCCCCAGCGCAATCGGCAGTAGGATCAGCAGTCCGTTCATTTCGCAGCCCTCACCAGCCGGAGCGAATTGGCCACGACGATCAGCGAGCTGCCCGACATGGCGGCAGCTGCGATCATCGGATTGACATAGCCCATGATCGCCAGCGGCACGGCAAAGACGTTGTAGCCGATCGCCAGGGCAAAGTTCTGCCGGACCACCCGCATGGTCCGGCGCGCGGCGAGAACTGCACGCGGCAGAGCATTGAGCGAATCCCCCAGGAAGACCAGGTCCGCCGCCTGCCGCCCGACATCGCTGGCCGAACCCGGCGCGATCGAGGCATCGGCAGCGGCCAGGGCGGGCCCGTCGTTCAACCCGTCCCCGACCATCAGCACCTTGTGCCCGGCAGCTTGCAAAGCAGCGATGGCTTCGCGCTTTTCCGCCGGGTTTGCGGCGGCCTGTGCCTCCAGCCCGACATCGGCGGCGACTTCGGCCACGGCCTTCTGGTTATCGCCCGACAACAGCGAGACTTTCAGGCCCAGCGCCCTGAGGCGCGCCAGCGCGGCATGAGCATCGGGACGCAACTGGTCGGTAAAGGGGATCAGCACAGCGTCGCGGCCCGCGATCCGCAGCGTGGTCGAAACCACGTCGGCCGCATCGTTGCGGCCAAGCGAAACCTGGCGGCCATTCCACGTGCCCGACAGGCCGATCCCCGCCGTTTCGGCAACGCCTGCGATCGGCACGGCACGATGGCCGCGTGCCAAAAGCGCAGCCTCCAGCGCGCGCGAATGGGGATGGCGGCTGTGCGAGGCGAGGCCCAGGGCAATCGCTGCTGCTTCGCTATCCAGCGCCTCGACGACTGCCGCATCCGGCTCCGGCTTGCCCAGGGTCAGCGATCCGGTCTTGTCGAGCAGGACCCGGTCGACCAGGGCCATGCGCTCGATCGCGCTGCCGTCCTTGACCATGATCCCTTCGCGCATCAGCGCGCCGCTGGCGACCACCTGGGCAACCGGCACGGCGAGGCCCAGCGCGCAGGGGCACGTGATGATCAGCACGGCAATCGCGATCACGGTCGCTTGATAGAAACCTGCCCCGGCAATCATCCACCCGGCAAAGCTAAGCGCCGCCAAGGTGTGGACCGCCGGAGCGTAGAGCCGGCTCGCCCGGTCAGCGATGCGGACATAGACCGAGCGCGGCTGCTCTGCCGCATCCATCAGACGCGCAATCTCGGCCAGCGAGGTGTCCGCCCCGGCAGCCGTCACGCGGATGTCGACCGGAGCATCGAGATTGAGCGTCCCGGCATGAACCAGGGCGCCCGCCCCGGCGGCGACCGGCGCGTTTTCTCCGGTCAGCAGCGACTGGTCGAAGGCGCTGGTCCCGCTGACGATCTCGCCATCGGCAGCCAGGCGTTCTCCGGCGGCGACGCGCATGACCATGCCCGGCTGGAGGTCCGCCGCCGCGATCCATTGCAAGGTGCCATCGGCGGAAACCACGCTGGCCCCCGGTGCGGCCTGGTTGAGCAAGGCGTCGACCCCGGCCCGCGCCCGGTCGCGCATCATCGCATCGAGCGTGCGTCCGCCCAGCAGGAACAGGATCAGCATCAGGACGCCGTCGAAATAGGCATCGTGGCCGTTCGTAAGGGTCTCGTAAAAGCTGAGGCTTGTGGCCAGCACGATCCCGATCGAGATCGGCACGTCCATGTTGGTCCGCGCCCGCTTGAGCACGGCATAGGCCGAGCGGAAAAACGGCGTGCCCGAATAGGCAATCGCCGGGATCCCGATCAGCGCCGAAATCCAGTGAAACAGGCTGCGGGTCGAGCCTTCCGCGCCCGACCAGACCGAAACCGACAGCAGCATGACGTTCATGCTGGCGAAGGCCGCCACGCCGAGCGGGGCCAGCAGCGGGCGAACCGCCGACGGGGCCTTGGTCAGTTCCTCGGTCCGCGGCTGGCTGGCAAAGCCGACCGCGTCGAGCGCGGCAATGAGGTCGGCGGTTTCAACCTCGCGCCCATGCTCGGCCCGGACCTGCTTGGCAGTCAGGTTGACGCGCGCGCTGGTGACCCCCGGAACGGCGGAAAGCGCGCGCTCGACCTTGGCCATGCAGCCGCCGCAATGCATCCCCGGCACGACCAGGACGGTCGTTTCATGGTCCGCGACTAGCGGTTCGGGCGAGGCTGCGTTCACCGCACGTCCTGTTCGGTGCGCCAGCGCTGCGCCCCGGCGGCGGCTTCGAGCCGGACCCGCCAGCGTCCTGCCGGAAGCGCCTGACGCGAGAGGAAAGAACCATCCGCCTGGCGGGTGAATTCCAGGGTTTTGTCGCGATCATGACCCAGCGGATGGCGCGCCACGGCGACCAGTTCGACCTGGCTGGCCGGAGCGCCGCGCAGCGTCACCGCCACGCGGCCGTCTGCATCGCGCTTGGCCGCGGCGCTCCACCCCAGGGCCTTTTCCTTGGCTGCCTCGTCCAGCCATTTGTTGAACTGCTGGCTGGCGACATAGGAATTTTCAACCACGACCCCGCCAAAGGTGGCGCTGGCCTGACGGGCCATGAACACGTTGACCGCGATCACCACGGCAAAGAAGGCGACGATGATCGCAGTAAAGTGCTTGCCGGTGAACGGACCGGTGGTGAAGGCCTTCATTGGCTGGTTTCCTCTTCCTCGACAGGAGAATCGAAGCGCACTTCGCTGGCATCGTCCTCGCCAGCGCCATCGAGCGCCTTGAGCCGGAACAGGAACGCCTGCTCCTTGGTTCCATCCGGCGCGATCACATAGATGCGCAGCGGCTCGACCCGGTCTGCGGGCACGGTCAGCTTCAGTTCGCGGGCCGCCTTGTCGTGCGGCATGTCATTGGTCCAGAACTTGCCGCCGGGCAGCCCGTCAAGGCTGACCTGCATCTGACGCGGGCGCGACTGCATGTTGAGCACCTTGACCGTATAGTCGTTGCGGATCTCCCCGCTTGACTGGACAGTATAGGGCGGGTTGCGGTCCTTCTGCACCTTGATGTCGATGCGTTCACGGGTACCCAGGGCGAACAGCAAGGCAAAGCCGATCGCCGCCCAGATCCCGGTGTAGATCAGAGTGCGGGTATGGAACAGCGCCCTGGTGATCGGCCGGGCGGGCTCGCCGCGCCGTTCCGCCTCGCAGTCTTCCAGCGTGGCATAGTCGATCAGACCGCGCGGGCGGCCGATCGCCGTCATCACCTTGTCGCATTCATCGATGCACAGCGCGCAGGTGATACAGCGGATGTCCGGCCCGTTGCGAATGTCGTATCCGGTCGGGCAGACGTTGACGCAGCCGTTGCAGTCGATGCAGTCGCCCACTTCCGGGTCTTTCAAGGCCTGCTTAACCGAGCCGCGCTTTTCCCCGCGCCAGTCCTTGTAAGTGACGATCAGGCTCTTTTCATCGAGCATCGCGGTCTGGATACGCGGCCAGGGGCACATATAAACGCAGACCTGCTCGCGCATGAAACCGCCCAGGATAAAGGTGGTCGCGGTCAGCACGGCAACCGTGGCATAGGCGACCGGCGCGGCCTGCCCGGTCCAGAAATCCACTGTCAGCGTCGGCGCGTCGGCGAAATACATGATCCACGCGCCGCCGGTCCAGAAACTGATGAACAGGTAGATCGACCATTTCAGGCCGCGCTTGAAGATCTTCTTCGGCCCCCA
>JBKHWO010000044.1:0-11338 GCA_046566485.1 Alphaproteobacteria bacterium | reverse complement strand
AGGATTTCCTTGCCGATTGCCGCCTTGTAACGCTCATCCTCAGGGTGCACGGCCACGGCCATGTCGGCCAGCATCGTTTCAGGGCGGGTAGTCGCCACTTCAACGTGGCCGGTGCCATCGGCGAAGGGATAGCGGAAGCGCCAGAAGCCGCCCTTGACCTCGCGGGTTTCGACTTCAAGGTCGGAAATCGCTGTCTTCAGCTTGGGGTCCCAGTTGACCAGCCGCTTGTCGCGGTAGATCAGGCCCTGGTTGTAAAGGTCAACGAAGACCTTCACCACCGCCTTGGTGAAGTGTGGGTCCATGGTGAACTGTTCTCTGGACCAGTCCATCGAGCAGCCCAGGCGGCGCAGCTGGCGGGTGATCGTGCCGCCGCTTTCGGCTTTCCAGTCCCAGACCTTGTCGATGAAGGCCTCGCGCGAATAGTTGGTGCGCTTGTCCTGCACGGCTTCCAGCTGGCGTTCGACCACCATCTGGGTTGCGATCCCGGCGTGGTCGGTGCCGACCACCCACAGCGCATCCTTGCCGCGCAGCCGCTCGTAGCGGACCACCACGTCCTGCAGCGTGTTGTCGAGCGCGTGGCCGATATGGAGCGAGCCGGTGACGTTCGGCGGCGGATTGACGATGGTGAACGGCTGCGCGTCGGGGCGTTCCGGACGGAACAGGCCGTTCTTCTCCCAATGCTCATACCACTTCGCCTCGAGTCCGGCGGGGTCGAAAGTCTTGGGCAGTTCGGTTTCGGGCGTGGTGTCGGTCATAGCACGCGGCCTTTGCCAGCGGCGCGGCCGAGGCGCAAGGTTTGCGCACTGTCTTGCGGTCTACGCATTTTTCCCCCACACCGCAGGGGATGCGTGAATGGGCTGACTTCTCGATCGTCGAAAGCGCAGGCGGCAGGCGCAGCCTGGTGCTGACCGGCCCGCTGGTCGTTTCCTCGCTCGGGCGGATCGACGATGCCCTGCGCGGGCTCGATCAGGACATCGCCGTGATTGACCTGACCCAGGCGCGCGAAGTCGATACGGTCGGCGCCTGGGTGGTGTGGCGGCTGGCGCGCGAAACCGGCGCGGACATCGTCGGCGCCAGCGACAAGGCGGAGCGGCTGATTGCCGCCGTCCACCGCAACGAGCTGGACGAAGAGGAAGCGCCACAGGACGAGCTGCCCATTCCGGCGCGGCTGCCGGAACGGGTCGGTGGTTTCGTCATTAGCTATTGGCACGGGGTGATCAGCCTGCTCGGCTTCCTCGGCGCACTGATCCTCGCGCTGGGGGCAGTGATCCGCCATCCGGCGCGCTTCCGCCTGACCGCTCTGGTCCGCCAGATTCAGCTGGTGGGGGTGGGGGCGCTGCCGATCATCGGGCTGATGAGCTTTCTGGTCGGGATCGTGATCGCCCAGCAGGGCGCGGTCCAGCTCGAGCAGTTCGGAGCCGAAATCTATACCATCAATCTGACCGGGCGGCTTTCGTTCCGGGAACTTGGCGTGCTGATGACCGCTATCATGGTGGCGGGCCGCTCCGGCTCGGCCTTTGCCGCGCAATTGGGGACGATGAAACTGACCGAGGAAATCGACGCGATGCGGACGATCGGCGTCTCCCCGATGGAAGCGCTGGTGGTGCCGCGAGTGCTGGCCTGCACTTTCATGATGATCCTGCTGGGCTTCTACGCCGCGATCCTGTCGATCATCGGCGGGGCGGTGATCTCGATGTTCTCGCTGGAAATCCCGTTCTTCACCTTCCTCTCGCGGATCCAGGAAGTGGTGCCCAGCCATGATCTGTGGGTCGGGCTGATCAAGGGGCCGGTCTTCGGCCTGATCGTCGCCATTGCCGGATGTTATCAGGGCATGCAGGTCGAAGGGAATTCCGAAGCGGTCGGCATCCGCACCACCATTGCCGTGGTCCAGGCGATCTTTGCCGTCATCGTGCTCGACGCGTTCTTTGCGGTGTTCTTCACCGAAGTGGGGTGGGGATGACCGCGCCCGGCTATGACGAGGACTTCCCGATCGTGGTCGAGGGGCTGAAGACGGCCTTTGGCGACCACGTGATCCACGAGGGGCTGGACCTCAAGGTCCGGCGCGGCGAGATCCTGGGCGTGGTCGGCGGATCGGGCACCGGCAAGTCGGTGCTGATGCGCGCGATCATCGGCCTCCAGACGCCGGAAGAAGGGCACATCGACGTGCTCGGCGACGTCATTACCGCCGCGCGCGACGATGACGATATCGACATCCGCAGCCGCTGGGGGGTGCTGTTCCAGGGCGGGGCGCTGTTTTCCACCCTGACCGTGGCCGAAAACATCGAGGTTCCGCTCAAGCAGTTCTATCCCGAGATCAGCGATGAACTGCGGCGCGAGATCGCCCGCTACAAGGTCATGCTCTCGGGCCTGCCGGACGATGCGGCGGACAAGTATCCGTCGGAACTGTCGGGCGGGATGCGCAAGCGCGCGGGCCTGGCGCGGGCGCTGGCGCTGGATCCGGAACTGCTGTTCCTGGACGAGCCGACCGCCGGCCTCGACCCGATCGGCGCGGCAGCCTTTGACCAACTGACCAAGGAACTGCAGGCGACCCTGGGCTTGACCGTGTTCCTGATCACCCACGACCTCGACACCCTGTACGAGATTTGCGACCGGGTTGCCGTCCTCGCAGACAAGCGGGTGATCGCGGTCGACACGATCCCGAACCTGCTGCAGCTCGACCATCCCTGGGTGCAGGAATACTTCAACGGTCCGCGCGGGCGGGCGGCGAGCTCGGCCAAGGATCGCGCCCTGGCAAAATCGGCCAAGGCAATGGACAAGCAAGCGGGCAGGGGGGCATAAGGCACAGCCATGGAAACCAGAGCCAATCATGTCTGGGTCGGTGCCGTAACCTTGGCGCTGCTGGCGGTAATCGCCGCCACGATCCTGTGGATCGCCCGCCTCAATGAAGGCAACAAGCACGATTACGACGTGTTCTTCAAGCAATCGGTCGATGGCCTGTCCAAAGGTTCGTCGGTTTCGTTCCAGGGCGTCGCAGTGGGACAGGTCAAGGAAATCGAGCTGTGGCCCAAGGACCCCAGTTTCGTCCGCGTCCGCATCGCGGTCGACAAGGGCACCCCGATCCGGATCGGCACCACGGCGACGATGCAGGGCAGCTTTACCGGCGTGTCCAACATCCAGCTGGAAGGCGCCAACCGCGATGCGCCCGAACTGACCTGCAAAGGCGAACAGGCCAGCGCCTGCCCCGAAGGCGTGCCGGTGATCCCGACCAAGCGCGGCGGTTTGGGCGAACTGCTCAATTCCGCGCCGGTCCTGCTGGAACGGCTCGCCACTTTGACCGAGCGGCTGACCATGGTCTTTTCGGACAAGAACCAGGCCTCGCTGGAGCGCATCCTGGTCAATACCGACCGCTTGAGTGCCGGCCTGGCCGATTCTGCGCCGCAGTTCCGCGCAACCATGGCCGAACTGCAGCTGACCCTGGTCGATGCCCGCAAGGCGCTCGTCACTTTCGAAGCGACGACCGGAACCGCCAACGACGTGCTCAACGGCGAAGGGCGGCAAATGATCGCGCAGTTCCGCAAATCGCTGCGCTCGGTCGAAAAGACGGCCGATAATCTTGACGCGATGGTCAGCGATGTCCGTCCGGCCGCCAAGCAGTTGAACGAAACGACCCTGCCGCAGGCCGAGGCCGCGATCCGCGACCTGCGTGCCAGCACCAAGGCGCTGCGCGACCTGACCGAAAAAGTGAACAATGATGGAGCCGGAACCCTGCTCGGTGGGCAGAAGTTGCCGGACTACAAACCATGAGGAACCCAGGCATGGCCGGCAAACTGATCCGCTATGGCGCGCTGGCATTCCTGCCGCTGGCCCTGTCCGCCTGCGTCAACATCGGCGGCAAGGGCAAGCTCCCGCCGACGCTGCTGACCCTGTCCCCGGCGGCAGTCGCTCCAGCCGGAAGCGGAGCCAGCGCGGCCCCTTCCGAGGCGCTGATGGTGCTTGAGCCGGAAACCGACCAGTACCTTTCGGTCTTGCGCATTCCGGTGCAGGTCGACGGCGCCAACATTGCCTATATCAAGAACGCGCAGTGGGTTGAACGGCCCGCGCGGCTGTTCCGTGCGCTGCTGGCCGAAACCCTGCGGGCCAAGGGCAACCGCTTGATCCTGGAAGATACCCAGGCGACGGTTCCAGTGGCCGGATCGCGTCTGGCCGGTCGGCTCATTGCCATGGGTTACGATGCGCAAAGCCAGTCGGTCGTGGTCCGCTATGACGCGATCCGCACCGGCGCAGGCGGCACGGTCCAGACCAAGCGCTTCGAAAGCGTGGTCCCGGGCGTGAAAGCCGAAGGAGAGGCAATCGGCCCGGCGCTGAACCGCGCGGCGAACGATGTCGCTGCGCAGGTGGCGGACTGGGTGGGCTAACCACCGCGACACCCCCATCCAAGCTTCGCTAGCCGGCTGTGCCGTCAAGCTGCGCTATCCTTCCCCCATCCAGGGGGAAGGCTCCCCAATCCTTCCCCCATCGAGGGGGGAAGGCTCCTCAATCCTTCCCCCTCGATGGGGGAAGGATGCCAAGCCTTGGCGGCAGCGCCGCCTAGGCGCGGCTGGATGGGGGTGAGGAGTGCGCCAGTTCCGCAAACCGCGCGGCGGCGGTGAAGGCCGCCAGCCTTCGTTTGCGGCGCACGGTGGCTTCGTGGTCCTCGCCCCATTGCTCGACCTGCCAATCGGCCTCTAGCTCCGACGCATCCCACAGCGAGGCAATGTCTGCGCCAGTCTCGATCGCGGCCAGCGCGACGGTCAGCGACGCGGACAGGCTGGCCAGCGTGTTGAGCGCAGCCAGAGCAAATGGATCGTGGGCAGACAGGACGCTTTCCAGCCGTTTGAGCGTTGCAGGCGGTTGCGGCCGGTGGATGATCCCGGTAACCCGAGTAAAATGCACGTCCCAGCGTGCTTCCGCGGCTTGCAGCAGAGGCTCCCATACTGCGATTTGCCGGGCATGGAGCGGTTCGTCCGGTTCGGCGCGATAGCACAGCGTATCGGTCTCGGCATAGCGTAGCAGCGTGGCAATCACCGCAGCGCGGTCCGCCGCAACCACGTCGAGCGCATAGTCGGCCAGGTCGCGCAGGACGAAAGTTTCGGGGTCGATCTGTTCGCCCTGCGACGCCCATTCCGCAGCCAGAGCATCGGCCAGCGCCGCGCTGGGCACGATCTGCTGCTTGCCGCCCTGGGTCTTTACCTTGCGGCCGTCCAGCGTAACCTGCCAGCCGCCTTCCGCAGCGGCGGTGCCTGCATCCTGGTAGAACCGCTTCATCGTTGGCCCGACTTCCATTTGCGCGAGAGGCTGCGCGGAATAACCAGAAATCCGGCGAGGCCAAGCAGGATCAGGCCAAAGCCGACCGGCTGCGGCACTATGATTTTGCCCCCCACGGCAAGCAGGCCCAGGGTCAGGCAGGTCGCTCCGCCCAGTCGCACCAGGGACAAGGCGGCAAAGCGGCGGCGGGCAAGGGCTTGGTCTTCGGTCATGACAGCAATTCCATCAGGTGGGCCGGATCGCGCGCCACGGCCTCCGCCCCAGCGTCGCGCAGTTCCTGCGCGGTGTGATAACCCCAATCGACCCCGATCGCGCGGACCCCGGCATTGACCGCCATAGCCATGTCGTACTGGGTGTCGCCAATCATCACGGTCCCCACGGGGTCCGCCCCGCTTTCCGCCAAGGCGGCATCGATCATCGCGGGATGGGGTTTTGATGGGTGGTTGTCGGCGGTTTGCAAAGTGCAGAAATGCGCGGTCAAACCATGCATGGCGAGGCAATGGTCCAACCCGCGCCGGCTTTTTCCCGTGGCCACGCCCAGCAGCCAGCCCTGCCCGGACAGCGCCGTGACCAACTGGGCAATGCCGTCGTAGAGCGGCTCGACCAGAGCCCCGCTTTCCCGGGCGGCGCGGAACGCATCGCGATAGGCCTGGTCCAGTTCCTTGCGCAGTTCCTCGGGCAATTCCGGAGCCAGCAGACGGATCGCCTGGGGCAGGCTGAGGCCCACCGCACGGCGGATCAGGTGGCGCTGGGGCAGGGGCAGGCCCGCGCCGGCGAAGGCGGCTTCCATGGCATGGACCACCCCGGCCTGCCCGTCGACCAGCGTGCCGTCGCAATCGAACAGGGCCAGCCGCAGGGTCATGGCGAAAACGTCCGCATCAAGTGGGCAATGGCCGGATTGCCTTCGCTTTCCAGTCCTTGGGCCAGCCGTTCACGCTCGGCAACGTCCTTGTTCTGCGACAGCTTGACCGTTTCGCGCCAGGCCTGGATTTCCATTTCGAAGCCGGCGATCCCGGCGAGCAGGCCGCGCTGCCGCGCTGGCGGAAGTTTGTCCATGGTCCACGGCTGGCCTGCGGCGATGCGCGCTTCGAACGTGTCGGACAGGTTCGCAACCAGTGCCAGGGTCGCCTCGGCGTCGATGCGCCGGATCCGGCCTTCCAGTTCCAGCGCGACATAGTTCCAGGTCGGGACCTGATGCGGATCAGAATACCAGCGCGGGCTGACATAGCCGTCGGGGCCATTGATCACGATCAGGGCCGTGTTCTGGTCCAGGTGGCTGGTCAGAGCATTGCCGCGGGCCAGGTGGAACTGCACGGCGCCGTCGCCGGTCGGCAGCAGCGCGACATGGGCAACGCGCGGCCCATCCGGGGTCTGGGCAAAGACCATGCCGAAGCCGATCTGGTCGATCAGGCTATCCAGCAGGGCGCGGTCGGGATGACGAAAGGTAGCGTTGGGATGCATCGCGGCTGGCCTTTGCCGATCTACCGTTTGACCGGCTTGGGCGAGCCCTTGCCCTTGGTCGGGCCGCGTTTGCTGGGCGGTTTGCGGGTCGCAACCTTGCCGGTGGCGCGGCCACGCCGTTCGCCGCGGCGTTCCTTGCGGACCTGCTTGGCGTGAGCCTTGGCTGCGGCCTTGGTGATGTCCTTGTCTGGGGCGGGCTTGGCCAGCACCACTTCCAGCGCGTCGCCATCGGCTTCGTCGAACCCGAGCTGCTCCAGGCTGGCGGCAAAGTGTTCGGGCAGTTCGGCGCGGACGTCGATCAGGTCGCCATCGGGATGGTCGATGATCAGGCGGCGGGCGTGGAGGTGCATCTTGCGGCTGATCGATCCCGACAGGAACGCATCCGGTCCGCCATACTTGCCGTCGCCGACAATCGGATGGCCGATTGCCGCCATGTGCACGCGCAGCTGGTGGGTGCGCCCGGTCAGCGGTTGCAGCTCGACCCAGCTGGCGCGGTTGCCGGCGCGGTCGATCACGCGGTAGCGGCTGCGCGCGGGCTGGCCTTCGCCGCTCCTGTCGACCATCATCTTCTCGCCGCCGGTGCCGGGCTGCTTGGCCAGCGGCAGGTCGATCATGCCGTCGCTGATTTCCGGCACGCCGATGACCAGCGCCCAGTAGATCTTGCGCGCGGAGCGACCGGAAAAGCGCTTGGAAAAGAACGCGGCGCTGCCCGGGGTGCGGGCAATCAGGAGCACGCCCGAGGTATCCTTGTCGAGCCGGTGGACCAGGCGCGGGCGCGGCCCATCCTCGGCAAAGGCATCGAGCAGGCCGTCGACGTGCTGGAACGTGCCGCTGCCGCCTTGCGTGGCAAGGCCGGGCGGCTTGTTCAGCACGATCGCGGCGCGGTCCTTGGAAATGACCATCGATTCCGCCAGCGCAATCTGTTCTTCGGTCAGCGGCTTGCGCGTTTGTGTCTTTTTGTCCGGACTATCGCCGCCGGGAGGGACGCGGATGACCTGTCCGGCGCTGAGCCGGTCGGCCGGATCGGCGCGCTTGCCATCGACCCGAACCTGCCCAGTGCGGGCCCAGCGGCTGACCGTGGCAAAGCCGATCTGCGGCAAGTGACGCTTGAACCAGCGGTCAAGCCGGACGCCTTCGTCGTCGCTGCCGACGGTGAACTGGCGGACCGTATCGGCCGGTGTGGTGGGACGCTCGGTCATGCCAGTCCCTTTGCCAGGGAAAGCCCGGGGACCAGTCCTGCGATGCTGCCGACCACCGAGATCGCGCCATAGAGCAGCGCCGTTCCCAGCTCGCCCCGCTGGGCCAGGGTCACAACATCCAGGCTGAAGGCGGAAAAGGTGGTGAAACCGCCCAGCACGCCGACGCCGAGCAGCAGCCGCCAGCTTTCCGATCCTTGGCCGCTGCCAGCCAGCCAGCCGGTCAGCACGCCCATGGCCAGGCTGCCGATCAGATTGACGGTCAGCGTCGCCCAGGGGAACGCCGCGGCGGAAGCGGCGCCAATGCTGCGCGCCCAGGCCAGGCCGACCGCATAGCGCAGCCAGGCGCCAAGGCCGCCGCCCAGAATGACGAGCAACGAGTGCTGAAGAAAACTGGAAAAGGACATGCCGCCTCTTAGGGGGTGAAGGGCAGGGGAGACAAGGCCCGTGGTCCAGTAGCGCGCGGCCTTTTGTTATGCCGGTTCGCCGCGGCCTGCCAGGCAGACCAGCGCTGCCACCGCGCTGCCCAGCACAAGCTGCCATGGGAACGCGACCTGCTTCATCACGGCGGGCAGGGCCAGGCTGTCGATCACATAGGGCTGGAAGGCCAGTACGGTCAGGAAGCCCGCGACGAAGGCGGCGATCACGCTGGCCGAATTGCCCCGGCGCGAGAACAGCGCCACGCCATAGACCCCGATCAGTCCCGAATAGGCAAAGGCCATCACCCCCAGCACGAAGTCGAGCAGCGCGCTGTCGGCATAGCGCTGCCAGAAATAGGACAGGATCGCCATGCCGAACAGGGCGAGGCCCAGCACCACGCTGGCGATCCGGCCCATGCGGACGAAGTGCGCCTCGCTCTTCTCCCCTGCGAAGGGGCGATAGAGGTCGTTGACCAGGACCGCCGACATCGAGATCAGCCCGGAATTGATCGCCGCGGCGGCAATCACCCCGACCGTGACCAGCCCGCGCAGCCCCGGCGGAATCTCGGTGAGGATATAGTGCATGAACACCGTCACCTTTTCCCCCCGGAACGATCCGGCGGCGCTCCCCTGATAGTGCAGGTAGAGCAGCGAGCCGATCACCAGGAACAGCAGGATCACCGGCAGGCTGAGCCAGACCGAGGCATAGAGCGAGCGAGCCCCCTTGCCCGCATCCTCGCAGGCCAGCAGGCGCTGGGTAATGTCCTGATCCAGCCCGGAACTGGCGAGATTGAGCAGCATCACCCCGGTCAGCACCGCCAGCAGGCCCCACGGCGCGGACGGGTCCAGCGTCGGGTTGACCAGGTTGAGCTTTGGTCCCAGCGCATCGACCGCCTGCGATAGCGACATGTCCAGCCCGCTCCACAGATGCCAGGCGACCAGCACGGCAGAGCCGACATACAGGACAACCTGGACCAGGTCGCTCCAAATCACCGATTGCAGGCCGCCCATGAAGGTGAACACCAGCCCGAAGACCAGCAGGCCAAAGGCGGCAATCGCGATGTGCTGGGGCGTTACGTCGAGGAACAGGATCATCGAAACGGCGATCGCCGCCAGATAAAGCCGCGCCCCGCTCGCGAAGATGCGTCCGACCAGGTACATCGCCGCTGCTGCGCGGCGGGCGGTCGCGTCGAAGCGGGTTTCCAGCAGTTCATAGACCGTGGTGACGCGCAGCGCGTAAAACCGCGGGATCAGGACATGGGCTACGATCCAGGCGGCGATCAGCGCGGCCAGAACGCCACCCATATAGGTATAGTCGCCGCGAAACGAATTGTCCGGCACGCCCAGGAAGGTTGCGGCCGATTGCACGGTCGACAGGACGGAAATGGCGACCAGCCAGGTCGGCGCGTGATGCCCGGCCAGGAAGTAATCCTCGCTTTTCATGCCGCGCCGCGTGGTCAGCCAACCGGCGAGCGCAAGCAACACGACATAGCCGCCCAGAACTGCCCAATCGATGTTCGTGAAGCTGGTGTGCACGCATTCCCCCGTTGCGGGGGTTTAGCCCGACTTTTTCCATTCCGTCACCTTGCAAAGCGGGGCCCGCAAGGCAGCGGACGGCTTATGCTTCGTCCCGCGCCGACCAGGCCAGCAGAAAACCTGGCAGGACCAGCGCGGTGGTGAAGATCAGGAAGATGTAGTTCTTGAGCACTCCGACCGAAAGGTCGAAGTCGATTGCCTTGGCCAGGAATTCCGGGATCACTCCGCCCGCAATAGTCATTGCCGCCAGGTACTTGAAAGCCGAGAAATAGGCGCGGTTGCGATCGGCCAGTTCGCGTTCGTCGAGCATCGCGTCCGGAGCGTTGGCCATCACCCCATAAGTGCCAAGAAAGAACAGGATGCTGGTTATCATTCCCGTCAGTGCGGCAAAGCCGACGATCAATTCGGCAGTGCCATCAGGCGAGGGCAGGCCTAGCTTGGCGAAGAACCAGCCGTGCATGGCCACCAGCGCATAGCCGCCCACGATCCGGGCACCGCGGGGGCTCTGGTTGATGCGGAAAAAGCGACTGGCTTCAGTTGGGCTCATGGCGGCTCTCCTCGGCAGCCTTGCGATCCAGCTGCACGGCAAGCGAAGGGAAAGGTTCAAGCGCAAACAGCGTCTCGACACTGACGCCAAAGGCCTGCGCCAGTTTCAGCGCCAGTTCGACGGTCGGGCGGTAATCGCCCCGCTCCAGATAGCCGATGGTCTGCGGGTTGACCGAGACCAGTTCGGCCAGCTCCTTGCGCGACCAGCCCCGTTCCTGGCGAAAAAGATTGATGCGGTTGAACAGCATGCGCACCTTTTGGCTGATTCGTTGTATATATGCAATATATATCTCAAATCGATTTCATATAATGGTGCTTACGCAACACCCACGGTGCGCCCTTTCTCCAAAATCTCTCATTTTCCAGGACAGAGCGATGATCCAGGTGCTTGTTGCAGCTACCCGGCAAGGCCCGCAAATGCTTGCCTTGACGCCGACTCCTTGCTAACGGCGCCCCACTTCGTGCCGACCCTATTCGGATTCGGCGCAGTTTTTCGTTGCTTTCCGTTAGGTGCAACCCCGCTAACAGATTCGTGCGGGGCTCTGACCTTTCGTTTGTGAGGTGTGTCGGTTTATGCAAAGTCTCGTCCGCGACAACAATGTTGAACAGGCTCTGCGCGCGCTCAAGAAGAAGCTGCAGCGTGAGGGTGTCTATCGCGAGATGAAGCTGCGCCGTCACTTTGAAAAGCCTTCGGAAAAGCGTGCCCGTGAAAAGGCCGCTGCCGTGCGCCGCGCCCGCAAGATGGAGCGCAAGCGGATGGAGCGCGACGGCGTCAAGTAAAACGCCGTTTGCAAGCTTGAACCGCAGCTTGCGATAAGCCATGAGGGCGCGGAGGCTTCCGCGCCCTTTTGCATATCTTCCAGACTCGTTCTGATCAGACAGGGAAACCCGATGACCGAAATCACCCGCGTACCG
>JBKHWO010000043.1:0-5572 GCA_046566485.1 Alphaproteobacteria bacterium | reverse complement strand
AGGACCACGTCGGCGGATTCCACGGCGACATCCGTGCCCGCACCAATGGCAATTCCAAGATCGGCTTCGACGAGCGCCGGCGCGTCGTTCACCCCGTCTCCAACCATTGCGACCTTCAGACCCCTGGCGCGAAGTTCTTTCACGCGGGCCGCTTTCTGCTCCGGGAGAACCTGTGCGAAATATTCAGCGAGGCCGAGTTCTGCAGCGACCGATTTCGCGACCCCCTCCGCGTCTCCCGTCATCATGATGGACCTGACACCCCTTGCCTTGAGACGCGCGACGACATCACGCGATTGCGTGCGCACGATGTCGGCCAGGGCCAGCAACGCATAGGGCTGGCCGCCCACCTCCAGCACCACGACGGTCTTGCCTGCCTCCTCCAGCAGACCAAGGCGGGGGTCGGTTACAGGCCTGTCCTGCCGCCGGAGATGACCGGGGCTGACAATCGCGATTTCCCGCCCGTCCACGCGCGCCGTGACGCCCGCACCCGTGATGCTCTGCAAGCCTTCCGGGGCAGGATATTCAATGCCACGGGCTTTTGCTGCGGCGACAATTCCCGTGGCGATTGGATGCTGCGACTGGCTTTCAACCGATGCCGCCAAACGCAAGGCGGTCGTCTCGTCGCCATCTTGCAGCAACACCAGATCGCTCACGCCGAATCTGCCTTCAGTCAGGGTGCCGGTCTTGTCAAAGACCACGGCATTCAGATCCCGCGCACGCTCAAAGGCGCCACGATCGCGGATCAGCAGTCCGTTGCGCGCCGCCAGCGACGTCGAGACGGCCACGACAAGCGGCACGGCAAGGCCGAGCGCATGCGGACAGGCGATGACCATGACTGTCACCATCCGCTCAAGGGCAAAGGTGGCCCCCGCCCCGACCGCATACCAGTAACCGAACGATCCAAGGCCGACGGTGATGGCAATCCAGGTCAGGATAGTTGCGGCGCGCGAAGCCAGATCCTGTGTGCGCGAGCGGCTGTCCTGTGCTGCTTTCACCATGGCGATGACCTGCGACAGGTAGGTTGCCTCGCCCGTCGCCTTCACCTCGATGGTGACGGCACCTTCACCATTTACCGCACCGCCGATGACAGCCTCGCCGGCAGACCGCGTGACAGGTTTCGATTCCCCGGTCAGCATGGCCTCGTTGAAGGATGATGTGCCTTCGATGATCTTTCCATCGACCGGCACCTTGGCACCGGGGCGGATCACGACCCGGTCGCCGGCGATCAGGGCCGCGACGGGCACGTCCTCCGTTCCACCGTCCGCGGTGACCCGCAGTGCGGTATCGGGCAGCAGGCGTACCAGTTCCTCCAAAGCGCGAGAAGCGCCGAGGACGGACCTCATCTCAAGCCAATGTCCCAAAAGCATGATCGTGACGAGCGTGGCCAGTTCCCAATAGAACGGCTCTCCGCCGGGCAGTCCCAGCGTGACGGCAGCCGAGTAGAAATAGGCTGTCGAGATGGCAAGCGCGACCAGCGTCATCATGCCCGGACGACCACTGCGGATTTCTGGAAGCGCCCCTTTCAGGAAAGGCCAGCCGCCCCAGAAATAGATGATCGAAGACAGGGCCAGCGCGACCCACTCTTCGCCGGCAAACAGGGGTGCCATCCCCTGCCCCGTGAAGTTCCGCACCATCGGCGACAGCACCAAGACCGGGACGGTCAGGACGAGGCATACCCAGAACCGGCGGCGGAAATCGGCCACCATGTCGCCGTGTCCTGCGTGGGCACTACCCCCCTGTGGCGCATGCCCCATCGAGGTGTGATCAACTGAGGGCTTGGCACCATGACCCATCCCGGCATGGTCCATTCCGGCGTTCGGCGGGTGGTTGTCCGGTTTCTGCGCGCTGTTGGCCATCGAACCGAACTCCTTTGCGTCCCGGATTAACAGGCGGCGCGGCCGATCCCGACCGCGCCGCTCAAGGTCATCCCGGGCTTACATGCCCTTGGTGGCGAGAAAGGCCTTGAGCGTAGCGATCTCGGATTCCTGCGCCGCAATGATCGCCTCCGCCAGCTTGCGCATTTCGGGGTCCTTGCCGAATTCAAGCTGGATCTTCGCCATGTCAATGGCGGCCTGATGGTGAGGAATCATGCCCCGGGCGAAATCGATATCCGGGTCGCCGGTATAGGGCACCATCATGTCGGCCATCATCTTGTCCATCGCGGCAGCGTTGGCGACGGTAGCCGGGTCATTGGCGAGTTCCGGGGGTATCAGGGTCGCATGGCTCATCATGCCCATATCCCCCATGCCCATGCCACCCATGTTGGAGTGGTCCATGCCCTCCATGGTTTGCTGGGCGAATGCGATTCCGCTGACAACAGCAACTGCAGCAATAGACAGCGCGAGAGTACGTTTGTTCATTCAGATTTTCCTTCGATGATTATGCTTTGTCAGGCGGGCGCGTAGCCGACCTCGGTCAGCGCAGCGACCAACCGGTCGCGAGAAGCCGCTGATTTCACTTCGACCTTGTGCGACGCCGGGTCCGCGGTCACTTCGGCAGAGGGGTCCACCGACTGGATTGCCTTGGTGACGCTGCGCACGCAGCCGCCGCAGGTCATGTTTTCGATGTGGAACTGCATGAGTGTCTCCTTTGGACAGTCGCCTCATGCACTTTGCATATGGGCCTTCCCACCGTTGTAAGGTCAAGAGAACAATTCCGTGATCATACAAATTGAAATCAGGGCTTGACCTTACCATCATGGGAAGCCCTATCTCAGTCAGCGGAGTAACTCGCCACCGGAGTGCCGCGATGAACATACAAGCCCCTCAACACGCCACTGCAGACCTTGGCAGGATCGTGATCGACGTCGAAGGCATGACCTGCGCATCTTGTGTCGGGCGCGTTGAACGCGCACTTCAGGCGGTCCCCGGGGTCAAAACTGCAGCCGTCAACCTCGCGACGGAACGGGCAGAAGTCATCGGATCAGACGTGGACCGGTCGGCTCTGGTCAAGGCAATCGAGGACGCGGGCTATGATGTGCCAACGCGCCCCGTCGATCTCATCATCGAGGGGATGACCTGCGCCTCCTGTGTGGCACGGGTGGAGCGGGCCTTGAAGACAGTACCCGGTGTGACCGCAGCCAATGTCAATCTGGCCACGGAACGCGCCACGGTCACCGGAACGGCGGACCTTGCCTCCCTGATCGGCGCAATCGCGGATGCGGGTTACGAGGCACGGGCAGCGACCGAAACCGCCATCATGTCAGAAGAGTCCGCCGCGAAGAAAACAGCCGAGGAAGCCGCATTGCGGCGCGATGTGCTTTTTGCTGCGGCTCTGACGCTGCCGGTGTTTGTCCTCGAGATGGGATCGCATCTGTTCATGTGGGTCCACATGGCGGTGATGAACAGCATTGGCATGCAGAACAGCTGGTACATACAGTTCGCCTTGACGACCGTGGTCCTCCTTGGTCCTGGCCTCAGGTTTTACCGCAAGGGGTTTCCGGCCCTGGCGCGTCTGGCGCCTGACATGAACAGCCTGGTCGCGGTCGGAACGTTGGCTGCCTTCGGCTATTCCCTGGTGGCAACCTTTGCCCCCGGAATCCTGCCCCCAGGCACCCAGAATGTCTATTACGAGGCGGCGGCAGTCATCGTCACATTGATCCTCCTTGGTCGTCTGCTTGAAGCTCGCGCAAAAGGCCGGACCTCAGAGGCGATCAAGCGGCTGGTCGGACTTCAGGCCAAGACCGCCCGTGTTCTTCGCAATGGCGGCCTTGTCGAAGTGCCGGTCGCCGAAGTCCGCCCGGGCGATGTCGTTGAAGTCCGCCCTGGCGAGCGGGTGCCGGTCGACGGCGAGGTCACGACGGGCGCAAGCTGGATCGACGAAAGCATGATCTCTGGCGAGCCCGTGCCGGTCGAGAAGGCACTGGGGAGCACCGTGACCGGCGGCACAGTAAACCAGACCGGCGCGTTCAGTTTCCGGGCGACGGCGGTGGGCGAGGCCACGATGCTGGCTCAGATCATCCGCATGGTCGAAGCCGCGCAAGGCGGTAAGCTGCCGATCCAGGCGCTGGTCGACCGCGTGACGATGTGGTTCGTTCCCGTGGTTATGGCGCTTGCCGTGCTGACCTTCGCTGTCTGGCTGATCTTCGGGCCTGATCCGGCCCTGACCTTTGGCCTGGTCAACGCCGTCGCCGTCCTCATCATTGCCTGCCCCTGCGCCATGGGTCTGGCCACGCCAACGTCGATCATGGTCGGCACCGGGCGTGGTGCCGAGATGGGCGTGCTCTTCCGCAAGGGTGAGGCCCTCCAAGCCTTGCAGAGCGTCAAGGTAGTCGCGTTCGACAAGACCGGTACCCTGACCGAGGGCAAACCGCGCCTGACCGACATGGCGCTGGCACCGGGCTTCGACCGCGCCGCAGTGCTGGCCGTGGTGGCGGCTGTCGAAGCGAAGTCCGAGCATCCGATCGCCCGCGCCATCGTCGCGGCGGCCGAAGCCGAGGGCCTGATCCTTCCTGAGATCACTGCTTTCGACTCCGTCACCGGTTTCGGTGTCACGGCGGCGGCGGGCGGACAGCGGGTCGACGTCGGCGCCGACCGCTACATGGTCAAGCTCGGCCTTGATGTCTCCGGCTTCGGCGACACCGCGACCCGGCTCGGCGACGAGGGCAAGTCACCGCTCTATGCCGCCATCGACGGCAAGCTTGCTGCAATCATCGCCGTTGCGGACCCGATCAAGGAAACCACGCCGCAGGCGATCCAGGCATTGCACCTGCTGGGGCTGAAGGTTGCCATGATCACTGGCGACAATAGCCGCACGGCGAACGCCATCGCCCGCCAGCTTGGCATCGACGAAGTTGTGGCCGAGGTGCTGCCCGACGGCAAGGTCGCTGCGGTGAAACGTCTGAAGGCACTGGGCGCGCTGGCCTATGTCGGCGACGGGATCAACGACGCGCCCGCCCTGGCCGAAGCGGATGTGGGCCTTGCCGTCGGCACCGGCACCGACATTGCCATCGAAGCGGCGGACGTCGTACTGATGTCGGGTAGGCTGACTGCCGTCTCGGATGCCATTGCGCTTTCCAAGGCCACGATGCGAAACATCCGCCAGAACCTGTTCTGGGCCTTCATCTACAATGCCCTGCTGATCCCGGTTGCCGCAGGCGCGCTCTGGCTCGCCTTCGGTATCCTGCTGTCGCCGATCATTGCCGCCGCCGCGATGGCGCTATCGTCGGTCTTCGTCCTTGGCAATGCGCTGCGACTGCGGCGCTTTGCACCTTCAATCGCCGCGTAAGGAGGCCCCGAGATGAACATCGGTGAAGCTTCAAAATCTTCGGGCGTTTCCGCCAAGATGATTCGCTACTATGAGTCGATCGGGCTCATCCCGGCAGCAGGAAGGACGGTTGCAGGATATCGCGTCTACTCGATGACCGATGTTCAGCTACTGCGCTTCATCCGAAGGGCGCGGGACTTGGGTTTTTCCGTCGAGAAGATCGAGGAGTTACTGGCGCTCTGGCAGGATCGTTCGCGGCAGCGTGCCGACGTGAACCCACATTCTCCAAGTAAGTCGCTGATTTCGCTGTCGTAATCGTGATATTTCGCATATAAATCATGGCGTTGACGGCTGCGAGGGGCGCGTT
>JBKHWO010000042.1:0-18824 GCA_046566485.1 Alphaproteobacteria bacterium | reverse complement strand
GCGGATCCTCGAACGCGGGGAAGCCGCATTCATACTCGCTCAGCTTTTCGGAGTCGGGATTGTGCGTACCTGTCAGCCGCGAAACGCCCATCGGCAGAAACACGAACAGCGCCGAAAGCGCGAATGCAATCCCGAGGAAGATCAGGATCGGAAGATATTGTGACAGGTCTACCAAGGGGCTGACTCGCCTTGCTGAACAGATAGGCGCGCCCTAGTCCCGGCTTGCCCGCGGTGCAAGGGGGCCTTCCCCTAGTTCGCGGTAAATTTAGCGCCAAGGCGGCAGCACCAGGCAAGCAAACGGCGGCGCACCGCAGCGCGCCGCCGTTTGCCGAAATAAAAGTTACTTCTTCAGTTCGCGAGCCAGCGATGCCTGCGTCGCCTTGCCATAAGGCGGCTTGAACCCTGACATTCCGGCAATATCCAGTCCCGGCTGGCGATAGACGGCGCGCATATGGCTGAACGTTTTGAACCCGTCCTGGCCGTGGTAATTGCCCATGCCCGATGGCCCGATGCCCCCAAACGGCAGATCTTCCATCGCGTTGTGGAACAAAACATCGTTGACCGTCACCCCACCAGAGATCGTTCGGGTCAGAACCTTTTCCTCCTCGGCCTTGTCGTTGCCGAAGTAGTAAAGCCCCAGCGGACGATCGTGGGCGTTAACGTAGTCGATCGCCTGATCGATCGAATCATAGGTCATCACCGGCAGAATCGGCCCAAAGATTTCTTCCTGCATCACCTTCATGTCGTCGTTGACGTTGCGCAGGATGGTCAGCGGCATCTTGTTGCCGTTGGACGAAGCAAAATCCTCGTCGGCAGGGTTCACTTCGATCAGCTCGGCGCCCTTTTCCCTGGCATCGGCGAGGTAGCCTTGAAGACGCTCATAGTTCCGGCCGTTTACCACCGATGTATAATCATCATTGGCCAGCAGCGAGGGATACATTGCCGCAACTCCGCCCTTCAGACTTTCGATGACTTCGCCTTCCTGCTCCTTCGCCACCATCAGGTAATCGGGGGCAAGGCAGATTTGCCCAGCGTTCATCATCTTGCCCATGGCGATGCGTTGTCCGGCCTTGGTCTTGTCCGCACTGCGTCCGACAAAAGTGGGCGACTTTCCGCCCAGTTCCAGCGTAACGGGAACCAGGTTGTCGGCGGCCGCCCGCATGATGTGCTTACCGACGCTTGTCGCTCCGGTGAATATCAGGTGATCGAAGGCGAGCTTCGAGAAAGCCGAGCCAACTTCGACCCCGCCGGTGAATACCGCCATTTCCTCCTCGGCGAAGTACTGCGGCACCACTTCGGCAAACAGGTCGGCGACGCGTTCGGTAAACTCGCTCGGCTTGATCATCGCGCGGTTACCAGCGGCAAGAATGCCCGCCATCGGCACCATGACCATGCCCACCGGGAAATTCCACGGCGCGATCACCCCGACGACGCCCTTTGGCTGATAGACCACTTTGGCCTTTGCGCCGAGCAACCCCAGCGGAAACATCGCCTTGCGCTTCTCGTCCCGGCTCCAGGCCTCGAAATGCTTGCGAGCATGCTTGAGTGCACCAACCGACGGCAGGATGTCGGTCATCAGCGTCTGTTCGATGCTCCGGTGTCCGAAGTCGGCGCTCACCGCTTTGGCGAAGGCATCCTTGTGATCGATCAACAACGCAATCGTGCGGTCGATGCGGTCGCGGCGGATTGAATGTGCTTCCGGCATCGCGGCCGTAAAGGCTGCGCGCTGTTTGGCCAGGACACTTCCCATCCGACCGATTTCAATGGAACTCATACCTTCAATCCTTCCCCGTTATGGTTTGTCACTCTTTTCTAACAAGGATGTAAACAAGGCAAGAGACTGTCGGATTAACAAATTTAACGTATTTACAATTGGTTAATGCGTGCTAGCCGCTCTCCGCCCACGGAGAGGTCGCAAATGTTCAAGTCAATTCGCTGCGCTGCGACCCTTGTCGCCGCGTTGTTTGCTCTGACCGGTGGCCCAGCCTTTGCCACCAATATCCTTGCCGATGTCGATCACATTGCTGGGGTCCTGGAACGTGCCGGTTATGCGCCGGAACTGGGCACCAACGCCGGAGAGCGCTTCATTGCCGCGCAAACAAACGGCTACAAGTTCCTGATACTGCCGCAAGACTGCGATGAAGCGAGGATCAATTGTCGCTCGGTACAATTCTATATTGCGTTCAACCCGCGGCAAAGCCCCAGTCTGGAAGCAATGAACGCTTACGCGCGGGATAATCGCTGGGGCCGGATCTATCTCGACAGGGATGGTGATCCAGCCTTGGAGTTTGATCTCGATCTTGAGCGAGGCGGCATGTCCGAAGACCTATTCCTCGATAACCTCGCCTATTGGGAGGCTGCAATTCAGGCTTACGCAAAATTCGTGTTTGGACCTTGATCAGGAGTGCGATTGCCTTTGCTGCGCCGCAACATTAGACGGATGGGGAATCCTTATTCTCGTTTCTGAAAGGTTGATGTTCCATGGCCCAGCTTTCCGCCAGTGATCCCATTGTCATCCTGTCGTTTGCCCGCACCCCGATGGGCGGGATGCAAGGCGCACTGTCCGATGTGAGCGCGACCGACCTTGGTGCGACGGCGATCAAGGCGGCTGTCGAGCGCGCTGGCGTCAAGGGTGAAGAGATCGACCGCGTCTACATGGGTTGCGTCCTTCCCGCGGGTCTGGGTCAGGCTCCTGCCCGCCAGGCAACGATCAAGGCCGGACTACCGAAATCGGTTCAAGCAACAACCGTCAACAAGGTGTGCGGCTCGGGGATGCAGACCCTCATCATGGGCGCAGAGGCCCTGGCCGCCGGCACGGTAGACCTGGTCGTCGCGGGCGGCATGGAGAGCATGACCAACGCCCCGTACCTGCTCAAGAAGCATCGCTCTGGCGCTCGCATTGGCCACGACACCGCCTATGACCACATGTTTCTCGATGGCCTCGAAGATGCTTATGAGCCGGGCCGTGCCATGGGCACTTTCGCCCAGGAAACGGCCAACGCGTACCAGCTGACCCGCGAGGCGCAGGATCAATATGCCATTGAATCCTTGCGCCGCGCGCAGGCAGCCATTGCAGAAGGCGCCTTCACTGCAGAGATTGCTCCGGTAACTGTCGTCAGCCGCAATGGCGAAGCCTTGGTGGATACCGACGAGCAGCCCGGCAAGGGCCGCCCGGACAAGATCCCGGCGCTGAAGCCTGCCTTTGCCAAGGACGGGACGATTACCGCAGCGACCTCCAGCTCGATTTCAGACGGGGCTGCGGCCCTGGTTGTCACTCGCAAGAGCACTGCAGCAACCAGGGGTCTCGTCCCGGTGGCCAAGGTTGTGGCGGTCGCGGCGCATGCGCAGGAACCGAAAGATTTCACTACCGCCCCGGTTGGGGCCATCAACAAGGTGCTGGACAAGGCAGGTTGGACATTGGCCGACGTTGACCTGTTTGAAGTAAACGAGGCGTTTGCCTGTGTTGCTATGTTCGCGATGCATGACCTTGGCATCCCGCACGACAAGATCAACGTGCACGGCGGCGCCACCGCATTGGGCCACCCGATTGGCGCTTCCGGCGCCCGGATCGTCACCACGTTGATTGCCGCCCTGCAGCGCCACGGCAAGCAAAAGGGTATTGCCAGCCTGTGCATTGGCGGCGGCGAGGCAACCGCGGTTGCGATAGAACTTATCTAAGAAGGGCTTAAGGTCCGGGGCGATCCGTCGTTCTGGACCTGACCCAGCGTCAAGGGGCTCCGGCGCCCCACAAACGGTCTTGCGGCACGAAGCCTTTGCGCGGGCCGACGGTGAATTCACACCAGTCGTTGGCGCAATCGCCCAACTGCCCGACCACGCCGGGCGCAAGGCGCCACAGCAACTTTGCATCACGACTGCCCTTCTCGCGCATGTCGGCGGGTTCACTGCCCTGGACAAAGCCGGTTTGTTTTCGGCTCAGAAACCGGGCGAGAACCCAGCCTTGAGCTCCGTCAGGATCGCGCACCAGGCGCCAACCTTCCTTAACCCGCACGACTTTGAGCGGCAGCATCGGGCGCTTGTAGACCCACAAGATGCGATAATCCTCGCCGGGACCAACCCGCATGTTGACCTCGCCAACCCTGACCGAGGCCCAATAGGGAATCTCGACATCGTCCTCCGCCCAGGCAGCAGACGAAGACAGCAGGGCGAGGACAGGCAGCAGGAATCGACGAATGAGAAGCATGGCACCTGATAGACTGGCCGGACAGCATGCTTCAAGCCGCTTGACCGATTGCCTCGCTCCAGCCTAGCGCATTGCGTATGACCGTCGTGACCGACACCAAGCCAGGCCCCCCGCTCCAGGGCAAGCCACGGGTCCATGTAACCCGCCACCTGTTGCCCGAGATCGAGGCCCGGATGAGCGAACTGTTTGACGTAACGCTCAATAGGGAAGACCGTCCGCTGTCACGCGATGAAATGATCGCCGCAATGCGCACAAGTGATGTCATCGTCCCTACGGTTACCGACCGAATCGACGCCGCGATGCTGGCAGAGGCAGGCGATCGACTTGGGCTGATTGCCAACTTCGGCGCAGGTATCGAACATATCGATCTAGCCGCCGCGCGTGCCCGGAAGGTAATCGTCACCAACACGCCGGGCGTTTTTACCGACGATACGGCCGATGTCGCGATGATGCTGATCCTATCGGTTCCCCGTCGCCTTGGCGAAGGCAGCCGCTTGTTGCGCGATGGCCAGTGGACCGGATGGTCCCCGACGTCGATGCTGGGTCGCTGCATCGGCGGCAAGCGCCTTGGCATTGTCGGAATGGGCCGGATCGGGCAGGCGGTGGCCCACCGCGCGCGCGCTTTCGGGCTCGAAATCATTTACCACAACCGCAATCGGCTACCGCCTGCGATCGAGAACATGTTTGGTGCCCGATACGAGCCGGATCTGGATCGACTGTTCGCCGAAGCGGACATCATTTCGCTCCACGCACCGGCAGGATCCGGCACGCACCATCTGGTGAATTCCGCGCGGCTATCCGTGATGAAGCCCGAGGCTTACCTGATCAACACCGCGCGCGGTGACCTGATTGATGAGGAAGCCTTGATTGCCGCGCTGAAAAGCGGCCAGATTGCTGGTGCCGGGCTGGATGTCTTTGCCAACGAGCCCAAGGTTGATCCGCGCCTGATTGCCCTGCCCAACGTGATAACCCTGCCCCATTTGGGTAGCGCAACCATCGAAGGTCGGGCCCACGCCGGCGAAAAGGTGATTGCCAATATCCGGTTCTGGGCAGACGGACACCGCCCGCCGGATCAGGTTTTGGCCGGATGGGTCTGACCCCGGATTACGCAATAAAGTTACACCCTTCGCTTGCGCAAGACAGGATTGCTGCATAAAGCGCCCGCCATAACAATGCACCCGGCGTGGGATCGGAGTGCGGTGGGGATCGTTCATGCGTGTTCTTTCAAAAATCGCCTTGGTTGCGTTTGCCCTTGGGACCCCTTTTGCAGCCCAAGCCAATCCTGCCGCCGCAGCAAGCGTAGACAGTGGCGATACCGCGTGGATCCTCATTTCATCGGCGCTGGTCCTGCTGATGACCATGCCCGGCCTGACTCTGTTTTATGGCGGCCTGGTCCGGACCAAGAACTTTCTGTCCGTGATGGTCCAGGTTGGTGCTATTGCTTCGATCATCTCGATTTTGTGGATTGTCGGCGGCTACCGGCTGGCCTTCGGGGACGTGACAAACGGCCTGCTGGGGAGCGGCGGATTTTGGATGCTGCACGGCGCCGAGCATCTTCTGCGCGGCGACTACACGATCTCGGAACGGACCTTCGCTCTGTTCCAGATGACCTTTGCTGCGATCACGCCAGCCCTGATGGTGGGCGCCTGGGTTGACCGCGCCCGGTTTGGCTGGGTGGTCGCCTTCAGTGCGCTGTGGAGCCTGATTGTCTATGCACCTGTAGCCCATTGGGTCTGGGGCGGTGGCTGGCTGGCGACCCGGCTCGGCACGCTTGATTTCGCCGGGGGCATCGTGGTTCACACCACTGCGGGGGTGTCTGCGCTTGTTGCCGTGCTGCTCCTTGGCAAGCGCCAGGGCTTTCCCCGCACCCTGATGTTACCGCACAGTCCGTCGTTAACCATGGCCGGTGCAGCCCTGCTGTGGGTGGGCTGGTTTGGCTTCAATGGCGGCTCGGCCCTGGCCGCAAGCGATGATGCGGCAAGCGCGATCATCAACACCCACCTCGGCGCGAGCACGGCCGCGCTCGCCTGGTTGCTGATCGAGCGGATCAAGGTCGGGAAGCCGACCAGCGTGGGCTTTGCGACGGGGGCCATCGCCGGGCTCGCCACGGTGACGCCTGCCGCTGGATTCATTTCGCCGGCGGGTGCAATTGCGCTGGGTGCACTGGGAGCAGCAGCTTGCTTCCCGATGATCTTGCTGGTCAAGCAAAAGCTGGAAATCGACGACTCACTCGATGTGTTTGCCGTGCACGGCATCGGCGGGATTACCGGCTCTATCCTGCTCGCCCTATTCATGTTGCCCGCCTTGGGGGGAAGCGGTTTTGCCGAGGGCATGAGTTTTGCCAGCCAGCTTGGAGCCCAAGCTGGCGGCGTGCTGGTCGTCGCTGCGTGGTCGGCCCTGGCAACCTGGTTCATCGCCCGGCTGACTGCAGTCGCATTTCCGATGCGGGTAAGCGAGGATGACGAGCGCGAGGGCCTCGATCTTGCCAGCCATGGCGAGCGGGCCTGGGAACTGGATTAAGTCCTGTTGGACCATCCGCGAACCACCGGTGCATCGGCCTTGTTTCGACAGACGCTCAGAAATTCGCTCCGTTTCAATGCACGCTCCAGCCTTACTGAACTGCTGAATTATGTGCTGTGCGTGGTGCTCGTTCACCTCTCTATAGGTGCTGCGCTGATGGTCGGGGTAAACTACCCGGCATTCGCCGTCGCTCAAGACCTGCTGCAGGTGCTTTACTGCATCCCCGTCCCAGCTTTGCTGGCGCGTCGGCTACACGATCAGGATCGCCGCGCCGGATTGTTATGGCTTGCGGCTCCCGGGTTGCTGATGTGGACTTTGCGCAAAGCCTTCGCACTCACCGAGGCCGCGCCGGCCCGGGCCGTTTTGGACAGTCACTTCTGGCCGGTTGACCTGCTTGCCGGCATGACCAGCTTGGCGCTGATCATTACACTGCTTCTGCCCGGCACGCCGGGACCGAACCGCTTCGGTCCCGATCCACGGCAAGCCTAACGGATCAATCGCCCGTCAGAATCCGATCGACCAACTGCTTCACCGTCGGCGTGAAGTTGTTCGAATAGAACGGGTCCGTCCTGAAATTGTGTGCCGCATGGCCAGCAAACATCAAGTTCTGGTCGATATCGCCGCCATGGACGATGTCCTTCAACGTCTTCTGAATGCAAAAGCTGCGCGGATCGGCAAGATAACCAGTGGTGTAATCGTCGTGGTCCTTCCACGCGGAGAACCCGCAGTGCGACAAACAGCCCATGCAGTCCTTCTGGTCCTTCTGGATAATCCCGCGCTCTTCCTCGGTGACGAAAATGATCGTGTCATCGGGGGTACGCAGGCCTTCCTTGTACCCTTGTGCGACCCAGGTGCGGGCGCGCTGCAGATCTGCCGGAGCAACCCAGAAGTTCTTGTTGCCCACGCCAACGTCGAGCCGGGCCGTATGCTCGCCCGCCTCAACCTTGGAATAGGGAATCTGCCGTTCGCTGCGTGCTTCAAGATTGCGCAGGAAAGGATTGCGCACGGCCGAGCTGTAGAACCCGGTAGGCGAGAAACGGTGGAGCAGGATGTCGCCCGGCTCGAGTGTGCGCAGGTGATCCTTCCACGCCTGAGGGATCGGGCTTTCCTGGGTCAGCAAGGGACGGGTGCCGTATTGGAAAATGATCTGACCCAGTTCCGGATTGTCGATCCAGTTCTCCCAGTCACGCAGGTACCAGACTCCCCCGGCCATGACGATCGGCACGGAATCGGCGATGCCTTCGGCCCGCATCGTATCACGCAAGGCCTTGACGCGCGGATAGGGATCCTGCGGTTGCAGCGGATCCTCGGCGTTCGACAGACCGTTATGACCACCGGCGAGCCAAGGATCCTCGTAAACCACTGCGCCCATCAGGTCGGCGACTTTGTGATAGGCCCGCTTCCACAGCGCCCGAAAGGCACGGGCGGAACTGATGATCGGCAAATAGCTTACGTTGAACCGCGCAGCGATTTCCGACAGCTTGTAGGGCATCCCGGCCCCGCACGTGACGCCGGTCACCATCCCACGGGTCTTTTCCAACACGCCTTCAAGGACTTGCTGTGCGCCGCCCATTTCCCACAGGACATTGATGTTTATCGCACCCTTGCCGCCAGAGATGTCGTAGGCGCGGCGCACTTGCTCTACCGCCCCCTTGATCCCGTAAGCGATCAATTCATCGTGACGTTCCTTGCGGGTCGCCCCATGATAGGCCTGATCCACGATATTGCCGTGTTCGTCGTAAAAGTCCGCGTTGACCGCGCTGACAGTGCCGATTCCTCCGGCCGCTGCCCAAGCACCGGAGCTGGCGTGATTCGAAACCGCCACGCCCTTGCCACCTTCAACCAGCGGCCAAACTTCACGGCCACCATAAAGGATCGGTTGCAGCCCCTTGAAACTCATTACTTCCCCGACTTTCCAGCTGCCGTACTGCACGGCTTGATATCCTCGGGCGCAGGCCGCGCGCCCGTCGTTTCGAATGCGGCATAATAGCCGTTCAGTTCTGGCTTTACGACAAATTCCACCAAGCGAAAGCCCACTGCCCCGAATTCGCAGAACAAGAGCTGTGGAGGAATGCCATGGCGGTCGGTTGGCCGATCAACATCCACTACCACCACCTGCCCGCCAGCCTTTAGCGACGGGCGCAAATGCCACAGGAACGCATAGGGTTCGGTAACCTCGTGGTACATGTGCACCATGAACACCCTGTCAAAGCTTCGCTCCGGCAAACGCGGATCATCCACCGCGCCTAGCTTGATAGAAACATTGTCGAGCCGTTCTCGTTCCACACGTTGACCAAGCCGCTGAATCGCTGCCGGGTCGATATCCTGGGCCAGAACCCGGCCACGTGGGCCTACCCGCTCGGAAAGCCGCACGGTGTAATAGCCTTCTCCCGCCCCGATATCGGCAACCGACGTCCCGGTTCCGATCTGGGCGAGGTCCATGACAACCTTGGCTTCACCCAGGTTGTCGCGCTGATCCTCGTTCGAAAACTCGTTGCTGGTGACAGCTGAAACGGGCCGAACCGCTTTGGGGAATTCCTTGGCCCCGGCGGGGCGATCGTTGTCCCCTGCACTGCCTTGGCAGCCGCACAGCGCCAACAATAGCACAACGGCCGATACGACGCGGATCAATCCACGTCCTCCACGTCAACCTTCTCTCCAGTAACGCGCTGGGCCAGAGCAGCAGCCATGAACGGATCAAGCGCCCCGTCGAGTACGTCGGACGGCGTCGGACTGGTTACGCCGGTGCGCAGATCCTTCACCATCTGGTACGGCTGCAGCACATAAGAACGGATCTGATGACCCCACCCGATGTCGGTCTTGGCCGCGTGTTCCGCGCTGGCAGCTTCCTCGCGCTTGCGCATTTCCTCTTCATAAAGCCGCGCCTTGAGCATGCCCATCGCGATCTCGCGGTTCTTGTGCTGGCTGCGGTCGACCTGGCTGGCCACCACGATGCCGGAAGGCGCGTGGGTGATCCGGACTGCGGAATCGGTCGTGTTGACGTGCTGGCCGCCCGCGCCTGAGGCACGGTAGGTGTCAATGCGAAGGTCAGCGGGATTGATATCGATCTGGAAGCTATCATCGATAACCGGATAGACCCACACCGAACTGAAGCTGGTATGGCGCCGGGCCGAACTGTCGTAAGGTGAAATGCGCACCAGGCGGTGTACCCCACTTTCGGTCTTGGCATAGCCATAGGCGTTCTCGCCCTTGCACAGGATCGTTGCAGACTTGATCCCGGCCTGGTCGCCAGCCTGGTATTCGATCGTCTCGACCTTGAAACCGCGCTTTTCCGCCCAGCGGGTATACATGCGGAACAGCATCTCTGCCCAGTCCTGGCTTTCGGTGCCGCCCGCCCCCGCATGGATTTCGATGTAGGTATCGTTGCCGTCGGCCTCTCCGGCCAGCAATGCCTGGACCTTGTCGGCATCGGCCCGGTCCGCCAGCGCCGCAAGGGCGGCAATCCCCTCGTCGATGGTCGCTTCGTCGCCTTCCATCTCGCCCAGTTCGACAAATTCGATGGCGTCGGCCATTTGCGCCGAGATGTCATTTACTGTGCCGACTGCGGCTTCAAGCCGGCGGCGCTCCTTCATGACGGCTTCAGCTTCCTTGGGACTGTCCCACAGCTTCGGGTCTTCAACCCGCGCATTGAGTTCGTCCAACCGCCGCAGTGCGCGATCCCAGTCCAGGAACTTGCGGACGAGAGCCAAAGCAGCCTCGATCCGTTCAATATGAGCCTGCCCTTCGGCACGCATGATCTTAAACTCCGGCAAAACAAACCACGCCAAGCAGGCGCACCAGCCCCGCTTAGCGCAAGCCCGTTGATTGTAAAGCGCAAGCCTTAGCGGCGCAGTGCCCGCACGGCGCCAAGCGTTAGACGCACGTGATCGCGATAGTCCATATCCGAATGGACAAATTTCACCCGCCCGTCTTTGCCGATGACATAAGAGGTGCGACTGGTTACGCCTGTATTGCTGCCATCGGGCTTCCGCAGCGCGACATCATAGGCCGCAATAACCTGGGGACTGGCGATGGCGACGGCAAACTTGTCGCGGCAAGCCTCCTTGGAGAAGCGCTGCAGCGATCCCAGATCATCGGCCGACATCCCCACCACGGTCGCTCCAGCCGCCTGAAACTGTGCGGTCGCTTCGGCAAAGGCATGGGCTTCCAAGGTGCAACCCTGGGTGAACGCCTTCGGATAGAAGTAGAGCACGACCGGCCCCTTCTTCAGCGCCTGGGCCAGATTGAAGGTAAACGCCTTGCCCGCCAAAGCTCCTTGACTGACAATCTGCGGTGCCTTGGCGCCTTGCGGCAAGACTGCAGGTGCAGAAGCGGGAAGCGAAAGCGCAGCGAGCGAGGCCAGTCCGGCGAGGATCATACGGTTCATGGCGACGATATTGCGCCCCTCGCCGCGGCCTGTCCACCCTGTCCTATGGGACGCGTGGCGGCCGTGCAGGAACCGAGGGTGCCGGCGGAGCGGATTCTGTTGTTTCGGCGGCGCTTTCCGGCTCAGCGCTTTGTCCGGCGCCTCTGCGGATAGCCGCGATCAAGGCATCGCGCTGTTTGGCGGCATCGCCGCCCGTGGAGCCGGTTCGCGCCTCGCCCTCGGCCTTGAAGGCCTCCCAAATGATCGACGATTTGGGATCGTCGCTGGGCATTCCATCCAGCACGCGTTTGCCGGTCACCCGGTCGATGCGGACCATGTAAATACCCTTCGGAGCCACAAAAGGCTTGGTGCTCCAGCGCTGCTTGGTCGCTTGAACCACCTGCTTGAACATCGGCGCAGCGGTTGTCCCGCCCTGGGCATAGCCACCCAGCGAACGCGGCTGATCGTAGCCCAGATAGACCCCGCCAACGATGTCCTGATTGCCACCAATGAACCAAACGTTGGTTGGTCCGGTAGTCGTACCGGTCTTGCCGAACAATGGAACACCCAGATCGCGCAGGGTGGTCGCGGTCCCGCGGGTAACCACGCCTTCCAGCATATGCACCACCTGATAGGCGGTGCGGGGATCCATTACTTCCCTCCCGCGCGGCGCCAGACGCGGCATCGGCTTGCCGTCCCATTCCGCCATGTTGCAGGTATCGCAGCGCCGATTGTCAGCTTTCCAGATAACCTTGCCGTTGCGGTCCTGGATGTAATCAATCAGCGTTGGCGGGTACTGAACGCCGTTATTGGCGAGTGCTGAAAACGCATTGACCATCTTGAGCACGGTGGTGTCACCAGCCCCGAGAGCCACGGAGAGATAGGGATCGTACTTGCCAATGCCGACACGGTTGATTGTCCGCACGACATTTTCCATCCCGGTGTCATTGGCAATGCGGATCGTCATCAGGTTGCGCGACTGTTCCAGTCCCCAGCGCATGGTGTGAGTCCCGCCGGCACCGCGCATATCAAAGTTGCGAAAGCACTTCTGACCCAAAGCGGCGCCCTGATAGACGCAGAACGCCCCATCGACCACCTGGCTGGCAGGGTTCATTCCATAGTCCAAGCCCGAGCCATAGACGAACGGCTTGATAGTTGACCCAGGCTGGCGTAGCGCCTGTGTCGCGCGGTTGAAGCTGCCCAAACCGGCATCAAAACCACCCTGCATCGCCAGGACCCGGCCCGAGAAAGGTTGCTGCATCAGCATGCCACCGGACACTTCGGGAACCACCCGGAGAGCCCAGCCATTGCCGTTTGGCGCTACGGCAACAACATCGCCCTCACGCAGCAGATCAGGTGCACCAAAGAGTGGTCCGGTCTTGCCATCCGTAAAGCCCACTTCAACGCGCGAACCGCTCCGTTCGATGACCAAGGCAAGGCGCCAGTCCTGATAATTCAATGATTTTCCAAGCGCGATCAGCTGGCTTTGCCACTTGTCGGGATCAACTTTGACGTGTTCGATCGGCTTGGAAAACGCCCTTCCCCCACTGTAGCGCAAAAGCCCTGCACGCAGAGCATCTTGAGTGGCCTTCTGAACCTCTGGATCCAGCGACGTGCGCACCCAGAGGCCACCGTCATAGACGCTGTTCGGGCCTGCTTCGGCATTTTCGCCATACTTGTCGATCAGGATGCGGCGAACCTCCTCGACAAAATAGCCCGTGGAAGGGTCATAGGTGGTGGAACGCCGCGGAATGACCCCGAGCGGCTGGCTCTTGGCCTGGGCCCCTGCGGCCTGGCTCACCGCCCCGTTGCGGACCATTTGATCGATCACCCAGTTGCGTCGTTCGATCGCGCGGGCGGCGTACTTGTCGCGCCCGTAAATTTCAGGTCCACGCGGCAGGGCGGCAAGGAAAGCATTTTCGGCCAAGGTCAGTTCACCGACGCTCTTGCCGAAATAGGCCTGGGCCGCAGCCTCCACCCCAAAGCTTTGCCGCCCAAGCGGAATTTCATTGAGGTAAAGCTCAAGGATCTGCTGCTTCGTCAACACGCCTTCGATGCGCCGCGCCAGGACCATTTCCTTGAGCTTGCGGGTCACCGAGTACTCGTTACCGATCAGGATATTCTTCGCGACCTGTTGGGTTATCGTCGAACCGCCTTTTGCCCGTTCGCCCGAACCCAACTTGGCGACATAGTCGACAACTGCGCCAGCCAGACCGCCAAAATCGACCCCGCCGTGGGACCAGAAGGTCTTGTCTTCGGCAGAGAGATAGGCGTCGACCAGCTGCTTGGGGAAATCGACATAGCGCAACTGAACCCTGCGCTCGCGCGCATAGGCATAGACGATTTCGCCGTTCACGCCGCGCACAATGGTCGGAAGACGCGGTTGATAGGTCAGCAGGCGATCCGCCGATGGCAAGTTCCAGCCAATCGCTACCCACAACAGGGCAAAAGCAGCCAGGCCCCCGCCCAAGCCATAGTTGAGCATACGAAAGCGCTTGCTTTCCTGCCAGCGCCGCTCGTGCCATTGGCCAAGCCTGCTTTCCCGCACCCTGTCACGCAGTTCCAGCAACCAGGCCCAGAATATCGTTAGTCTGGCCCGCAGGCCCGAGAACAGGCCGCGTGCTTCACGCCGGATGCGCAGATGGACGGATTCGGGAGCGTCGTCGTCAGCCATGGATGGCGCGCTCTAGCACGGGAAATCAGGGCAATGCCAGCGCGAAGCTAAAGGCCGGTCACAGCCTTGCTGTTGCGCGCGAAGAACACCCGCACCGCCTGCCCCACCACTTCGGCAAGAGCCTGCTGCCCGTCGCCAGATGTCAGCCGGGCCGCATCGGCCGGATTGTTGATGAACCCGCTTTCAATCAGAACGGAAGGCAGCTCGGGCGATTTCAGCACTGCGAAGGCGGCTGATTGGAATGTAACCTCTTTGAAAGGTACTTTCCCCCGCCCTTCGCGCAAGATCAGTCGCGCGAACTGCTCGGATTTCACCTGGGTCTGTCGCTGTGCCAGGTCGACCAAAATCGCGCTGACAGTGTCATCCTGCTGACGCAGCGGCACCCCACCGATCAGATCGGCTCCGTTTTCGCGCGCTGCAATTCGCTCGGCAACTTCGCTGCTGCCGGTCGCTGAAAGGGTATAGACCGACGCGCCGACCGCACCGGTTTCCCCTTCGGTGCTATCCGCATGAATCGAGATGAAGAGGTCCGCCTTCAGACGGCGGGCAATGGCACTGCGCTCTGCCAGCGGGAGAAACCGGTCATCATCCCTGGTCAAAGCCACCCTGATCCCGCCGTTGCGCAGCAGATCGTCGCGCAAAGCCCGGGCGATCGCCAGGGTCAAATCCTTTTCGCGGGTCGCACCGGCCCCGGCACCCGGGTCGCGCCCACCGTGCCCGGCGTCGATCACCACCAACGGGCGCGAAGCATCCTTAGGGCCATCGATGCGCGGTAAATCGCCCGGACGGTTGGTGGGCCGGATGTCTATCGATACAACATAGGCAAAGGCGCTGCCGCGAAGCGGCGGAACAAGGCCAGCCGCAATCGCTGTGGCCACCAGCGCTACCGGCACCAAAAAAATCGTCAGGATGAAGAGGATGCGACGCATGGTCAGTCACTTAATCGCGCCTTTACCATGACGCAATCACCTTGCCGACATGACCAAGCAATGCTACGCATGCCAAACCGGAACTGGCAGGACCCGCTCTTGTTCATGTTTCCGGGAAGAGAATCCGGCTTTTTTTATGCCGGGTCAGACAGGTTGATGCCGTAATGAGAAGCCCTTGCCTTGCCCCGATGCCGAATGCCGAAAGGCACGCGGTAACGCAGGCAATGGGTCTAGTGCGTTCTAATTCGCCGTACACTCTCGTTTCAGCAGACACGCTCATCGCCGCCGGAGCCATGCCAGGCACCGGCTCAATCGATAAGTCCGCGCAGATCATTCGGAATTTCCGGATGGGGCGCTGGATTTCCGCAAACAGTCGCGCCAGCATCTCGACCGCCTCTCCGGGGCTGGTCTGCACAAGGCGTGCACGGAGAAGTTATAATGACCATGCGCATGCTAATCGATGCGCGCCACCAGGAAGAGACCCGGGTGGCGGTGCTGAAGGGCAATCGGATTGAAGAATTCGACTTTGAATCTGCAGAACACAAGCAGATAAAAGGCAACATCTATCTAGCCAAAGTTACCCGCGTTGAGCCGTCCTTGCAGGCGGCATTCGTCGACTTTGGCGGAAACCGGCATGGGTTCCTCGCGTTCAGCGAAATTCATCCTGACTACTATCAGATCCCGAAAGAGGATCGCGAGGCGCTTCTGGCCGAAGAAGCCGCCCACGCCGAGGAAGAGGCAGCCCTGCGCGCCATTGCCGAAGGTGAGGAAGACTTCGTTGGCGACGACGAACTGGGGGAAACGCTGGCCGACGAGATGGCCGGGACCAGCCACGAACATCATCATGACGACGATTTCGGCGGCGTGACGGAAGTCGACACAGCCGAGAAAGATGAAGTCGCCACGATTGAGGACGGACACGTCGACAACGGTTTCGACCACGACGGCGAAGAAAGTCCGGAAGAAGACGGCGAGACCGAAGAACCCCGCCGCCGCGGTGGACGCGGACGCCGCCGCCAGGGCGGCAATCGCGGTCACGCCAAGGAAGCCGATGAACTGCGCGCCAAGCGCATGGCCCTGCGCCGTCGGTACAAGATCCAGGACGTCATTCAGCGCCGCCAGGTCCTGCTGGTCCAGGTGGTCAAGGAAGAACGTGGCAACAAGGGCGCGGCCCTCACCACCTATCTCAGCCTGGCCGGTCGTTATTGCGTCCTGATGCCGAACTCCAGCCATGGTGGCGGGATCAGCCGCAAGATCAATTCTGCTGCCGACCGCAAGCGCCTGAAGACGATCATTTCGGAACTGGACCTGCCCAAGTCGATGGGCTGCATTGTCCGCACCGCGGGCCTGCAGCGCACCAAGACCGAGATCAAGCGCGACTTCGACTATCTCGCCCGTCTGTGGGACGGCATCCGCGAGACCACGCTGAAGAGCACGGCTCCCGCCCTGATCCATTCGGACAGCGACCTGATCAAGCGTGCCATCCGCGACATCTATAACCGCGATATCGAGGATGTCGTGGTCGAAGGCGAAGCGGGTTACCGCGCCGCGCGCGATTTCATGAAGCTGTTGATGCCGAGCCACGCCAAGCGGGTGAAGGCCTATTCCGATCCGGTGCCGCTGTTCCAGCGCTATGGCGCCGAAGACCAGCTGACCGCGATGTACGATCCGGTCGTCCAACTGAAGAGCGGTGGCTACATCGTCATCAACCCGACCGAAGCCCTGGTCTCGATCGACATCAACTCCGGCCGCTCGACCAAGGAACACGGGATCGAGGCAACCGCGCTCAACACCAATCTGGAAGCAGCGCGTGAAATCGCCCGCCAGCTGCGCTTGCGCGACATGGCCGGGTTGGTCGTGATCGACTTCATCGACATGGAGTACAACTCCAACATCCGCAAAGTCGAAAAGGCGATGAAGGATGCCCTGAAGAACGACCGCGCGCGCATTCAGGTCGGTCGGATCTCTTCCTTCGGGCTGATGGAGATGAGCCGCCAGCGCCTGCGTACCGGTGTTCTGGAAGCGACCACCCGCTCGTGCCCGCACTGCGATGGCACTGGCCTGGTCCGTACCGCCTCGAGCGCCGGACTTTCGGCACTGCGCCTGATCGAAGATGAGGCTGCGAAGGGCCGCGGTTCGGTGATCTCACTCTATGCCAGCACCGAAGCCGCGGTTTATCTGCTCAACGCCAAGCGCGCGGACCTGGCTGAGATTGAAGAGCGTTACGGCGTTCGTGTCGAAGTGCTTCCGGAAGGGGAAAACGAAGGCGCCAAGATGCGAGTCGCCTCGTCCGGACCACGTCCAGAATTCACCCCTCGCTTCGATCCGATCGTGATCGAGGAAGATGACGACGAAATCATCGAGGACGAGGACGAATTCGAAGCGGAAGACCGCAGCGACGAAGGCGAAGGCGAAGGCCGCGGGAAGCGCCGCCGCAAGCGTCGTCGGCGTGGCGGGCGCGGCCGTGATGAGGATCGCGGCCCACGCGAGGATGGCGACGCCTCCGAGAACGGTGACGAAAGCGATGAAGCCGAGGAAAGCGAGGATGGCGACCGCGCCGAGAGCGATGATGGCGAAGGACAGCGCAAGAAACGGCGCCGCGGTCGTCGTCGGCGTGGTGGACGCAGCCGCGGTGACGGCGATGTGGGTGCTGAAAACGACGCAAGCGATGAGGACACTTCGCCGCGCTCGGATGTAGAAGCCCGGGCAGCTCCGGAAGCATCTGCAGCCACAGACCAAGACGATACCGCCCCGGTTAAGCCCAAGCGGACCCGCAAGAAAAAGGCTGATGCTGAACCGGTGGCCGAAACTGTGGTTGAAGTTGCGGCAGAGCCCGCTTCAGCAGAAGCCAGCACGGCACCCGAAGACACTCCGGCCAAGCCAAAGCGGACCCGCAAAAAGAAGGTTGCTGAGGACGAGGTAACGGCAGAACCAGCGGCACCTGCTGTTGAAGCCAGCGTCGAACCGGCCGCGGATGCTCCTGCCAAGCCCAAGCGGACTCGCAAGAAGGCGGTCGCTGCTGCGCCAGAAGCACCTGCAGTGACCACCGAAGCGGCACCCGAAACCTCGAAGGAACAGTCCGGAACGCCTCGCCGCGGATGGTGGCAGCGCACTTTCGGCGAATAGAAACCCTGTACGCCAAATTAGAAGGGCGGCGAGGTTCAGGCCTCGCCGCCCTTTTTTTATGGGGCTGTCACCCTGCTTTGATCGCTGTTCCCCATTCCATCCAGCCAACCCAACGCGGAGTCTTGGGAGCATAGCGCTCTCCTCCCTCACGGGCTTGGAAACCTGCACTGGCGATCGCTTGGGTCACCGGGCGGGTAAGGTGGCACCCGCCGGCCAAACGCTTCCAAACCGGCTCAATCCTGCCCTGCCACTTGCGCACGTTGGCATCCGGCGCTCCGCCGTGTTCAGCATAAAGCAGGCACCCGCCTGGCTTCAGGATACGCCGAAGCTCGGAAAGCGTCCGTGCCTGGCTTTCAACAGAGCAAAGCGTGAACGTGCAAACCACCGAATCGAACGCTTCGCTGGGGAACGGAATGTTCTCACCGAACCCCTGTCGGATATCTGCGGCCAGGCCCCGCTTCGCGGCTTCTGCGCGCGTGAAATCCAGTCCCTTTGCGGAAGGATCAAGCCCGGCATAGCTGGTGATCTGCGAGCGATCGTAAAGTTGTTGGTTGATCCCGCCGCCACAGCCAATTTCGAATACGGCTCCGCTTGCCAGTGGCACGACCTTTTCGCGCAGATGCATGATGGCCGGGCTGGAACAGGCGCACTTGATGAAGCGCGGAACGATCTTTTCCTCATACCACGCAGACAAACCCATCGCTCACCCCTTCCCATCCGTTTTCCTTCCCGCCATGATGCCACAAGGGCCAGGGAGAGGAAGAACAAACATGCAGGTATTTCGTACGCCGGATGAGCGGTTTGCCGCCTTGCCCGACTTTCCGTTCCGTCCGAACTATTTGGAGCTGCAGGATGGACTGCGGGTTCACTACATTGACGAGGGCGCCAAGGACGCGCCCGTGGTGTTCCTGCTCCACGGCGAACCAACCTGGTGCTACCTGTTCCGCAACATGATCGCCCCGATCGTTCAGGCCGGATTCCACGTCGTTGCGCCGGACCTAATTGGCT
>JBKHWO010000041.1:0-6621 GCA_046566485.1 Alphaproteobacteria bacterium | reverse complement strand
CTCAGCCGCTCCAGGTGCTCCGCCAGCGAAAACAGGCTGCGTGAGTGCATCAAACCTCTCCGTCCAATGCACAGAGTGAATCAGATCATGGCCCCAAACGCGAGGGGTTTTTGCGGGTGTCCAGCTGCGCGAAGCCCGCGCTCGCAGCCGGGTGCAGCGCCTGACCAAGCGCGAGCGCGAAGTGCTCGCGGGGGTTGCCCGCGGCCTGTCGAACCGGCGGATCGGCGAAAAGCTGGAAATCAGCCCGTGCACGGTGGAAATCCATCGCGCCAACATGCTGACCAAGATGGGCGCGCAGCACACGTCTGAAGCGATCCGGATCGCGATCGAAGCCTCCCTGGTTGCCTAGGCTCACCAGACCCGGCCCCAAGGCGACCAGCCTGGCCCCCTGCAGCGCTGTGCAGGGGGCCTTTCTTTTTGGGCATGATCAATGCACGCCAAAAGAAGGGCCCCGGACCGCAGTCCGGAGCCCCCGTATCGTCCCTCCCAGGACTAGGTTGGTGCGCGCTTAGAAACGCATCCCGGCGGTGAGGCCGAAGCGACGCGGTTCGAGCGTGAAGATGTTGGTATAGTTACCCGAGGACTGGTCGGTCACATAAAGACCGGTGATCGAGTCCTTGTCGAACAGGTTCTGCACCCACAGGCGGGCAAACCACTTCTTGTCCGGACCATCAAGCTGGATCTGGGCATTCACCTGGGTGTAGCTGTCGATCTGGTTGATGGCACCGTTGAAGATGTTGCCATAGGACTTGCCGGTATAGATGAAGTCCGCACGCGGGGTGAGGGTCATGTCGCCAACCGGGAAGTCATACTGCACGCCCGCCGAGAACTTGTAGTCCGGCGCGCCGGGCAGCTTGTTGCCCTTGATATTGGTCGGAATACCCGAGGTGTAGACCGTCACGCCGCCGAGCGCCGCCGGGTCGAGACCCGCCGGGATGAAGGCACCGGCCGCACCCGCCGCCAGAGCTGCGCAAACGCTGAAGGCACCGGTCGAGTTGATCCCCGAACCCGACGGGAAGGCAGTGGTCGGCTGAAGGCCGGCCCCGGCATTGCCGGTCACCACACCCGCGTTGATCAGGTTGTTCACCCCGTTGACGAAGGCGTTGACCCCCGCAACGTTGCCGGTGTTGGATGCCACGGCACAGTTTGAAGAATTGGTGATGTCCTTGATGATCACCGCATCGGCCCGGCCCGCGCCAAAGTCACGCGGATTGGAAAGCAGCTTGTCCTGCGAAACTTCGGTGTGCAGGTAGCTGGCCCCGAAGTTCAGCGTCAGGCCATCGGCCGGACGCAGGATGGCTTCGGCTTCCAGGCCGTAGATCTCGGCGCCCACGTTGTCGTTGACCGAGGTACGGGCAACGATGCGCGAGAGCTGCAGATCCTTGTAATCATAGTAGAACGCAGTGACGTTCAGGATAATCTTGCCGTTGGCAAAGCTGTTCTTCGAACCAATTTCGAAGGCATTGACGAATTCCGGAGAAAACGTCGAAGGAACGTTGAATATCGAAGGAATGGGCGGGTTGATCCCGCCGGATTTATAACCCCGGGAATAGCTGAAGTAGAGAAGGTTATCGGGCGTGACATTCCAGTCGACGACGAACCTGCCAGTCATCTCGTTGAAAGTCACATTGCTTGAGGCAAACAGCTCGCAACCGGTGGAGTTGGCAGCGGTCAAAGTGCCCGATGCTGTCGTACCGGTAATGGTGCAGTTCGTCGAACTATCTGCGTCAAAAGGCTGCAGATAAGAAGATGTTGGCGCCCCAGTGACTGCAAAGCCGTAGATATACGGCGAATTAAACATGTCCGTCGAACCAAATGGCACAAGCGAATTAGCAAATGTGTTTCGCGCGGAGAACGCCTTCTTGTCATGATTGTAACGCAGCCCCGCCGTGATTTTAAGCGTATCGGTGAGTTTATAGTTCAGCTCACCGAACAAGCCGTAAGATTCGAGCCGGAAATCATCACTGTGATTACGGTAGAACGGCGAACCCAGGAAGCCGGGCGGTGGCGGTGTCGCGCCAATTCCGGCAAGCGGAGCCCGACCCAACGCATTGAAGGCACCGAGTATGCCGGCGGCATAGTCAAGACCGAAGGCATTTACGTAGTAGCTGCTTTCTTCCAAGTGGGCCTTGCCGTAAATGCCGCCCAGCAGGAAATTGAAAGGGCCATCCCACTTGGAAGAAATGATGGCCTCAGCCGTCCAGCTACTTTGATAGGCATTCGACCGGTCGAAATCCTGGGGGGTCATCGAACAGATGCGGTGCCCGCCATATGCCCCGGTATTCGTTTCCTCGGACAAGGACGTGCAAATGACGTTGCCCGGTCCATTGGGGATCAGAGCGTTCCGGACAGGCGCAAAATAGGAAACGGGCAGTCCAGGAATACCGGTGGTGCCTGCCGTGTTGAGCGCAGTCAGGCCAGGCAGATAATTTGCCCGATTCTGCACCGACAGGTTATAGTCCTGCCCCGCATCGACCGAGGTATCCTGCCAATTTCCCTGGACCCTGAGGCTCAACCCGCCACCAAGATCCTGTTCGATCGCTCCCTGAACGATCCATTCTTCTGCTAAATAATAGGGGGGGTAGTCGGTATTGACCGTTCTGGAATCGGCGGGATTGGCCGCGCCAGGCCACGAATAGACGTCGGCGCCATAGAGGCTGCCCAGCGCGAAGGCGGTCGGGATGCCCTGCATGGCAAAAAATTCACGCGAAGTGAGCACCGAAGCCAATGTCGTGTTCGCATTGGTCACCTGGAACTGATTTTTTCCGTTCAGGCAACCCAGCACACCGGTCGGGTCGCGTTGGCACATCTGCTTCTGGATGCGCAGGCGACTATCCTTTTCGTGGAAGTACTGGACGACGAGGTCGACCGTCGTGCCCGAACCCGGCTCAAGCCGGATCGAGCCGCGCATGCCCCACATATCGCGATCGTCAATCTGTGAATTGTCGAAGATGTTCTTGGTATAACCGTCGCGATTAAGATAGAATCCCGCCACGCGCACGGCTGCAATGTCACCGAGCGGCAGGTTAACCATGCCCTTGGCCTTGACGTGGTTGTAGTTGCCGTATTCCAGCTCGGCATTGGCGGAAACGCCGGTCAGGTCCGGACGGGCCGAGCGGATGTTGACCACGCCCGAAGTCGCGTTGCGGCCGAACAGAGTGCCCTGCGGTCCGCGCAGAACTTCGATCTGCGCCAGATCATAGAACTCGCCTTCGAACAGGCGAGTGGCGAACAGCGGCGCGTCGTTCATGTGGATGGCGGTGGCCTGGTCGCAGGTCACGCCCACGCACAGGTCACCGATCCCGCGGATGGTGAAGCTGGAGCCGGTGAAGTTCGTCTTGGTGAAAGTGATGTTGGGCAGGCTGAGCTGCAGGTCCGAGGTGTTCTTGATCTGCTGCTTTTCCAGCGCTTCGGTGCTGAAGGCCGAAACCGCAATCGGCACATCCTGAAGGCGCTGGTTCGAACGCTGGGCGGTCACGATGATGACATTGGCATCATCTTCTTCCGCGCCCTGAGCATCCTGTGCAAAGGCCGGAAATGCGATTGCGCTGGCGCAGACACCAGCAAGCAAGGTCAGCTTACCCCTCATTAGCCCACTCTCCTCTCTATGCCCGTCCCTTTTCCGGGCGGTTGCGACAGGGAATAGAACATCTGCCGCGCCGCTTGACAACCGGTTTTAATCGAAAGGTTAGAACAGCCCAAAACCGTAGCGTCAGGGCAACACTTGCCGCCTTGCCCCCGCGCCTGGCCGTGCACAACCTTTGTTGCACAAGCCGCGCAATTGCCTAGCCTTGTGGCGAACAGATGGGGATTCGACGATGAACGGGGCCGGAGCGCCGGATGACAGCAGACAATACCGCGCCTTCATCAGTTACAGCCATGCCGACAGCCGTTTTGCCCTTTGGCTGCATCGCAAGATCGAACGATTTGCGATTCCCGCCGGTCCCGGCGCAGGCCGGGTCCGGCTGGCCCCGGTATTCCTGGATCGGGCCGAGCTGCCCGCCGCCACCGACCTGTCGGCCACGGTGCGCGCGGCCCTGGCCCGGTCGGCCGCGCTGATCGTCATTGCCAGTCCGCACGCCCGCGCCAGCCGCTGGGTCGATCGCGAGATCGCCCTGTTCCGTGAACTCCACCCCGACCGGCCGGTGCTGGTCGCGCTGATCGAAGGCGAACCCGATACCGCCTTTCCCCCGGCGCTGACCGGCAGCGGTGCCGCCACGATCGAACCCCTGGCCGCCGATTTCCGCAAAGGCGCCGACGGGCGGCGACTGGGCCTGCTGAAGATCGTCGCCGGTTTGTCCGGCCAGCCGCTTGACCGGCTGGTTCAGCGCGATGCCCAGGCCCGCCAGCGCCGCGTGATGGCCGTCACGGCGGCCGCCCTGCTGCTCAGTCTAGGCTCAGGACCCATTGATCCGAGAGGGATGATCTGATTCAGGCTCCGCAAGGAGACTGAACATGAGCGACCTGTACTGGCTGACGGACGAGCAGATGGCTCGGCTCCGACCATACTTTCCCAAGAGCCACGGCAAGCCACGGGTTGATGACCGACGCGTGCTGAGCGGGATCATATTCGTCAATCGCAACGGATCGCGCTGGTGTGACGCGCCGAAGGAGTATGGCCCGCACAAGACGCTCTACAACCGATGGAAGCGGTGGGGCGAGATGGGCATCTTCTTGCGCATGATGGAAGGGCTGGCGGCCGAGGGCGCCGAGCCGAAGACGGTCATGATCGATGCAACCTACCTGAAGGCGCACCGCACGGCATCGAGCCTGCGGGTAAAAAAGGGGATCTCGGGCGGCTGATCGGCCGCACCAAAGGGGGCATGAACACCAAGCTTCATGCCGTAACCGATGCAAACGGTCGCCCGCTCAGCTTCTTCATGACCGCTGGCCAGATCAGCGATTACACCGGCGCTGCCGCGCTACTCGACGACCTTCCCAAGGCGCAATGGCTGCTGGGGGACCGCGGCTATGACGCCGACTGGTTCAGGGATGCCCTTCAGCAAAAGGGTATCAAGCCCTGCATTCCTGGGCGAAAATCCCGTCTCGATCCCATCAAATACGACAAGCGTCGCTACAAACGCCGCAACCGCATCGAGATCATGTTCGGTCGCCTCAAGGACTGGCGCCGCGTCGCCACCCGCTACGATCGGTGCCCTACGGTCTTCTTCTCCGCCATCGCTCTCGCCGCCACCGTCATCTTCTGGCTCTGATCAATGAGATGGGGTGGTTGCCGCCCTCCCTGACGGCATCACGATGTGCCAAGTTTGTGGTGTTGCAAACCACGAGCGGAAAGGACGGCAACCATGGGTATAGATACGATGATTGGCGTGGATCTGGCAAAGTCCGTTTTCCAGGTTCACGCGGCCTCAATGACCGGCGAAGTTCGCTACAGGCGCAAGCTGTCGCGGCAGGCATTTCGGTCATTCATGGCCGAACAGGCGCCCGCTGCTGTGGTACTGGAAGCGTGCGGTAGCGCACATTATTGGGCTCGCGTGCTCGGCAGCTTGGGCCATAACGTAAGGTTGATCGCGCCCCGTTACGTACGCCCCTTCGTTAAGCGGCAGAAGAACGATGCGGCAGATGCCGAAGCCATCGTAGTTGCAGCGCAGCGGCCCGAGATGCGCTTTGTCGAACTCAAGAACGAGGCCCAGCAAAGCGCTGCGATCCTCTACCGATCACGCCAGCGCCTAGTGCGCCAGCGTACAGAGACCGTGAATGCGCTGCGCGCCGCACTTTATGAGTTTGGGCATATCATCCCGCAGGGCATCAAGCATGTTGGTCGTGTCCGCGAGATACTGGAGGCACCCAACAGTGATTTGCCGGCTCTGATGCGCGAGGAATGTCTCGCGATGCTCGACCACGTAGCGACGCTGGACCGCTTGGTTGAGGTGAAGACAGCGAAGATCAAGGAACTTGCCACTGCCACGCCAGTCTCACAGCGCTTGCAGACCATGCCTGGCGTTGGGCCGATGGTCGCCATGGCAATCGAGACGTTCGCACCTGACATGGCGCGCTTTCGCAGTGGACGTGACTTTGCTGCTTGGCTTGGGCTTGTGCCACGACAGCTCTCATCAGGAGGCAAGGAACGGCTTGGAAGGGTCACCAAGGCCGGCCAGGCTGATATCCGACAGATGCTGATTATCGGTGCCATGTCGAGACTGAGCTGGCTGGGGCGCAAATCTGTGCCGGAGGGCTCGTGGCTAGCGCGCATGATGGCCCGCAAGCCACGCATGCTGGTGGCCATAGCGCTGGCCAATAAGATGGCACGCCAAATCTGGGCCATGCTGACGAAGAACGAAGCTTACCGGGATCCGACGCTCGTCATGGCCGCCTGACAAAAGCGAACCCAGACGGGCTGGATGAAAGGGGTGTGAGAAGGCGACGACCCGAATGGGCAAAATGATCGAACAGATCTGGATCAGGACAACCAGTTCAGGACTCTGAGCAAAACAGCTCGGTAATGAGTTTTGGACCTGATCCGCGGATCACCATACCGGCCAGCGGCCTCTGTAAGCGTCGCAATCAAAGGCCTGACAGAAGACCGCACTCGATCACTGGCTCGGAAGGTCAAAAACCCTCTTGCATCACGGGCGGCAACCACAGAAGTCCTGAGCCTAA
>JBKHWO010000040.1:0-11878 GCA_046566485.1 Alphaproteobacteria bacterium | reverse complement strand
GCGCAGTGCCGACTGCCGACGATATCCAGAAGATGGCCGACATCGTGGAAGATGGCGTGCGCGCCGGGGCGCTGGGCTTTTCAACCAGCCGCACCGTGCTGCACCGCTCAATCGACGGCGAACTGGTTCCCGGCACAACCGCGACCGAGGAAGAGCTGGTTGCCATCGGCCGCGCCATGGGCAAGGTCGGTTACGGCGTGTTCGAACTGGCCAGCGACATGCGCCGCGAATGGAACGAATTTGGCTGGATGGGCCAGATCAGCCGCGAAACCGGCCTGCCCGTCACTTTTGCAGCGCTGCAATCCATCGCCAAGGAACAGCCGCTGAGTGAGCAGATCGACGCCATGCGGGCCGAGAATGACAACGGCGCGAACATCGTTGCCGCGATCGCCCTGCGCGGCAACGGCATTATCATGGCCTGGCAGGGCACGGTCCATCCGTTCCGCCTGCGCCCGTCGTGGCAGGCCATCGCCGAACTGCCGTGGGAACAACAACGCGCCAAGCTGCTCGATCCGGCATTCAAGGCCCAGCTTCTGGCCGAAGAAAACGACTATTCCGAAGTCAACCAGGACATCATCGGCCTGATCCAGGTGGTCTGCGGCGGCTGGACCATGCAGTTCGAAATGGACCCCGACTTCAACTATGAACCCCAGGCCGACGAAAGCATCGCGGCGCGGGCTGCGGCAGCGGGCGTTTCCGGCGACGAATATGCCTATGACCTGCTGTGCCGCGATGAAGGCAAGGGCTTCATCTACCTGCCGATCCTCAACTATGCCGACGGCAACCTCGACTTCCTCGAAGCACTTCAGGACAGCGACGATACGGTCAATTCGCTATCGGATGGCGGAGCGCACTGCGGCACGATCTGCGATGCAGCAAGCCCGACCTTCATGCTCCAGCACTGGGTGCGCGACCGCAAGCGTGGCGGCCGGATCAGCCTGGAGAACGCGATCAAGCGTCAGTGCCATGATACCGCGCGGCTCTATGGTCTGAACGACCGCGGGGTGATTGCCCCCGGCTACCTCGCCGACCTCAACGTCATCGATCTCGACCGGATCAAACTGGGCAAGCCGTGGCTGGCCTTCGACCTTCCGGCCGGCGGCAAGCGCCTGCTGCAAAAGGCGGAAGGGTACGACTGCACGATCAAGAACGGCGTCGTCACATTCAGGAACGGTGAATGGACCGGAGCGACGCCAGGCGGTCTGATCCGCGGCCCGCAGCAGGTCGAAATGCGCGAAGCCGCGGAGTAAGCGGCAGAACCGCTCACGCTAATTTCCATCGCTATCTGAAGGCACGAAACCCTTCGTCCCCGGCCTGACCGGGGACCGCTGGCCTTCAAAAGCTAAGCCAGGTGCCTGCGGAAAACGGTCCCCGCTTTCGCGGGGACGACGCTGGTCAGACCCGCATCGGCATCAGGACGTAAAGCGCAGGGCTCTTGTCGTCCTGACGGATCAGGGTCGGTGCTCCGGCATCGGCCAAGTGTAGCTCGACCGTGTCACCCTCAATCTGGCCCAGGATGTCCTTGAGATAGTTGGCATTGAAGCCGATCTCGAAACCAGCCGCAGCATAGCTTGCGGGCACTTCTTCCGCCGCCGTGCCATTGTCAGGCGAGGTTACAGACAGCGTCACGCGGTCGTTTTCCAGCGCCATCTTGACCGCCCGGGTCTTTTCGGTGGCGATGGTCGCAACACGGTCAACGCCCTGCCAGAAGCTCTTGGGATCAAGCTTGAGCAACTTGTCGTTGCCGGTCGGGATCACCCGGCTGTAATCCGGGAAGGTTCCGTCGATCAGCTTGCTGGTCAGAACGACGCCGTTCTCTCCGCCCAGCGTAAAGCGGATCTTGCTGGCGGACAGATCGATCTGGACGTTGGTATCCAGCGCCTCCTCCAGCAGTTTGCGCAGTTCAGCAACGCATTTGCGCGGCACGATCACATCGGGCATGCCCTCGGCGCCATCAGGGCGACTGATCGTATAACGGGCCAAGCGGTGACCATCGGTCGCCGCAGCGCGCAGATCTTCGTCGGTGACGTGCAGGAAAATGCCGTTCAGGTAATACCGGGTTTCCTCGGTGCTGATGGCAAACCGGGTATGGTCGATCAGCTGCGCCAGCGTGGTCGCGGGCAGTTCGAAGCTGGTCGGCAAATCGCCTTCGACAATCACCGGGAAATCATCGCGCGGCAGGGTCGGCAGACTGAAGCGGCTGCGTCCGGCCTTGACCGTCATACGGTTATCCGCCGTTTCCAGGCTGACCTGGCTGCCATCGGGCAGCTTACGCGCGATGTCGAACAGCAAGTGCGCCGAAACGGTGATCGCACCAGCGCTTTCGACCGAAACCGCGCCCAGGCTTTCTACCACCTGCAGGTCAAGGTCGGTCGCCATGATCCTCACCGTGCCGTCGCCGGCTGCTTCGATCAGCACGTTCGACAGGATCGGAATGGTGTTGCGCCGCTCAACGACGGACTGGACGTGCGACAGGCACTTGAGAAGCGTCGCGCGTTCGATGGTGGCCTTCATGGTACGATCGTATCCCCCTAGGGCGCGCGACAGGGAATCGCCCCGCGCGCCTTGGTTTGCGGTCTTTATTCCTTAACGAAGCCCCCGGCTGCGGCAAGGTTCTTGCCGCTTCGCGGGCGGTAAACTGGGGATAATTCCGCAGTTTCGGACGCTAATCCTGCCCGCACCGACTTCAGGCTGGGGAAGCGGAACCTCCGCCCCGCATTTAAGACATCATCGCCATCCCGCCGTTGACGTGCAGGGTCTGCCCCGTGACGTAGCCCGCTTCCTTGCTGGCGAGATAGGCCACGGCAGCGCCGATGTCCTCGCCCTCGCCCATCCGGCCCATCGGGATGCGGGCGTTGAGCGCGTCCTTCTGCGCATCGGGCAGCACGTCGGTCATCGCGGTGCGAATGAAGCCCGGGGCGACGCAGTTCACGGTGATGCCGCGGCTGGCGACTTCCTGGCCCAGGCTCTTCGACATGCCAACCAGACCGGCTTTGGCCGCAGCATAGTTGGCCTGGCCCGGATTTCCGGTGGCCCCGACCACGCTGGTGATGGAGATAATGCGGCCGAACCGCGCCTTCATCATCGGTTTCAGCGAAGCGCGCATCAGGCGGAACGCGGCTTCAAGGTTGACCCGGATCACCGCATCCCATTCCTCGTCCTTCATCCGCATCGCCAGGTTATCACGGGTGATCCCGGCGTTGTTCACCAGGATGTCGATCTTGCCCAGGGTATCGACTGTCGCCGGAACCAGATGCTCGACCTGCTCGGTATTCGACAGGTCGCAGGTGATTTCGACGTGGTCGTGACCATAGGTATCGTTCAATTCTTCCCGGAACGCGCGCAGCTTGCCCGGATTGGTCCCCGACAGCGCCAGCCGCGCTCCCTGCCGCGCCAGGGCATGGCTGATCGCGGAACCAATGCCCCCCGCCGCGCCGGTAACGAGGGCAGTCATGCCAGTAAGGTCGAACATGCGGTTTTCCATCGTCACAGATCCTTTGCCAGGGCCTCGATATCGGCCATCGTGACCACGCTGGTCACGGAAACGTCGGTCACGCTGCGGCCGATCATCGGGCCGAGTACCTTGCCGCCGAGTTCGACGAAGCTATCGACCCCGGCGTCCTTCATCGCGATCACGCTTTCGCGCCAGCGGACCCGGCCGCAGACCTGTTCGACCAGCAGGCGCTGAACGTCGGCCGGTTCGCTGGCGACAGCAGCGGTGACGTTGGCAAACAGCGGCACGGTCAGCGGCCCCGGCGGGGTCTTGGCCAGCGCCTCGGCCATGGCATCAGCGGCGGGCTGCATCAGCGGGCAGTGGAACGGCGCCGATACCGGGAGCAGGACCCCGCGCTTGATTTCGAAATCCTTGACCATGGCCACGGCGCGCTCAATCGCGGCCTTGTGGCCGGACAGGACGACCTGGCTGGGGTCGTTGTCATTGGCAACGGTGCAAACCTCACCCTCTGCCGCCGCGTCGGCCAGGGCCTGGGCCTTGGAAACGTCCGCGCCCAGGAGTGCGCACATCGCGCCAACACCGACCGGAACCGCTGCCTGCATCGCTTGACCGCGCAGCTTGAGCAGACGGGCCGTATCAGCGAGCGAAAAAGCTCCGGCTGCACACAGCGCGGTATATTCGCCCAGGCTGTGCCCGGCGACGAAATCCGCCTTTTGCGCCAAGGTGATACCGCCTTCCTTTTCCAGCACCCGCAGCACGGCGATGGCATTGGCCATAATCGCGGGCTGGGCGTTCTCGGTCAGGGTCAGGGCATCTTCCGGCCCTTCGGCCATGATCGCTGACAGCTTTTGTCCCAGCGCGTCGTCGACTTCCTGGAACACTTCGCGCGCAGCGGCGCTGGCCTGCGCCAGTTCCACCCCCATCCCGACCTTCTGGCTACCCTGCCCGGGGAAAACGAAAGCTCTCATCACTCTACTCCGATCAATCTTTGCCGCCGCCTATTGTCTGGCAAAGGCGCGGGCAAGCCCGAAGGGCACAATTGTGTTGTCGATATCGTGGCCGATATCGGCGCGGCCAAGGTAGGGGATCGAATGCCGCGCGCACCAGAACCGCGCGATTTCTTCTGCCGATTGGCCAAAATCGACCTCGTTCACCGGCACTTGGCTGACCCGGCCCAGCCGCAGCCCGGCCACGCCGCCCAGATGCGCGGTGACGTGAAAGAACAGGCGATCAAAGGCGTAATCGTATTCGCCAACCTCCTCAACCAGCACGACATGACCGGCCAGCCCGGGCATCAAGGAAGTGCCGCACAGCATGGCCAGCGTCATCAGATTGAAGGCGGCGACCGGACGGTGATCCAGCCCCGGCTCCAGCCCGGCGCTGTCTCCGGCGACAAAGCCCAGAATCCGGCGGATGGCCACTTCGCCACCGCTGCGCCGGATGTCCACCGGCATCGGCGCATGGACCGGACGGCCAATCCCCTGCCGGTAAAGCCCACCGAGCAGGTAACCGCCGTCGGAATAGCCAAGGTAAGCCTTGTCCTGCGCCGCATGGTCCAGCCGCGCCAGCACGTCCTCGGCAATTCGGTTCGAGCCATAGCCGCCGCGCGCGAACCACACCGCGTCGAAGGCCGGGTCGTTTGCGCATTCGACCAAAGCATCCTGTCGCTGCCGATCGGTCCCCGCGAAATGCCCGTGTTCGTAAAAGCATTGCGGGTGGAAATGCAGGTCGATCCCGGGGAACCGGGCGGCGATGTCGCTGACGCGCGCTGCATCCTCGTGGGTGATCGGACGCGATGGGGCGCAAATGGCTATCCGGGGCATGGCCCTTCCTAACCCGGTTGCGCTGGCAGGCAAGGGCGCATACCGGAGAAGCATGAGCGACGTTACCTCCCACCCCTGGTTCTTCTGCGGCATTGGCGGATCGGGCATGTTGCCCCTCGCCCTGATCCTGAAAGGCGCGGGCGCGCAGGTTGCGGGATCGGACCGCAGCCGCGACCAGGGCCGCACCCCGGAAAAGTTCGCCTGGCTGGAAAGCCTGGGTTTCGAGCTTTACCCGCAAGACGGCAGTGGCATCACTTCGGCACAGCAGACCCTGATCGCTTCGGCGGCGGTCGAGGATACGGTGCCGGAAATGGTCCGCGCCCGCGAACTTGGCTGCCCACGGATGAGCCGTGCTGAATTGCTGGCCACCCTGTTCAACCAGGCCCCCGAAAGCATCGCGATTGGCGGCACCAGCGGCAAGAGCACCGTCACCGGCATGACCGGCTGGATCATGGACCAGGCGGGCCGCGATCCGACGATCATGAACGGCGCAGTGATGAAGAATTACGCAACGCCCGACGCGCCCTTTGCCAGCGCGCGGGTGGGCAGCGGCGGTGTCTTCGTGTCCGAAGTCGACGAAAGCGACGGATCGATCGCGCTGTACCAGCCGGGCGTGGCGGTGCTGCTCAATGTCAGCCTCGATCACAAGTCGATGGATGAGCTGCGCCAGCTATTCGCCGATTTTCTGCGGGTTTGCGATACGGCGGTGGTCAATCTGGACGATCACGAGGCGGCCCTGCTGCTACCGACCTATACCCCCTCGATCACCTATGCAGTGCGCAATCCGGTGGCGCAGATCGGGGTGGTCGAAGGCAGCGTCGTTGAAGAGCCGTTTGCGATTTTGGCGACTCTGATCGACCGCCGCGATGCCTCGCACCATGACCTGAAGCTGCAGGTCCCGGGCCTGCACAACCTGTCCAACGCATTGGCCGCGATTGCCACCGCAAGTGCGGTTGGTGTTCCCGTCGCCGATGCAGTCGCGGCCATGGCCAGCTACGCCGGCCTTGCTCGCCGCTTCGACGTGATCGGGACCAGCCCGTCCGGCGTCACCGTGATCGACGATTTCGGCCACAATCCGGAAAAGTGCGCGGCCACGCTGAATACGCTGAAAAGCCAGCCGGGCCGGGTGATCGCGTTCTTCCAGCCGCATGGCTATGGCCCGCTGCGCCAGATGGGGCACGAACTGGCCGAAACCTTCGCGCGGTTGCTGGGGCCAGAGGACGTGACGATTCTGTGCGATCCGGTCTATTTCGGCGGGACAGTCGACCGCAGCGAGGGCAGCGAACGGATCGTCCGCCTGATCGGAGAGGCTGGCGGCAGCGCCGAATACATTCCCTCGCGCGAGGCCTGTGGCGACCGGATCGTGCAAATCGCCCGCCCCGGCGACCGGGTAGTCGTGATGGGCGCCCGCGACGACACGCTGACGCTGTTTGCGCGGGACTTGCTGGCACGGCTGGGTTAGCGCAGCCACCCATTCTGCTCGTGCCAAAAAATCGTCGTCCCCGCGAAAGCGGGGACCGCTGGCAACACGGCTCGCCTTCGCCGGCCCGCGATCCCCGCTTTCGCGGGGATGACGGTTAAGTCAGTGCGCCTTGCCGCGCGCCTTTTGCACGCCGTGCAGGATCACCGCGACAATCGCCCCCAGCACCACGCCGACCACTGCTGATACCACGGCATAGGACAGCCAGCCCAGCACGCCGCCCAGCGCGCCGGTGCCAGCTTCGACGGCGTGCTGCACTGCGTGAGCCATGTCGGACGGTCCATGAACGCCCAGTTCGTGCAGGCCGTGGATGATGATCCCGCCGCCGACCCACAGCATCGCCGCCGTACCCACGACCGAAAGCACGGCCAGCAGATGCGGCATGGCGTGAAGCAAACCCGCGCCAAGTTTCTTTTCAAACGCCGTATGCCGGTTGCGGACCAGGTGCAGGCCGATATCGTCCATTTTCACGATCAGCGCGACGACACCGTAGACCGCAACGGTAATCACGATGCCCACCACCGCAAGAATGAGCGCCCGGCTAAGCAACGGCTCGCCCGCGACTTCGGCCAGGGCAATCGCCATGATTTCGGCCGACAGGATGAAGTCTGTACGGATCGCACCAGCGGTGCGTTCTTTTTCGAACTCCGCCATGTCGCTGATTGGATCCTCCAGCGTCTCGCCATGCTTTTCGCCGCCGAGCTTCTCGAGCAGCTTTTCCGCGCCTTCAAAGCACAGGAACAGCCCGCCAGCCATCAGCAGCGGAGTTACTGCCCAGGGCAGAAACTGGCTGAGGATCAGTGCTGCAGGGAGCAGGATCAACAGCTTGTTCTTGAGGCTGCCCAGCGCAATCTTGCGGATGATCGGCAATTCGCGATCAGGGGTGAATTCCGTAACATAGGACGGGGTCACCGCGGCATCGTCGATAACCACTCCGGCCGCCTTCGAACCGGCTTTGGTCGCCGCCACCCCGACATCGTCGATGGTTGCCGCCGCTGCCTTGGCAATGACCGAGATATCGTCAAGCAAAGCGACAAGGCCAGTGGGCATGGATCAGGCACTCCGTTCAAACACTTGCCCCTGCTGTGGGGCACTTGCGCGGTTCGATCAAGTGCCTTGCTGCGTGGCTTTTGTCCTTGCATTACGCCGGGAAAGGGCTATGTGCCGCCGCTTCTCCGGCTTGCCGGGGAAACCTGAAGAAAGCCGGAGGGGCCCCGCAATCCCGCGGATCAGCCAGCGATCGGTTAGAATGATGGAAGGAAGCTGCCGTGGCTCTTTATGAGCACGTGTTCCTGGCACGCCAGGACCTCAGCCAAGCGCAGGTAGATGCGCTTGCTGCCGCCGCCACCGAGATCGTTGAAGCAGGACAGGGCAAGGTCACCAAGACCGAAACCTGGGGCCTCAAGAATCTCGCTTACAAGATCAAGCGCAACCGCAAGGCGCACTTCGTGATGCTCAACATCGAAGCCCCCGCTGGCGTCGTTGCCGAGCTGGAGCGCCAAACCGCCATCAACGAAGACGTGATCCGTTGGCTCACCGTCCGCGTTGACGAGCATGAAGCTGGCCCGTCGGTGCAGATGCGCAAGCAGGACCGCGAGCGCGCCAAGCGCCGCGAACGCGAGGAGTTCTAAGCAATGGCCCGCGCATTTTTCCGCCGCCGCAAGTCGTGCCCGTTCTCGGGCAAGAATGCACCGTCGATCGACTACAAGGATACGCGTCTGCTGCAGGGCTATATGTCCGAACGCGGCAAGATCGTTCCTTCGCGCATCACCGCCGTTTCCGCCAAGAAGCAGCGTGAGCTGAGCCAGGCGATCAAGCGTGCCCGTCACCTGGGCCTGCTGCCCTACCTCGTCAAGTAAAGGGGAGAAATCAGATGGAAATCATCCTCCTCGAACGCATCGAGAAGCTGGGCACGATCGGCGATGTTGTAACCGTCAAGGACGGCTACGCCCGCAACTACCTGCTGCCCAACAAGAAGGCGCTGCGCGCCAACGACGCCAACCGCAAGGTCTTTGAAGCCAACCGCTCGAAGATCGAAGCCGACAACGCGGCTCGCCGCGGTGAAGCCGAAGTCCACGCCAAGGACGTCGAAGGCAAGTCGGTTGTGCTGATCCGCGCCTCGTCGAACGCCGGCCAGCTGTACGGTTCGGTTTCGGTGCGCGACATCGTCGACGCGCTGAACGCCGACGGTGCGAACCTGACCAAGTCGATGATCGTGCTGGAACGCCCGATCAAGACCATCGGCGTGTTCGACGTGAAGGTTGCCCTGCACCCTGAAGTCGCCGTTACCGTCAAGGTCAACGTTGCTCGCTCGCCGGACGAAGCCGAACAGCAGGCTGCCGGCGTCGACGTCATCGCCGCCATGTTCGAAGACGACGCTGCAGAGGCTGCTGCCGCTGCGGGCGAATTCGAAGCTGGCAACGGCGAAGAAGTCGAAGCAGAAGCCCCGGCCAGCGAAGCTTCGGAAGAAGCCTAAGCTCTGGGCTTTCGCAACAAGCGAAACGGATCGGGGGCGCTTCGGCGCCCCCTTTTCGTTGGTTGCAATTGAAATGTAACGCATCTGCGGCTATAGGCCCGCGATGGAAAAGACAGAAAAGATCATCGCGGAATTGGTCCGCGTCTACGACGAAGCCGTATCCACCCTGCAAGGCGACATCGCCAAGTTCGCAGCGGACGGCACCCTCCCCCCCGCTTCGCGCCGTATCGAAAAGAGCTGGTGCTACCCCGAACTGAGGGTCCACTACAAAGGGGTCGAAACCCGGCCTGACTATCGCCGCTCGTTCGGACGGCTGGCCCATCCCGGCACCTACGCGACAACGGTAACGCGCCCGGCCTTGTTCACCGATTACCTTGCCGAACAGCTGGGCCTGCTGTGCGACGATTACGAGATCGAGGTGGAAGTCGCGCGGTCGAACCAGGAAATTCCGTTCCCTTACGTGATCGATGCCAGCTCGGTCCTCTCTGGCACCAGCCCGCAGCAATTGGCGCGGCACTTTCCGACGACGGAACTGGCCCTGATCGGCGACGAGCTGTCCGACGGGATCGAGATCGACAGTTCGGAAGACACGGTTCCCTTGTCCCTGTTCGATGGCTTGCGCACCGATTTCAGTCTGGCCCGGCTGGCCCACTATACCGGCACGCGGATCGAGGACTTTCAGCGTTTCATCCTGTTCACCAACTATCACCGCTATGTTGATGAATTCGTCGACTGGGCGGGCGAGCAGTTGGGCAAGGACGGCTATGTCGCCCTGACCGGCGCTGGCGGCCTGCACCTTGACGCGCCGACCGCCCATGCCCGCGAGCGGCTGTCCGATACGGCCTGGCGCCGCCACCAGATGCCGGCCTATCACCTGGTGCGCGAGGACAAGACCGGGATCACCCTGGTCAACATCGGGGTCGGCCCGTCGAATGCCAAGACCATCTGCGACCACTTGGCCGTGCTACGCCCCGAAGCCTGGTTGATGATCGGTCATTGCGGCGGGCTTCGCGATACCCAGCGGATCGGCGACTATGTGCTGGCCCACGCCTATCTGCGCGACGATCACGTGCTCGATTGCGTACTGCCCCCGGAAATCCCGATCCCGGCGATTGCCGAAGTGCAGATCGCCCTGGCCCAGGCGGCCGAGCAGGTCAGCGGCGATAGCGGCGCCGACCTGAAGAAGCGGATGCGCACCGGCACCGTCGCCACGACCGACGATCGCAACTGGGAACTGCGCTATACCCAGTCGGCCCGCCGCCTCTCGCTCAGTCGCGCCATCGGCATCGACATGGAAAGCGCAACGATTGCCGCGCAGGGTTATCGCTTCCGCGTGCCCTATGGCACGCTGCTCTGCGTCTCGGACAAGCCGCTCCACGGCGAGATCAAGCTGCCGGGACAGGCCAACCGGTTTTACGAGGAAGCCATCGGCGCGCACCTGAAGATCGGGACTACGGCCTGCAACCTGCTGCGCGCTGAAGGAGCCAAGCTCCATTCGCGCAAGCTGCGTGCCTTCCACGAACCGCCGTTCCGGTAAAATTCGCGTCGTCCCCGCGAAAGCGGGGACCGTAGGCAAAGTGGCGCAAGTGGCGGACGATCCCCGCTTTCGCGGGGATGACGATCAGGCCAGAAAATCCCGGATCGCGCGGCCCAGGTCCGGCATGGTCACGCAGCTCATGTGCGTGCCCGGAATGACCACGTTCACCGCATCGGGAAGCGCCTCGGTCAGGGCCACCGGATCGCCATTGTCGCGGTCATCGTCGCCGCAGACCACTGCCGTGGGCATGGCAATCGCGGCCAGGGCATCCGGCGGCGTATCGGCGAAGGTGCCGAGCAGATGGCGCACCGCCACCCGGTCAACCTTCATGCTTTTCATGAACTGCACCGCGAAATAGGCCGGATCGCCGTGCTTGACCGTTTCAAACCGGTCGATCGCATCGGTGAAGAACTCTTGCCGTCCGGTCCACCCGGCTAGCCCTTGCAGCCCCATGCCGCCCAGCACCAGACGGCGTGGTTTCACGCCGCAACCGACCACGGCCCGCACCGAAGTGCGCGAGCCAAGCGAGAAGCCACACAGGTCAAACTCGGTCAGGCCCAGATGCTCGATCAGCGCCACCAGATCGAGCGCCAGCACGTCCGCCGGATAGGCCTCGGCCTCATGCGGCGCCGCGCTTTGCCCGTGGGCGCGCAGGTCCGGCATCAGGCATTCGAACCCGGCCTGGGCCAGCAGCGCCCCATGACCCCACTTGATCCAGTTCATCTCGGCATTGGAAAACAGCCCGTGGAGCAGGATCAGCGGCCTGCCCTGCCCCATGCGGTGCAAGGCGAGCTGCGCACCGCCATGGCCGGGATAGAACTCGGTGGTGACGCCCATGCCGCTTAGCCCTTCTTCAGGTGCCGCCGCCCCAGCAGTTCCGCGATCTGCACCGCGTTGAGCGCCGCGCCCTTGCGCAGGTTGTCCGACACGCACCACAGCGACAGGCCATTTTCGACCGTCGAGTCTTCGCGCACGCGGGAAACGAAGGTCGCGCCGTCGCCAACGCATTCGACCGGGGTGACGTATCCACCGTCCTCGCGCTTATCGACCAGCATCACGCCGGGAGCCTCGCGCAGGAGGTTCTGGGCCTGTTCGGCGCTGATCTCGT
>JBKHWO010000039.1:0-19241 GCA_046566485.1 Alphaproteobacteria bacterium | reverse complement strand
GGCGACAAACAGGACAATATGGTTGAGACGGCGGATGAATTCGATCCAGCCTACAATATACCGATTTTCAGCCTTTATGGCGAAGTGCGCCGTCCGACCCCGCAGATGATGGACACGGCCGATGTGTTCCTGTTCGATTTGCAGGACCTTGGCTGCCGAATTTACACCTTCGTCACCACGCTGCTTTACCTGCTGGAAGCTGCAGCGGCTGCCGGCAAGGAAGTCTGGGTGCTGGACCGTCCCAACCCGGCCGGTCGCCCAGTCGAAGGTACGCTTCTTATTCCGGGGCAGGAAAGCTTTGTCGGTGCAGGCCCGATGCCGATGCGGCATGGCCTGACGATGGGAGAGATGGGGCATTGGTTCATTGCCCACTTCAAGCTCAATCTTCCATACCGTGTCGTGACCATGGCGGGCTGGCAGCCTGAAGGCAGCGGGTTTGGCTGGCCCGACGATCGCATCTGGATCAACCCAAGTCCCAATGCGGCGAACGTCAATATGGCCCGTGCCTACGCCGGCACGGTGATGCTGGAAGGGGCGACCTTGTCCGAAGGGCGCGGCACGACGCGGCCCCTTGAAGTGTTGTTTGGTGCCCCGGACCTGAGTTCCACGGACGTTCTCGCGCAAATGCAGCGCATCGCGCCAAAGTGGCTGGCGGGATGTGCGCTGCGCGAATGCTGGTTCACACCGACCTTTCACAAGCATGTCGGTGAACTGTGCAGCGGCCTAATGATTCACGCCGAGGGGGGCTTTTATGACCATGCCGCTTTCCGACCATGGCGGCTGCAGGCTTTGGCTTTCAAGGCAATTCGCGAACTTCATCCGGATTATGAAATCTGGCGGGACTTTCCCTACGAATACGAATTTGAACGCCTGGCGATCGATGTGATCAACGGTGGTCCTGCGTTACGCAATTGGGTTGACGATCCTGCTGCACAGGCTGGAGATCTCGAGGCGTTGGCTGGTGCAGACGAGGCGGCCTGGCTGGCAACCATACGGCCGCACCTGCTTTACTAAATTTCGGCTCACGAAGAAAAACTGGAGAGGTAATGACTGGAAAAGCTGGCGCGATCGCCAAACTGGATGGGCCAACACGGCTGATGCTGTTGACCCTGCTGATCGTCTATATCTTCAACTTTCTCGATCGGCAGATCGTCAACATTCTCGCTGAGCCAATCCGCAAGGACCTTGGGCTCAGCGATACCCAGGTGGGTTTGATGACCGGTCTGGCCTTTGCGCTGTTCTATACGTTTCTGGGTCTGCCGATTGCCCGTTATGCCGACAAGCCCAGCACCGACCGCGGGCGGTTGATCGCGGTTGCTTTGGCGACCTGGTCGGCCATGACCGCGCTGTGCGGTTTCGCGCAGAATTTCCTGCAGTTGCTCCTCGCCCGGATCGGGGTCGGGGTGGGTGAAGCCGGATGCACCCCAGCCGCCCACTCGCTGATTGCCGACCGGGTTCCGGCTGAACGACGTCCCGGAGCCATGGCCTTTTACGCTCTGGGCATTCCGATCGGTTCTTTGCTCGGCATGATGATCGGTGGGGTTTTGGCAGATACCTTGGGATGGCGACAGGCCTTCATGATCGTTGGGCTTCCTGGTGTTTTCCTGGCGCTCGTTGTCCTGGTGGTTGTCAAGGACAAGGGGCGGGTGGTTCGCGCTGATCATGCCCAGGCGCAAGGCGAATCGATCTTTGCTGCCATGCTCGAACTGCTCCGCTCTCCGGCCTATGTCACGCTGCTGGCAGCGGCCTCGGCCAGTGCGTTCCTGTCGTATGGCAAGAGCACCTGGACTACGATCTTCTTCCAGCGCAGCCATGGGCTCAGCCCCGGAGAGGTAGGCTTCTGGTTCGGCCTGTGGGGCGGGGTTGCCGGCATTTTTGGGACCTGGCTGGGTGGCTGGCTGGCCGACCGTTTTGGCAAAGTCGACCGCCGCCATGTTGTCACGGCTCCGGCGATCGGCATGGCCTTGGCGATACCGATTGCGATTTCGGCCTATTTTGTCGCCGATTGGCGCATGTCGCTCTTGCTGCTGATGATCCCAAGCGTGCTGAACTCGCTGTATTACGGTCCGGTCTATTCGTCGGCGCAGGGGCTCGTTCCGTTGCGGCATCGCGCGACGGCCAGCGCCTTGCTGCTGTTTGGGCAGAACCTGATCGGGCTAGGGCTGGGGCCGCTGTTCTTCGGCATGCTGTCGGACTGGCTGCGCCCGGAATTCGGCGAGAATTCGGTTCGCTACGTCCTGTACGGTGCGGCCATGCTGGGGATCATCCCGGCTATCCTGTTCTGGATGCTGCGCCCGCGGCTGCACGCTGAACTGGATCGTCACACGTAGTTGGCGATCCAGGCGATGACCATCGCCGATGGCAGAAACAGGACCTGGGCCAGCAGGGTGCCGGCGAGGCGGCTGAGGCTGATCCACACGATCGTCCGGCGGAACAGCGCCTCGCTGACCCGCCCGTCAACCGCATCGTCGGTCATCACCGAAAGCTGCGGGTCAATCAATGCGAAGAGAAGGATCGTAGCAAAGCCATTGATCACGGCGGAAAGCTGGCTGGCCGTCACGCGGAAATCAGGGTTGAGATAGCCCGCATAAAGCGAAGCGATAACACCGACCGTCAGCAAAGCCTGGGCAAGGCAATTGGCCAGCAACACGCCCCAGCCAACGCCGCGCTCCTTGGTCAAGGCACGCAATTGGCCGAGCGAAGGGGGGTGCAGGGCATCGCGGACAGCCTTCAGGCCGGTGGGTGTCGCCGTCTTGAGGATCAACCGGGTGGTGGAGCGATGCTCCTGGAAATAGCCGATTGCGCGCGAAAACAATCGCTGCCCGGTTGGAACGAGCAGAATGCCCATGATTACCGCCAGGCTGGCCGAACCGAGCACGATCTGGAAATCGGTGAACAGGGACTCCCCGCCGCCGTCGGAAATGCGCGTTTCAATGCGCTTGGCCAAAAAAGGTCCAAGAAACGAGTTGGAAGTCCGGCTGACCAGAACCAGCATGTTGAACAGGGCAAAGCTGAGCGCGATCCGCCGGGTGCGAACTCCAGCAATGCGGGCGGAATAGGCCAGCGTCCCGATCAGGTTGATCGCAGCGGTCAGCAGGCAGATGATCAGCAACTGGGAGTCCATGCACGCGGCGTAAAGCCGGCGCTGCTGTCGCGCCAGTCCTATTGGATGGTCGTCAACAACCCTGGATCACCGATCAGGTAACTGGTCATCGACACGGCGCCATCAACCGTATCATTGAACACACCGACCTGATCACCCGGCAAGCGCGCGCCGACGGCATAGAGCAGCGGCAGAAAGTGTTCGGCACTGTTGATCGCGGCAGACGCCGCTTGATCGTCCGGAGCAAAATGGGTGAGCGATATGGTATCGCCTGCCATGACGGCCTGGTTGATCCGGTTTTGAAACGCGACTGCCCAGTCGGGCTGGGTGCCCGCGAATTGCCGCCACAAGGCAAGATTGTGCACGACGTTGCCACTGGCGACGATCAGCACGCCTTCGTCGCGCAGCGGAGCAAGCGCTGCCGCGCGGGCGAGATGCTCTTCCGGCGTGGCGGCGCGGTCCAGGCTGAGTTGGATCATCGGAATGTCAGCTGCCGGATACATCGGTTGGATCACACCCCATGATCCGTGATCAAACCCCCACGTGGGGTCGCGTTTGATCCGTTCCTCCCCCAGCAGGGCGGCAATCCGATCGATCAGCTCCGTGCTTCCGGGGGCGGGATACTGGATTGCATAAAGCTCTTCGGGAAAACCACGAAAATCATGGATAGTACGAGGCTGTTCACCCGCAGTCACGTGGCTGGCGCCGTTCGTTTCCCAATGTGCCGAAACGACCAGGATTGCTTTGGGGCGGGGCAGGTCTCGGCCAAGTGCTTGCCAGGCCCGTCGTTCAGGAACGTCGGAGATCGTGGTCATGGGTGAGCCATGGCCGAGAAAAAGGACGGGGAGACGAGCAGTCATGCGCTCCCCATGTGGGACCCGGTCCAATCGGTTCAAGATAGGTTATCTTGTCGGCACTCAATGCTTCTTGCGAGTGAGCTCGCGCATGGCGTCGTCAAGCCCTTCCAGCGTCAGGGGATACATCGAACCGCCAACCATCTCACGGATCATTTTGGTCGATTGCGAATACGACCACTGCTTTTCAGGCACGGGATTGATCCAGACGGTCGCCGGATAGACGTGCGCCACGCGCTGCAGCCAAGTCGCTCCCGATTCCTCGTTGAAATGCTCGACCGAGCCGCCCGGATGGGTGATTTCGTAAGGGCTCATCGCCGCATCGCCGACGAAGATGATCTTGTAGTCGTGGCCGTACTTGTGGAGGATGTCCCACGTATTGGTCCGCTCGCTCCAGCGGCGCTTGTTGTCCTTCCACACCCCTTCGTAAAGGCAGTTGTGGAAGTAGAAGAACTCCAGGTTCTTGAACTCCGCCGTGGCGGCGCTGAACAGTTCCTCGACCAGCTTGATGAACGGATCCATCGAACCGCCGACGTCCAGGAACAACAGCACCTTCACCGCATTGCGCTTTTCCGGACGCATGCGGATGTCGAGCCAGCCCTGGCACGCGGTGCCTTCGATCGTGCCTTCCAGATCGAGTTCTTCGGCTGCGCCTTCGCGGGCGAAGCGGCGCAGGCGGCGCAAGGCAATCTTGATGTTGCGGGTGCCCAGTTCGCGCGTGTTGTCGAGGTTCTGGAACTCACGCTTTTCCCAGACCTTCAGCGCGCGCTTGTGCTTGCTTTCACCGCCGACGCGCACGCCTTCGGGGTTGTAACCGCTGTTGCCGAACGGGCTGGTGCCCCCGGTGCCAACCCACTTGTTCCCGCCTTCGTGGCGCTTCTGCTGTTCCTCAAGACGCTTCTTCAGCGTCTCCATAATCTCTTCCCACGAGCCGAGCTTTTCGATCGCGGCCATTTCTTCGGGCGTGAGGAATTTCTCCGCGACGGCCTTCAGCCAGTCCTCGGGAATGTCGACAGGGTTCTGGCCGTAATTGGTCAGGATGCCCTTGAAAACCTTGTTGAAGACCTGGTCGAACTTGTCGAGCAGCCCTTCGTCCTTCACGAAAACCGCGCGGGACAGGTAATAGAACTGCTCCGGCGTCTGCTCGATGACGTCCTTGTCGAGTGCCTCCAGCAGCATCAGGTGCTCCTTGAAGCTGGCCTTGATACCTGCGGCGCGCAGTTCATCGACGAAATTGAAGAACACGGGAGCAGTCCCTTTCCGGCTTAGATCAGTTCTGCCGCCGTGCCATGAAGGCGAGGCGTTCGAACAGCATCACGTCCTGCTCGTTCTTGAGCAGGGCGCCGTGGAGCGGCGGGATCGCCTTGGTCGGGTCCTTTTGCTGCAGCACGTCGAGCGGCATGTCTTCGTTGAGCAACAGCTTGAGCCAGTCGAGCAGCTCGCTGGTCGAAGGCTTCTTCTTGAGGCCCGGGACTTCACGGACTTCATAGAAGATGTCTATGGCCTTGGCGACGAGCGTTTTCTGGATGCCGGGGAAGTGCACGTCGATGATCGACTGCATCGTCTCGCGATCGGGGAACTTGATGTAGTGGAAGAAACAACGGCGCAGGAACGCGTCGGGCCGTTCCTTTTCGTTGTTCGAGGTGATCACCACAATCGGGCGCTCCTTGGCCGCAATCGTTTCGTGCGTTTCGTAAACGTCGAACGACATGCGATCGAGTTCCTGCAGCAGGTCATTCGGAAACTCGATGTCGGCCTTGTCGATTTCATCGATCAGCAGGACGGGCAATTGCTCCGAGGTGAAAGCCTCCCACAGCTTGCCCTTCTTGATGTAGTTGCGAATGTCGTGGACGCGTTCATCGCCCAGCTGGCCGTCGCGCAGGCGGGCGACGGCATCGTATTCGTACAGGCCCTGCTGCGCCTTGGTTGTCGACTTCACGTTCCATTCGATCAACGGGGCATTGACGGCCTTGGCGATTTCATGCGCCAGAACGGTCTTGCCGGTGCCGGGTTCACCCTTGACCAGCAGAGGGCGGCGAAGCAGCACCGCGGCGTTTACAGCAACCTTGAGGTCATCGGTCGCGACATAGTTGCTGGTACCTTCAAAGCGCATGGGAACTCCCTGTATTTTTAATCGAGCGGTTAAGCGCAGGGGATAAGTCGCTTCGCCATGGCTGGCAAGAGGCGCTTGCACCCCCTTGTGGGGATCAGGCGTCAATCAGCTCCGGATCGATTTCCGCCGCACGGTTCTGGATGAACATGAAACGCTGCGCCGGATCACGCCCCATCAGTCGGTCAACTAGGTCCTTGACCGCTGCCCGGCCTTCGTATTCAGGGGGCAGGGTGATGCGCAGCAGGCTGCGCTTGGCGGGGTCCATGGTCGTTTCACGCAGCTGCTGCGGATTCATTTCGCCAAGGCCCTTGAACCGGCCAACTTCGACCTTTTTGCCCTTGAATAGGGTGGCTTCCAGTTCCGCGCGGTGCGCGTCATCACGGGCATAGGCGCTCTCTTTGCCCGCCGTGAGACGGTAGAGCGGCGGTTGTGCCAGATAGAGGTGTCCGCGCCGGACGATTTCCGGCATTTCCTGAAAGAAGAACGTCATCAGCAGCGTGGCGATATGGGCGCCGTCGACATCCGCGTCGGTCATGATGATGATCCGGTCGTACCGCAGATTGTCCGGGTTGCAGTCCTTCCGGAAGCCACAACCCAGCGCGAGGCCGAGGTCGGCGATTTCGCTGTTGGCGCGGATCTTGTCCGCGGTGGCGCTGGCAACGTTCAGGATCTTGCCGCGGATCGGGAGGATCGCCTGGGTCTTGCGGTCGCGCGCCTGCTTGGCCGATCCGCCGGCCGAATCCCCTTCGACGATGAACAGTTCGGTTTCCGCGTCACCTTCGCCGGTGCAGTCGGTCAGCTTGCCGGGCAGGCGCAGCTTGCGGGCATTGGTGGCGGTCTTGCGCTTGACTTCGCGCTCCTGCTTGCGGCGCAGGCGCTCATCCATCCGCTCCATCACCGCACCGAGCAAGGCCTTGCCGCGCTCCATGTTGTCGGTGAGAAAATGATCGAAGTGGTCACGGATGGCGTTTTCAACCATCCGCGCGGCTTCGGGGCTGGTCAGGCGATCCTTGGTCTGGCTCTGGAACTGGGGATCGCGAATGAAGACCGAGAGCATGACCTCACTGCCGGTCACGACGTCTTCTGGCGAGATGTCCTTGGCCTTCTTTTGGCCGACCAGGTCACCGAAGGCCCGAATGCCTTTGGTTAGCGCAGCGCGCAGGCCCTGTTCGTGGGTGCCGCCATCTGGTGTCGGAATGGTGTTGCAGTAATAGCTATAGGACCCATCGGACCACAGCGGCCAGGCGACGGCCCATTCAACGCGGCCCTGTTCTTCGCCCGGGAAGTCCTGGGTGCCCGAAAAGAACTGGGTGGTCACGCACTCGCGCGGCCCAATCTGCTCTTTCAGGTGATCGGCAAGCCCGCCGGGGAACTGGAACACCGCTTCTGCGGGCACGTCCTCGCTGGCGAGATTGGCCGCACACTTCCAGCGGATTTCAACCCCGGCAAAGAGATAGGCCTTGGAACGGACTAGCTTGAACAAGCGCGCGGGCTTGAACTTGGCATCTTCGCCGAAGATTTCCGGATCAGGGATGAAAGTCACCGCCGTGCCGCGCCGGTTGGGCGTGCCGCCCAGCCGTTGCAGCGGCCCGAGGGGGACCCCGCGCGAGAACTCCTGCGCGAACAATTCCTTGTTCCGGGCCACTTCGATGCGGGTCAGGGTGGACAGCGCGTTGACCACCGAGACGCCGACCCCGTGGAGGCCGCCCGATGTGGCATAGGCCTTGCCCGAAAACTTGCCACCCGAGTGAAGCGTGGTGAGAATAACTTCGAGTGCCGATTTGCCGGGGTACTTCGGGTGTTCATCGACCGGGATGCCGCGCCCGTTGTCGGTTATGGTCAGGCGGTTGCCTTCGTCCAGCGTCACCTCGATCCGGTTGGCATGCCCGGCCACCGCTTCGTCCATCGCGTTGTCGAGCACTTCCGCGGCGAGGTGGTGGAACGCGCGCTCGTCCGTCCCGCCGATGTACATGCCCGGGCGGCGCCGAACCGGCTCGAGCCCTTCGAGCACTTCGATTGCTCTGCCATCGTAGGAATCGCCCGAACTGGCGGGAAGCTTGTCGAACAGGTCTTCTGACATGGCAGGGCTATAGAACGCCTGGATTCAAGCGTGCAAGCGTGCGGCCAAGGTTTTCGTCAGTCCACGAACTTCTCAGGTGCCGGGCTGACGATGGTTACGCCGCCTGTGCGGGTCTCCCGAACTTCCAGCGCACGATCGATCATCCCGTCTGCGCGAAAGCGGAAAGGACCATCCAGCCCCAGAAAACCGCCGCGATCGGTCAGGCGGTTTACCGGGAAAGGCATCCCGCCGCGCCATTCACGGGCAATGCGAACGGTTAGCAGGACTGCGTCATATCCCATGGTCGCCTGGCGAAACGGCGCAGCCCCAAAGCGCGACTGGTAACTGGAGGCGAACTGGCGGTAGCGGGTATCGGGCAGAGCAGCGAACCAGGCGCCGCGCAGCGCCGTCGAATTGCTGACGACAGGATCGCCACTCCAAAGATCCGTCCCAAGGATGCGAAGCGCCTTGCTGCCGCGAAGGCGGGTCGCTGCCTGGGCTGCCGTCTTGGCCGTGTCGGCGATCAGGACAGCCTGAAAGCCCCCCTTGGCCTTGAGCCGCGAGGCCGCACTCAAAACCGAGTTGTTACCCCGGTCATAGCTGTCGCTGGCGACAAGGGTGGCGCCGACGGAGCGGACGGCATCGCTGAAGGCTGCGGTCGCATGACTGCCGAAGTCACCCTTGGGGGCAAGCAGGGCAAAGCGAGTCACACCTTTGGCCTTGGCAAATTCGACCACTCTAAGGATGGAACTGTCCTGCGTGGTGCCCATGATGAACACGTCGCGGCTCGCTGCACGCGGGTCATTCGAGAACGTGATCAGCGGGACACCCTTCGCCCGGGCGGCCCCGGATACCGAAGAGATATCTTCCGTAAGGAGCGGTCCAAGGATCAGGCTGCTGCCCTCTTGCAGGGCTTTGGCGGTTGCAGAATCCGCGCCAGGTCCAGTATCGTAAGTGGTGACGCGAACCGTTTGCGCGTTGGTGTCGAGTATCGCCATCGTGGTCGCATTGGCGATCGATTGACCAAGTTCACTACCGGGGCCACTCAACGGAACCAGAAGAGCGATCCGATGACGCGCCTTGTCCGGCGGAAGTCCGTCACTGGGCCCGGCGTCCGGGACTGGGGTGCCCCCGGGACCGCGCGGGATGACTTTGCAGCCGGAAACGAGAGCCACGCCAATCAGCAGGGCCAACGCCCTGCGGCTCATCCGTGTCTCGATCATCCCTTGTCGCTCCCGCTTAGGCAGTCCATGTAGCGCCGATGGATCAAGCGCTAAGTCCCGGCATCTACATCGTTGCTACGCCAATTGGCAATCTGAGGGACCTTTCCGCTCGGGCGAGGGCGACACTCGGTGCTGTGGCTGCGGTAGCCTGTGAGGACACCCGGGTGACCGGCAAGCTGATGCAGCATGTTGGCGCGAAGACGAAACTGATCCGGTACGACGATCATGCCAGTGACGCGACACGGGATTATCTGCTGGCCCTTGCCAGCGAGCAGCCGATCGCTCTGGTTAGCGATGCGGGAACGCCGTTGATTTCCGACCCTGGTTACCAACTGATCCGCGCCGCGCGCCAACAGGGGATCGCGGTGACTTCCATCCCCGGGCCCAGTGCAGCGATCGTGGCCCTGACTCTCGCGGGTTTGCCCAGTGACCGTTTCCTGTTTGCTGGTTTCCTTCCCAACAAGGAAAAGGCAAGGCGGGATACCCTGGCGGAGTTGGCGTCGGTCCGAGCCACCTTAGTGTTTTATGAAACCGCGCCGCGATTGCTGGACGCACTCAGCACGCTGGACGAAGTGCTGCCCGGGCGCGAAGTAGCCGTCGCGCGTGAGCTTACCAAACTCTATGAGGAATGTCGTAGTGGGGCCCCGGCGGAATTGGTGGACCATTACAAAGCAAATCCGCCGCGCGGTGAAATCGTGTTGGTCGTAGCCCCGCCAGGTGAACAACAAACAAGCCTTGAAGATGCCGACGAGATGCTGCGTGCGGCGCTGCGCGATCACAAGCCAAGTCAGGCCGCGGCAGAAGTCGCCAGGGCCACAGGACTGGATCGCAAGGCGCTTTATGCCCGGGCCATGGAGCTCAAATGAAGGAGCGCGCCCGGCGCGAAGCGGCCGGACGGCGGGGCGAAGCGATTGCTGCGCTGTACCTGCGGCTTTGCGGATGGAGCATCGTGGCGCAGCGGGTTAAGACTCCGCGCGGCGAGGTTGATCTGGTGGCGCGGCGGGGCAGAACGATTGCTTTCATCGAGGTCAAATGGCGGGCGAACCGAAGCAGTCTTGATCTTGCGATCGATCACCAGCGCCTGCGCCGGGTGGGAGCTGCGGCCGAAGCACTTGCTGGAAGACTTGCAAAGTCCGGCGATACCATTCGGGTCGACGTCCTGCTGATCGCGCCATGGTCCTGGCCGCGCCGGATTGCCAATGCGTGGCAACCCGGCGCGTAACGGGGATTCAGGACTTCGGCTTGTCAGCCTCGTGTTTTTCGCCGTGGTGTTCGCCTTCCTTGCCGTCGTGGTGGCCATCATCGGCATGGCCTTTCTTGTCGGCCTTGTGGTCGTCTTTGCCGTCATGATGTTCTTCGCCGTGCCCGCTGGGCGTGGCGGGGGGATTGGCAATCGCGGTGCCGTTCCAGCCGATCAGGGCAGTGGCAGTCAGGGCGGCGAGAAGGATCTTGCGCATGGGTTCTCCGTGGTTGAGACAGCTTGTGCTGACAGTTCAGCGTGCGTCACCGCTTGCCAAACGGGCGCTAAGACGCCACCTGCGGTTAGCCCTTATGCGGAGGTAACATGTCGCTGCGCGTCGCTGTCCAAATGGATCCCCTGGAAAGTATCAACATTGCCGGGGATTCGAGCTTTGCCTTGATGGAGGCCGCCCAGGCGCGTGGCCACATGGTCTATCACTACGACGTCAAGACGCTGGCCTATGACTGCGGGCGGCTGACGGCCTGGGCCGCTCCGGTCAAGGTTCAGCGCGTTCCTGGCGATCATTTCTCGTTTGATGGGCACCGCAAGATCGATCTGGTCACCGATGTTGACGTGGTCCTGATGCGGCAGGACCCTCCGTTCGATCTGTCCTACATCACGGCGACGCATTTGCTGGAGCGGCTTGAGGGCCAGACCCTGGTCGTCAACGACCCGGCCAGCGTCCGCAATGCCCCGGAAAAGGTGTTCGTGCTCGATTTCGCGCATTTCATGCCGCCGACGCTGATTGCCCGGCGGATCGAAGACGTGCGCGAATTCCACGCGCGTTATTCGGGCGACCTGGTGATGAAGCCGCTCCACGGCAATGGCGGCAAGGCTGTCGTGCGTATTCCGGCCGATGGATCGAACCTGGGCGCTCTGCTGGAACTGTTCGACAATGCCTGGGTGGAGCCGCACATGTTCCAGCCATTCCTTCCCGAAATCAGCGAAGGCGACAAACGGATCGTCCTGATCGATGGGGAAATTGCCGGCGCGATCAACCGTCGGCCAGGCGAGGGTGAGTTCCGCTCCAACTTGGCAGCGGGCGGTTATGCCGAGCCAACCACGCTCAATGCGCGCGAAGAGGAAATCTGCGCGGCGCTTGGTCCGGCGCTGAAGGAACGCGGCCTGATCTTCGTTGGCATTGACGTGATTGGCGGCAAGTGGCTGACGGAAATCAACGTCACCTCACCGACCGGAATCATGGCGATGGACCGGTTCAATCGAACAAACACGCCAGCACGGATTTGGGATGCGATCGAAGCGCGTCTGCACGCTTTACGTTAAGCGCCAACGATGAACGAATGGATTATCCGCCTGATCGAGCAGGGCGGCTATTGGGGCATCTTTGTCCTGATGGTGATCGAAAACGTTTTTCCGCCGATCCCCAGTGAAGTGATCATGGGGCTGGGCGGGGTTGCGGTAGCGCGCGGCACGATGAGTTTCTGGCCATTGTTGTTGGTCGGCACGGTCGGTTCCACGCTTGGAAACTACGTCTGGTTCGTGATCGGGGACAAGCTTGGCTATCGTCGCCTGCAGCCTCTGGTTGATCGCTGGGGACGCTGGCTGACGCTGGAGTGGCAAGACGTCGAGAACGCCACCGCCTTCTTTCGGCGCCATGGTCAATGGATCGTTTTTGCGCTGCGCTTTTCGCCGTTCCTGCGGACCATCATTTCGCTTCCCGCGGGTCTTACTCACATGCACCGGGGGTTGTTCCTGTTGCTGACGTTCGTCGGCGCGGCAGTTTGGAATGCGGCCCTGATCATGGGAGGACAATTCCTTGCCCGGTTCCTCGAAGGATCGAGCTTGGTCATGGATGTCATCGTGATCGGAGGGCTCGGGTTGGCGGTGATCGGCTATGTCTATCGCTTCATTACCTGGAAACCGCGCAATTAGTCTCCGCGGGGATGGGCATTGCGGTAGACGTCCAGCAAAGTCGCCGCATCGACTTTTGTGTAGATCTGGGTCGAACCCAGGCTGGCATGGCCCAGCAGTTCCTGCAAACTGCGCAGGTCCGCGCCCGCACCCAGCAAATGGGTCGCGAAAGAGTGGCGCAAGGCGTGCGGAGTGGCACTGGCGGGCAGTCCAAGACTGACCCGTGCCCGCGCCATTGCTTTCTGGACCATGCCTTGCGAGAGCGGACCGCCTTTGGCACCGCGGAACAAGGCGCCATCGTTTGACATGGGCCAAGGGCATTTCTGCACATAATCGGCGACCGCGTCGCGCACGATTGGCAGGATCGGCACGAGGCGTTGTTTGTTGCCCTTGCCCGTGACCATCAGTGTTTCTTCTAAAGGCAGGACATTGCCGCACAGCGACAGCGCCTCGGCAATACGCATCCCGGCGCCGTAGAGCATTAGCAGCACGGCACGATCGCGGGCGCCAATCCATTCCTCTGTGGCATCCTCGTCCACCGCGACCGCAAGGTTGATTGCGTCATCAGGTGTTACGGGTCGCGGGATTCCTTTTTTGACCCGCGGCCCGCGCATGCGCGGCGGCGCCGGATCGGCCAGACCAGCCTGCTCTCGTGCGAAGGCTATGAAACTTTTGAGCGCGGAAAGTTCTCGCGCGGCACTGGCATTGGTCAATCCTTCGCCGCGGCGGCGGGCAAGTTGCTGGCGGAGGACTGTTGCATCGAGACGCGCAATCGCTCCCCAGTTGTCGAGGCTGGATGCATCGAGCAATCGCGCCGCCGTGGCGACATAGGCTCGCACTGTGTGCTCGCTCCGCCTGCGCCCTTGCGCAAGATGGCTGTGCCAGGCGGACAGCAGATCGGCCCGGGTGCTTAACTCCGTCATGGGGCGAGCCGTTGGTGTTGCGGAGTTAAAGCGGATGAGGATGAGGAAAAATAGAACAGTGCTTCGACAAACTCAGCACGAGCAGGGAGATGGGGGGAACGGTTTTCTGTAAAGTCCAATCTCAGGCCCCAACGCGGCTCGCCCTGAGCTTGTCGAAGGGCCGCTTTTCTTGAAGCGCAACGGCACCTCATGTCGCTACCAGTTCAGCACAGACCAGTTCGCTGAGCAGCCCGTCCAGCAAAGCCATGCCAGCCTCGGTCACTCCAAGGCGTTTCGCATCCTGCCATAGCAGGTTCTGGCCTAGATAAAATTCCATCTTGCCCCGGTCGATCAGCTCGACGGTATCAAATCGAAAGCGCTGGGCCAGGGCGACCAGGTCGATCCCCTCTCGCAAGCGCAGGCCCATCAGCAGGGCTTCCGATGCCTGCTCACCGTGGCTCAGACCACGTTCCTCTGCAATGCCGTTGCCCTTGTCGGTCACCGCGCGAAGCCAGTTTTCGGGTTTCTTATGCCGCACCGTGGCCAACCCGCCGCGCCTGCCATGCGCGCCGGGGCCAATCCCGCAGTAGTTCTGGTAGCGCCAATAGGTCAGGTTGTGGCGGCTCTCTTCGCCTGAGCGGGCGTGATTGCTGATTTCATAGGCGGGAAGTCCTGCCGCTGCGGTCATCTCGCGTGTCAGCGCGAACAGGTCGGCCGCCGCATCATCGTCCAGCGGGGTGAAATCGTTCTGCCTGACCATGGTCGCGAACCGCGTGCCCGGCTCGATGGTGAGCTGGTACAGCGACAGGTGCCCGGTGCCCAGCGACAAGGCGCGGCGTAATTGGGCCTGCCACTCTTCGGCGGTCTGACCCGGCAAGGCATAGATCAGGTCGAACGACACGCGGCCAAAGTTCTTCTGGGCGACATCAAGGGCCTTCAGCCCTTCGTTTGCATCGTGGAGCCGCCCGAGAAAGCGCAGTGCTCGGTCATCGAGCGATTGCAGACCCAGTGAGACGCGGTTGATCCCGGCGCTGGCCAGGGCGGCATAGTTGGCGGCCTCGACTGAGGAAGGGTTTCCTTCCAACGTGATCTCGATCCCGCCGGCAAAGCCCCACAGCCGCTCGGCCTCGTTCAGAAGGGACTCTACCAGGGCCGGCGGCATCAGACTGGGCGTTCCGCCACCAAAGAAAATGGATTCCAGCGGTTCGCCCCCAGCCAGTTCATGCTCGTGCCGCATGTCGGCCAGCAAGGCAGCCTGCCACGCAGTGTGGTCGACGCTATCGCGGACGTGGCTGTTGAAGTCGCAATAGGGGCACTTTGCGAGGCAGAACGGCCAATGGATGTAAAGCGCGCGGGCCATGCCGCTTCCTAGCCGCCAAATTGCTCCGCGACCAGCTTGGCAAAGGCATCGGCGCGGTGGCTGATGCGGTGCTTTTCCTCCGGGTCGATTTCCGCGAAGGTCCGCGTATCTCCAGCACGCACGAATACCGGGTCATAACCAAAGCCCAGCTGTCCGCGCGGGGGCCAGGTCAGACTGCCGCGAACTTCACCTTCATAGACAGCGCTTTCGCCGTCCGGCCAGGCAATGGCGAGGACGCAAACGAACCGTCCGGAACGGTCGACCTCTGGCCCTTGTTCGGACAGCAGCCCTTCGACCTTGCCCATCGCCATGTACCAATCGCGGCCGGGTGCGCCTTCGAACCACTGCCGCTCTGCCCAATCGGCAGTGTAGACGCCCGGACGACCGCCCAGGGCATCCACGCAGAGGCCGGAATCGTCAGCGAGGGCAGGCAATCCCGAACCTTCTGCGGCAGCGCGCGCCTTGATCAGCGCGTTCTCGATGAAGGTCGTGCCCGTCTCGGCCGGTTCGGGCAGGCCAAGCGACCCGGCGGAAACGCAGTTCATCCCATAGGGCGCGAGCAGGGCCGATATTTCCTTCAGCTTGCCCGCGTTATGGGTGGCAATGACCAGCGTTTCCGATCCGAGCTTACGCATGGCGCTTACTTTACTGCTTCGGCCTGAGCCGCAAAGATGCGATCGCAGCCGATCCGGGCCAGGCGGAGCAGGCGGAGCAGGGCTTCCTCGTCATAGGTTGCACCTTCGGCGGTGGCCTGGACCTCGGCGATATGGCCGCCTTCGATCAGCACGAAGTTGGCATCGGCGTCAGCGGCCGAATCCTCATCATAATCTAGGTCGAGCACAGGCGTTCCGTTGAAGATCCCGCAGCTGACGGCGGCGACCTTGCGGGGCAGGGGGTCTTCGCTGATCAGACCTTGGGCCTTGAGCTTGTCCACCGCGATGCGCAGGGCGACCCAGGCACCGGAAATGGCGGCAGTACGGGTGCCGCCATCGGCCTGGATCACGTCGCAGTCGAGCGTGATCTGGCGCTCGCCAAGCTTCTTGAGATCGCAGACCGCGCGGAGTGAACGACCGATCAGGCGCTGGATTTCCTGGGTCCGGCCGCTTTGCTTGCCCTTGGCGGCTTCGCGCGAACCGCGCGTATGCGTGGCGCGGGGCAGCATCGAATATTCCGCCGTCACCCAGCCTTCGCCCTTGCCGCGCAGCCATGGCGGAAGGCGCTCTTCGACCGAGGCGGTGCAGATCACCTTGGTATGGCCGAAGGAAACCAGCACTGATCCTTCCGCATGGCGGGTGAAGTGCGGTTCAAAGCTGATGGCGCGCATCTCGTCGGGCGCGCGGCCGGAAGGTCGCATGGTGTTCTCCGTTTTCACCCAGAACCATCCGCCCTGAGCCTGTGATGCGCTGTCCTTACTTCTTCCCGCGCAGATGTGAAGTGCAGTGGCTTCGACAAGCGCGCAAGCAATGGGTATAACCGGTGTGGAATCATGAACACGCCCGCGATTACAGAACTGACCACCCGTGCCCGCGAGATCTTCCGCCTGGTGGTGGAGGGCTATCTGACCACAGGTCAGGCTGTGGGTTCGAAAACTCTGGCCGGGGCAGGAGCGTTGAACCTATCTCCGGCCTCAATCCGCTCGGTGCTTCACGAATTGGAAGGTCTGGGATTGCTCGCCGCACCGCATACATCAGCGGGGCGGTTGCCGACGGAGCAGGGGCTGCGCTTATTCGTTGATGGGATCATGCAGGTTGCGCAGCCAAGCGAGGAAGAGCGTGCGGCGATTGAGCGCAGTGTCTCGCGGCCAGGACCGATCGAGGCGGCGCTGGAGGCGACTTCGGCGCTTTTGTCCAATCTCTCGTCTGCCGCGGGTGTGGTCATGGTTCCGCGCTGCGAGCCACGCCTGGCGCATTTGCAACTGGTACCGCTTTCGGCGGAAAGGGTCTTGGCGGTCCTGGTTGGAACTGATGGGGCGGTGGAGAACAGGGTCATGCCGCTTCCGCCGGGTGTAACCCCGTCGATGCTGGAGCAGACCTCAAACTATATCTCATCTCACCTGGCCGGGCGGACCTTGCCGGAGGCGATCCGGGCGATCCGCGCCGAGATTGCCTCGGGTCAGACTGCGCTTGATGCGGCAAGCCGCGATCTGGTTGAACGTGGGCTTGCGGTGTGGAGCGAAGATGCGTTGAGCCGTCCGGTCCTGATCGTGCGGGGGCAGGCCAACCTGCTGGACGAAAGTGCGCTGACGGACCTCGAGCGGGTCCGCCTGCTGCTTGATGACCTTGAGAACAAGCAATCAATCGCTCACCTGCTCGATTCCGCTCGCGAAGCAGAGGCGACGCGGATTTTCATTGGTGCGGAAAACCGCTTGTTTGCCCTCTCCGGTTCCTCGGTCATCGCTTCACCCTATCGCGATCGGGATGGACGCGTGGTGGGGGTTGTGGGCGTTATCGGGCCGACGCGGTTGAATTATGCGCGGCTAGTCCCCATGGTGGATTTTACAGCCCAATCGCTGGGCAAATTGATTAGATAGACAGGTTTTTGACGGACATGAGCGAAGATACCAAGCCGCAGAACGATCCCGCGGTTGAAGCAGAATTGGCAGGTGTGCCGGACGAACTCCTTGATGCGGAAACGGATAAGCTGGGCAATGCGCTTGACCGCCTGCGCGAGGATCTGGAAGCGGCCAAGCAGGAAGTCCTTTATGCCAAGGCAGAGACGCAGAACGTCCGCCGTCGTCTTGAAAAGGACATTGCCGATACGCGCGCCTATGCGGCGACCGGCTTTGCCCGTGATATCCTTTCGGTATCGGACAACCTAGCGCGCGCACTTGATTCCATCCCTGCCGAACTGCGCGAGGATGACAAGTTGAAGAACCTGGTCGCCGGGATCGAAGCCACGGCTCGCGAGTTGGACAAGGTATTCGGCCTTCACGGCATCAGCCGCATTGCGGCGGTTGGCTTGCCGCTCGATCCGAACCAGCACCAGGCCATGCTGGAGGTTCCTCATGCCGAAGCGGAACCCGGCACAGTGCTGCAGGAACTGCAGGCGGGCTACATGATCAAGGACCGTTTGCTTCGTCCGGCAATGGTGGCCGTTGCCAAAAAACCTGACTGAACCCTCCGAAAGGATCAGGTGAAGCGAACCAGCAGGTCGTAGGCGCTGGCCCCGGCAACCCCGGCTAGTCTCATGCCGTTGCGCAGCAGAAACGCATGGCGGACAATTTCCGCTTGCTGCTCGATCCCGTACCGTTCCAACGGCCAGCCCGGTTTAAGGCAGTAATCGTAGCGGCGAGAGAAGGGGCGGCGGAGGATCAGGAACCACGTTCCGTGCGTCTGCACCTGCCAGACGTGGGTCATCTCATGGATGAAATGGCCTTGAAGCCACAGTTCGGCGGAACTGAAATCATCACGATAACCGCGTGATGCAGGATGAAAGTACAAATGCCCGCGCGGCGCCATGGTCATCCCGCGGGGTTGTAAAGGAAACCAGCGGCGACGCCGGATTGTCACCTGGGAACAGTCAATGGCGTCGCCGAACACCGACCGAACCAGCTTCACTTCACCCGGTGTTAGCGGACGTTCTCCGCCCACCGGGCAAAGCAGGGTATTGTCGCTCAGTGGCTGCCCCCGTGGTCCATTCCTGCCATCGCATCATGGGACATCCCGTCCATTGCAGCGCCCATGCTTTCCAGTTTCAGCGGTGCGGAAACCTTGTCGCCATCGCTGAACGTAACCGTCATCTCAGTCGAACCGCCCGCCTTGAGCTTACCGTCGAGTTCAAAAGCCATCACGTGCAATCCGCCGCGCTCGAATTTGGTGGTTGTTCCGGCATTAACGTCGACGCGCTCCACGGGTTTCATCTGACCGCCCGTGGTCTGGTGCACTTCGGTCTTGCCGACGCCATCAATGGCAATCGCTGCGATCGAGACATTGGCTGGGCCGCCGTTCTGCACAGTGAAATAGGCCCCCGCCGGATTCCCTGACACGGCGGGAAGAATCATCCTGCCTTCGCTGATGACAATGCCAGGCTTGGCCTCCGGAGCCGCAGTAGCTTCAGCCTTTTCCGCGTCTTTGGCACCGCTACAGGCAGCAAGCCCGAGTACGGCAAGCGAAGCGGCGAAGGACAGGGTAAAGCGGCGGGCGATGGTCATGACTGCGGTCCTTTCAAAGCGGAGTGCATTTGCCACGGCTGCTAAACCTGCCGGACCCTTGTGCCAAGCAAAACCACACCTATATCGCGCCGTGAAGAGCCGCCGAGCCCGCCTTGCCGAACCTTCGGGAGGCGAACCGACGCGGTGTCAGTGAACGTACAAGGATGGGGTTCAAATGGGTAAAGTAATCGGTATCGACCTTGGCACCACCAACAGCTGCGTTGCCGTGATGGACGGCGGCAAGCCCAAGGTTATCGAAAATTCGGAAGGTGCGCGCACCACGCCCTCGATCGTCGCTTTCACCAAGGATGGTGAGCGCCTGATCGGGCAGCCGGCCAAGCGCCAGGCGGTGACCAACCCCGACA
>JBKHWO010000038.1:0-14179 GCA_046566485.1 Alphaproteobacteria bacterium | reverse complement strand
CCTGGTGCGGGCGAAGGGACTCGAACCCCCACATCTTTCGATACTGGTACCTAAAACCAGCGCGTCTACCAGTTCCGCCACGCCCGCAAGCCCGACGAAGTGTGAATCAAGGCGTGGCCCTTAGTGGCCATGCGCTGAAAGGGCAAGCATTAGCGGTTCGGATCAGCGCAGTCGCAGCACGGTTGCCAGCGCACTCAGCCAATTTGGCTCTACCCGGGCCTGAACGCCTCGGTTGGGAACGGCGCAGTCGAGACAATAGGCCTGGGCCCCGCGAACCTGGCCGAGCCACTGGATTTCGCCAAGTCCAGCGGCAATCCGGGCCCGTTGTTGCACTGCCATGATGCCGGCAAGGTCAGTGGCCTCTGGTTCGCTGGAATCCTCGTCGTCACCCATCAGACGTTCCAGCAGCGACGCATAGGGATCAGCCTCGCTGCCGTAAAACTGCGGGTGCCAGCTATCCAGCTTTGCCGATTTCGCGGCAAAGCCGATGGCATCGTCAAGCCCGCCGAACTGATCGACCAGCCCCTTTTGCCGCGCGGTGCCACCATCCCATACCCGCCCCTGCGCGACGGCATCGATCTGTTCGGGCGTCTTGCCGCGCGCTTGCGCGACCAGGCCCAAGAAACGCCGATAGTTGTGCTCGATGTTGGACTGGATCATGCGCTCGGCCTCAGGCGCGAAGCCGCCCAGCAGGTCAGGCTGGCCCGACAGCGGCGTCGTCCGCACCCCGTCGGACTTCACACCGAAGTCAGCCAGGGTCTGCTCAAAGCTGGGAATCAGGGTAAAAATGCCGATCGAGCCGGTAATCGTCCCGGGCTGCGCGAAAATCCGGGTCGCTGGGGTAGAGACCCAGTAACCTCCGCTGGCCGCGACGTTTGCCATTGAGACGACCACCGGTCGCCCCTTGGCCTTGAACCGTTCCAGGGCAAGGCGAATCTGCTCAGAAGCGTAGACCGATCCTCCTGGCGAATCGACGCGCAGGACCAGAGCTTTGGCGCGGTCGGCGTTGGCTTCATCGATCAGACGGGCAATCCGCTCGCCACCAGCACTGCCAGGACCTGCCTTGCCATCGACGATATTGCCGGCAACGGTCACCACCGCCACCGCATCGCCGCTTTCTTCCTCGGGATGCGCGGCCAGCAGAGTCTGGTAGTGATTGCGGGCGAAAGCACCCGGGGCATCATTGAGCTTGTCCTCGCCCGCGATGGCCTTGACCCGCTCTCCAAAAGCAACCTCGTCGCCCAGCTTGTCGACCAGACCGGCGGAAAGGGCTGCCTTGGCAGCATCGCCCTGGGCCGCGGCCATCCAGCCAGCCGGATCGGTCGTGACCAGTTGCAGGTTAGCCTTGGGGCGCGCCTTGGCCACGTCCTGCTTCCATTCTTCGAAAACCGCTCCCAGCAGGGCGCGCCGCGCCTCCCGGGAAGGCTGCGACGCCTGGTTGTAGAGATAGGGTTCGACAAAGTCCTTGTAGGTACCGACCCGGTATACGTGGACATTGACCTTGTAGCGCTTCAACAGATCGCCGAAATACAGGCGATTACCCCCCGGCCCGGTGATGAACGCTCCACCAAGCGGGTGAAGCCAGACCTCGCTGGAGTGGGCGGCCAATAGCATCGCATCGTCCGTGTAGACAGTCGAGTAAGCCAGAACCGGCTTCTTCGCAGCGCGGACCTGGTCCAGCGCCGCACCGATTTCCTGCATGTTTACCAGACCTCCGCCGCCAAATTTCGACAGATCGAGCACCACGGCCTTGATCCGCTTGTCGGTTGCTGCCAGCTCAAGCGAACGAACGATATCGCGGGCCTTGTATTCGCGAGGCTGGTTTCCGCCGGAAAACAGGCCTTCCAGCGGATCGCGGATTGCGGGTTCTTCCACAACACTGCCGTTGAGGCGCAACAACAGCGCGCCATCCACCAGAGTTCCGGCGCTGGGCCGTGTGGTCAACACGGCATAGAGCGCGAAGAAGAACATCATCATGAACAACAGGACCAGGCCATCCTTGATCGCAACCAGGAAGTGCCAAACCTTGCGCGCGAATATCATGCTGTGACCCTTGAAAATGACCATCCGCCCTTAAACACGGCGGTCTGGAATAGCGAGTCCGAGGTCGATGAGCGTCGCAGCCGTATCTGCGGGTGACATAGTCCAGAGCCTGGGAAGAAGCCGTGCTTGCCACCGCGGGCTGGCATAGCTACAGCACCGTCTTCAATGACATCGCCGAACGCACTGCAGTCGGGCCGCTACCCAGCCGGATCCGCCGCCTTCCCGCACCGCCACCTGACGGGCCTTGCCGGCCTTGCTCCGTGGGAGATCCTGTTTCTGCTCGACGAGGCCGAACAATGGGTCGAATTGAATCGCCAACCCCAGAAGCGCGCCGATCGCCTCGCCGGACTGACGATCATCAATGCGTTCTTCGAGAACTCCACCCGCACGCTGCTGTCGTTTGAAATCGCCGGCAAGCGGCTCGGCGCCGACGTGGTCAACATGCAGGTGGCCCAGTCCAGCGTAAAAAAGGGCGAAACGCTGATCGACACGGCAATGACCCTGAATGCGATGCATGCCGACGCCATGGTCATTCGCCACCAAAGCTCCGGGGCGGTCGGACTGATTGCGGAAAAAGTCGATTGCCCGGTCCTTAACGCCGGGGACGGCCAGCATGAACACCCAACGCAAGGACTGCTCGATGCCCTGACCATTCGCCACGCCAAGGGCGATTTCGGCGGCCTCAGGGTGACGATCTGCGGCGACATCCTGCACAGCCGGGTCGCCCGGTCGAATATCCATTGCCTCACCACTTTGGGGGCGGACGTCCGTGTCTGTGCGCCGCCCGCGCTCATGCCTGCAGAGATCGAGGCTCTGAAGGTAACGCCCTATCACGACTTCGATGCCGCGCTTGATGGTGCCGACGTCGTCATGATGCTGCGCCTGCAGCAGGAACGGATGAGCGGTCAGTTCATCCCCAGCCCGCGCGAATACCGTCATCTCTATGGCCTGACGCTGGAGCGGCTGGCCAAGGCCAAACCCGACGCCCTGGTGATGCACCCGGGCCCCATGAACCGGGGGATCGAGATCGACAGCAATGTCGCTGATCTGGCTGGCCGTTCGGCGATTACCACCCAGGTTGAAATGGGGGTTGCGATCCGCATGGCCTGCCTTGACGTGCTAACCCGGCGAAGCCGCGGCGTGGAGGGCTGGGCATGAAGACCCTTGCCCCGCTGACCATCGTCAATGGCCGGATCGTCACCCCCCAGGGCGAACCGCAGAGCGGCAACATGCGCTGCGACGAGGGTCGGATCGTTGCACTGGGCGAAGCTGCCGCGCCCTTGGACGGAGACCGTGTGGTCGATGCCAAAGGCGCCCTGATCGCGCCCGGGCTGGTCGATCTGGGCGTCTTCGCGATCGACAAGCCGGCGTTCCATTTCGGCGGGATCACGCGGGCCGCGCTGATGCCAGACCAGTCGCCCGCGCTCGACAAGCCCGCCGCTGTCCGCTTTGCAGCCCAGTCCGGCAAGCCCGACCTGTGGGTTCACCCCTTGGCAGCTGCCACGCAAGGCCTTGAAGGAACCGCTATCGCGGAACTGGCACTGATGCGCGATGCCGGGGCGCGAGCCGTTGCCACCGGACGGCAATGGATAGCCGACAGCGGAACCATGCACCGTCTGCTATCCTATTGCGCGATGTTGGACCTGGTGGTCGTAGCCCATGCCGAAGACGCTGGACTGGCTGGAAGTGCCGTGGCGACCGCAGGTGAAATGGCTACTCGTCTGGGCCTTCCCTCTGCCCCTGCAGAGGCGGAAGCCCTTGCCGTTGCGCGCGATATTGCCCTGGCCGAACTGACCGGTGCCCGGGTTCACTTCCGGCAGGTCACGACAGCCTCTGCGCTCGCCCTGGTCCGAGCCGCTAAGCAGCGCGGGGTGCGCGTAACAGCCGGTGTAACCCCGGCCCATTTCATGCTGTCAGACGTCGCACTGGGCGATTTCCGGACCTTTACCCGTCTATCCCCGCCGCTGCGCAGCGAGGCGGACCGTCAGGCTGTCCGGGCAGGCCTGGCAGATGGGACCATCGACGTGATTTCGTCCGGCCACGATCCGCGCGGACCGGAGGACAAGCGCCTACCGTTTGCCGATGCGGAACCCGGCATGGCCGGGGCGGAAACGCTGCTGTCGCTGACGCTGGGACTGGTCCGCGATGGGGTCATCGACCTGGCCCGCGCCTTCACCCTGCTGGCAACCAATCCCGCCGCTCTGCTCGGCGTCAACACCGGGCGGGTGGCGATCGGCGCAGAGGCCGATCTGGCGGTGATTGATCCGCTTAAGCCGTGGATCGTGGACTCCGACAAAATGGCAGCCGCGGCAGGCAATACCCCGTTCGACAAGCAGGGTGTCGAAGGCAGGGTTCTCCACCTGTTCAAAGGCGGAATGGCAGTCGGCTAAACCCAGCCCGCTGCCCCCGCCTCAACGCCGCCGCACCGGCGAACCGGTACTAAGCGCTATAACCGGGGTCGTTGCGCGCTGGTCGCCCGCATAGGCAGGCGCGAGGGCGGGTTTGCCGGTCGTCGCATAAGCGAAGCAAACGCCGCCGCGCGCTTTCACCTTCGCGCAAAGTCCTCCGGCACGGCGAGCATCGAACCCGCCTGCTGCAACACGCCAATAGGTCTTGCCGCGTACCTGGGCATTGGTGACCACCATCTTGAGCCCCCGCAATTCGGGATTGCGCGCTACATATTGCCCCCAGGCGCGACGTGCCCCCTGTTCGCTGGCAAAAGAGCCCAACTGAATCGCGTGGGTCGGACCCTTCGGATTTGCGACTTTTTCTGCAGCAAGGGTGGCCTTGGGCTGGCCGGTTTCGCCTAATGAAGCCTTCCCGGGCAAGGATGGGAGGCGTTGGATGACCGGGCTTTCGGCAAAGACAGGGGCACCCGGGCCGGACGCCACGGCCGGCTCTGCCGGTAATGGATTGCGTGCGCCCTGAACCGGCGCATTATCAAACGGCGGAAGCTCCGCGCTTGTCGCGACTGCAGGTCCGGTGCGCTGCGCAGCGCTTTCCGCTGCCAGCTGTTGCTGTTCGGAGCTGGGCGCAAGAGCCAGCCGCGCGGGCATTCCGGTGTCACTGCGCAATGGCGCACCGAGCAGGGCCGCAACACGCAGGCGGCGGTCTTCGGGTTTAGCGCGGCTGGCCCACTTGCTGATCCGCGCATCAAGCTGATCGGCAGGAATGTCCTGCGCAGCCATGATCCGCGCTTCGCGCCAGCGTCCACCCAAAGCATAGGCATAGGCCAGGTTCTGCCGCAGCTTGGGTGTGTTTTCTCCCCCGCGCAGCGCCTGGACAAGAATGGCCACGCCGCGATCGGCATCCCCGGCCATGGCATAGGCCAGGCCCAGATCAGCGGCGGGAATCGCATCGCGCCAATCGGTCAGGACCGCGGAGGCTTCGGCGCCGCGCCCCGTGCCGGCGTTGGCGAGTGCCAGGCCAAGCGCCGTCCGTCCTGCATTGTCGCCCAGCTTCATGGCGTCATCCAGCGCCTGCGCCGCGGACTCGAAACGCCCGGCACGCAAGTAAGCTTGGCCCAAGATCGCGCGGTAGCCAGGCTCCCGCGGATTGGTCCCCACCAACTTTTCGCCCAATTGGATCGCGCGTTCGGTCTGCCCGTTACCCAAGGCCTGGCGCACCTGGGCGGCAATCTTGTCCGGAGCAGGCTTCGCCACTACCGCTGCTGGGGAAAGTCCAATACCGGCCGCCAGTGCAATAACCGCTGCCCCTGCCAGCCCCAGTGGGAATGCAGTGCGGCCCAATCGGTTATTCTTCATCACCCAGTTTCCTTGTGGTTCGTGCAATTGATCGACATGGCCTGCTTGTTGGCAAATTGCCCGTTCGACTGCCCTGGGATATCGCAGATCGTTCCTAATTTTAGGTAAAGATGCAGTGGCACCGCAACGCCGAACGGCGAAACGCGATGTCTCTAAATCACTGTTAACCAACCAAATTAACTGCACGACACGGCTTACTGCGCTACAAATGCCTCGGTCCAGCGGAGATCCCGAGGATTGACCAGGGACGATGGAGTTACTCGATGGGTCGTAGAAGTTTTTTCGTGGTGTTCGTTACCATGGCTGGAAGCCTCTCTTCAGCCACATGGGCCAATTCCAGAGCCGCAATCGAAGCCTGGAACGCCGGAGATTTTCCTCTCGCCATCCAGGAATGGCAGGAACCTGCTCAACGCGGTGATGCGGAAGCCCAGTTCAGGTTGGGCGAGGCCTACCGCCTCGGCAAAGGGGTGGAGCAAGACCTGATCAAGGCCGAAGAGATGTTCGCCCGGGCAGCAACCCAAGGACATCTTGAGGCCGCCAACAATTACGGTCTGCTGCTGTTCCACCGCGGCGAAAAGAAGCAGGCCTTGCCCTATCTTCGCGCAGCCTCGGAGCGGGGCGATGCCAGAGCGCAATACCTGCTCGGCCTTGCCTATTTCAATGCGGACAATGTCGAACGAGACTGGCCGCGCGCCTATGCCCTGGTCAATCTTGCGCGCAAGCAGGGACTGGAACAAGCCATCTCCGCACTGCAACAGATCGATCAGCACATTACCCCCGAAGTGCGTTCGCAAGGGCTGCTGCTGGCCGACGAGTTGCAAAGCCGGGTCGACGGCAAACCTGCATCGCTTCCGCCGCAAACCACTCCGGCTTTGGCATCTGCCAAGGCGGGGACAGTTCACCGAAATCTGGCCGCGCAGAGCGCTCGTGCAGGAGCGCAGTCGATCGCAGCGCGTCGCGGCTCCACCATTGCCAAGCCCGAAACCCGGGCAGCTGGCCGCTGGCGCGTTCAGCTCGGCTCCTTTGCCCAGCCCGGGAATGCCGACCAGCTATGGAACCGGGTCCGAAACCGGGCGGAACTGACGGGACGGCCACGGGTGAAGATCAACGCGGGCAAGACCGTCCGGCTCCAGGCTGCGGGATTCCCGGACCGGCCAGCTGCGCAATCGGCTTGTGACCGCCTGAAATCTGCGGGTTTCGACTGCTTCGCGATTTCCGGTTAACCTGCCGGGGTGATTGAGCAGTTCCGGATTCGCACACTTGACCTGATCCGCGGGATTGCCGTCATGGGCATTCTTGCGGTTAATGTCGCAAGCTTTGCTCAACCGGGGGCCACCGCCTATTCCCCGCACCTGTCGGCAGGCGGCATGCTTGAGGATCTGGTTTTTGCGATCCGGCTGGTGGTCTTCGAAGGCAAGATGCGCGGTCTTTTCGCAATGCTGTTCGGCGCCAGCCTGCTGCTTTACTTAAGGCGCAAACAACGCGACGGTGTCGAAGCCATAACCCTCCAGATGCGTCGTCTGTTCTGGCTGGCTCTGTTTGGACTGCTGCATTTCGCGCTGCTGTGGGACGGCGACATTCTGTTTCTCTACGCCTGCGTGGGTCTGAGTGCGCTGCTGTTGCGTAGCGCACAGCCTGCAGCCCTGGGCATCGTCGCGCTGACCACGCTGACCCTTTGGCAGGCCTGGGGTATCGCCAGCTGGTCGCCGAGTGTCGCGCGGGAGGCCAGGGTCCTCGCCGGAACCGCAAGCGCTGCAGAGCGGAGTGAACATGCCAGCATCATCTCCACTTACCGCGCAGAAACGAAAGCGGACGCCGCCGCCACCCTGTCCCCATTCAGCAACGAGGTTCACACCCGCCTGAGCACCCGCTGGGACTATCCGTTGATCATGCTGGTCTACAATTGGGGCGAAATCCTCAGTTACATGCTGATCGGCATGGCGCTGTTGCGCTCTGGATTCTTTTCCGGACAGTGGCCTCCCCGCCTGGTCCGAAGGATGGCTTTCGGCCTGGGGGGAACCGGACTGGCATTGACCATGGCTTTTGCCTTTTGGGCACATCGTCACGACTATCCCGAACTGGCGATGCATATGGCTCTGGGTTATGCACTGGCATCCCCGCATCTGATGATGGCGCTGGGCTACATGGCTCTTCTGGCCATGTTCGCACCGCATCTCCAGGCCTGCCGTGTCGGAGAGCGGATTGAAGCGGCCGGCCGGGTTGCCTTTACCAACTACATCGGCAGCTCCGTACTGATGTGCGGAATCTTTTCAGGCTGGGGCCTTGGCCTGTTCGGTCAATTCACCGCCGCGCAGCAGGTCTGGTTCATCGCGCTTGGCTGGGTGGTCATGCTGGCCTGGAGCAAACCCTGGCTAACACGTTTCCGGCAAGGTCCGCTGGAATGGATTTGGCGCCGGCTGACTGAATGGCCCGCCAGCAAGGCACAGCAAGCGCCCCAACCCTAGTTCTTGAACGGGTTCTTCGGACTGCGCAGGGTCAGGCGCACCGGCACGGCGTCAAAGCCAAGGTCGCGGCGAATCCCATTCACCAGATAGCGCTGATAGCTCATCGGCAAGTCATTCAGCCGGGTGCCAAACAGGACGAAGCCCGGCGGCCGGGTCTTGGCCTGGGTGATATAGCGCAGCTTGATCCGCTTGCCTCCCGGAGCGGGAGGCGGGTTCTTGGCCAGTACCTCGTCAAACCAGCGGTTGAGCAGCGCGGTCGGCACGCGCTTGGACCAGGCCGCGCGAATTTCGAATGCGACCTTGATCAGGGTGTCGAGCCCCTTTCCGGTCCGCGCCGAGACGGTCAGCACCGGCAGGCCCTTGACCTGGCTCAGCCCATCTTCCAGCGCCCCTTTGATCCCGTTGAACAGGGCCGAAGCATCCTCTGCCGCATCCTTGCCGGCGACATCCCACTTGTTGATCGCGATGATCAGCGCCCGGCCTTCCTCCAGCACCAGCGAGGCGATCTTGAGATCCTGATGTTCAAGCCCCCGCGTCGCATCAAGCAACAGCACCACCACTTCGGCAAAGTCGACCGCATGGCGAGCATCGGCCACGGCCAGCTTTTCCAGCTTGTCGGTGACCTGCGCCTTCTTGCGCATCCCGGCGGTGTCGATCAGCCGCACTGGCCGCTTCTCCCCCGTTTCGGGGTCATTCCATTCCCAGTCGATCGAGATGGAATCGCGGGTGATCCCGGCTTCAGGGCCGGTCAGCAGGCGGTCCTCTTTCAGGAACGCATTGATCAGTGTCGACTTGCCCGCATTGGGCCGGCCGACGATCGCGAGCTTGAGCGGGGCACGATTAAGCGCCTCTTCGTCCTCTTCATCGAAGGGCTCGAATTCGTCGTCCTCGGGCTGCTTTGGCTCAAGATGAGGCAAAAGCGCCTCGAACAGGTCGGCCATGCCGGTGCCATGCTCGGCGGAGAAGGGAATCGGTTCGCCGAATCCAAGCGAAAAGGCTTCGTAAACGCCGTGATCGCCCGACTTGCCTTCGGCTTTGTTGGCCACCAGCACGACCGGAACTGTGCTTTCCCGAAGATAGCGGCCGATCTCCTCATCGAGCGGCGTAATGCCCGCGCGCGCATCAACCACGAACAGCGCAACGTCGGCGCCGACCAGCGAAGCCTCGGTCTGTTGGCGCATGCGGCCCGGCAGCGAACTGGGATCCTCGTCTTCCCAACCCGCGGTGTCGACCACTGTAAAGTCGAGACCCAGCAGGTGCGCTTCGCCAAAGCGGCGGTCGCGCGTCACCCCTGGCTGGTCGTCAACCAGCGCGAGTTTCTTGCCAACCAGCCGGTTCCACAAAGTGGACTTGCCGACATTGGGGCGGCCTATGATGATAACCTGGGGGAGCGCCATGCATCGCCCCCTGCGCCGAAGCGCGAATTTTTGCAAGTTCTGCAGCGCGGCGTCGGCATCCTGTCACCGAACCGCGCATGACGGTTCACGACAGCGCATCGATCGTCGCAAGCCCCAACGCAGCGCCGGCAGAACTGCCGAGAGCAAAGCCTGAAGCAGGTCGGCTCAGACCTTCGCGACCGGAGCGCCTTCGCCCAGGTCTTCGTACCATGCTTCGACCGGACCATTGAGCTTGAGCGTCAAAGGCTGGCCATACCGATCCATGGTCTTGCCCGCCTGGACCCGGACCCACCCTTCGGAAATGCAGTATTCCTCGACATTGGTGCGTACCACGCCCTTGAAGCGGATCCCGATCCCCCGCATCAGCTTGTCCTCGTCGAAATAGGGGCTGCGCGGATTGATCGCCAGGCGGTCGGGGGGCAGGTCTGCGCCAGATTTGATTTCTTCGCTCATGGCCTGCGCACTAGCCTTGTTTCTGCCCTTGTCAATTCGCCCGCTCCCCTCTAATGGCGCGCGTCTCGGTTGTACGGCGACAAGCCCACAACCACGGGAACGGGCGCGTAGCTCAGCGGTAGAGCACACCCTTCACACGGGTGGGGTCGCAGGTTCAATCCCTGCCGCGCCCACCATAAATGCCCTTGAAATAAAGGGAATTTATGGATGGACCCACTTCCATTCCGCAGGTCTTGACGCCGTTTGACGGCAAAAAATGGGTCGATTCGACCGTCGCTCGTACAAAATCCGTACAACGTCAGGGCTCCTTTCTGAGCTTGATACCGGTCTTGCGCTCCGCTTCCAGCAGGCCGCGGTTGAGTGCCTGATTGACCTTGATCTCGGTATCTTCGGCGTGGGTGTAGGTGCTGCGCATCAGGTTGAGGTCGGACCATCCGCCGAATGCACCTGCTGCCTTCTCGTCCACACGCTGGCGGACATTCATCTCCTGGCCAAATCCATGACGCCCCGCCGGATGGAATGGGATCCGTTCGATGTCCGCATCGTCGCAGGCCTTGTTCCATAGCTTTCTCGGACCACCACGATCCGCATAGCCGAACAGCCGCAAATTCTCCGGTTTGCGAGGCCAATCGCGAGGATAGATTTCTGGCAGTGCCGTGAGCTCAGCCATGACGACATCGGGCACGCGCAGCCACCGATCGCTGTGACCCTTCGCGCCGGGTATGCAGATCATGCCCTTGGCCTTGTTGATGTGCTTGTGGGGATGCATGGCCACTGCCTGGCTGATGCGCGCACCGCTGATGAACATGAGCAGAGCCAATGCTCCCAGACGCGGCGGGGCCTTCTGCCGAAACTTCAGCAGCCATTCCCAACTGCCTGGTGGGTACTTCTTCCGCCCCGTGCTCTTGCGCTTGTTATCCTGCGCGACCTTTTCCTTCGGAGTATAGCCTCTCACCCGGAAGGCGATCCCGCTTTCGCTGTCGTTTATGTTGTTGATCACGGCCCGGACCGGAGAAACGACCTGGCGGGTCCAGGTGTCGGTAGAACAATCCGGGTAAAGGTCTGGTCCAAGTTCGCGGACCAGTTTCGGACTGATATCCCGGATCGGCATCGAGCCTATCTTCTTGGTAATCGGGACGAGATATGCCGCCTCTTTGGGCTTGGCGTCGTACTGGAGGACGGCGTCTGCAAAGGTGATGAGCTTTTCTTCCGGGTCCTCACCTAAAAGGTGGATGCAGGTAACCCTCAGCTCTTCATTCCGGCACCAGTCCTTAGCGCCCGATTCCTCAGATGCGCCAGTGCTGCATCGGTAGTATTCGGTGATCGGCGCGCCATTGTATTCGACCCGGCCGCGCGCCCACCAGACCGCGCCGCGGGGATAAGGTTCGAGGGGCATTTCTTCTGGCTTTCGATAATGTGATCGAGCTGTTCCGGGGTGATCAGCATGACCCGGCTTACCTTGTGGCAAGCCCCCCAGCGGTTCGCCAATTCACGCAAGGTGCGCGGCGAGAGAAAAATGCCCTTCTCGGCAAGCAGGTCGACCCAGGCTTCGGGCGTTTTCGCGCGGTCGAGGATGGGAGTCAGAGTGGTCACAGCAGCAATCCTTCCGCTTCAATGGCGCATCGAGCTCCATCGCCAGACTCCGGCTCCACCATGTTTGTGTCGAGAAATTCGTCGATCGCATTTTGGGGGATCAGATAGCGATTGCCGCGCTTCAGGTGCCTGATGCGGCGCTCAGCCAGCAATTTGCGGATCGACTTGACCGACCAGCCTGACTGATGAGCCATCTGGCGGGGCGTCAGCAGATTAACGGACGTACTTCTCATTGCAGAAAACTCCCGCGAACGAGTCCAATGGGGTAAGAAGCGGTAACCGACTCGCCCTATAGGGAACGTTTGAACACTTTTGGGGAACGATTGTCAACATGACAGATGTAGTCGGCATCGGTGCGCGCATGGCGGCGGCACGAGCGAAAAAGCAGGCATCGCAGGTCAAGGCCGCGGCGATGCTCGAAATTTCCGACAAGTCGTACAAGAACTACGAAGCCGAAAAACGGGAACTCCCCCTCGCGGTAGCCGTCGGCTTTTGCGAGGCGTTTGATGTCGAACTCGAATGGCTGGTCTACGGGACACAGGCCAACGCGGGGGAGAAGACGATTGCGGTCGTCTCAGAAACCATCGAGGCGCTTGTCTCGGAGGCTCAGGCTCGCAAACTGGTCCTGACTCCCAACCGGGCCGCCAGGATTGGCAGCTTTATCTTCCGCAATTGCACCCAGAAGGGAACGAGCCCCAAAACCGAGGCAGGGCCGATCTTCGACATATTTCTCGATGACTGAGGGGATGATTTGACATGGGCCAGCGACCGACACTCGAAGCCAAACTTGCGGAACTGGCCAACAGGTTTCGCTTCGTTGGGCTCGGCTTGGCGTTTCTCGCTGGCATCACGTTTTTGTTCAGCCCCCGAGAGGCTGGCTGGCCCTTCGATCCGCTGTCAGACTTTCTCGCCGCGACCTTTGCTGTAGGGTGCACATTGCTTGTCTGCGGCCAGCTCGTTGTGCGGAAGCTTGTTGGGTTCGGCTCGATGGAGCCGCCTCCAGTCACGATACCGCCGTTCAAAGACTAACCATGGCCGGGCGTGCGGTTCTGACCGTCGAAGAGGCGGAACTCGAATTCAGCGGATGGCAACTCTCCCGGAAACTCGGGAATGTATTCAGCTCCAGCAGGTATCGGTGATTTCGTTTCCTCGGCCACTGCGTAGCGATTGATACCGCCGCAGACAGGGCACTGCCTTGCCTTGGAGCGGATCCCCATCAGCGTTATTCGGTCACCGAACCAGGGTATGAGGTCAACCGGCGATATTGTGCGGGCAAAGCACCCTCGGCGACAGGCGATCTGCAGAACGAGCCCGGCAGTATAGGCCTCTAGCAACGACATGGTCAGCAACCGGACGCGCTGCATGCGTCCAACACTGGAAGCCGTAAGAATGCGCGATTGTTCGGGCAAGAAGTTGAGCAGATCCGCGCCCGACCTCAGCAGGCGCTGCGCCCACACCGCTTCGGCACGGATGCTGTCCGCCCGGGTCCAGTGAACCTCGAGAATGCGAAAAATCGGCAGAGCACCTATGCGGCTATGCGCGTCGCGGGCAGTCTATGTCCGAGCCTATCCACGCGAGACACAGGAGATGGTGTTTGACGCCCATGCCCGCGGCTTCGCCTTCTTTGGTGGCGTTCCGCTGCGCGGGATCTACGATAACATGAAGACCGCGGTCACCACCGTGTTCGTCGGCAAGGAGCGGGTGTTCAACCGCCGCTTTCTGGTCATGGCTGATCATTACATGGTCGAGCCCACGGCCTGCTCGCCAGCGGCGGGGTGGGAGAAGGGGCAGGTTGAACACCAGGTGCAGACCATCCGAGGCCGCTTCTTCCAACCCCGCCTGCGCTTTGCCAGCATCGAGGAGCTCAACGGGTGGCTGGAAGCAGAGTGCCTGCGCTGGGCCGTAAGGCACGCCCATCCCGAGCAAAAGGAGCTGACCGTTGCCGAAGCGCTGGAGCTCGAACGACCAGCCCTGCAGCCGATTCTGGCACCGTTTGACGGCTTCCACGAGACCGCGCATGCCGTGACGGGCACCTGCTTGATCAGCTTCGACCGCAACCGCTACTCGGTCATGGCTAAGGCTGCACGGCGGTCCGTTCAGGTCCGCGCCTATGCCGACCGCATCGTCGTGCGCCTCGGCGACGAGGTCATCGCCGAACATGCCCGGCACTTCGGCCGCGACCGAACGATCTATGATCCCTGGCATTACCTGCCCGTTCTGGCCAACAAGCCTGGGGCCTTGCGGAACGGCGCACCCTTCCAGGGGTGGGACCTACCAGCGGCACTGACGCGGCTGCGGCGCAAGCTGGGCAGCGGTGATGAAGCCGACCGCCGCTTCGTGCGCGTGCTGGCAGCTGTAATGACCGATGGCCTGGAAGCGGTCGAGGCCGCGATCCGGGAGGCGCTTGATAGCGGTGCCGTCAGCGACGAGGTCATCCTCAACATTCTGGCCCGATACCGGGACC
>JBKHWO010000037.1:0-6406 GCA_046566485.1 Alphaproteobacteria bacterium | reverse complement strand
GATGGCGTCCACGCCGACGCCGACCTTGACGCTGTCGGGCACCTTCGATTTGTCGCGCATGTTCATGCCGCCCATCGAATGGGAACTGCCGTGATCTGCTGCTGCCGCGCTGGCCCCGGCGGCCATGGCGCCATGGTCCATTCCCGCCATTGAACCATGGTCCATGCCGCCCATGCCCATATCCTTCATGGTGAGCGTGGGGCGCGGGCGAAGCGGTGGAACGGGTGCTTCCATGCCTAAGCGCGGCGCGAACGTGGCGCGCGCCATGCCGGAACGGTCGATCGATTCCGCAACGAGCGTGAACGCTTTGTCCTCGGCTGGCTGGATAATGACGTCATAGGTCTCGGCATTGCCGATCTGGAACTCGTCCACCGTCACGGGCCGGACATTCAGTCCGTCGGCGCTGACCACTGTCATCGGCAGGCCGGGAATGCGGATGTTGAAGATCGTCATGGTCGCCGCGTTAATGAAGCGCAGCCGCACCCGCTCGCCGGGCCGGAACAGACCGGTCCAGTTCTCCCGCGGTCCGTGGCCGTTGACGAGATAGGTGTAGGTGGCAGCCGTCACATCGGCGATGTCGGTCGGGTCCATTCGCATCCGGCCCCACATGGCCCTGTCGGAGGCCGACATTTTCTCCTCCGGCCCGCCCTCGATCATGCCCAGCAGGGTCTGCTTCTGGCGATTGAAGTAGCCGCCCTCCGCCTTGAGCTTGGTGACGAGGTGGTGCGGATGGAGGAATGTCCAGTCACTGAGCACGATGACATGCTCTCGGTCATAGGCAACCGGATCGGGCTCAGCCGGATCGATAACGATCGGCCCATAATGCCCCTGCTGCTCCTGCAGCCCTGAGTGGCTGTGGTACCAGTAGGTGCCACTCTGGACGATCGGAAATTCATAGGTGAACGTGGTGCGCGGCTTGATGCCGGGGAAGCTCACACCAGGAACTCCGTCCATCTGAAACGGGACGATCAGCCCGTGCCAGTGGATCGAGCTGTCCTCATCCAGCGTGTTTTCAACGTGGAGGCGGACATTTTGCCCTTCGCGCAGCCGGATAAGCGGTGCGGGCAGGACGCCGTTCATGGTGACGGCATGACCGGTGCGCCCGCCAACCGTGAAGGTGCTGTTGGCGATCCTGAGGTGAATATCGTCGCCGGCGAGCGTGGGGGAGCTGGGTGCGAGGCCCGCCGAACCGGTTTGCGCCCAGGCGGGAAAAAGCCCGCTCATGCCGAAGCCGACAAGGCCCGCAGCGCCGGCGCGCAGGAACGAGCGGCGTTCTATAAGTGCTGTCATATCCATATGTCCCGGGGTTTTCCTGTCTGGAAGAAACCCAAAAAAATAAACTGGAATCCGGGCGGACAGCGAGATGCCATCCGCCCGGTTGGTTCCTAATGGTTGTGCTGCGAATGCTCTGCCGGAGCCGCATCGTGCTGCTTGTTCTCGCAGCACTCCATCTTTTTCCCGTTGGCCTGCGTATCGCCGCCCGTCTTGTCCTTGCAGCAACAGCATCCCTTGCCCCTCTGCTCGGTCTGAGGAGCATTGTGGCCGGCATGGTCAGGCGTTGTGGGCTGCGCTGCCACAGGTGCTGCAGCCGCCATTGCGACTGCGCTCAAAAGTGTGATCATCGTTCATTCTCCAGAAGATTTGAAAAGCTTTCAAATTTCCGGAAACAGACGTGGAGGCGGGCTAGTGGCCTCTGGCGCTATCCCGTTCAAACGAGGGGATGGCTGAGGCGACAGGGCAGATCGAACCGGATTTGTCTCCACTGCCAGCTGAGGCGCCACTGGCTCAACCACCGCGCAGGCCATCGCGCAGTCTTGCGTGCCGCTGTGATGCTTGTCGGGTGCCGTCTCGTGATGGCCGGTGCAATCATCCATGGCCATCGGTGTGGCAGTGGCCGCATGGGCAGCCGTCGTCCGGTCCGCCATCGAGACGGGCATGACGGACAAGGCCAGGATAACGAGCAGAGCAAGGATCAATCGCACCGCCCGCCCGCTCTCCTCGTGGAGGGCAGATTTGTTTAGCCGGACGTTGATTGGTCTCAGGTTCACTCTGGTTCGTATCCTTCGAGTCGTCGCTACTATCGCACTTGACACTATGTCAGGGTCAAGTGCTTATTGACTCTGACATAGTGTCAAGGTGCACCATGGATCTCCAATGGAAGGAGACCGTGATGGCCGAGTCGAAACATAGCACGCGTGCGGGAAGCCATGGTTGTTGCGGCGATCACGGCGACCATTTCGTCGGACAGGTTATCGACCCGGTTTGCGGCATGTCTGTAGATCCACAAAAGACCGCGCATCACGCATCGCACGCGGGCAGCGACTACCATTTCTGCAGCGCCGGGTGCCGCGAGAAATTCGTCGCCGACCCGCAGCGTTATCTGAACAAGGCTGCCGCCCCGATCGCACAAGATCAGCCGGGCACGATCTGGACTTGCCCGATGCATCCGGAAGTCCGGCAGGATCACCCGGGGGCGTGCCCGATCTGTGGCATGGCGCTCGAACCGGCGATGGTTACGGCCGATGAAGGGCCAAGCGCCGAACTGATCGACATGACCCGGCGCTTCTGGATCGGTCTTGCGCTCTCCCTGCCTGTGCTCGTTCTGGAAATGGGCGGGCATCTGTTCCCGGCGTTGCATCATCTGATACCGATGAAGGCGTCGATATGGATCCAGTTTGCGCTGGCCACACCAGTTGTCTTGTGGGCGGGATGGCCCTTTTTCCAGCGTGGCTGGGCCTCGCTCAAAACGCGCAATCTCAACATGTTCACGCTGATCGCCATGGGAACCGGCGTGGCCTGGCTCTACAGTGTGGTCGCGGCAGTGGCGCCGGGTATCTTTCCTGATGCCTTCCGCGCCGCCGACGGGACGGTGGCGGTCTATTTCGAGGCAGCAGCGGTCATCACCGTGCTGGTACTGTTGGGCCAGGTGCTGGAATTGCGCGCCCGCGAGCGCACTTCGGGTGCGATCAAGGCGTTGCTCAATCTGGCACCGAAAACTGCGCGGCGCATCGCTGTTGACGGCAGCGAGGCGGAAGTTCCGCTGGAAGATGTCGCGGTGGGTGATCGGCTGCGGGTGCGGCCAGGCGAAAAGGTTCCGGTTGACGGCGTAGTCGAAGACGGCCGTTCGGCGCTCGACGAATCCATGGTCACGGGCGAATCCATGCCGGTTACGAAGTCGGTTGACGACACGGTGATCGGCGGCACCATGAACCAGAGCGGTGCCCTGATAATCCGCGCAGACAAGGTCGGACGGGACACCATGCTGTCCCGCATCGTGCAGATGGTTGCTGAAGCGCAACGTTCACGCGCGCCGATCCAGCGCATGGCGGATCAGGTTTCCGGCTGGTTCGTGCCGCTGGTAATCGGCATTGCCATTCTTGCCTTCGCACTCTGGGGCATCTGGGGGCCAGAGCCGCGCTTTGCCCACGGGCTGATTGCGGCGGTATCCGTGCTGATCATCGCCTGCCCCTGCGCGCTGGGCCTTGCCACGCCGATGTCGATCATGGTGGGCGTTGGGCGCGGCGCGGGACTTGGCGTGCTGATCAAGAATGCCGAGGCGCTGGAGCATATGGAAAAGGTCGACACGCTGGTGCTCGACAAGACCGGCACGCTGACCGAAGGCAAGCCCGCCGTCACCCGGATCATCGCAGCGGCAGGGCTTGAGGAAGCGGAATTGCTGCGGCTGGCGGCCGGCGTGGAGCGGGCGTCGGAACACCCGCTGGCGTTGGCGATCGTCGATGCGGCGATCAGCCGGTCCATCGAAATCCCTCCCGTCAGCGGTTTCGATTCCCCGACCGGCAAGGGCGCCGTTGGTGTGGTTGAGAACAAGCGCATCACGTTAGGCAACGCGCGCTTCCTGACGGAATCGGGGATCGATACCGCGCCTCTTGCTGCCGAAGCCGATGCACTTCGCGAGGATGGTGCAACGGCCATCTTCATGGGGCTGGACCAGCAGGTGGCAGGCGTATTCGCCATTGCCGATCCGATCAAGCCAACAACGCCGGAAGCACTGGCTGCCTTGCGCGCAGATGGCATTCGCGTGGTGATGTTGACCGGTGACAACCGCACGACAGCCACCGCCGTCGCGCGCCGGCTCGGGATCGATGCCGTTGAAGCCGACGTCCTGCCCGATCAGAAAGCCGATGTCGTCGCGCGGCTGAAGCAGGAAGGCCGCGTCGTCGCCATGGCCGGCGATGGAGTGAACGATGCGCCCGCGCTTGCGGCGGCGGACGTCGGCATAGCAATGGGGCACGGCACCGATGTCGCCATGGAAAGCGCGGGGATGACGCTGCTGAAGGGCGATCTTGTCGGCATCGTTCGCGCCCGCCAGCTCAGCGAGGCGACGATGTCCAACATCCGCCAGAATCTGTTTTTCGCTTTCATTTATAATGCGGCCGGCGTTCCGGTCGCGGCAGGGCTGCTCTATCCGTTCTTCGGCATCCTGCTTTCGCCTATGATCGCTGCGGCGGCGATGGCCTTGTCCTCGGTCAGCGTTGTCGCCAACGCACTGCGTCTCAATCGGGTGAAGCTGTGAACATTGGTGCAGCCTCGCAGGCAAGCGGCGTCTCGCAGCGGATGATCCGGCACTATGAAAAGATCGGCCTGATCCCCGCGCCACCGCGCCGCGGGAGTGGGTATCGCGATTATTCCGATGCCGATGTTCATCGCCTGCGCTTCATTGCCAATGCCCGCGATCTCGGGTTCGGCACGGAGGAGATCACGACTTTGCTTGCCCTATGGTCTGATCGTGAGCGGGCCAGCAGCGAGGTCAAGGCCTTGGCACTCGCCCAGGCGGACGAATTGGGGCGCAAGGCAAAGGCGCTCGAAAGCATGCGGCGCACCCTCCTGGATCTCGCCCGCCAGTGCCACGGTGACAACCGTCCAGATTGTCCGATCATCGATGGTTTGGCAACGTGAAGGAAGTTTAGACTCTGATAGGATAAACGTCCGCGAAGTGGTCGCCTGCAAAGGCAGGCATCGCACCGCTTGTGGCCGAAGGCGCCGCAGAGGTCTGTGCCGAAGTTGTCGGAGGAGAAGCTGCGGCAGCAACATTGAGCGACATAGCGCCAATTGCGTCGCGACGAGAAATATCACTCATGGTACATCTCCTTTTCAAGCGAATTGACTGAGTATCAGCCCGCCCAGAGCGGTAAGGCCCAGAACGCGAAGGACGTTCCATTTCAGACGGAAAATGAGGATCGCAGCGAGAGCCGCCAACACTCCGGCTCGCCAGTCGAAACTGGCAATCTGCGGAACCGAAATGGTGAGGCCGCCCAGATCCTGGTCGACAACCCGTGAGAACAGCACGTGCAGGGCAAACCAAACCGACAGGTTGGCGATGACCCCGACCACTGCAGCGGTTACAGCTGCGAGCCCGCCCTTCAGCCGCTGCGCGTGTTCAAGTCGCTCCATCCAGGGTGCAAGCGCAAAGATCCAAAGGAAACACGGGACGAACGTCACCCAGGTGGTCAGAGCCGCGCCCAATATTCCCGCAAAAAGCGGCGTAAACGGCTCGGGCGCGCGAAATGCAGCCAGATACCCGACGAACTGCGTCACCATGATCAGTGGCCCGGGGGTTGTTTCCGCCAGACCAAGACCGTCGGCCATTTCGCGGGCATTAAGCCAGCCAAACCCATCGACGGCTTGCTGCGCCATATAAGCCAGCACAGCATAGGCCCCGCCAAAGGTGACGACTGCGAGCTTTGAAAAGAACAGTCCGACATCCCACAGGACATGGTCGGGTCCCAGAAGAGCCAGCACGACAGCCATTGGCGCAATCCAGACGAGCAAGCCAACTACGATGGCCCGCAAACTGGCACCCCACGGGCGCGGAGCGGTCGGCGGCGGGCGGTCATTGGGCTTGAGTGCAAATAGCTCGGGACGGGTCGCTGCAATCACCGTCCCGATGGCACCCGCGCCCAGCACCACCAGGGGGAAGGGCAAGTTGAAAATGAACAGGGCCAGAAAGGCCGCGACCGCCAAGAGCTTTTTCGAAGGGGTATTGAGGGCGCGGCCAGCAACGCGCAGCAGCGCCTGCACGACGATCGCCAAAACTGCAGCCTTGATTCCGAGGAATAGTGCCGCAAACCAAGAGAGCTCCGCCGCATATCCATAAAGGATCGACAGGGCGAGAATGATCAAGGCTCCCGGAACCACGAACAACAAACCAGCTGCCAAGCCGCCCTTGAGTCCATGGAGCTTCCAACCGATCCAGATCGCAAGCTGCTGAGCTTCGGGGCCGGGCAACAGATGGCACAGGTTCAAGGCGTGGAGATATTGCTCCTCAGTAACCCATGCGCGCTCCTCCACCAGCTCGCGGTGCATGAGTGCAATTTGGCCGACAGGGCCGCCGAAACTGAGGCAGCCGATGCGGGCCGAGACCCGTACAAGTTCTGAGAAACTGGGA
>JBKHWO010000036.1:0-24134 GCA_046566485.1 Alphaproteobacteria bacterium | reverse complement strand
TGCAGGGTGAAATCCTGCGCCGCAACTTCGACGCCGCCGTCGCCACCGGTTCGAAGAACTCGGAAAAGGCCGTGAAGCTCGCCAACGAAGCCTTCGCGCCGATCCAGAACCGCGTCAGCCTGGCGATTGAAAAGGTCAAGCAGGCCGCCTGAGGGCAGCCGCTCCTCGCGGCCCGGCGCCCTCTCTCCACGCCGGACCGCGAGACCCATGCCAAAGGCCGGATGGTGCAATTTGCGCCGTCCGGCCTTTCGCTTTATCGCGTCGGCACCTATCCCAACCGGCACGCCTCAGATCCACTGAGCCATCGCGCCGCCGGGCTTGCGCTATTAGCGGTGCTGGAGGAGCGCCTTATCAGCCATGCAAACCTCTGCGGCGAGAAGTGCGGCTCACGGACATTGCTATTTTCCCGTTCGTCCGCCAGTTCGCCGAGGTCGATCGGGCTTGGTTCGACGCACAGCCGTTGCTTAAATTGCAGGTCTGGCTTGCACAACACCTCACCTCGCCCCTGTTCAGCGCGATCATGCTTCGGTTGGATCCATGGGAGCCACACCAGAATCCGATCGAGTTCCCTAAGCAAGAGATTGCTTAGCGCAGGTCCCTCTGACTTCATCGCACCTACGATAAGCACTGATGCGCGATGGATGCGGGCTCAATCCTCGGATAGATCCGGCATAATCGCTAGTGCACGAATATCCGAGGCCACCTCCCGCTGAAGCCGAGGTGGAAGCTGCGCATTGAGGACCAAGTGCCATGCAGTCGAATTTTTGAGGAATTGAAGCAGCCGCTCAGCATGTTCCAGCACAAGGAAATCGGAAATATGAAGGCGGCGCTTAGCCCGGTAGCGAGCATTCAGTTGGTCAGGATCAAGCTGCGGGTTAATGCGGAAAAGCGGCTCCATGGGCTGCGATTACGGTAGCCGGCTTGAGTAGTCAAAAAGAGCCGCTGCGCCTAACGTTCCGGGCAATCTGGTGCAGCAACCGCAATGAGGAAGGGCCTTGCCGCAATTTGCAGCGCAATCAAAAACTGTTTTTGTGGAATTAGCCGTACAAACCTGGCTTAGAAACGGACCAATCGCAAAGTTCGTGTCGATAGGAGTCAAAGCTTGAAGAAGCTGTTTGAGATCAATCCAGACTTGGATCGCGCCGCTTTGGCACAGCGGTTTGCCGATTTTGGCAGGGTCCAGGTGCGCGACGTGCTCACGTATTTATCAATTTTCCGGAATTGGCGCGCTGCGCCCCGATCCGACGCTTGTCGAGGTTCTTCGCAGTGTCGGCCAGCGCAAGACTTTCGCACCCGGGCAACTGATCCAGCAGCAGGGTGATGCCGATACCGGGTTCTGGATGATCAAAAGCGGACGCGTCTCGATCTGCCGCTTTGCCCCCGATGGCGGGGTTACAACCTTCGCGGTGCTGGGCAGTGGCGATCTGTTTGGGGAACTGGCCCATTTTGCCGGCACGGCGCGACAGGTGGACGCCGTGGCGGAAAGCGCTGCGGTTCTGGTACACATCAGGCCGGCAAAAATTGATCTGCTCCTGGCCGAGCAGCCGGATTTCGCCCGCTGGCTCCTTGCCTCGCTGGCCAACCAACTGCGCACCGCGCTGGATCTGATCGATCGCGACCGTACGCTGTCGGCCGATGTACGACTGGCGCGGCTCTTGCTGGACCTGGCGGATCGTGATGGCGCGGTGCTTCTTGCGACGCAACAGTCGCTGGCCGACCGTGCCGGGGTGTCGCGCGTCACCGTGGGGCAAGTTCTCGCTCGGCTCGAACAGATTGGCGCAATCCAGAGAGGCTATCGCAAGATAGTTGTGGCCGATAGACGTAAGCTAGAAAGCTACATAGGCGCCCAGCCCGCAGCTCATGATCATGAACCCCATTTGTGAAATGGTCGAACCGGCCAAGGCGCGCTTCACGTCGGGACGGACCAGCATGATTCCGACGCCGTAAATCGCCGCACACAGCCCCAGGATGATCGCCCCGATCCGCGCCGTCGGAGCGGCCTCCAGAACCGGTGCGAAACGGATCAGCAGAAAGCCACCGGCATTCACCAGACCGGCATGCATCAGCGCTGAAACTGGGGTTGGAGCAGTCATCGAGGAAAGCAGCCAGTTCGAGAACGGAGGCAGCGCGCAGCGTGCCGCCGCCGCCGCCACCATCAACAGCGCGGCAAGATTGACCACCAGCGGGGAGAGCGCCGCCGCGCTGGCGAGAATGACGTCCAGCTGCCAGGATCCCGCCTGCCAACCCAGCAAGCCCAGCGCAGCGACAAGCGCGCCTTCACCCAGGATGAAGGTCCAGCGCGTGCGCCGCGCTGCAAGATTGGCCTCGGGCCAATCGTGATGATGGCCAATTAGCCCCGCAAGCAGCTGCCCACTGACACACCAGAAGGCGGCAAAGACCAACAGATGGCCGGTGAATAACCAGCCCAGGACCGAACTCACCAGCGCCCCCAAACCCAGGTAAAATCGGCGCGATTGCAAATCCGCGCGCATGTAGCGCAGCGAGAATGCGGCAACCGTTGCCGCCACAAACAGGGTCAGCAAACCGATCACGGCGGGAAGGTTCAATGCTGCCCCTGACCCGGCCTGCATGACCAGCAGTCCGGCCAGAGCTGCGAAACCCGCCCACAGTGTGGCGGCGATCAAATACGCTGAAGCCTGGTTCGATTTTCCGGCGAGGATTTGCATGGGTTTCCCTTTCGGTGGCGCCCTATGAAGCCCGATTAGCCATTGCTGAAACGAGTTGTTAAAATATCAAACATTGACAATCTAAATGTAATGCCCGATTTCCGGAGCCATGCCAGGAACCAGAACCCTCGACCTGGATCTGCTGCGTTGCTTCGTGACGATTGCGGAAACCGGCAGTTTCACCCGCGCCGGAGAACGCCTGGGGCGGACGCAGTCGACCATCAGTCTGCAGGTGAAACGGCTTGAGGAGCAGCTTGGCCGCGCCGTATTCGCCCGGACTCCGCGGTCTTTGAGCCTGACCACCGAGGGAGAACGCTTGCTGGGACCTGCGCGTCAGCTCTTGCGGCTCAACGACATGGCAATTGCCGAACTGTTCGAACCCGACATGACCGGACGGGTCCGGATCGGCGTGCCCGAAGACTTCGCCACCGCGCACCTGCCCGCAGTGCTGTCAGCCTTTGCCAAGGCCCATCCGCTGGTTGAAATGGAAGTGACCTGTGACCTCACTCTCAACCTTCTCGAACGGTTCCACGACGGCGCCTTTGACCTTGTCCTGGTCAAACGGGAACCGTCAGCCCGTCTTGAAGGCGTTCGGGTCTGGCGCGAGCCCTTGGTCTGGGTAGCACGCGACCAGCTGGCCGCGGCCGATATGGAAACCGTGCCGCTGGTGGTTTCGCCCGAGCCATGCGTCTATCGCAAGCGGGCCATCGACGCGCTTGAGGCGATCGGGCGGAAATGGCGGGTCGCCTATACTTCGACCAGCCTTGCGGGCAGCCAATCCGCGGTCAATGCGGGGCTTGGCATCACGGTGTTGCCGCGCGAAATGGTTCCAACTTATTTGCAAGCAGTGATCGACGATCCTAATCTGCCCCCGCTCTACGATACCGAAATCGCCCTGATCGAGGCACCCGGCCTGTCCGATACGGCGCATCGTCTTGCCCAGCATATCGTCGCTGCACTGGAACGCGGAGAATAGCCGGATCTGCCGGCCAACGAACGCCCCGGCGACGATAGAGCGATTGTCGTTGTCGCGGTGCCAACAAAAGCCTAGGGCGAAAACCTTCCTGGCGGAGCACCGTTCCGCCTGCGGCGCAAATAGCCGTTCGCACTAGCTTTCGTGAGATCATGACTTTCCAGACCCCTTATGCCTTGCTCGGCGATGCGCTCGCTGCGCGTGGCTATTCCGCTCCTACTTCGGTCCAGGCCGCCGTGCTTGAGGATGAAGCACTGGGCCGCGACTTGATCGTATCGGCACAGACCGGATCAGGAAAGACTGTGGCCTTTGGACTGGCCATGGCGCCACAAATGCTGGCAGCAGACGGCGGGGTCCTGCCAGCCAGGACGCCGCTGGCGCTGGTCATTGCGCCAACCCGGGAATTGGCCATTCAGGTCAGTCGTGAATTGACCTGGCTATACGAGCCCACCGGAGCGAAGGTCGTTACCTGCGTCGGCGGGATGGATCCGATGCGGGAACGCCGCGCGCTGAACTATGGAGCGCATATCGTGGTCGGCACTCCCGGGCGTCTGCGCGATCACCTTGAACGCGGCGCGCTGGATCTCACCGGTCTGGCTGTAGCCGTGCTCGATGAGGCGGATGAAATGCTCGACATGGGCTTCCGCGAGGATCTGGAAGAACTGCTGGATGCCACGCCGGACGGACGCCGGACTCTGTTGTTTTCGGCCACCATGCCCAAGCCGATCGTGGCGCTGGCGAAGCGGTATCAAAGCAACGCTTTGCGCATTGCCACTGCAGACGCCGAGCGGGGCCATGGCGACATTGCCTATCAGGCCATGGCCATCGCCCCGGCCGACATCGAGAATGCAGTGGTCAATCTGCTGCGCTTTCACGAGGCGGAGACGGCGATTTTGTTCTGCGCCACGCGGGACAATGTCCGGCATCTGCATTCCAGCCTGACCGAACGCGGCTTTGCCGTGGTGGCCTTGTCCGGTGAGCATAGCCAGAACGAGCGCAATCACGCGCTTCAGGCGCTACGCGACCGACGCGCACGGGTTTGCGTGGCGACCGATGTGGCGGCTCGCGGGATTGACCTGCCAGGCCTGTCGCTGGTCATTCACGTCGAAGTGCCGCGCGATGCAGAAACGCTGCAGCACCGTTCGGGTCGCACCGGCCGCGCAGGGCGGAAAGGCACCGCAATCCTGCTGGTGCCCTACCCGCGTCGCCGCCGCGTGGAAGGAATGCTGCGCGGCGCACGCATTGCTGCGGAATGGCTTTCGCCGCCAACCGCCGAACAAATCCGCTCGGCCGACAATGAACGGCTGCTTGCCGCACTGCTGACACCGATTGATCCATCGGACAGTGATCGAGCCCTGGCCGCGCAGCTGCTCGCCGAGCTCAGCGCCGAAGACATTGCCCTGGCACTGGTTCAGGCGCACCGCACCCACATGCCCGAACCGGAAGAGCTCCTGGCCGCCGAAGCGCCGCCCCAACGCGGCCCGCGCGAAGGCTTTGAAGCGAGTGCCTGGTTCCGCATCAACATCGGTCGCCGACACAATGCCGATCCGCGTTGGCTGCTCCCGCTGCTGTGTCGCCGCGGCCACGTCAGCCGCAGTGAAATCGGGGCGATCCGCATCGCCGCCAATGAAACCCAGTTCGAAGTGCCCAGCGCCATTGCGGGACGGTTCCTGGCTGCGGTTCGCCGGACCGCAGAAAACGACGATGGAGTCGAGATCGAACCGATCGAAGGCAAGCCAGAGCCGGTTCAGCGCAGCACTCCTCGTTATAAAGGCAAAGACCAGAACACCGCGCAGGCGCGTCATCCCGGCAAGGCCGTCAAGCACCGCAAGCGGATGGGCAAGCCGAACGGGCAGCGCCCAAACTAGGCCCGGCTAAGCCGGAACCAGCAGATCGCGGTGGCGTTGGACCAGGTCGAACAGCCAGTCCTTCCCCGCCTTGATCCGCGCCAGTTGATGATTGTCCTTGTGGGTGACCAGCCAGAACGAACGGGTGATGCGCTTGTCCGGAATGACTGGCGCAAGCCGCGGATCGCGGTCACCGATGAAACAGGGAAGCACGCCGATCCCCCCGCCTGCGGCAATCAAGCCGTGCTGGGCATTGATGCTGGTCGACCGGCTGCGGGTGATCAATCCGGGATGGAATTCGTCCAGATAACGCAGCTCCGGCGCATAGATCAGGTCCGGAACATAGCCAATCAGGCGCTGGGATTGGGCCAGTTCGTTTGGCGCGGTGGGTCGACCGAATTCCCGCAGGTAATCGACCGAACCATAAAGCCGCAGCGTGTAGTCGCTGAGCTTGCGGGCGATCACCGGCCCGGCCTTGGGCCGTGACAGCATGACCGCAATGTCCACCTCGCGCTTTGATGGGCTGAGAAAACCGCTGCTGGCGGCAAGGTCGATGGTCAGCTGAGGATGCTGACGAACGAAGGCGGGGATATGTTCGGCCAGGAACCAAGTGCCGAACCCTTCCGAAACACTGATCCGCAGCGTGCCTCCCAGCCCGCTGGAAAGCGCATCCACTCCTTCGCCAATGCTGGCAGCCGCCGAGGCCATGGCCTCGACCTGCGCGAGCAGTGTCTCGCCCGCTTCGGTCAGCACCTGGCCTTGCCGGGTCTGTTCGAACAGGGTCGCGCCCAGCTGTGATTCCAGCCGCCGCAGCCGCCGTCCCATCGTGGTCGCATCGACCCGCATCGTCGTCGCTGCCCGTGCCAACTGCCCGGCTTGAGCAACGGCTAGAAAGGCCTGCAGGTCGTTCCAGTTCAAAGGCTGCATATTTGCAGGGCATAGGCGCAAATTTGCCAATTGTCTGCATCAATTCGGGCAGGCAAAAGGCCCTTCAAAGCTAGGCAGAACAAGGATTCTCGACAGTGCGCTTAATTGACCATTTCATCGCCGGCGGCACGGGCGGCACGGCCCCGGCCCGCAAGAGCCCGGTTTTTGATCCCAATACCGGGGAGGTTCAGGCCGAAGTCGCGCTGGGCGACGCAACCATGCTCGACCGCGCGGTTGCCGCCGCCCAGGCCGCGCAGCCCGCCTGGGCCGCCACCAACCCGCAACGCCGCGCCCGGGTGATGTTCAATTTCAAGGCGCTGGTCGAAGCCAACATCGACGAACTCGCCGAAACGCTCAGCCGCGAACACGGCAAGGTGATTGCCGATTCCAAGGGCGACATCCAGCGCGGACTGGAAGTGGTCGAATTCTGCTGCGGCATCCCCCACGCGCTGAAGGGCGAGTACACGCAAGGGGCCGGCCCGGGGATCGACGTCTATTCGATGCGCCAGCCCATCGGCATCGGCGCGGGCATCACTCCGTTCAATTTCCCGGCGATGATCCCGCTGTGGATGGGCGCGGTCGCCATGGCCACGGGCAATGCCTTCATCCTCAAGCCCAGCGAGCGCGATCCATCGGTGCCGATGCGCCTGGCCGAACTGTGGCTGGAGGCCGATCTGCCCGAAGGCATTTTCCAGGTCGTGCACGGCGACAAGGACATGGTCGATGCGATCCTTGATCACCCGGCGATTGGCGCGGTCAGCTTCGTCGGCTCGTCCGACATCGCCCACTATGTCTATAACCGCGGGGTTGCCGCCGGCAAGCGCGTCCAGGCCATGGGCGGGGCCAAGAACCACGGCATCGTTATGCCCGATGCAGACCTGGACCAGGTGGTCAACGATCTGGCCGGTGCGGCCTTTGGCTCGGCCGGTGAACGCTGCATGGCCCTGCCGGTGGTCGTCCCGGTGGGCGAGGATACCGCCGAGCGGCTCAAGGCCAAGCTGATCCCGGCTATCCAGGCGCTCAAGGTTGGCGTGTCGACCGACGACAGCGCCCATTACGGCCCGGTCGTGACCGCCCAGCACAAGGCCAACATCGAACGCTGGATCCAGACCTGCGTCGACGAAGGCGGCGAACTGGTGATCGATGGCCGTGGCTTCCAGCTGCAGGGCCACGAAAACGGCTTCTTCGTCGGCCCGACCCTGCTTGACCGCGTTACTCCCGACATGAGCAGCTATCACAACGAGATCTTCGGCCCCGTGCTGCAGATTGTCCGCGCCAAGGATTTCGAGGAAGCTTTGAGCCTGCCGAGCAAGCATCAATATGGCAACGGCGTCGCGATCTTCACCCGCAATGGCCACGCCGCGCGCGAATTCGCCGCCCGGGTCAATGTCGGCATGGTCGGGATCAACGTGCCGATCCCGGTGCCGGTGGCTTACCACACCTTTGGCGGGTGGAAGCGCAGCGCCTTTGGCGATACCAATCAGCACGGCATGGAAGGGGTGAAGTTCTGGACCAAGGTCAAGACCATCACCCAGCGCTGGCCCGACGGGGTGGGTGGGGACAGCGACTCCGGCAATGCCTTTGTTATTCCGACGATGGGTTAAGCAATGACCGACCAGTTCTCCCTTACCGAAGACCAGCTTGCCATTCAGGACATGGCGCGCAAGTTCACGGCCGACCGGATCACGCCGTTCGCCGGCGAATGGGACGAAAAGAGCCACTATCCGGTTGATGTCTGGAAAGCGGCGGGGGAGCTTGGTTTCGGCGCGATCTATGTCTCGGAAGAAAGCGGCGGGATCGGCCTGGGCCGGTTGGAAGCAGCGCTGATCATGGAGGCCATGGCCTATGGCTGCCCTTCGACCAGCGCCTATATCTCGATCCACAACATGGCCGCGTGGATGATCGACACCTACGGCTCGGCAGAGCTGAAGGGCCGGTTCCTGCCAGACCTGGTGTCGATGAACAAGATCGCGTCCTACTGCCTGACCGAGCCGGGTTCCGGCTCCGACGCGGCGGCCCTGAAGACCAGCGCGCGGCTCGACGGCGATCACTATGTGATCAACGGCACGAAGCAGTTCATTTCCGGCGGCGGGGTGAACGATATCTATGTCTGCATGGTCCGCACCGGAGAGCACAAGTCGGGCGGGATCACCTGCCTGGTGGTCGAAAAGGACACTCCGGGTCTGTCATTCGGCGCACCGGAAAAGAAGCTGGGGTGGAATTCCAGTCCCACCGCGCAGGTCATCTTCGAGGACTGCCGCGTGCCGGTGACCAACCGCGTCGGGGCCGAAGGCGAAGGGTTCCGCTTTGCCATGGCCGGGCTGGACGGCGGCCGCCTCAATATCGGCGCCTGCTCACTGGGCGGGGCGCAGCGCTGCCTGGACGAGGCAGTGGCCTATACCAAGGAGCGCCAGCAGTTCGGCCAGCCGATTGCCGATTTCCAGAACACCCAGTTCATGCTGGCCGACATGGCGACCGACCTGGAAGCCGCCCGCGCGCTGCTTTACCTTGCGGCCTGCAAGGTCAACGCGAATGCCCCGGACAAGAGCCGCTTTTCCGCCATGGCCAAGCGGCTGGCGACCGACAGCGGCAGCAAGATCGTCAACGACGCGCTGCAACTGTTCGGCGGCTATGGCTATCTGCGCGACTACCCGATCGAGCGCTTTTGGCGCGACCTGCGTGTCCATTCGATCCTGGAGGGCACGAACCAGGTGATGCGGATGATCGTCGGCCGCGATCTGCTGCGCCAGTAATCAGACAGGAGTTTTCAAACATGACCCGGATCGCTTTCATCGGGCTTGGCAACATGGGCGGCGGCATGGCGGCCAATCTGGTCAAGGCCGGGCATGATGTTCACGCCTTCGACCTGTCGGCAGAGGCCCTGGCCCGCGCCAAGGACAACGGCTGCCAGACCTATACCTCGGTACGCGAAGCGGTTCAGGGGGCGGATGCCGTCGTTTCGATGTTGCCCAACGGCGCAATTGTGGAGAGCGTCTATACCGCCGACGTGATCGGCCATGCCCCCACTTCGGCCCTGCTGCTCGACTGTTCGACCATCGACGTCGCCACCGCCCGCAAGGTGGAAGAAGCGGCCCGCGCTGCCGGTTACGAAATGGTCGACGCCCCGGTATCGGGCGGGATCGCGGCGGCCAATGGCGGCACCCTGACCTTCATGGTCGGTGGCAGCACAGAGGCCTTTGCCAAGGCCGAACCGATCCTCTCCGCCATGGGCAAAGCAGTGATCCATGCTGGCGGCAGCGGAGCCGGTCAGGCGGCGAAAATCTGCAACAACATGATCCTGGGCGCGACCATGATCGCCACGTGTGAAGCCTTTGCCCTGGCCGACAAGCTGGGTCTGGACCTGCAGACCTTCTTCGACATTTCCAGCAAGGCCTCGGGCCAGTCGTGGTCGATGACCGCCTATTGCCCGGTCCCTGGGGTCGGCCCGCAGTCGCCCGCGGACAATGGCTACCAGGGCGGCTTCGCCGCTGGCCTGATGCTCAAGGACCTGAAGCTGGCGATGGAAGCGGCGCAGGCGGCCGGAGCCAAGGTGCCGATGGGCCAGCGCGCCGAAGAGCTTTACGAAGCGTTCGCCAATGCTGGCAATGCGGGGGTCGATTTCTCGGGGATCATCAAGACGCTCTGAACGCTAAATGGCAGCGGAAAAGGCTGCAGCGGCCTGCTTGAGCCGCTCGGCATTCTGCTCATCGACCGCGCCCAATCGCAGGCCAAGTTTGCGGCGAAAATCATAGCCGGTCACAGCCAGCGGCACCGTGCCTTCTGCCTGAAGGCTGGCGGGGGCAGTGGTAATGCCCAATCCCGCCGCGACCATCTGCAGGCAGCGCTCGTCGCTTTCGCTGCGCAGCGAAAAGCGCGGACGGACCTGATGGCGGGTAAAGAAGCGGCTCGTTTGGTCAAGGATTTCGCAGCTGCGCCGCGCGATCATCACTTCCGCTGCCAGTTCCTCGGGCGCGACTTCCCCGCGCCCGGCGAGCGGGTGCGCGGTCGGAACCAGCATGGTGTAAGGCTCCTCGTGCAGCGGGATCACGCTCTCGCTCTCCTCGCTCATGCGGAGCAGCCCTATCATCGCATGAAGGCGCCCATCGCTTAGCCCCGAACGCAGTTCGCTATCGGTTCCCTCGATCACTTCGGCGCTGCACGATGGCAGCAGTGCCCGGATCAAGGCCTGCACCGCGCGGCCGGGCAAGGTCTTGATCAGGCCCAGCCGGACCTCCGGCCAGTCGAGCGCCCGCGCTGCGCCAAAGCGGTCCGCCTCGGCAAATTTCCGTTCCAGATCACGGGCCAGCGGCAGGAACCGTCCACCCGCCTCGGTCAGGCGCAAGTGCCGCCTATCGCGCACGATCAGCTGCGCGCCGACCAGCCGCTCCAGCTCGGCAATCCCCAGCGACAGCGTTGGCTGGGTCAGCCGCATCCGCGTTGCCGCCTGGGTAAAGCTGCCGGCATCGACGACCGCAAGGAACTGGCGGAGGTGGGAACGCTTTATCATAGATAATATCTATCGCAGATTACCGGAAGTTTCAATTTTTCCAATTTTCTTGATGCGCTAAACAGTGGTTCGATCCACATTGGGAATAGAGGATAGCCACGTTCATGCGCGCGACGCCTGATTTCGATTTCGACTTGCCCGAAAGCGCCCGGATGATCCGCGATGCGGCGGGGCGCTTTGCTGACGAAAAGATCGCGCCGCTGGCCGCCCGCGCCGATGCCGAAGACTGGTTTCCCCGCGCCGAACTGTGGACCGCCATGGGCGAACTGGGCCTGCATGGGATTACGGTCGAACCGGAATGGGGCGGCCTGGGCCTGGGCTATCTCGACCACGTGATCGCGGTGGAAGAAGTCAGCCGCGCCTCGGCCTCGATCGGGCTAAGCTACGGCGCGCATTCCAACCTCTGCGTCAACCAGATCCGCCGCTGGGGCAGCGACGAACAGAAGGCCAAGTATCTGTCCGGGCTGATTTCCGGCGAACACGTCGGCAGTCTGGCGATGTCAGAAGCGAGCGCCGGCTCCGACGTCGTCTCGATGAAGCTCAAGGCGGAGGGGGTCCAGGGCGGCTATGTGCTGAACGGCACCAAGTTCTGGATCACCAATGCGACCTATGCCGATACGCTGGTGGTCTATGCCAAGACCGCGCCCGAAGCCGGATCGCGCGGGATCACCGCTTTCCTGATCGAAAAGGACGACGAAGGGTTCTCGATCGGGCAGAAGATCGACAAGATGGGCATGCGCGGCAGCCCCACGGCCGAACTGGTATTCAATGACTGCTTCGTGCCCGAAGACCGGGTGATGGGCCCGCTGCACGGCGGGGTGGGCGTGCTGATGAGCGGGCTGGATTACGAGCGCGTGGTCCTCGCCGGACTGCAGTTGGGCATCATGCAGGCCTGCCTCGACACGGTCATTCCCTACCTGCGCGAGCGCAAACAGTTCGGCAAGCCGATCGGCGCGTTCCAGCTGATGCAGGCCAAGGTGGCCGACATGTACGTCGCGCTGCAATCGGCCCGCGCCTATACCTATGCCGTGGCGAAAAGCTGCGATGCCGGCCACACCACCCGCTTCGACGCGGCTGGCGCGATCCTGCTGGCATCCGAAAACGCCTTCCGCGTCGCCGGTGAGGCGGTGCAGGCGCTGGGCGGGGCGGGCTATACCAAGGACTGGCCGGTCGAGCGCTATCTGCGCGATGCCAAGCTGCTCGACATCGGCGCTGGTACAAACGAAATCCGCCGCATGCTGATCGGGCGTGAACTGATCGGTGCGGCCTGATCGGTCCGGGCTTGGACTGCGGCAACGCTCCGGTTATGAATCAAGTGGATGGGGACAGAGGAGAAGTGATGACTGATTCCCCCCCACCGGCGCGGCAGCGCGGTTTCCTGGCCATGGTCGAGCGGGTCGGCAACAAATTGCCCGAACCGGCCATGATCTTTGTCTGGCTGATTGTGTTCCTGATGCTGCTTTCGGCACTGGGCGCTTCGCTCGGCTGGAGCGCGTCGCTCAACTATACCGGCAAGGAAGCGCCGCTATGGGGCGAACTGCAGGACGGCGTCCTGACCTACCGCGCCTCCAGCCTGTTTTCCGAAGACAACATCGCCCGCCTGCTGACCGAAATGCCGCGCACATTCACTGGCTTTGCCCCGCTGGGCCTGGTCATGGTCCTGATCCTGGGCGCTGCGGTGGCGGAGCGTACCGGGATGTTCTCGGCCTTGATCCGTGCCTCGCTGCGCAATGCCCCGCGCGCGGTGATGACCCCAATCGTGGCCGTGATCGGCATGGTTTCGCACCACGCCTCGGATGCGGCCTATGTGGTGTTTATCCCGCTTGCGGCGGTCCTCTATGCCTCGGTCGGGCGCCATCCGCTGGTCGGACTTGCCGCTGCATTTGCCTGGGTATCGGGTGGCTTTGCCGGAAACATAACCCCTGGACAAAGCGATGTTCTGCTGTTCGGCTTTACGCAGGAAGCGGCGCGGATCATCGATCCGGCCTGGACGATGAACCCGCTGGGCAACTGGTGGTTCATCCTTGCCATCGTCATCGTTTTCACACCGATCATCTGGTTCATCACCGACCGGGTGGTGGAACCGCGCCTGGGCAAGTGGGGCAGCGAGCCGGACGAAGCTTTGCGCGCCGAGCTGGCCAAGTCGGCAGTGACGCCGGTCGAGCGGCGCGGCCTGCGATATGCCGGCCTTGCCGCGCTGGCCGTAGTTGCGCTCTTTGCCGCGCTCAGCCTCGGTTCGGACTACACTCCACTGATCGACGAAAGCAAAACAGGGCCGGCCCAGTTGCAGCCTTTCTACGCGGGACTCGTCGCCGGGTTCTTCCTGCTGTTTCTGGCCACAGGCGCCGCATACGGGATTGGCGCAGGAACGGTCAAAAGCTCAAAGGATCTGGTCGGCATGATGCAGGAAGGGGTCCGCACCCTCGCGCCCTATCTGGTCTTCGTCTTTTTCGCCGCGCACTTCGTGGCCATGTTCAACTGGTCGCGCCTGGGTCCGATCTTCGCCATTGATGGGGCCCTGGCCCTGCAGAAGATGGACGTCCCCGCCCCGGTACTGCTGGCCGGGGTGCAGTTCGTCTCGTCGTTCCTGGACCTGTTCATCGGCTCTGCCGCCGCCAAGTGGAGCGCGATGGCGCCGGTGGTGGTGCCCAAGTTCATGCTGTTGGGGATCAGCCCGGAAATGACCACGGCGGCCTATCGGATGGGCGACAGCTATACCAATATCATGACCCCGCTGATGAGCTATTTCCCGCTGATCCTGGCCTTTGCGCGGCGCTATGACGCCTCGTTGGGGGTGGGATCGCTGCTGGCGCTGATGCTGCCCTACGCGCTGGCCTTCATGGGGGCCGGCCTGTTGATGACGGTCGGCTGGGTTGCCCTGGACCTGCCGCTTGGGCCGGGCGCCCAGGTCTATTACACGCCTCCGGTGGAGACCCTGCGATGAGCGGACCTGTCCTTACAACCTCTCTCAACCCCGATGACCCGCAGGCCCAGGCCCGTGCGGCGCACAACCGCGCGCTGGCGGCGGAGCTGCGGGAGCGGGTGGCGCAGGCGGCGCTGGGCGGGGATGAGAAGAGCCGGGAGCGGCACACCGCGCGGGGCAAGCTGTTGCCGCGCGAGCGCGTCGAACGCCTGCTCGATCCCGGATCGCCCTTGCTGGAAGTGGGCCAGCTTGCAGCCGATGGCGTCTATGGCGAGGATATTCCCGGCGCCGGCATCATCACCGCTATCGGCCGCGTATCGGGCCGTCCGTGCATGATCGTGGCCAATGATGCGACCGTGAAGGGCGGCACCTATTACCCGCTCACGGTCAAGAAGCACCTGCGCGCGCAGGAGATAGCCGAGGCCAATCACCTGCCTTGCATCTACCTGGTCGACAGCGGCGGCGCCAATCTGCCGCATCAGGCGGAGGTGTTCCCCGACCGCGACCACTTTGGCCGGATCTTCTTCAACCAAGCGAACATGAGCGCCAAGGGCATTGCCCAGATCGCCTGCGTGATGGGATCGTGCACCGCTGGCGGGGCTTACGTTCCTGCCATGTCGGACGAGACTGTTATCGTGCGCGAGCAGGGCACGATCTTTCTGGCAGGACCGCCGCTGGTCAAGGCCGCCACCGGCGAGGAAATCAGTGCGGAAGACCTGGGCGGCGGCGATCTGCACGCGCGCAAGTCGGGCGTGGTCGATCATCTGGCCGAGAGCGACGAACATGCTCTGACCATCGTCCGGGATATCGTGTCGCACCTTGGGCCGCGTCACGAGCATGGCCTGCCGCTGCAGGAACCCCGCGCTCCGAAGTACGCTCCAGAAGAACTTTATGCCGTGGTCCCGGACGATGTCCGCGCGCCGTATGATGTGCATGAAGTGATCGCGCGGCTGGTCGACGGCAGCGAATTTCATGAATTCAAAGCGCAATACGGCACCACGCTGGTCTGCGGCTTTGCCCACATCTGGGGCATGCCCGTGGCGATCCTGGCCAACAACGGCGTGCTGTTCAGCGAAAGCGCGCAAAAGGGTGCGCACTTCATCGAGCTGGCCTGCCAGCGCAAGATTCCGCTGCTGTTCCTGCAGAACATCTCGGGCTTCATGGTCGGCGGCAAGTACGAGGCGGAGGGAATTGCCAAGCATGGCGCCAAGCTGGTCACCGCCGTTGCCTCCGCGACCGTACCCAAGATCACTGTGCTGATCGGCGGCAGCTTTGGCGCGGGCAACTATGGCATGTGCGGCCGCGCCTACAGCCCGCGCTTCCTGTTCACCTGGCCCAATGCGCGCATTTCGGTGATGGGCGGAGAGCAGGCCGCCTCGGTCCTCGCCACGGTCCACCGCGACGCCGCCAAGTGGTCCCCGAAAGAGGCCGAGGCGTTCAAGGCCCCGATCCGTCAGAAGTACGAAGACGAAGGCAACCCCTACTACGCCACGGCGCGGCTGTGGGACGACGGCGTGATCGACCCGGCCCAGACCCGCGACGTGCTGGGACTGGCTCTTGCCGCCAGCCTGGAAGCCCCGATCCCCGATCGTCCCGCCTTCGGCGTGTTCCGGATGTGATGCCATGATCCAGTCGCTACTCATCGCCAACCGGGGCGAAATCGCTTGCCGGATCATCCGCACCGCGCGGCAGATGGGCATTCGCACCGTGGCGGTCTATTCCGATGCCGATGCGGATGCATTGCACGTGCGGCTGGCCGACCAAGCCGTGCATATCGGGCCCAGTCCGGCGCGGGAGAGTTATCTGGTCGGCGAGCGGATCATTTCTGCGGCCAAAGAAACGGGCGCAGAGGCGATCCACCCCGGCTATGGCTTCCTGTCCGAAAACGCCGCCTTTGCCCAGGCGGTGATCGATGCAGGCCTGGTCTGGGTCGGACCAAAGCCGGCCTCGATCGAGGCCATGGGCCTGAAAGACGCCGCCAAGAAGCTGATGCAGGCGGCGGGCGTGCCAACCACGCCAGGCTATCTGGGCGAGAACCAGGACCGGGCACACCTGGCCGAACGGGCGGCAGAAATCGGCTATCCGGTCCTGATCAAGGCGGTCGCGGGCGGCGGCGGCAAGGGGATGCGCCGCGTCGACAGCGCGGCAGACTTTGCCGATGCCTTAGCTTCGTGCCAGCGCGAGGCTGCGGCCAGTTTTGGCAACGACCATGTCCTGATCGAGAAATACATCCTCTCGCCCCGACACATCGAAGTGCAGGTGTTCGGTGACAGCCACGGCCATGTCGTTCACTTGTTCGAACGCGACTGTTCCTTGCAGCGCCGCCACCAGAAAGTGATCGAGGAGGCCCCTGCCCCCGGCATGGACGCTGCAACCCGCGAGGCTGTTTGCGCCGCAGCAGTCCGCGCGGCCAAGGCGGTCGACTATCAAGGCGCTGGGACGATTGAATTCATCGCCGATGCCAGCGAGGGCCTTCGCGCCGACCGCATCTGGTTCATGGAAATGAACACCCGTCTGCAGGTCGAACATCCGGTCACCGAGGATATCACCGGAGTTGATCTGGTCGAATGGCAGCTGCGCGTGGCCAGCGGCGAGCCGCTGCCGCTGCGGCAGGAAGAACTTGCCATCCATGGCTGGGCGATCGAGGCGCGGCTCTATGCCGAAGATCCTGCTGCCGGGTTCCTCCCTTCGATCGGCACGCTCGAACACCTGCGGCTGAGCGAGGAACTGCGGATTGACACCGGCGTGGAAGAAGGTGGCAACGTCTCCCCTTTCTACGATCCGATGATTGCCAAGATCATTTCCACCGGCGAGACCCGCGACGAAGCCATCGCGGCTCTGATCGATGGAATCGACGATACCGAGGTCTGGCCGGTCCGCACCAATGCCGGGTTCCTCGGCCGTCTGTTGGCCCATCCCGATTTCATCGCAGGCAAGGTCGACACTGGCCTGATCGCCCGCGACAGCGATGCGCTGGTCATGCCGGACATCCCCGATACAGAGGAATTGCAGGAAGTCGCCGCAGCTCTGTGCAGTTCGGCGCGATCCGATCCATGGTCCGCAGCGGTCGGCCTGCGTCTCAACGCCCCGCCCCATGCCCAAGCTCGGCTGATCGACGACAACGGCACGGTCCATGTCGTGGATCTGGCTGAGATCGAGGCGGACGAACCGAGCCGCGAAGTCTTGCTGTTCGATTCCGGCTTTGCCCGCCGCTACACACTGGAACGGGTCGAGGGCGGGCTGCACCATTCTGCTGCGGACGGCGCAATCCTCTCGCCCATGCCGGGCAAGATCATCGCGGTCGAGGTAAGCGAAGGCCAGCTTGTCACCAAGGGGCAAAAGCTGCTCACGCTGGAGGCGATGAAAATGGAGCACACCCTTACCGCGCCGTTCGACGGCACGGTAGTGGACCTGAGCGCCGTACCCGGCGCGCAGGTCCAGGTCGAGGCGCTGCTCGCCCGGATCGTCGCCGCAGGCGACTAAGCCTTACGCCTGCTGACGCGGCCGCTATTTGCCGCTAAAGGGCCGCCATGCAAACCCCGCTCCGCCCGTCCGAACAGCCCGTGCGTGTCGCCGCCCTCTATCGCTTTGCGCGCCTGGAGAATTTTCAAGATCTGCGCGAACCGCTGCAGAAGCTGTGCCGCGCGCACGGCATCGGCGGTACGCTGTTGCTCGCCCGCGAAGGGATCAATGGGACCATCGCCGGCACGCCTGAAGGGATCGACGCCGTACTTTCGGCGATCCGTGCCCTGCCCGACTGCGCCGAAGTCGATGTGAAGCTGTCGAGCGCTTCGACCATGCCGTTCCATCGCATGAAAGTCCGCCTCAAGCGCGAGATCGTGACCATGGGACAGCCGGATATCAATCCGCGCAGCGTGGTGGGCACCTATGTCGAGCCCAGCGAATGGAACGCTTTGATTTCCGATCCGGACACCATCGTTATCGACACCCGCAACGATTACGAAGTGGCGGTCGGCACTTTCAGCAAAGCAATCAACCCAAAAACAGACAGCTTCCGCGAGTTCCCCGAATGGTTCCGCCGCGAGCGCGAGCGCTTGCTCGGTTCCGGCAAGCCACCCAAGGTCGCGATGTTCTGCACCGGCGGGATTCGCTGCGAAAAATCGACCGCCTTCCTGAAGCAGGAGGGGATCGAAGAGGTCTTTCACCTGAAAGGGGGTATCCTCAAATACCTGGAAGTCATGCCCGAGGAGCAAAGCCTGTGGCAGGGCGAATGCTTTGTCTTCGATCAGCGCGTTACGGTCGGCCATGGCCTGGTCGAAGGATCGTGCACCCTGTGCCACGCCTGTCGCCGTCCGGTAAAGCCCGAGGAACTGGCATCACCGCTGTATGAGGAAGGGGTCAGCTGTCAGGCCTGTTACCACGAGCGGACTGACGAACAGCGCACCTCTTACCGGGAACGGCACCGCCAGGAAATGCTCGCCCAAGCCAAGGGGCGCGCGCACGTCGGCCAGGCATTGACGGACTAGGCGGACAAGCCGCCAGTCTGGCGCAATGCCTCGCCCAGCGCGACGGCAGCAGACGAAGCCAGGTTCATCGAGCGGACTTCGGGCCGCATCGGGATGCGCAATTTGACCTGGCAAGCCTCGGCCACTGCGGCGGGCACCCCGGCGCTTTCCTTGCCGAACAGCAGGACGTCGTCCGGCCGGAACTGAAAGTCATAAAGCGACTGGCTGGCCTTCGTGGTGAACAGGACCAGCCGCGGCGGAGCGACTGACGCTAAGAACGCATCAAACCCGGCGTGGCGCTGGATCTCGACATGATCGATATAGTCCATCGCCGCGCGCCGCACCCGCCGATCGTTCCAGATGAAGCCCATCGGCTCGATCAGGTCCACGGCCGCGCCGAAGCACGCCCCCAGGCGCATGGTTCCGCCTACATTTCCAGCGATCTCAGGTTCAAACAGAGCAACGCGCATCTGCGCTCACTGCCGCCTGATCGCTGGCATGGCAAGTCGGATGAGACACCGGTTAGACGCTTAAAGGGCTTCAACCGAAAGACCCCAAATTCCAGTAGAGTTCTTGCGCGCTGCCCGGGCGTGTAAAATTCCTGATACCGTTCCCGCCTTCAACTATGCTAACGGCGGCAACCATGACGGGGACGCTACAGCGCATCACCAGTGAATATATCGACAGCGAAGATCGCGTGCGTCTGCGTGGTGCGCTTAGCAGCGACGGCGACGCGGTCGTTCTATGGCTGACCCGCCGCCTGCTCGATAGAATTGTGCCTCATTTGGTGGACTGGCTGGGGCAGCAACCCGAGGCTGTGGCTCCGCTCGCGACAGAACAAGCTGGCAGCGCCGCACCAGTTATTGTCAGTACCGACGTGCAATCCTGTCTGGTCGACCGAATTGATGTTAGTTTCGCTCCGGGCGCGTTGACTCTAACCTTCTTTGGCCCGCCGCCTGCGCATTTCGCTTTAGTTCTTAGTCCGCTGACGCTACGCCAATGGCTGGAGATCCTGCTGCGCCAATACCGTCAGGCAGACTGGCCCGAAATGGCCTGGATGCATTTCATAAACACCATCCCGCACGATAAGGACGCAAACTTATCGCTGACTCTCCATTGATCCACACGCTTCTGGAGCACATCATGCCGACCATTACTATCGACAACACTGACTATGATCTCGACACGTTGTCGGATGCTGCCAAAGCACAGATCGCCAACTTGCAAACGGTTGATCGCCGTATTGCCGCGCTGCAGGAAGAAGTGGCAATTCATCAAACGGCTCGGATTGCCTATGCAAATGCGCTGAAGGCCCAATTGCCGAATTCCAATGACCCCGCTTATGCAGCGCAGATCAGCTGGCCGGAAACCTGAACCGCCATGCAGCAGCCCTGCGACAGCGGAAGCGAACGGCTTTTTTAATTGGCCAGGATTTCCGCAGATGTCGCACGGGCGCTGATGGCCTTAAAGAAAACGGGTCCAACCTTGGTGGAACCACACCGCAGCTCAGCTGCAGGTATCAGCATTGTTCACACCGCTAATTCACGGCAGACCGGGCCGTGAACCGACGTGACGATGAAGTTATCGGCCAAATCCTGCGCCTTGATGGCCTGAGATGGAGCTTCAACAATCGTGCACCCTGCGATCAGGAGGTGTTTCTGCGCCCCTGTCAGACCGGGTCCACCACCCCGGAAATTGTTGCGCCTTATCCCCACGCCGCCCCTTGCCGAACTTCAGCGGAAATGGTGCTGGTGGTCGATGATGACGCCGATATGCGGCAGGAATTGATCGATCAGATGCAATTGCTGGGTTATCCTGCCACAGGATGCAGTAGCGGAGCGGAACTAAAGGCAGTTGCCGGGCGCTATACCAGTGGATGCATCCTGCTCGACATTGGCCTACCTGACGATGATGGGCTAACCCTTCATAAATGGCTGAGGGCAAACGGAGTAGCACTTCCGGTTGTGCATATCTCGGGTCGCCACGATCTGGACGAAGCCATTGAAGGCCTGAAGGACGGCGCGACCGATTTCCTTAAGAAACCGTTCAGCGATACGGCCTTGCATCAGGCGGTAACGTCAGCAGTAGGCCAGTCGCGCAAGCGCTATTGCCGTCACGAAAGCAAGCGCATGGTTACGGCTCTGTTCGATCGCCTTTCTCCCACGGAGCGTCGAGTTGCAGAAATGATCGCGCGTGGCTATTCCACCAAATTAATTGCTGACGAGCTGGGACGTAGCGAAAATACAATTAAGATTCATCGACAAAGGGTATTCGTGAAATTACGCGTAAACTCAGCAGCAAGTATCGCAAATCTTTGGTATCAGTTGCGTACAATTGTATAGTGAATGATCAGCACGTTTTGGCAATGCCTGCTCGGGCCTTGGCAGTTGGCAATGCTGACTTTTCATCTGGGGCTTTAAGCTGAATTGCTATGACTGCAGCACTCTATTTCCATCCCGAAGCCTACTCGACCGCTGGCCCCAAACTGATGGGGCGCAATGCAGCGGGCGAAAGTTTCCTCCGGGGCTTTCTGACGCATAGCAAAGCCGAAACCTTCTGGGCGCAAATTGCGGAACCAGCCCACGGTCAGCGTTTCGCCGCCGTCGTAGCAGAGCACGGCCGAAACGAACCAGTGCATACGGTGAACAACGCCAATCTGGCCGCGTTGGCCAATCCCGGCGCAATCTTCCATCCTGGGCCGGCAATTGGGGAACATGCTTGGCAACGTGCTGCGTTCGGCCATCAAACGTGGAGCCTGTGCGGGATCACCCATACCACTTCATCGGCACGGGCGATGGACTCATTGGTGGATCTAATCACCGCTCCAGTTCAGCCTTGGGATGCGCTGATCTGCACCAGCACTGCAGTGAAGAACAATGTCGAGCGCGTCGTCCGTGAACAAAGCGATGTTCGTTTCGGTGCCGGGTAGACCGGGCCCGTCAGTGCCCTGGGCGGCACCCAGCAGGTAGTTTGGCTCAGGCAGCGGCCATTTTATGCTGTGCTACGGGTAGCCAAGCCGCAAGCAGGGCGCGCAAAAGGGCGGTCAGCCATGCGACGAGTAGCCTCAGATTATGCCCGGCGGCCACCAGGATGGCGTTGATGGCATCGCCGGTGGCACCGGCGAGGTGATTTCGTTCAAGTAGGCCATCGGATTTGGTGTGGCCGATGATCGGCTCGATGGCATTTCGTCGCCGCAGTTCGCGTTTGATCGTGGGTGAGGTGATGCCGCGGGTAAGTGCCCTAATGATTTCATCAAAGGAGGCGTCAAATGAAACGCCATTCTAGCTTCAACGATGGATTTTATCAAATTTATCAAACTACGCCCAATCGCCTCGCCCCAGACCGTGTCTGGGTGGTGCCAGGTGAAGGCATTCACGACTTACCGAAAACCAATTTCAGTCCGCCCTTATTACTGGGCGACGGTGATGGGGTGTGCTATCTATTACACCATGAAATGCCTGCCATCATGGCATTTGAGTTTGATTCTTTTACGCCGGCCATGGCCCTGAGATTTGCAACTCGTGAATATTGGGAGGACTGTTTCGGGCAAGATTGGTGGTGCCCTAGTACCCTCGGGGAAATCGAGGTCGCCATCATCCACCAGTCCTCCAAGGCTCATGGATTTGGCGACTTTGCTGCTCACCGCGGCTCTTGGCCTTACGAGGAGGTTGAGAAGCGCGCCCTCAGCTTCGATATCAACGAACACCGCAGGTGGCCCCCAGAAGACGATCCCGCTGACCTGCGCCCCATTGGCTATCAGGAGTTCATAGAAATCCAGTTCCCGCCGGTGCAGTACATAATTCCTCCATTCCTAACCCTGCCTGGCTTGGCAATGGTGTTTGCGGAGCGAGGGGTAGGGAAAACTCTGTTCGTATCCCACATCGCTTTTGCTGCAGCCACAGCAACTAGTTATCTGGGTTGGAAGGCCCCAAGAGCATTTCGCGTGTTGATCCTAGATGGCGAGATGCCTGCTGTTGAACTTCAAAAGCGTTACAAGGCGATCGAGAGGGTTACGGGCATACGGCCCAATCCCGAGAATCTGGTATTTCTAACTGCTGATCTTACACCAGATGGTCTGCCTGACTTGGGTACAGTCGAAGGACAAGCCCAGATTGAGGCGCACATGGAGGGTTTCGACTTAATCATCGTGGACAACCTATCTACATTATGTCGCACCGGAGCAGAGAATGAGGCGGATTCATGGGGTATAATGCAGGCCTGGGCCGTGAAGCAGCGCAGTCTCGGCAGGTCTGTTCTCCTAGTCCATCATGCCGGGAAGAACGGGGCTCAACGTGGCACCAGCCGTCGAGAAGACGTTCTGGGAACCGTGATTCAGCTAAAGCATCCGAGCGGGTACACGCCTACGGAAGGGGCTAATTTTGAAATCCACTTCACGAAGGCTCGAGGCTTCTTTGGGCTTGATGCAGAACCACTGGAGGCACAGCTCAACCTTGATGGCGTATGGACTTGGAAGCGCCTTAATGAGGCTAAGGCTGCAGATGCGGTGGCTCTATACCAAGAAGGTAAAACCATGAGGGATGTGGCAAAGGAGCTAGGCGTTAGTCCATCAACCGTGTCCGGTTACATCAAGGCCGCAGGCATCCCCACCAAGGCCGGAAGGCCGCCTAAAAACAGCCCCAAAAATTAATGTTCGCCTTAGGTATAAAAAACAAAAACATTATGCACGAGGGTGGCCTTTAGGCTGCGAGCAGTGGCTCGCTTGCCGCCTAGGAGGTCACCCGAAGGGCGTGCTTACAGGCTCTGATCAGGAGGGGGATCCGGGTTTGTAAGGCTATGAATATTCAGGGTTGTAGAAATACGCTAATAGCGTATTATGAGGGTATGGAGCTCATACGAACCACCGCTTACGCGAATGCTCTAAAGCGGCTTAAAAAGCTTGGCGCTTCCGAACGCGAGATCATCGCAATGGAAGATGCTATAGCCAGAACTCCGGAAGCGGGAAGTGTAATCCGTTCGACAAACGGGCTTCGTAAAATTCGTTTCGCCTTTGGCAATCGTGGCAAAAGCGGTGGCGGGCGGACGATTTACTACGCCATGCTGAACGACGAGGTTATCTATCTGATTGTTGCTTATGCCAAATCGGACAAAGCTGATTTGACGGCAGACGAGAAGAAGATGTTTAGCGCATTGATTAAGGAACTGAACCATGACTGAGCGAACCGAACTAGGCCTTGAGATTGAAGCTGGGCTGCGGGAAGCGATTTTGCACCGCAAGGGCAAGGTTGCGCTGGAAAGCCGTCATGTGGAGCCGATGCCTGCAGCAGAGGTTCGGCAGCTCCGTCGATCTCTTGCGAAGAGCACGAAGGATTTTGAACGCCGCTTCGGCATCCCGGCTCGTACTATTGAAGGGTGGGAGCAAGGTCGAAAGATAGATGCAGCGCACCGGGTCCTGCTGAAGGTGCTGGCGAAGTCGCCTGAGGCTGTAGAAGCGGCGCTTTTAGAAGCGGGCTAAGATTAGCCTCTCAGAGTCATTTGGAGACTCATACAGCAGTAGGGTCGGGTTCAAGCAGGGTCATGCCGCAGAGGCGTTGCGGTACGCACTCAGGGGGCTTTAAATCGGCCCGTTGTGTTGAGCCCCACCCACCCATAAATCTCGAAAAGACCCGCCTTCAGTTTGGGATATTAGGACTGCCATCCTTTTAGACACCCCCACAGGGCAGAAGGCCCCATTCCGAGCACCGCTGCTAGTCAGACGGCGGCAGGAGCTTCTCCCGAGAGACCGTAAGCCGGACTGTGCCGTCAACGTCGTCTGCCAGCACCACACCGGCTGAGCGTATGGCTTG
>JBKHWO010000035.1:0-87787 GCA_046566485.1 Alphaproteobacteria bacterium | reverse complement strand
TTCGTCAGGTTCTTTTCGCTGGCGACGGCGGCATCGGCTTTCGCCTTGGCGATCAGCGCCTGCGCTTCGGCACGCTGGGCGCTGGACTGAACGCGCCAGGCTTCTTCCTGCTCGTCGGCACCCTTGCGGGCCGCCTCTGCTGCAGCAAGATCGTCGGCGATCTGCTTGTCGCGCACTTCAACCGTCGCCATCACCCTGGGCACCATGCCCCGGCCAATGACGAAGAAAATGAAGCCGAAAAATACCAGCATCCAGAAAATCTGGCTGGCATAGGTTGCGGCAAGCTGGGAAATCTGAGGCATCGTGGCGTCCGCATCTGCCCGGCCCGCGCCGCTCCATCAGAGGAGCAGGCGCGTAGCCGGTTGGTCAGTCAATCGTAGGTCTTAGGCGACGAAGACCAGGATCATCGCGATGACGAACGAGAGCAGGCCCAGAAGTTCGGCGGCGGCGAAGCCGATGAACAGGCGGCCCTGCTGGCCGTCGGCGGCACCCGGGTTGCGCAGTGCGCTTTCCAGGAACGAACCGAACACGTTACCCACGCCGATGGCGGCCATGCCGGCGCCGATGGCAGCGAGACCAGCACCGATCAGCTTGGCGCTTGCAGGTTCCATGATAAAACTCCTTTTTCTCGAAAATTCTTGTGGTTGGACAGATTACTTAGTGAAGATTCTCGGCATCGTTGAGATACAGCGAGGTCAACAACGCAAAAACATAGGCCTGGATACCGGCGACCAGCAGCTCAAGCGCGCAGATCGCAATCATCAGCAGGAAGCTGGGCAGGCCAACGATCGTACCCCACAGCGGACCGGAATTGGCGCTGCCGATGACGAAAGACGAAAGCACTTCCAGCAGAACGTGGCCGGCCATCATCGCCACGAACAGTCGCAGTGCGAGGCTGAACGGGCGGACCAGGAACGAAATCAGCTCGATGATCGGGATCAGCCACAGCAGCCACCACGGGGTGCCATGCGGGACGAACAGCGAGAAGAAGTGGAACCCGTGACGCCAGAACCCGACGATCAGCACGATCGAGAACGACATGATCGCCAGCACACCGGTTACGGTGAAGTGGCTGGTCGGGGTAAAGGGATGGACGCCAACCAGCATCAGGGGCAGCAGCCCCAGGAGATTGGCAAACAGAATAAACATGAACAGCGAGAAGATGTAGGGCACATACTTCTTGCCGGCAGGGCCGATATTGGCCGCAAGCAGGTTATCGATGAAGCCGGTGAAGCCTTCCACCGCCATCTGCCACCGCCCGGGAACCAGCTGCCGCTTCATCCCGCCGGCCACGAAGACCAGCAGGGCAACCGTGGTGATCGCCATCCACAGCGCGGAGTTGGTAAAGGGGATGGAGTAGCCCGCGATCGACCAGTGATCGGTGCCGAACAACGGCTCGATCGAGAACTGGTGCATGGGATCGACTTTTGCCTGTTCGGCTGCCACGAGTCCTGCCTCTTTCAAATCGGTCTGATGCCCCCGGTCGCGGCCCCTAATCGGGCCGCTGCGAGGCCATCCGGATAATGTTCCTGAAGGAAACGACGATCCCAAGGACCATCACCACCAACAGACCCCAGGGCGAGGTTCCGGCAAATCGGTCAATGACCCAGCCGATGAACGCACCGCCGCCGATTCCCCCGATCAACTCGGCGAGGACGCGGTTGCCCAAGCGATAATTCGCATCGGCCTCTGCGCCTCCGACCGGCTTGTTGCGCTCCAATTCCCGCTCGCGTGCGGCTGCTAGCCGCGCTTCGAGCGCGTCGATCCGCGCATCTTCGCCGATGGGTTCTCGGGCAGGTTTTTCGTCGTTCATGCCTTGCTCCTTTTAAAGGAAAACTCAGGGCACGCACGACGGTTGCCCGCCGAGGGCGCCGACCCCTTAGCAGGCCCGTCCCCCAAGTCAACCGGCACGAAAAACCTCTCCGCAGCGACCTGCGGAGAGGCTTCGAAGGAATTGCGCGCTAAATGGGCTTATGCACCCTGTCAGGGGCAGCGAGCGTCACGCAGCGGCGGAGCGGCCGTGCGGGTTTCCCAAGTGCCGTTCGGTCCCTGGTACTTCTCGCCAACCTTGGTCTGGGCAATCAGCACGCAGCCCGAGGTGAAAGCATAGTCCTCGATCGTCGCGTGCTGTTCCTGGGCTTTTTGGGCATAGACCGCCCGGCGCTTGATATTGATATCCTCGGCCATGCGGCGAATCTCCGCGCTCGGCGCCACCGGAAAACCCAGATAACCGTCGACTTTTTCGCCAACCTGGCCGGCCGCGCGCGCCGCAGCATAGGCCGGGTCGCGGCTCTGCGCCTGAGCAGCGGGGGCAGAAAGGGCCGCAGCACCCAAGACAACCGCCCCGGCGGTCAGGGCCAGGAGCGAAGCCTTCGCGGCCATCGGGATAAGCTTCTTCAACATGACAAATCCTCAAAAAATGCCGGAGTTCTGATCAATCGTGTTCTTGGCGTCCGCCGCGAGCCGATAGACCACCTCCTGCTTGATGTTGATGTTCAGCTCGATGACGATCGGTTTGTCCGGCGCCTTTACCGAAACACAGCCGCCAAGCGCCAGCGCGCTGCCCATCAACAGGACCAGCCCGGCTTTCCCGTGCTGGTTCGACCGCCGTTTCCCTGGTTTGCGAAGATCCATGGGCAAGTCTTTCGCAAGCCGGGCGCGGTTGGTCAATTCATCGATCTTCATGGACTGTTCCTGCTGTCTGAATCCTGAATATCTTCGGATTTCTGGCTGGGCTGAACGGGCTGGGGAAGCCCGTTCGGCTTGACCGGTGGCAAATCCTCGGGGTCGGGGCTGACCGGAGTGCCAGGTGGAAGCACCGGTTTCCCATTTGCATCGACCAGACCCAAGGTGCGCGGATCGCGAACATAGGCCGGATCGTAGAGCGACTTGAACGACGTCACCAACTGATAGAACGGGGCCCGGATATTCACGTTGAAGCGGATCGGCAGCTTGCCCAGTTGCCGGGTGATGTAATTCTGCTTCGCCCCCGGTCCCTGCCGCACGCCTTCAAAGCGCATGTTGGTGACAATATCGCCGTCGATCTTGCCGTTGATGCCGATTTCCATCCGGGTGAAATCGAGGCTGCGCAGGGTCTGGAAGGCAAAGTTGCCCATCGCCGAAAGGTCCTTGTAGGTCAGTTCGCCAATGTAGGAGATGTTCCCTCCGGGAGGGCGCGAAATGAGCAGGCCACGCTCGATCCGTCCGCCTTGTTCGTCGAACACCAACGGTACGGTGCCATCGAAAATCCCGGTTGCCGAAATATTGGCCAGATCCAGCCGCTGGACAAATTTGGCAGCATTGGCGCCTTCCAGTTTCAGCGTGAAACGGCGCACTTCGGCGTTGCCCAGGACCATGCGGGTCGGCAACAACCTGAGTGTCCCATCCATGAACGGCCACTCGGCTCCATTCACCACCAGCAGACGTTCAGGTTCCAGCTGGAAGGACAGGATACCATCAAACACTTCGATCCCCGGATTGATCGAGGCAATCTGCAAACGCTGGTCAGGTGCTGTGACCATGCCCAGCAGGTCGGTAAACACCACGGTGCCCTTCGCGCCTTTGACCGGGCCGAACGCGGCGGCAAAATCCAGTCCGTCGCTATGGAACCGGCCCGTGCTGGTGACCCCGCTTGAATTCCAGTCGATCCGGCCGGTGCCGGTGACAGTGCCCTTCGCCAGCGCAATCACACCGCTAGCGTAATAGCTTAAGGTATCGGGTTGCAGCCTGCCATCGAACAGGATTCCGGGCACGGTCAGGTCCGCATGACCGGTGGCGCTGGCCAGGTGGTGGACGATATCCGCCTGCACCACTTGGCGATCGCTTTTCGGTTCACGCAACATGGCCTGTGCGGTGATCACGTTGTTGGCCAACCGCAGTTTCGCATCGCGGCCCAGCAAAGTGTAGAACCGGCTGGGCCTGACCCGGTCGCTAACCTTGAGCGTTGCTCCTGACAGATCGAGAACGCCGTTGGCAAAACGCAGCTGGCCTTGGGCATCGGTGATATCCAGGGGAACGGCGAACAGTTTCGCCTGGGTGGCGGAAAAGCGCCCGGTAATCGCCTTGCCGAGCCAGCCGTTGAAAGCGGCAACCTTGATTGTGCTGGGGCGGTTCATCGGCCCCATCGAGACATCCAGGTTGCGCAGGGCGAGCGCACCCGGCCAGGCCGCGCCAATCGCTCCGCTGCGCAGCCGGATCGGTGTCTCGCCAATCGTGCCGACCAGGTTGACCCCGGCAGTGCCCGCAGCCACGCGTAGGCCGCCTGCGTTGCTCCGCACGATAGCCCCGGTCCGCCCCGGGCATAACGTGACGCCGCGCTTGACCAACTTCAAACCGCCGAGGGTTAGGCTGTCGAATGCGACCGGCGTGCACCCGCGCCAAACCGCCAATCCCGCTCGCCGCGACCAATTGCCGTCTATGGGAACCCGAAGTGCGCGCATCCCGCCACCAGGCATGGGGCCAGAGACAACGGCCTGTCCGGCAAAGCCGATTTCGCCGCCGGGCAATTGCACGATGCGCAATTCAGTCAAGGCGATGGCACTGTCACCCGCCCGATATTCCGTCAGGCGCAATCGCCCTGCCGTTTTGCCTGCCTCGCGTTGCGCCGTACCTTCAATCTGCGGCAGCCCCCCGCCGGTGACAAAGCTGCCTGCAAAACGCGGTCCGCCATCCGGACCCAGAACCAGGGCAAAGCGATTGAGCGCCATCAGTCGTGCCCCGCTGCCTCCGGTCAATTCGGCCGAAGGCAACATGACCTGGCTTGCCGCGCCTGCCAGACGCACCGCATAGTCGGCGCGGAACTGCGACCCCGGTTCTTCCCGTTGCAGCGTTGCGCGCATCTGCCGCGCCAGTGGCGCAATCAGCCATCCCTGGCCCGATCTTTCAAGACCGGCCAGGCTTCCGATCAGGGCGGGCCCGCCGCGCAGTTCGCGGGCGCGCAATTTTCCTTCGCTCTCGATCCGCGCCAGATGTTCGCGGCTGCGCAGGGTCCCCTCGGCTGCGAGCGCACCGATCCCCGCACCGCCCAGGTCCACGCCGCCGGCATTGACCCGGTAGGAAGTGACAAGATCGCGCGCCGCGAAGGAAAAGCGCCCCTTGCCCGCAACCACGTCCGCCCCGATGCTGCCCCAGGCTGGCTGGCGCGCGGCCAGGGCAAAGCTGCCTTTGGCATTGCCGAACGTCTTGTCGGTGGCAGCGTCGAGTTCCAAGGTGACAGAGCGCAAGCTTAGGCCCTTGTCCGCACAGGCCAGGTCGTTCAGCCGCAGCGGTCCGGCAAAGGCGATGCCGCCAGCTGCGCTTTTGACCCGGCCAAACGCCGTCGTCTGCCCAGCGCGGCAATCCGCCGCCCGAAGCCGCGGCGCGAAAGCCGCAATGGTTCCAGCAAAACTGGTCCGGAGATTCCCCTGACCTTGGGCCTTGAACCCGACAACGCCAAAGTCGCCATCAATCCGCGCCCGGGCATCCACCAGTGCGAGGTCGAGGTCGGGCAGTCCTTGCGGCCCCTCTCGCGTCTTCGGACCAAAAATCACCGGGTCCAGCTTGCCGAAGCTGAGCTTGCCCTGCCGGTAGGTGCCATAAAGCCGCGCCTGTTCCAGCCGGACCTTGCCCAGCACCGGTACGCCGAAGCGCGGCTCGAAGGATACGGTAGCGCGGGCAATCGTCATGTCGGGATGACGGGGATCGCCGATCACGACATTGCGGAGGATCTGTCGCCGCGGTCCGATTGATTCGATTTCGTAAGATCCTGGAATGCCCAGATCTTCCAATTTCCCGGCGATGATCGAATTGGCAATCCGCTCGCGCGCCAACCAGACCACTGCCAGCAGGAAGATCAGGACCAGCCCGAAACCGGCCAGCATCCGGCGCGCCCAGCGCCGCCGGGGCGAGGCCAAAGCTTCCACTGCTGGTTCAGAGGTTTCAGCCTCACGCTCGGACATAGACAGCTACACTTGCGCCCCCGCCCTGCGAAAGGCAATGGATTGAACGACGACATCCTCCGGAGGACGGCGCATGGCAGACGAAACGCGCGAAATCCACCATGGCTCCGGACACCGCGCCCGGCTGCGGACCCGGCTGCTCAGCGGCGGCGAAGGGGCTCTGGCCGACCATGAGGTGGTTGAATACCTGCTGATGACAGCAATCCCGCGCAAGGATGTGAAACCGCTGGCGAAAAGCTTGCTCGGCAGGTTTGGCGGGCTTGCCGGCGTGTTCAATGCCGACGCTGCGGCGCTGGCCCAGCACCCGGGCATGGGCGAGACCAGCGCCGCTGCATTGAAGATTGTCGCCCTGGCCGCCCGCCGCCTGGCCCGCACCGGGGTGCAGGATCAGCCTGTGCTGGCCAGTTGGCAGGCCTTGATCGATTACCTGACGATTGACATGGCGCACCTCAAACATGAACGCGTCCGGGTGCTCTATCTTGACACCAAAAACCGGCTGATCGCCGATGAAGTCCTCTCCGAAGGATCGCTCGACGAGGCGGCAATCCACCCCCGCGAAGTGGTGAAGAAGGCACTGGACCTCGGCTCTGCGGCGATGATCATGGTCCACAATCATCCTTCCGGCTCTCCAGAACCAAGCCGCGCGGACATTGCCCTGACCAACCGCATTGCCGAAGCGGGCCGCTTGCTGGGCATTGCGCTGCATGACCACGTCATCATCGGCAAAGAAGGTCATGCCAGCTTCCGCGCCAAAGGACTGGTCTGATGTGCGTTGCCGCCGTGGCCTGGCGCGCCGACCCGCACTGGCAGCTGGTGCTGATCGGCAACCGCGACGAATACCACGCCCGCGCTGCCGCGCCGCTTGAACGCTGGCCGGAGAGCCCGGTCATCGCCGGGCGCGACCTGCAGGCTGGTGGCACCTGGATGGGCGTTGGCCCCTGCGGTTTCGGTCTGGTCACCAACTTGCGGGTACCAGGCTATCCCAGACCCAACATGGCATCGCGCGGCCGGCTGATTATCGATTGGCTGGAAGGCAAGGCAGCGAGCGGGATCGAAACGATGAACCCGTTCAACCTGTGGCTGGGCAATGCTGAGCGGCTGCGGTTCCTGTCCAACTATCCCGAACCGCACGAACTGGAGCTGGAACCCGGCATCCACGGTCTGTCCAACGGCGCGCGCGGCGACCGCTGGTTCAAGACGGCACGACTTGAACAGGCGCTGGCGCTGTGGCTGGCCGAAGACCGCTCCAGCGAGGACCTTTTCGCCGCCCTTGCCGACCCGACCCCGGAATCGGGCGACCCGGAAGATGCCTTCTCCTCGGTCTTCATCCGCAACCCGGCTTACGGCACCCGGTGCTCAACCGTGGTACTGGTGGATCAGTCCGGACAAGGCCAAATCCGCGAACGCCGGTTCGATCCGGATGGCAACTGCACTGGCGAGACCCGGCTCGATTTCGAATGGCAGGCTTAGGCAGACCGCTCAGCCCTTGCCATTCCGGCCCCCGGCCCCTAGCGGCAGGCGCAACCAGCTCAAGGAGTCGATGATGGTCCCCCGCTATGCCCGCCCCGCCATGACCGCGATCTGGGAGCCGGAAGCGCGCTATCGCATCTGGTTCGAGATCGAGGCCCACGCCACCGAAAAACTGGGCGAACTGGGCGTGGTCCCGCCCAGCGGCGCCCAGGCGCTGTGGGATTGGTGGGCAACGAACCCGGCAATCGACGTCGCCGCGATCGACGCGATCGAGGCCGTGACCAAGCACGACGTGATCGCCTTCCTTGACTGGGTGGCCCAGCAGGTCGGCCCGGAAGCCCGCTTCATGCACCAGGGCATGACCAGCAGCGACGTGCTGGACACCACGCTGGCGGTGCAGCTGGCCCGCGCCGCGGACCTGCTGCTGGCAGACCTCGACGACCTGCTCGCCGCGATCAAGCGCCGCGCGCTGGAACACAAGTACACCCCGACCATCGGCCGCAGCCACGGCATCCATGCCGAGCCGACCACTTTCGGCAAGAAGCTGGCCGAAGCCTATGCCGAATTCAGCCGCTGCAAGACCCGCCTGGTCGCCGCGCGTGAGGAAATCGCCACTTGCGCCATTTCCGGCGCGGTCGGCACTTTCGCCAATATCGACCCTTCGGTTGAGGAATATGTCGCCGCCAAGCTGGGCCTGAAGCCAGAACCGGTCAGCACCCAGGTGATTCCGCGCGACCGTCACGCGATGTTCTTTGCCACGCTGGGCGTGATTGCCAGCTCGATCGAGCGTCTTGCCGTGGAAGTGCGCCACTTGCAGCGCACCGAAGTTCTGGAAGCGGAAGAATACTTCTCACCCGGCCAGAAGGGCAGCTCGGCCATGCCGCACAAGCGCAATCCTGTGCTGACCGAAAACCTCACGGGCCTCGCCCGTATGGTCCGCTCGGCCGTGACTCCAGCGCTTGAGAATGTCGCGCTGTGGCACGAACGCGACATTTCGCACTCCTCGGTCGAACGCTTCATCGGCCCGGACGCGACGATCACGCTCGATTTCGCGCTCGCCCGGCTGACCAGCGTGGTCGACAAGCTGGTCGTCTATCCCGAGCGGATGCAGAAGAACCTCGACAAGATGGGCGGCCTTGTCCACTCGCAGCGCGTCCTGCTCGCCCTCACCCAGGCCGGGCTGGAGCGCGACGCCGCCTATCGCCTGGTCCAGCGCAATGCGATGAAGGTCTGGGAAAGCGACGGCCAGCTCAGTCTGCTTGACCTGCTGAAGAGTGACCCGGAAGTCGCCGCCGTGATGAGCGCCGAACAGCTGGAAGAGAAGTTCAACCTCGATTACCACTTCAAGGCCATCGACACGATCTTCACCCGGGTGTTCGGGGAGTAAGCATCCTTCCCACCCCACCCGTCACCCCGGACTTGATCCGGGGTCCATCAGGCGGCACACCCGGTGCTTGGTTTGGTAAGGCGGCGAAGCGTTTTGCAGGCCAACGAGCAACTGGCGTTGGCGAGAAATGGACCCTGAAACAAGTTCAGGGTGACGGGTGGCAGCGAAGAGACAACTGGGGGCTACTATGAAGCGCGTACTCAAATGGCTCGGCGGCTTGCTGGTGGTAGCCGCAATCGCCTTGCTTGCCCTCGGCTACACGCCTGACACCGATCCAGCTGCCATGCGGGCGAAATATGCGTCGAGCGAGTCGCAGTTCGTCGATGTCGGCGGCGGGCTGACCATGCATGTCCGCGACGAGGGCAACCGGGAAGGCCCAGTCCTCGTCCTGCTTCACGGCTCCAATGCCTCGCTGCACACCTGGGAACCATGGGTCGCGCGACTGAAGAGCAAGTACCGGATCATCAGCCTCGATCAGATCGGCCATGGTCTGACCGGCCCCAACCCCACCGGGCAATATGACGGAATCGCCTTTGTCGGCACGCTCAACACATTGCTGACCAAGCTGGAGATCAACCGCTTTGCCCTCGCCGGCAACTCGATGGGCGGTTACGTCGCCTGGGAATATGCCCTCGCCTTTCCGGACAAGTTGACCCACCTGATCCTGATCGACGCTGCCGGTCCGCCGGATGATCCGGCCAAGAAACTGCCCATCGGGTTTCGCCTGGCTCGGACTCCGGGGATCAACAAGCTGGCAGAGATCATTACTCCGCGCTCGGTCTTTGCAAAGTCACTGCACGGTTCGGTTTCGAACCAGGCCATTGTCACCCCTACGGCGATCGATCGCTATTGGGAACTCAACCGCTATCCCGGCAATCGCGCTGCTACGGCTGCCCGCTTTGCGCAATACGCCAATCGCGACCGCAACACCGCAGGCTTGTCGCAGCTGCGCATGCCAACGCTGATCCTATGGGGCGCAGAGGACAAGCTGATCCCGGTCAGCGGCGCGGACTGGTTTGCCGCGCGCATTCCCGGCGCGAAGAAGATCGTCTACCCGGGCATCGGCCATATCCCCATGGAGGAAACGCCGGACCGTTCGGCCGCCGATCTCGACGCTTTCCTGTCGAACCCCTTCCCTTCATCGCCCAAGCAGCCTAGCATCACCGCCACTGGCCGTTGAAGCGATAGGAGGAAGCCCATGCAACTGATCCGCACGCTCCTGCTGCTTATCGTCACCGTTGCCCTGGTCGCTTTCGTCGCGATCAACTGGCACACGGCGCCGCTGAACCTGTGGCCGCTGCAGGATGGAAACTACGTCCACTTCGAATGGCCCGTGGGGTTCATCGTCCTGGTTTCGATCGCGCTTGGTTTCTTGCCCATGTGGCTGCTGCACAAGGGCGCACGATGGCGGCTCCAGCGGCGCATCGCGTTCCTGGAAAACACCCTGAAGTCGGCCAGTCAATCCGATCCGACCTCCATCGCCACGTCCACGCAACTTGAAGCCCGTGAGGAGCCGTCGGCACCCCCGCTATGAACACCAACCCGATCTATCTTGCGCTGGACTTTCCCCGGCTCGAAACGGCCATTGCGGTCGCGCAAAAGGCCAAGGCCCACATTGGCGGCGTAAAGCTGGGCCTCGAGTTTTTCTATGCGCACGGCCACCATGGGGTGCTGGAAATTCACAAGCTCGGGCTACCGATCTTCCTCGACCTCAAGCTGCATGACATCCCCAACACCGTTGCTGGTGCGATGCAGGCAATCCATGTGCTGGAACCGGCCATCGTCACGGTCCATGCAGCGGGCGGGCGGGCAATGATGGAAGACGCCAAAGCCGCTGCTGGCGAAAACTGCAAGGTTGTCGGCGTGACCTTGCTGACCAGCCTTGATGCCAGCGACATGGCTGCAACGGGCATCGCAGGCGAGCCGCAGGACCAGGTCCTGCGTTTGGCGGACCTTGCCCGGGCTGCCGGTCTGGACGGGATTGTCTGTTCAGGGCACGAAGTCGGCGCGGTCCATCGGGCATGGCGCGATGGGTTCCTGGTGGTTCCCGGCTTGCGCCCGGCCGATGCCTCGCTGGGTGACCAAAAGCGCGCCGTAACGCCGCGCCAGGCCCGTGACGCCGGAGCCAGCGTGCTGGTCATCGGCCGTCCGATTGCCCGCGCCGAAGATCCGGCCGCAGCCGCACGCGCGATCGAGGCGACGCTCTGAATTTCAAGCGCTTGGCGTTCAGTCAGGGGCAATCCAGGGGAACTTAACAGCGGGGGCACAAGCACAGGAGACAGTGCCGATGAGATCGCTTACCCTATTTCTCGCCCCTTTTGCGCTCACCATGGCTGCGCTGCCCGCCCTGGCCCAAGAGACAGGACAACCTTCGATTGCCGCCGGTTCAACCCTGCTATCCCTGAGCGCGCAGGGCAAATCGACCCGCACGCCGGACCTTGCCGTGTTCAATGCCGGAGTGGTGACCCAAGGCACAAGCGCCAGTGAAGCGCTGTCGGCCAATGCCGCGGCTATGAACCGGGTGATTGCGACGCTGAAAAAGGCAGGCATTGCCGACAAGGACATCCAGACCAGCCAGATCAGCCTCAACCCGGTTTACAGTCAGCCAGAGTACGGTCCGAACGGCGTTCCCCGCCAGGAACCGCGCATCACCGGCTATCAGGCGGTCAACAACGTCACGATCCGCAGCCGCAATGTCGCAGGCTTTGGCAAGGTGCTCGACGCACTGGTCGCATCTGGCGCAAACCAGGTGAACGGCCCCTCGTTCCAGATGGCAGAACCTGCTGCGGCGATGGACGAGGCGCGGCTGGACGCCATGAAATCTGCCCGCGCCCGCGCTGAACTCTATGCCCGGGCTGCCGGATTGCGGGTCTTGCGCATCGTTTCGATCAGCGAAAGCGGGGGTTTCGCTCCGCCTCAGCCAGTCTATGTCCGCGCGATGAAGGCCGAGGCCGCTGCCGCGCCGACCCCGATTGCGGTTGGTGAGGTCGAAGCCGAAGTGAACCTGAGCGTGCAGTTCGAACTGGCGCCGTGATAGCGGGCAGGCTAGGCGGCGGGAATGACCGCTGGCACCCGGATCAAAATTTGCGGAATCAATTCGCCTGAATCGCTCGAAGCGGCGATTTCCGCGCGGGCGAGCCATGTGGGGTTCAACTTCTTCCCGCCCTCGCCGCGCTTTGCTCCGCCCGAACTGGCGTCCAGCCTGTCGCGGCAGGCAGCGGGCCGGGTCGTCCGGGTCGGCGTATTCGTTGATGCGGATGATGCATTCCTGGCCGAAACGCTTGCCGCAGCGCCGCTCGATGCCCTGCAGTTCCACGGCAGCGAGACCGCCGAACGCGTGGTTCAGGTCAAGGCGCGCTTTGGCTTGCCGGTGTGGCGCGTCGTCTCGGTCTCGGCCCGGGAAGATCTGCAACGTGCACAGACCTATGCCGGCACGGCAGATTTCCTGTTGCTCGATGCCAAGACGCCCAAGGGCACCTTGCCCGGGGGCATGGGGCTCAGCTTTGACTGGACCTTGCTGAGCGGATGGAAACCGCCGCTACCCTGGGGCCTTGCCGGGGGCCTTTCCCCCAGCAACGTGGCAGAAGCGATCCGCCAGACCGGCGCGCCGCTGGTCGATACCGCATCGGGCGTGGAAAGTGCGCCTGGCCTGAAGAATGCCGAACTGATCGCAGCGTTCTGCTCGGCAGCTCTCGCCGCATAAGAAAGGGCGGCCCGTTGCCGGACCGCCCTTCACGCGGTGTTTCCGATCTGGCGATCAGAACCGGACGCCGACGCCGGCGACTAGCGCATCGCCGTCAGCAATCACGTCGTTCTTGAAGAAGTGACGGTATTCAGCCTTCACATAGACCGGACCGGATACGTTTTGTTCGATGCCAGCGCCAAGGTGCCACTGCCCTTCGCAAGCGTCGCAGGCTTCGGTGGTGTAACCACCCGCACCGAACAGGCGGGTACCGGTTCCGGCCTTAACGCCAAGACGGCCCGTCGCGCCAAAGGCAACCTTGGTGCCATCCGTGCCAATCTTGTCGCCCGAAAGTTCCAGTCCGGCAAACGTGCTCTGGCCCAGGTCGAAGTCGTAACCGAGGGCGCCGCCCCAGGTGTCTTCGCTGGTACCGTTCGACCAGATCACGCCGCCGCGTGCTTCGACGCGGGTTTCGTTGGCCAGAGCCGGCGAAGCCAGTGCCAGCGAGGCGAGCAGCGGGAGGACGATCTTATGCATTTGAAACTCCTTTGCGATTCAGCCCCGGTACAGGGGTCGAGGTGCTAGGTAGGAACCGTCAGCTTGCGCAGCGATGAACTCATCGTTCAGAAATTTCATAGACCTGAATTGATGTTGCCTAAATGCAACATATAGCTGCGCAAACACGTACAATCCTAATCACACCATTCCCCATTGGACGCTGCGGCAAGGCTGGACTTCGCGGGTCTGCTCTGCCAAGCGCAGAGCCATCATGACTGCAAACCCGACAGCGAATTCCTTTCGCAACCAGCCTGACGACCGCGGCCATTTCGGACAATTCGGCGGGCGTTATGTCGCCGAAACGCTGATGCCGCTGATCCTTGACCTTGAGCGCGAGTATAATGCGGCCAAGGTCGACCCGGCATTCCAGGCCGAATTCGACGATCTGCTGGAGCACTATGTCGGCCGGCCCAGTCCGCTCTATTTCGCCCCGCGCCTGACCGAAGAGCTGGGAGGCGCGCAAATCTGGTTCAAGCGCGACGAACTGAACCACACCGGTGCGCACAAGATCAACAATTGCATCGGCCAGATCCTGCTGGCGATCCGGATGGGCAAGACCCGGATCATCGCCGAAACCGGCGCGGGGCAGCACGGCGTGGCCACGGCCACGGTCTGCGCGCGCTTTGGCCTGCCCTGCGTGGTCTACATGGGCGCAACCGACGTGGCGCGGCAGGCGCCCAACGTATTCCGCATGAAGCTGCTCGGCGCGGAAGTGGTGCCGGTCACCGCCGGCGCGGCGACGCTGAAGGACGCGATGAACGAGGCGCTGCGCGACTGGGTCGCCAATGTGCACGACACCTTCTACATCATCGGCACCGCCGCAGGGCCGCACCCCTATCCCGAACTGGTCCGCGATTTCCAGAGCGTGATCGGCAAGGAAGCTCGCGCCCAGATGCTGGCCCGCACCGGCCGCCTGCCCGACCTGCTGGTTGCCGCAATCGGCGGCGGCAGCAATGCCATCGGCCTGTTCCATCCGTTCCTCGACGATGCGGACGTGAAGATGCTCGGCGTCGAAGCGGCCGGACACGGCCTGGACAAGGAACATGCCGCGTCGCTGGCCGGGGGCCGCCCTGGCATCCTCCACGGCAACAAGACCTATCTGCTGCAGGACGCTGATGGCCAGATCACCGAAGGCCACTCGATCAGCGCTGGCCTCGACTATCCCGGCATCGGCCCGGAACACGCCTGGCTGCGCGACGTCGGCCGCGTCGATTATACCAGCGTTACCGATGACGAGGCCTTGGCTGGCTTCCAGCTGCTGTGCCGCACCGAAGGCATCATCCCCGCGCTGGAACCCAGCCACGCCATCGCTGCCGTGATGAAAGTCGCGCCGACCATGCCCAAGGACAGCGTGATCCTGCTCAACCTTTGCGGCCGCGGCGACAAGGACATCTTCTCAGTCGCGGAGCACCTGGGGGTGAAGCTGTGACAGTAAAGCCCTCTCACCTTTAGGGGAGAGGGTTGGGAGAGGGGCAATGCGCGACAGTAGGCTCACCAGCTTCGCCCGCGAAAACCGCAAGGTGATGTCGGAGCCTGCCCTGCGCATGTGGTTTGAACTGCGCGCCGCCCGGTTCATGGGAATAAAGTTCCGGCGCGAGAAGGTCATCGGGCCTTACATTGCCGATTTCGCTGCAAACAATCCTAAGCTGGTCATCGAGATCGACGGAGACACGCATGATGCCAATGACGAAAACGACCACATCAGGACTGGCATTCTGAACCAGCATGGCTATCGGGTGGTGCGTTATTCGAATGTGGAAGTGATGCAAAATCTGGAAGGTGTCTTGATGGATCTGGCGGCAGTGGTTGCTGAATTGCGCCCCCCTCTCCCAACCCTCTCCCCTGAAGGGGAGAGGGCAAAGTGAGCGCGCGCCTCTCTGCCGCCTTTGCCAAGGGCCGTCCCGCTCTCGTCACTTTCGTCACGGGGGGCGACCCGACGCCCGATGCGACGCCCGCGATCCTTGACGCTCTGGTCGAAGGCGGGGCGGACGTGATCGAGCTGGGCATGCCCTTCACCGATCCCATGGCCGATGGCCCGGCGATCCAGGCCGCCAACCTGCGCAGCCTGGGGGCGGGCACCAAGACCGCCGACATCTTCCGCATCGCCGCCGATTTCCGGGCGCGCCATCCGCAAGTGCCGCTGGTTTTGATGGGCTATGCCAACCCGATGACAATCCGTGGGCCAGAATGGTTTGCCGAGGAATGCCGCAAGGCCGGGGTGGACGGCGTGATCTGCGTCGACATTCCGCCCGAAGAAGACCCGGAGCTTGGCCCCGCCCTGCGCGCGGTGGGCGTCTCGCTGATCCGCCTGGCCACGCCGACCACCGATGATGCCCGCCTGCCCGCGGTTCTGGAAGGTTCGTCAGGCTTTCTCTACTACGTGTCTGTCGCCGGGATCACCGGCATGCAGCAGGCCGCAGTCGGTTCGATTGCCGAGGCCATGGCGCGGATCAAGGCCAAGGCGACGATCCCGGTCGCGGTCGGCTTTGGCGTGCGTACCCCGGAACAGGCCGCAGCCTTTGCCAAGGTGGCGGACGGTGTCGTGGTCGGCTCTGCCCTGGTCGATCTGGTCGGCCAGCACGGCGCCGCAGCTGCCGGACCTGTGCGTGAACTGACCAAGGCGCTTGCCGATGCCGTTCATTCCGCTAGGGAACTGGCATGAGCTGGCTAGATCGTGTTCGCAAGGCGCTGCCCTTCACGGAAAAGCGCGACACTCCCGACAATCTCTGGACGAAGTGCCCTTCGTGCAAGGAAATGCTCTTCACCAAGGAGTATGAGGAAAACCAGTCGGTCTGCCCGCGCTGCGACCATCATGGCCGGATTGGTGCCGACACCCGCTTTGCGCAGCTGCTCGATGCTGGCTTCACCGTCCTTGAAACCCCCAAGGTCAAGGAAGACCCGCTGAAGTTCAAGGACCAGAAGAAGTATCCTGACCGGCTCAAGGCGGCCCGTGCCGCCAATCCGCATCCCGACGCCCTGACCAATGCCTTGGGCAAGATCGACGGGTACAAGGTGGTGCTCGGCGTGCAGGACTTCGCTTTCATGGGCGGCTCGATGGGCATGGCCGTGGGCGCGGCTTTCGTTGCCGGGGCGGACAAGGCGCTCAAGGAAAAGTGCGCCTATGTGATCTGCACTGCAGCGGGGGGGGCGCGCATGCAGGAAGGCATCCTCAGCCTGATGCAGATGCCCAAGACCACTGTGGCGATCCGCCGCCTCAACGAGGCCGGACTGCCCTATATCGTGGTCCTCACCGATCCGACCACCGGGGGCGTCACCGCCAGCTATGCCATGCTGGGGGACATCCATATGGCCGAACCAGGCTGTCTGATCGGCTTTGCCGGTCAGCGCGTGATCCAGGACACGATCCGCGAAAAGCTGCCCGAAGGGTTCCAGCGCGCGGAGTACCTGCTGGAACACGGCATGATCGACATGGTCGTGCACCGCCATGAACTGAAGGCCAAGCTGGCCAGCTTGCTCGACTTTCTGACGGCAGCCAAGGCGGCCTGAGCGGCCGGTGAAAGACTTCGCCATCTCCGACAATCCCCGCGTCCAGGCGCAGCTCGACCGGCTGGGTGCACTCAGCCTGCCCAGCGGGCGGCTGGGGCTGGATGTCATTCATGAACTGCTCGCGCGCCTGGGCAACCCGCATCAGGGCCTGCCGCCGGTGTTTCACGTCGCCGGGACCAACGGCAAGGGCAGCACCTGCGCTTACCTGCGCGCGATCCTGGAAGCCGAGGGGCTGACCGTCCACACCGCGACCAAGCCGCACCTGGTCCGCTATAACGAGCGTATCCGCATCGCCGGTGAGCTGATTTCGGACGACCTGCTGGCCGACCTGCTCAAAGAGGTGCTGGACCTGGGCGCGGACCTTTCGCCCAGCTTCTTCGAAGTGACCACGGCGGCCACCTTCCTTGCCTTCCACCGCATTCCCGCCGATGCCTGCGTGATCGAGGTCGGCCTTGGCGGACGGTTCGATGCGACCAACGTTCTGGACGGACAGACCGCTTGTGGGATTGCCTCACTGGGGATCGACCACAAGGAGTTCCTCCTGACGCCGGAAGACGGCGTGCCGACCGATCCCCTCTGCCGTATCGCGTTCGAGAAAGCCGGGATCGCCCGCGCCGGGGTGCCGCTGGTGACGCAGGCTTATCCGGCAGCCGTAACCAAAACCGTGATCGACCACGCGATGAAGGTTGGCGCAAAGACCGCGATCCGCGATCTCGACTGGTTTGCCGATATTGGCGAGACGATCGCCTACCGCGACCACCGCGGGGAATTGGCGCTGCCGCTGCCCGCCCTGGCCGGAAAGCACCAGGCCGACAACGCCGCGCTGGCCGTGGCCATGCTGCGCCATCAGCAGCAGGTCGCAGTTTCCCCCGAGGCAATGGCCAAGGGCATCCGCGCCGCACGTTGGCCCGCACGGCTCCAATTGCTGGGCGACGGTCCGCTGACCGCGCTGGTTGCGGGGCGCAAGGTTTGGCTGGACGGTGGGCATAATGCCGACGCGGGCTTGGCAATCGCCAGGCATTTCGCAGATCAGGCCCCGCTGCACCTCATCACCGGGATGCTCGCCAACAAGGACCCTGCCGCAATCGTCGCGCCGTTGAAGGGCCGCTTGCTCAGCTTGTCCGTGGTCCCCGCACCAGGCCATGATGCACACCGGCCCGAAGACATCGCCGCGCATGCCGACCTGCCGGTACAGGCCTATCCGAATGTAGCCGCCGCGCTGAAGGCCCTGCCGCCCGGCGGCGACGTGCTGATCGCCGGATCACTTTACCTTGCCGGCGACGTCCTTCGCCGCAACCGCGAGTTTCCGGACTAGGCCTTGGCCGAAGCCTCTGGCCCGTCATCCTCGGTACTGGGCTGGCGGACGCTCTGCACCAGATAGCCCTTGTTCCACAGCAGCCACAGCAGAACCATGCCCGGGATCGCAGCAACAACGGTGAAACCCCAAAAGCCGACCCAGCCCAGCTTTTCCGCCACCACGCCGGCCGGTGAGGCCAGCCAGGTCCGCCCGAACGCGGCGAACGAGGACAGCAGGGCAAACTGCGTGGCGGTATAGGCCAGGCTCGATAGGCCAGAGAGGTAGGTGGTGAAGACCGTCAGTCCAATGCCGCTGGTCAGGTTCTCGGTCACGATTGCCAAAACCAGCATCCAGTAATTGTTGCCGCTTAGCGCCAAGGCCATGAACATGACGTTGGAGAACATCATCAACAGGCCGGAAATCAGCAGCGCACGGCCCATGCCCAGCCACAGGATGAACGGCGCGCCCAGCGCGGAACCGACGATCAGCGCAGCAAAGCCCCACAGCTTGTTGGCCGAGACATAGTCCAGATCGGCAAAACCGAGATCGACGATCATCGGCCCCAACATGGTCTGGCCCATCGCATCGCCAACCTTGTAGATCAGGACGAAGCCCAGGATCAGGAAGGCGCCGTGACGGCCGAGGAATTCGCGAAACGGATTGAACACCGTTTCCTTGAGCCACTGCCCCGCGCTCATCCCGCTCGCATTGGCGAAACGGTCGACAAATTTGCCCGGCCCGGCCCAGATCGCACCGATGATCGCCGGGATGATGCAGAAGGCGGTCAGGCCATAGCCCACCGCCCAGCCCAGCCCGAGCCCTTCGGTCGAAGCGAGGTAAACCGTCCCCGCCCCGGCGATCAGGTTGCCGGTGCGATAGCCGAACTGATTGGTCGCGGTGCCGTGGGCGAATTCATCATCGTCCAGGATTTCGATGCGATAAGCGTCGATCACGATGTCCTGCGTTGCCGAGAGGAACGCGGTGACCACCGCCCAGAACACGAAGGGCCCCATGTGCCCGGTTTGCGGATCGCTTGCCCCCAGTTGCCAGATCGAGACAAACAGTAACGCCTGGACAAAGAACAGCCAACCGCGGCGCTGGCCAAAGGCGCGGGTCAGGAACGGCAGGGGCAGCTTGTCGACCAGCGGCGCCCACAGGAACTTGATCGTGTAAGGCGTGCCCAGTGCCACGGCGAAGCCGATGGTCGCGGTATCGATCCCCACTTTCGCCAGCCAGAAGGTCATCGTCGCGACCAGCAAGGTCAGCGGAAAGCCGCTGGAAATGCCGAGCAGGAAAGTGATCATCGGGTTCTTGCGCAAGTAAGGCCGGAACAGCTGCACCCGCGTGGCCAGCAGACCGAGCGCGACCAGCACCCCTGCGAAAATCACAAAGCGAACCAGATCGACCGACATCAATACCCATCCTCAACGAAATTTGCCGCGAACCTAGCGCCGAAATGCGTTATGACCAGCCCCATGGAGAGGACTTCCACCGTTCCCGGCGCCCTGCCGGGTACCCGCCCGACTGCTGGCCAACTTGCCCTGGCCCAGGCGATTGCCGATGGCTGCACCCGGGTCAACCAGGCTGTCGCGAGCGTTCCGGCCGCGGTCTATACCGATCCCGACCATTGGAGCCGCGAAAGGGACACGCTGTTTGCGCGGCTGCCGCAGGTGCTGTGCCCATCGGCGCTTGTGCCGCAGCCGAACATGGCCGTGCCGCACGATGCCACCGGCAAGCCGCTGCTGATCACCCGCGACGACGATGGCCGGGTGCATGTCTTCCTCAATGTCTGCCGCCATCGTGGCACCCGGCTGGTCGAAGGGGACGAGGTACAGTGCTCCAAGCGGATGACCTGCCCCTATCACGCCTGGACCTATGCCACCGACGGACGGTTGCTCGCCCTGCCCCGCCCGGACACCTTCCCCCGTTTGGACAAGGCGGACTATGGCCTGATCGAGCTGGAAAGCTGCGAGGCGGGCGGGCTGATCTGGTACGCACCGCAAGGCGGGGCCGATTTCAGCGACGCCGTTACGCTGGGCGCGGACTTCGATGCCTTTGCCATGCGCGACTTGCACCTGTTCCGCCGCAAGACCCATGAAGTCGCTTCCAACTGGAAGCTGATCATGGATGCCTTTCTGGAAAGCTATCACGTCGCCCGGCTCCACGCCGCCACAATTGGCCCCTTCTTCAAGGACGGGATCACCAGCGGCGACCAGATCGGCCCGCATCAGCGCAGCCTGGTCTGCCGCGCCGAAGAATTAAGCGGCGTGGACTTCACCGACATGTCCGCGCTGCGCCGGATCGGCACCTTTGCCTATCAGTTGTTCCCCGCAACGGTGCTGGTGATCAGCCCGGACTACATCAACATCATGGCCCTGTGGCCGCAGGCGCATGACCGCACCCTGGTCGAGGATTTCATGCTGATCCCGCAAGAGCCGCAGACCGACAAGGCCCGCGACCACTGGGAACGCTCGTGGAAACTGCTCGACGGCGGTGTTTTCGCCGGCGAGGATTTCCGCGCCGCCGCTTTGGGCCAGCAGGGTCTGGAAACCGGCGCGGTGCCGCACCTGACGCTCGGCACGCTGGAAGGCGGGATTCGCCGCCTGCACGAGATCATCGCCGAGCAGATGGCGCTGGCCGAAAGCTGACCACCGCCGGCCAAAGCTTTCCCCGAGCCGCATCTGCGGCTAAGGGCGGGCCATGAACTCCCCAGAACAGCCCCGCGAAGGCGAACGCATCGCCAAATTGCTTGCCCGCGCCGGGATCGCCAGCCGCCGCGAGGTTGAACGCATGATCGCCGAAGGGCGGGTCAAGCTGAACGACGAAGTCCTGACCACGCCTGCGACCGTGCTCAAGAACCTGAAAGGCGTGACGGTCGACGGCAAGCCGGTCAAAGCCGCCGAACCGACCCGGATCTTCATCTTCCACAAGCCCGCAGGCCTGATCACGGCAGAGCGCGATCCGGCGGGCCGCCCGACGATCTATACCGCGCTGCGCAATGCTCTGCCCAAGGACGCGGGCCGCGTCATGCCGATCGGCCGCCTGGACTTCAACACCGAGGGGCTGCTGCTGCTGACCAACGATGGCGAGCTGAAGCGGGCGATGGAACTGCCCGCCACCGGCCTGCCGCGCACCTACCGCGCGCGGACCTTTGGCGACGTGACCCAAGCGCAGCTCGAAGAGCTGATCGAAGGGATCGAGATCGACGGCGTGCGCTATGGCAAGATCGACGCCAATCTGGAGCGCAGCACCGGGCGCAACCAGTGGATCGAGGTGACGATCACCGAAGGCAAGAACCGCGAAGTCCGGCGCGTGCTGGAATACCTTGGGCTGGAAGTCAGCCGCCTGCTGCGCACCGCCTATGGTCCGTTCCAGCTGCTGGACCTGCCGCGCGGACAAGCGGTTGAGATCCGCCAGGTCGAAGTTGAACGCTTCCGCCGCGCGCTGGTCGGCGGCACCGGGAGCGAAGTGCAACTATCCGCTCCGCAGCAAGCCCGCGCCCGGATCGCCCGCACGGGCCCGCGCCGCAGCGATGCCCCGCGCGATGGTGCGGCAACCAAACGTGCTCCCGCGCGTCCCGCACCGCGCGGAGCGGCTCCGCGTGGTTCCGGCCCTGCCAAGCCCGCACCCCGTGGTTCTGGTCCGCGCAAGCCCGGTCCGGGTCAAAAAGGTCCGCGCAAATGAGCTTGCGGATCATTGCCGGGGAATGGCGCGGGCGCAAATTGCAGGCACCGGCGGGCGATACCACCCGCCCTACCGCCGACCGCACGCGCGAAACGCTCTTCTCCATGCTGGTCAGCCGGATCGGTGATTTTGACGGGCTAGCGGTCGCAGACCTGTTTGCCGGTTCCGGCGCGCTCGGTCTCGAGGCCCTGTCGCGCGGCGCGGCCAGCTGCGTGTTTGTCGAACAGGATGCGGCTGCCTTGCGGGCGCTGCGGGCCAACATCGCCGCCCTCCGCGCTGCCCCGCAATGCGATGTGCGCGCCTCTTCCGTTCTGGCCTTGGGTCCGGCCAAGGCGCCGCTGGACCTGATCCTGCTCGACCCGCCCTATGGTTCGGGCGCTGGCGCAGTGGCGCTCGACAAGCTGCAACGGCTTGGCTGGATCGGCCTCGGCACCTGGGTCAGTCTGGAAACGGCAGCGGACGAGGAACCGAAGGTCAAGGGCCTGGAAGCCGTGGCCGACCGCAAGGTCGGCAAGGCCCGCATCACTCTGCTGAGGCAGCAGGCTTAGCCAGCCAAACCCCGATCAGCGTCGCCAACCCCGCCAGCGACAGCAGCAGGCCCACCATGCCGCCCTGTCCCAGCTCGGCCATTTTCTGCGCGCCGAGCGGCGTCAGCGCGCCGCCGACGATCCCGCCGACGTTGAAGGCCAGCGAAATGCCGCTGTAGCGCACCGTGACCGGGAACAGCGTCGGCAGCCATGAACCGAGCGGGCCATAAACGAAGCCCATGACCATCAGCGAGGCGGACAGGGTAAGAAAGATCACCAGCAGCGATCCGGAAGTTAACCCTGCGCCGAACACCGCGCCGAGCAATACGGTCATAACCCCGCCGGTCAGCATCACCGCGCGCGGACTGGTCCGGTCGGCCCGGATCACGGCCAGCAGGATGCCCAGCGCAAAGAAGCAGTTGGCCCCCAGCTGAACCGCCAGGAACGTCTCACGCGAATAGCCCAGCGTGGTGGTGCCCTGAGCCAATGCATAGGCGGTGGAGAGGTAAAAGATCGCGAAGCAGGCAATCGCGCCAGCCGTTCCGGCCAGGACCGCGCCAAGATGGCGTTGGAACAACACAGCCACCGGAACTGCGGGCGGGGCCTTGTGGTTCAGTGCTTCCTGGAACGCCGGTGTCTCGGCAATGCGCAAGCGGACCCACAGGCCCAGCCCCACCAGCACTGCACTCGCCAGGAACGGAATGCGCCACCCCCAGGCCTTGAAGTCGGCATCGGACAGATACAGTCCAAGTAGCAGAAACAGGCCGTTTGCGGCCAGAAAGCCAACGGGAGCACCAAACTGCGGCGCCGACCCGAACCGCGCTTCCCAGCCCTTCGGCGCATATTCGACCGCCAGCAGCGAGGCCCCGCCCCATTCGCCGCCCAGCCCGAAACCCTGCCCAAAGCGCAATATGCAGAGCAAGAGCGGCGCGACCCAGCCGACCATCGCATAGGTCGGCAGAAAGGCGATCAGCAGGGTCGAAAGGCCCATTAGCATCAACGAGGCAACCAGCGTCGACTTGCGTCCGATGCGGTCGCCATAATGGCCGAACACGATCGCACCCACTGGCCGGGCAAAGAAGGCCAGGCCAAAGCTCATGAAAGCGAACATGGTCTGCGCCGCCGCGCTTTCCGACGGAAAGAACAGCGGGCCGAACACCAACGCCGCAGCCGTGGCATAAATGTAGAAATCATAGAACTCTACCGCCGTGCCGGTCAGCGAGGCGGTGAGGATGCGGGCGTGTTGGCGAACCGGATGCATAACCCAAATCGCGCTTGGTGATTGCACGTCGCATGTCAAGTCATCATCTTAGAGGCATGACCGTGCTTCAGACCCCGAGATTGCTGCTCCGTACTGCCCGGCCAAACGATGCCGAGGCTTTGCACGACATTCTCAGCAGCCCAGAAGCCATGCGGTTTTGGTCGTCGTTGCCACACTGTTCTCTCGCAGAAACGCGACAATGGCTGGCAGAAATGCTGTCGATCCCGCGCGACGAGGGCGAGGATTTCGTAGTCGAACGCAATGGAACTGTGATCGGAAAAGCGGGCCTGTTCCGCTTTCCAGAGATTGGTTTCATCTTCTCGCCCCAGCATTGGGGACAGGGGTTTGCCCGGGAAGCTGTGAGCGCCATTATTGATCGCGCGTTCAAGGTCCACAAGCTGACAGAAATCGTCGCCGATGTAGATCCTCGAAACGCAGCTTCGCTTGGACTGCTCACCAGCCTCGGCTTCACCCCCACCGGATATCGCACCGCCACCTTCCAGCTTGGGGATGAATGGTGCGACAGTGTCGACTTGGCATTGCATAATTCGGCCTGGGACCTTGCGCGGAACCATCGTGTTCCCTAGATGTTCGCCGGTGCAACCTCCCATCGAATCCCGACCTGATCCGCTGCTTGATGGCCTGAACCCGCCGCAGCGCGAAGCCGTGCTGACCTCCGAAGGTCCCGTGCTGATGCTGGCCGGCGCGGGCACCGGCAAGACGGCTGCGCTGACCGCGCGGCTGGCCAACATCGTGCGCGAACGCCTTGCCTGGCCCAGTGAAATCCTCTGCGTGACCTTTACCAACAAGGCGGCGCGGGAAATGAAGGAGCGCGTCGGGCACCTGGTCGGTCCGGCAGTGGAAGGAATGCCGTGGCTCGGCACTTTCCACGCAATCGCCGCCAAGATGCTGCGCCGCCATGCCGAGCTTGCGGGACTGCAGAGCAATTACACGATCATCGACACCGACGATCAGCTGCGCGTGCTCAAACAGCTCATCCAGGCCGAAGGGCTCGACGAAAAGCGCTGGCCCGCGCGGCAGCTGGCGGGCTGCATCGACCGCTGGAAGAACAAGGGGCTTACCCCCGCGGACCTCTCGGCGGCGGATAGTGAGGCCTATGCCAATGGCCAGGGCCAAAAGTTCTATCGCCTCTACCAGGATCGTCTGAAGGCACTCAACGCCTGCGATTTTGACGACCTGTTGCTCCACATGCTCAACATCCTGCGCACCCATCGCGAGATTCTGGAGCAGTACCAGCAGCGCTTCAAATATATCATGGTTGACGAATATCAGGACACCAACCAGGTCCAGTACCTGTGGCTGCGCCTGCTCGCCCAGGCCCGCAAGAACATCTGCGTGGTCGGTGACGACGATCAGTCGATCTATTCATGGCGTGGGGCAGAAGTTGCCAATATCCTGCGGTTCGAACAGGATTTTCCAGGCGCGAAGGTGATCAAGCTTGAGCAGAACTATCGCTCTACGCCAGACATCCTGGCTGCAGCCTCGGGGCTGATCGACGCCAACAGCCAGCGGCTTGGCAAGACCCTGTGGACCGAGCGGAATGGCGGCGACAAGGTCCGCGTTGTCGGCGTCTGGGATGGCCCGGAAGAAGCCCGCCGGATCGGGGAAGAGGCCGAACGGCTGGAACGGGAAGGCGCCTCTTTGGCGACCGTCGCGATTCTGGTCCGCGCCCAGTTCCAGACCCGCGAATTCGAAGACCGCTTCATCGCCATCGGCCTGCCCTACAAGATCGTCGGCGGCTTCCGCTTTTATGAGCGCGCCGAAATCCGCGATGCCCTGGCCTATCTGCGGCTGATCGCACAGCCCAGCGACGACCTGGCGTTTGAACGGATCTACAATACGCCCAAGCGCGGCCTTGGCGACAAGACGCTGGAAAAACTGCACCGCCATGCCCGCGCCCGTGCCGTGCCGCTCAGCCTGGCCGCCGTCGAAATTGCCGATACCGACGAATTGCCGGCGCGCGCCCGCAACACCCTGATCGCCCTGATGCGCGACGTTGCGCGGTGGCGCGACCTGGCCAAGCAGACCACTCCGGCAGAGCTGGCCCGGACGGTCCTCGACGAAAGCGGCTATACCGCTGCGCTGCAGGCGGAGAAGAGCGCGGAAAGTGCCGGTCGGCTGGAAAACCTCGCCGAACTGGCCCGCGCGATGGAAGAATACGAAACGCTGGGTGACTTCCTGGAGCATGTCAGCCTGGTCATGGACAACGAAGCCCGGGAAGAGACCGAAAAGCTGACGATCATGACGATCCACGCCGCAAAAGGCCTGGAATTCGATCATGTCTTCCTGCCGGGCTGGGAAGAAGGCGTGTTCCCCAGCCAGCGCGCAATGGACGAAGGTGGGCTGGCCAGCCTCGAAGAAGAGCGCCGCTTGGCCTATGTTGCGATCACCCGCGCGCGGCGCCGCTGCACCATCCTCCACGCCGCCAACCGGCGCATTTATGGCCAGTGGACCAGTTCGCTTCCCAGCCGCTTCATCGAGGAACTGCCGGATGCGCATATCGAGCAGGAAAGCACGCTATCTGGCGGCGCCTCGCTGTGGCGCGCGCAATGGTCGGAACACGGCGATCCCTTTGCCCACGTCGCGCGCGGCGAGACCCGTGGTCCCGGTTGGCAACGCGCAGCGGCGCAAAGCTATGATCCGACCCCGCGCCGCCTTGCCGAAGCCACCCGCAGCGCGGCCAGCTTTGCGGCCAAACCGCGCAGCGACGTACAGGTCGGCGCCCGGGTGTTTCACGAGAAATTCGGCTATGGCACGGTCACCACGCAAGAAGGCAACAAACTCGAAATCGAGTTTGAGACTGCGGGACCCAAGCGGGTGATCGACAGTTTCGTCAAGCTGGCGGAGTGACGCCCAGCACCGTCATCCCCGCAAAAGCGGGGATCGCTCGCTGGAAAGAGAAGGCTGCACGTTGCCAGCGGTCCCCGGTCAAGCCGGAGACGACGGTGTTGTTCGCAGTGCGAGACGGTCCCCTCCCCGTGAGCTTCGCTCTCAAGGAGGATCGATCAATTAAAGCGCTGAAACGCCCAGGAAGCTGGGGACCGGGCCATTCCAGACGCCGGGCTCGTCAGCCTCGGCATCTTCGTGCCGGGCCTTGCCCCGCGGTTCACCCCGCGGTTCGGCCTTAGGCGGCTTGGTCCCGTCGCGCTTGGGCCGCTCCGAACGTGGCTTTTCGACCTTCTCAGCCTTTTCGACGTGTTCCTCGCGCGGCTCTTTCGCGGCGCGCGGTTTGCGTTCGGTCCGTTCGGGCTTGTCGCCCTTACCCAGATCGACCGTGTAAACCGGGATTTTTGAACCGGTCAGCTTTTCGACGTTCTCGATCGCTTCCTGATCTTCCGGCGCGACCAGCGTAAATGCGCGGCCAGTGGCGCCACCGCGGCCGGTGCGGCCAATGCGGTGAACATAGTCATCAGGATGCCACGGCGTGTCGAAGTTGAAGACGTGCGACACGCCCTTCACGTCCAGCCCGCGCGCGGCGACATCGCTGCAGCACAGGATGTTGATGCCGCCGTCCTTGAACCGGTCCAGTTCGGCAATGCGGGCCGACTGGTCCATGTCGCCATGGATCTCGCCCGCGGCGAAGCCGTGGCGCTGCAGGCTTTTCGCCAGTTCGCGTACCGTGGTCTTGCGGTTGCAGAAAATCATCGCAGTGGTGACGTTGTCGTTCTTCAGCAAGTGACGCAGCACTTCGCGCTTTACCCGGCTGGAGGAAACCGGAACCTTGTGCGCGGCGATGCTGGCATTGTTCGACGCGGGCCGCGCCACTTCGATATATTTTGGATTGCTGAGGAACTTGTCCGCCAGCTTTTTGATCGGTGGCGGCATGGTCGCGCTGAATAGCAGCGTCTGGCGATTGGCGGGCAGCTTGGCACAGATCGTCTCAATATCCGGGATGAAGCCCATGTCGAGCATGCGGTCCGCCTCGTCGATGACCAAAAGGTCGCAGCCGGTCAGCAGGATCTTGCCGCGCTCGAACAGGTCCATCAGCCGGCCCGGCGTGGCGATCAGCACGTCCACCCCTTCGTTCAGCGCCTTGACCTGATCCCCCATCTGCACGCCGCCGATCAGCAGCGCCATCTTCAGGTCGTGGTTCTTGCCATAGGCTTCGAAGTTTTCGGCAACCTGGGCGGCCAGTTCGCGGGTCGGCTCCAGAATCAGGCTGCGCGGCATCATCGCGCGGCGGCGACCGTGGGCCAGGATGTCGATCATGGGCAGGACGAAACTGGCGGTTTTACCCGTGCCGGTCTGCGCAATAGCGATCAGGTCCTTCATCATCAGGACGCTGGGGATAGCTTGGGCCTGGATCGGCGTGGGCGTATCATACCCCTTTGCGGTGATCGCGTTCAGCAATTCGTCGGACAGGCCGAGATCGGCAAATTTCATGTGCAAATACAACTGTTAGAAGAGGGATGCGCGCCGAACCGAATGAAGGTCGCTCCAAGCGGCGCTGGCTGATTGGGCCTAGTCGCAAAGGCCCGCAAAAGTCAAGAAAATGCGCCCGTAATCACCAGATTGGCAGCGATCAGTCATCCATCTGTACGACTTGACGAAACCCGCTGACCTGACAACCCATGCCGCTGCGCGACTGCAGGCGGTCACGCCCGGCACAAATCTGGGCGTCGGCATTGCGTGCCACGATGAAGCCGGAATAGAATTCCCGGCCCTGACAGCCTTTCTCCAGCCGGGCTGTCACCATGCGGCGGTCACGCAGCAACAGCAGCAACCGCGAGTTATCAATTGGTTGCACCCCGGAAATCGCATCCATCGACAAGCATTTGCCCATCTTGCGCTCGGCAAAGCGGGGACCGGCGCGGTCAATTTCGCTGTCGAACATCGCATCAAGCGGCATCGGTGCGGGACGCGGATTGATCCGGATGGTTACGCGCTGCTGGATCGAGACCTGTTCGGCCGAAAGCGGCTGGAGCGGGTCAAGCGGAAAAGCCTTGTCCCGCGGTGCCTCGACCACACCAAGCGCGGGCAGCAAAAGCAACAAAGGTGCAACGATTTGCGCGATGGATTGCATTGCCCGGTCAATAAAGCCCCTGATTGAACCGCCGCTTAACCTTTGGCGGTTCGTTTCGGCAAGGACTCGCAAGCAAGCCCTCCCCTGTGCCATAGGTTGTAACGATATGGATTCCGCCGTCGATCCTTTCTTGTTCGAAACCAGCGAATTGCTGGGTCCGCGTGGATTCACGACGGATCGGGATGTCATGGAACCGTGGCTCACCGATTGGCGCGGACGCTATAAAGGCGCGGCGCGGGGGATGGCGTCACCGGCCAATGTCCAGGAACTGGCGAAACTGGTTCGCATTTGCGCGAAACATGGCGTCCCCATCGTTCCGCAAGGCGGCAACAGCGGGATGTCCGGCGGAGCGACCCCGGATGACGGCGGGGCTGCATTGCTGGTTTCGCTGCGCCGCATGAACGCGATCCGTCTGCTCGACCGCGAGGGCATGACCGCGCAATGCGAAGCGGGAGTCATCCTGCAAAGCCTGCATGATGCAGCCGCGGATGCGGGGCTGCGCTTTCCGCTAACGCTGGGCGGAAAAGGTTCGGCCACTATCGGCGGCCTGATCTCGACCAATGCCGGGGGAACCCAGGTCCTGCGCCACGGGTCGATGCGTGCGCAGGTCCTGGGGCTTGAGGCGGTCCTGGCCGATGGCACCGTCTATTCTGCCCTGACCCCGCTCAAAAAGGACAATCGCGGCTTCGACCTAAAGCAGTTGTTTATTGGTTCGGAAGGGACACTGGGGATCATCACGGCTGCAACTTTGCGGCTGGTTCCTGCAGTGGCCGAACGCACGGTTGCCTGGATCGGGCTGGGCTCGATCCAGCATGCCCGGGCCTTGCTGCTTCACTGTCAGGAACAAGCGAGCGATTCGCTAGAGGGATTTGAGGTCTTGCCGCAGTCCTGCCTCGATGCAGTCCTTGCCTATCTGCCGGATGCGCGCGCGCCTTTGACCGAACCGCATTCCTGGCACGCCTTGATCGAACTGGTCGGCCCGGCTTCCCGCGAAACTGCGGAAGGGGTTCTGGCCTCGGCGCTGGAGCTGGGCCTGATCGAAGATGCCGCAATCGCTGCTTCCGAAGCCCAGGCCGAAGCGTTCTGGGCACTGCGCGAATCGATTTCTCCGGCAGAACGGGCCAAGGGCCCGGCGATGCAGCACGACATTGCCGTTCCGGTTGAGCGAATGGCCGATTTTCTGGAACAAGCCGTTCCGGCGATGGAACGCCGGTGGCCTGGCACACGCGCCTTCGGGTTTGGCCACCTCGGTGACGGCAACGTCCATTTCCATGTCCAAGCCCCGGCTGGAGTAGATCGCACGGCATGGGAACAAACCGATGGCAAGGCTATCAGTCAGGCAGTCGACGACCTGGTGACAGCCTGGCACGGTACGATTTCTGCAGAGCACGGCATCGGACAGCTCAAGGTTGATGAGCTTGAACGGCTGGGTGACCCGGTGGCTCTGGCACTTCTCCACAAGGTAAAGGCCGCACTCGATCCCCAGCAGCTGCTTAACCCGGGCAAGCTGCTTGCGCCCAGGACAGCAACCGCCTAAAGGCGCGAATTCGTGCCTGTCTGGCTGTGGTGCCGGATCGGATGAGCGCAAAGAATTCTGGAGAGATACCCATGGCCAGTGCGCCGCAAGCCGCCAATCTGCCGCTGTTCTACAAGGACCTGATGCCGCTTAACAGCCGCGATCACAGCACCTGGAAGAGCAAGACCACCGAAACCGCCACCTGGATGGTCGGACAGCATGCGATCCCGCTGACCGCTGAAGAATTTGTCCACGCGTCGCGTCATTACCCGATCGTCTTCTCGGTCGCTGACAACCCGGTGCCGCTGGCGCTGATGGGCCTGAACGAAGGCGTGAACACCTTCTTCGACGACGAAGGCAAGCTGACCAGCCCGGCATATGTCCCGGCCTATGCCCGCCGCTATCCCTTCATGCTGGCCAAGCTTTCGCCTGAAACCGAAGAGCTGTCGCTATGCTTCGATCCGACCAGCGACCTGATCGGCGACTTCGCTGACGGCACCCAGTTGTTCGACAACGAAGAGCCCAGCGAGGCATGCAAGGCCACTCTGGAGTTCTGCCGCAACTTCGAAGAAGCCGGCTTCCGCACCCAGGCTTTCGTTGACGAGCTGGTCAAGCACGACCTGTTGATGGACGGCGAAGTTTCCATCCAGCAGCAGGGCAACGAACAGCCGTTCGTCTATCGCGGCTTCAAGATGGTCGATCAGGAAAAGCTGCGCGACCTGCGCGGCGACGTGCTGCGTTCGATGAACCAGAGCGGGATGCTGGCGCTGATCTTCGCCCATCTGTTCAGCCTTGAACTGATGAGCGACGTGTTCGGCCGTCAGGTCCAGCAGGGCAAGGGCCCGGTTCCCGCACCAGCGGCCTGAACCAATCCTGGGCGGCCCGAAGCGCTCGGGCCGTCTTTGCTCCTAAGCCATTCTACCTGTCCCGGCCCTTGCAAGAGGGCCGGGACAGGTCTATCTTAGCCTTCGTCTTGCCGGTGCTTCCCTCATGGCCCGGTCGGACTCGGTGCACGCATGTGCACCTCCTCCCTGAACCTTGGCCACCTCGTGCATTTGCACGAGGTGGTTTTTTATCGCGCTATTCGGCGGCATTGCTCCAGCTATTGATGCGCCCCAGACCAGCCACTTCGGCGGCAAGCCGGCACACCAGTTCGCTGAGCAGATCGACCATGGCATCAAAGCCCGCACCGGGTTCGACCAGACGCGAATCGAGATAGCTCGATCGATCAATCTCAAGCTGCAGGGCATGCACGCCGTCAGCAGGAGCACCGTGGCGTTCCAGCACATACCCGCCGGCATAGGGCCGGTTATGCGCCGCCCCGCGCCGCATTTCCGCAAAATAGCCGAAACAGCTACCGACCAGCGCCCCGTGACACGAGGTGCCAAAGCGGTCGCCCAGAACGAACTCTGGTGCGGGTGGGCCGCCTCTGAAGCCCAAGGGCGGCATCGAATGCAGATCCAACAGCATCGCGGCGCCCCACCGTGCTTTGAGATCTCCCAGGGTCCGCGACAGGCAGTCATGATAGGGCGTGTGAATGCCCGTGAGCCGCGCTGTCAGGTCGTCGGCGTCATGCCGCCGCTTCCACAGCTCGCCCAGGCCCGGCAATCGCCGCGGGATCAGGCCCAATCCGCTGCGGGCCCGCAATCCTGGTGTGTAACTTCCGACGCTATCGGGTCGCCCGCGCAAGAACATGTCCCAATCGATGTCCTCCATGTCGCGATTGAGGTCGATCATCGCTCGCGGCGCATGGGCGATCAGCAGCGCGGCACCGGTTCGCCGGGCCACCTCTTGCCCCAGGCGGTCCGCATAGCGGTCTTCCAGCTTCAGAGCAGCGAACCCGGGATTGCGCATCCGCTCCAGCAGGCTTCCGGGATAGAAACGGCCGGCATGCGGCACAGAGATCAGCAAGGGCAGCGCAGAAGGCTCTGGCTGCAGCAGACTGAACGCAGGTGCACCATTTCCGCCAGGGATCGTGCCGCCGTGGGTCAATTGCGAATCGGGCGAACCAGCTTGTTCCACTGCCATGCCGCAACGCTGGCCTGCCCGGCGCTCTGTGTCAAAGTTGGCCAGTGTGGATTTTAACGATGCCTGTTAACTGACAGCGGCGTCACACCCCGCTAGGGAAGAACTGCCGCAAGGCACCACACCGCTGTGCCGAAAGCCTGCAATGATCCGCATTCTCCTTGCTGAAGACGAAACTGTCATGCGCACCTATCTGCAGCGTGCGCTGGAAAATGCGGGGTACGAGGTGGTTGCCGTGGATCGCGGCACGGTCGCCCTGCCCTTGTTAAGACAGCAACGGTTCGATTTGCTGCTTTCCGATATCGTCATGCCGGAAATGGACGGGATCGAACTGGCGCAGCACTGCGCCGAGATCAGCCCGCAGACCAAAGTCGTGTTCATTACCGGATTTGCCGCCGTCGCGCTGAAGGCCAGCCGCGAAGCGCCGCGGGCCAAAATCCTGTCCAAGCCATTCCATTTGCGCGATCTGGTGCTGGAAGTGGAACGAATTTTCGGTCAGCAGGCCAAAGCGAGCATCTAACCGCTTGCGAATCCCGGGTAGGCTCGCTAATGGCGCACCCCTGCCCGGGGCGACGGCTCCGGGCGGAACCTGAATGGTGCGGGCGTATAGCTCAGTGGTAGAGCACTATGTTGACATCGTAGGGGTCGCAAGTTCAATCCTTGCTACGCCCACCATTCGCCAAAAACCCCGCAGCGATGCGGGGTTTTTTGTTTTTGGTGTGCCAAGAAGCAGTTCGGATCCTTAGGACGAACGAAGTTAAGGCAGATCAACCCGTTCGAAACGACGGCCATTGGCCGAAGGCGACGACGGATCGACATATTCCACCACTGCTCCCGGGTTCAGGCTGGAGATGTCCTGTCGCCCCTCAACGCTTGCGACAGATTGCCCGCCTGCGGATCCTTGGACCGTGAATTTGATAAGCCGGCCATCGGGCGAGATCAACTGAACCAGATCTCCGTTGTCCAACAATGGAGCGCCGTAGTTCAGAACAATCTTTTGCCCGCTTACTGACTGGACCCGTATCGGGTTGAACCGAAACGCAACATAACGCGCCGCAGCAATTGCCACTTCTTTTTCCAGAGCGGTGTAAAGCCCTTCACCATCAACCGATGAGGCAGAGGTAAAACCTCCAGCAGCGATAGCGCGATCCAGATCGATTGACTTGTTGATGGTCTGACCGGCGATCGCGCGGCCACTGCGGTCCTTGACCACCAGACTGAACGTCACTTCCCAGGCGTTTCGGTCATCGGAAACACCTCTTTGCCGCATGCTCTGAGAGGTGCTGCGAATGTCCGATATTGCACCCGAAATTGTGAATTGTGCGCCGGCATTGGCAACCACCAGTCCATGCCCAGCTGAGGCGAGGGTGGCTCGGAGCGTAGACTTGAGCGAAGCGAAATGATCCACGCAGTCCTTCACCCACCAAGTCCGCCAGGTGGAATAGGACTCACTGGCGCTGCCCGCCACAAATCCGTAGCGGTTGGCGGCGACCACCCCTGCCGAAGCGGAATAGTCCGAACCGGCCGACTCCTGATAGTAGGTGCACTCTTTGACGCTTGTGAAAGCGCCGATGGCGATCGTCTTGGGAGCGCTATCGGACTGGGCTAGCGCAGGGACCGAACACAGCGACAAGGCGCCAAGAACGCCCGAAGCGGCCTTTGCCACCCGCACTAGCGACGATCTTTCTTGGCGCGCTTCAGCTGATCCAATTCAGCCTTGGAAGCCAAACGCGCAACCGCACCGATCGTCGGAGGGCGCGAAAACGACCCCAACTGAACTGCCCGCGAGATACGTCCCTGGACCGCGCTGATCTGGGCATATCCGATAAGCTCCTCATCGCTTCCCAGCTTCTCGCCCGTGGCAGGATCGATTACGGCTTCGCCCTTTTCGTAGATCCCATAGACCGCATTCGGAAGAACCGAGCCTTCGCCATAATTCAGGACCAAAACCCCGTCCGATTGAACGCTGGCAACCTGCATTGGGTATACGGTCGTCACCAGCGACGAGGCGATTTTACCTGCAGTCGTGCGCAACAGGTTCGTAAGATCCAGGGTCTTGCCTCGCAGGCACGATGTCCCCGCCTTCTGGGTTTCGTTCAGACTGCTGACGTAGCGAACCTCGCCCGACCGGGCGTCGGTGATCTTGATGTCGACTCCAAGAGTCACAAACATATCCATGCAAACGTCAGGATACTGGGGGCTCGGTTCGGCCCGCATCCCAAACAAGTTCTTGCTGACCATTGAGGCTGACGTGATGGAACCGTAGATCAAGAAGTCCGCGCCTTCAAATCCGCCAACCTTGCCCGCAGTATTGGAGGTCACCAATCCTGAACGGGCCCGCGCCTGCTCGCCAACCAGCTTGCCCAGAGAGTTTCGCTCGACCACCCGGAACTTGCTGGTAGCCGCGATTGCAGTTTCCAGCATTTGTGTCAGCTGTGCGGTCTGGCCGGACTGAGCCAGATCGTCCATGCTATAAATCGCAACAATCGCCTTGCCCGAAGTTTGCGCAAATACCGGCGTGATGCCGATGCATGAAGCAAGCACAAATGCTGAAATCTTGCGTAAAAACATGATGCCCCCTCAAACCGCCAGTTTGGCTAAATTATTTGAAACACACCTGGCCGCCCTTCCTAAAAATGCCGGACGGAATAAGTGATAATTCCTATATTTTTCGCGGTCCTGCGGAAAGTCTGCATCGTTTCAAATCGGAAAGCAATTTGAATTACGCGTCCTGGCCGAAGAGCCAGGCGGGTGCGGCATCCACTCCGACCACCCCGTGGCTGTAGATGCAGCAGACAGTAAGGGGCTGTCTGCGCGGCCGCGTGAATCCGCGGGATCAGCTCGGCAAACCGAGCCGGGATTGGCGACGGGAATGTTCGGATGCCAGCATGAACGGCGATGCCGCGGGCCAGTGCGCGGCGGCAATCCCGTCGCAGCAGCGGTTTTTCACGCTGTGCGACGGGCAGCTCAGAAGTGTTGCTTACTTGCCCTGCCAGTTCGGCTTGCGCTTTTCGGCAAAGGCGGCGGCCCCTTCGCGGGCGTCCTGGCTGGAGAAGACCGGCGCGATGTACGACGCCTGCTTCTTCCACATTTCCTCTTCCGACCAGGAATGCGAATCGCGGATGATCGCCTTCGATGCGATCAGCGCGAGCGGCCCGTTGGCGGCAACCGCGCGGGCCAGTTCCTTGGCGCCTTCGATCGCCGGACCATCGACGATGCGGTTGATGAAGCCCAGTTCATAGGCCCGCTTGGCATCGATGAAGTCGCCGGTCAGGGCCAGCTCCATCGCGATGCGCGGCGGGATCTGGCGCGGCAGCTTGATCAGGCCGCCAGCGGCAGCAGCCAGGCCGCGCTTGGCCTCGGGAATGCCGAACTTGGAATTGGCATTGGCGACGATCAGGTCGCAGCTCAGCGCCAGTTCCATCCCGCCCGCCAGAGCATAGCCATCCACTGCGGCGATCACCGGCTTGGACGGAGTCCACTCGGTCAGACCGCCGAACCCGCGCCCTTCGATGCTGGGCCGTTCGCCGCGCAGAAAGCCCTTAAGGTCCATGCCCGAACAGAACGTGCCGCCCGAACCGGTCAGGATCGCACAGCGCAGGTCGTTGTCCGCCTCAAGGCGGTCCATCGCCGCGGCAATGCCTTCGCACTGCCCCTTGTTCATCGCATTTTTCGCTTCAGGACGGTTCATCGTGACGATCAGAACGCCGTCTTCGACTTCGGTCAGGACTTCAGGGGCTTCGCTCATCTTTCTGTTCCTCTCGCAAGGGTTGTTTAACCGAACGATTAAAGCGCTCTGCCCGCGCCGTCCAGCCCTTACTTGCGCCCCGTCACGGCTCTGCTAAGGGGAGCGCGTTTCACATCCCCGGGGAAAGCAAAAGCCAATGGCCAAGATCAAGGTTACGAACCCCGTCGTCGAGATGGACGGCGATGAAATGACCCGCATCATCTGGCAGTGGATCCGCGAACGGCTGATCCTGCCATATCTCGACATCGACCTGAAGTATTACGACCTGTCGATCGAAAAGCGTGACGAGACCAATGACCGCATCACGGTCGACGCCGCCAACGCGACCAAGGAATATGGCGTTGCCGTCAAGTGCGCGACGATCACGCCAGACGAAGCCCGCGTCGAGGAATTCGGCCTCAAGAAGATGTGGAAGTCGCCCAATGGCACGATCCGCAACATCCTGGGCGGCGTGGTGTTCCGCGAACCGATCGTCATGCAGAACGTCCCCCGCCTGGTCCCGGGCTGGACCGACCCGATCGTGGTTGGCCGTCACGCCTTTGGCGACCAGTACAAGGCAACCGACACCCTGATCCCGGGTCCGGGCACGCTGCGCCTGGTGTTCGACGGCGACGATGGCCAGACCATCGACCTCGAAGTGTTCAAGTTCCCCAGCTCGGGCGTCGCCATGGCGATGTACAACCTGGACGATTCGATCCGCGACTTTGCCCGCGCCAGCTTCAACTATGGCCTCGGCCTGGGTTGGCCGGTGTACCTGTCGACCAAGAACACCATCCTCAAGGCCTATGATGGCCGCTTCAAGGACCTGTTCCAGGAAGTGTTCGACACCGAAGGCTTCAAGGAAAAGTTTGACGCAGCCGGCATCGTTTACGAACACCGCCTGATCGACGACATGGTCGCTTCCGCGCTGAAGTGGTCGGGCAAGTTCGTCTGGGCCTGCAAGAACTATGACGGCGACGTCCAGTCGGACACCGTCGCCCAGGGCTTTGGCTCGCTCGGCCTGATGACCTCGGTGCTGATGACCCCGGACGGCAAGACGGTCGAAGCCGAAGCCGCCCACGGCACCGTCACCCGTCACTATCGCCAGCACCAGCAGGGCAAGGCGACCAGCACCAACCCGATCGCCAGCATCTTCGCCTGGACCCGCGGTCTGATCTATCGTGGCAAGTTCGACAACACGCCCGACGTGGTGCGTTTTGCCGAAACGCTGGAAAAGGTCTGCATCGACACCGTTGAAGGCGGCCAGATGACCAAGGACCTGGCGATCCTGATCGGCCCGGAACAGCCCTGGCTGACCACCGAAGGCTTCTTCGAGGCGATCGTGCAGAACCTGGAAGCCGAAATGGCAAAGTGGAGCTAAGCTGCGGTATAAGCTGACCCGGATTGACGGCGGCGGAAGGAAACTTCTGCCGCCGTTTTCTTTTTGCGCCGCCCCGTGACAAGCGGCCTACCAGTGCCTTAGGGTGGACCCATGGCAGGCCCGACCGAATTCATTCCAACCTCTTCCCTGGGCGACGCGCTGGTCATCCTTGGTGCCGCCGGGATTGTCATTCCGCTGTTCACGCGGTTCCGCATTACGCCGGTAATCGGCTTCATCCTGGTCGGAGTGCTGGTTGGGCCGTTCGGGCTGGGCGGAATGGCGGGCGACCTGCCGTGGCTGTCCTACATCACGATCAGCGATCCCGGGCGCTTGGCTCCTTTCGCTGAATTCGGAATCGTCCTGCTGCTGTTTTCGATCGGGCTGGAGCTGTCGTTTCAACGCCTGTGGCAGATGCGGCGCACGATCTTCCGGATCGGGCCGATGGAGTTGTTCGGCGGCGGGATCCTGATCGCGCTGGTGCTGATCGCGCTGGGCAATTCGGTGGCGACCGCTCTGGCGCTGGGTCTGGCCCTGGCCCTGTCGTCGACCGCGCTGGTCTTGCGCATTGCTGATACGGCCACGCCTGTCGGACGGGCCGCGCTCGGCACATTGCTGTTTGAGGACATCGCGCTGGTCCCGATCATCTTCCTGCTGGGGGCAATGGGCCGCGGCGAGAATAGCACCGACCTGTCCAGCTTTCTCCACACCCTGGCGATGGGTACGCTGGTGATCGTCGCGCTGCTCGGCATTGGCCGCTTTGCCCTGCCTCGTCTCTTTGCTCAGGCGGCGCGGACCAAAAGCCCGGAACTGTTCCTGGCCGCCAGCCTGCTGGTGGTGATTGTCTCCTCGCTTGCCACCGGTGCGGTCGGCCTGTCGCCGATCGTCGGTGCGCTGGTCGCAGGCCTGCTGATCGCCGAAACCGACTATCACGCTGAGGTCGAATCGATCATCGAACCGTTCAAGGGTCTTGCGCTGGGCGTATTCCTGCTGACTGTCGGGATGAGCCTGGACCTTGCCCTGGTGGTCGAGCGCCTGGGCGAAATCCTGCTTGCGACCACACTGGTCCTCGCCGCGAAGGCCCTGGTCACGGGACTGCTCCTGCGCTTACACGGCTATCGCACGGCCACTGCGACCGAGGCAGGTATTCTGCTGTCCAGCCCTTCCGAAACGACCCTGATCGTCCTGACCAGCGCGGTTGCGGTCAATCTGATCCGTCCCGAAGCAGCCCAGTTCTGGCAGATCGTCACTGCCCTGGGTCTGACCATAACACCCCTTCTCGCGGTCTTTGGCCGCTGGCTGGCGCACCGGGTCGATCAGGCAGGAGCCGAACAGAGCCTGCCCGACGATGGCGAGCGCGAGCGCACCCTGATCATCGGCGGCGGCCGCGTCGGGCGACTCGTTGCCGACATGCTCACTGCCCACGACAAGCCATACCTGATTCTCGATGCCGACCCGGATCAGGTCCGGGAAACCCGCAAGATGGGGTTCCGCGTCGAATATGCCGATGCGGCGCAAAGCGATGCATTGTCCCGGTTCGATGCCGAAAAAGCCTGCGCGGTGATCCTGACCATGGACGAGCCGGTCGCCATGCTGCGCATGGTCCGCCAACTGCGCAAAGCCTATCCAACTTTGCCAATCCTGGCCCGCGCCCGCGACACCAGCCATGCCGCGGCGCTGTACCGCGCCGGAGCCAGTCACGCGATCCCCGAAGCGCTGGAAGCATCGCTGCAATTGTCCGAAGCAGCCCTGGTCGAAATCGGCGTACCGATGGGGCCGGTCATCGCCAGCATCCACGGCAAGCGCGACGAAATGCGCATGAAAATCATGGAAGAGGGCGATCTCGACGAAAAGCCGATGCTGCGGACCAGCACCCTGCGGGAACGCGCCGGCGGGTAAGATGGTTACTCCTGTAAAGGAGAACCCGAATGGCCGACCGCGACCCACACAGCGCCGAAGAAACCCATCAGCTGTCGCACCAGCAGGGCGAGGACAAGGGCAAGATCAAGCGTCCGCAGCAGACCGATGCGACCATGCCCGAAAAGGACCTGCCACGCGGTTCGGAGCCTGAAACCCGCGGGACCAGCGGGCGACGTTAGCTTCAGGCGGCCAGAACGGCCTTTGCCGCCGCAATAGCGGTGTCTGCCTTGTCTCCATCCGGGCCGCCCCCTTGGGCCATGTCCGGGCGGCCACCGCCGCCCTTCCCGCCCAGGGCTTCTACCCCGGCCCGCACCAGATCGACCGCGCTGACCTTGCCGGTCAGGTCGTCGGTGACCGCAGCGGCAATGCTAGCCTTGCCGTCGTTGACCGCGACGATCACGGCAACGCCGGAGCCGAGGCGCTGCTTGGCCTGATCGAGCAGGCCGCGCAATTCCTTGGGGTCTAGCCCATCGAGGACCTGGCCAGAGAACTTCACCCCGCCGACTTCCTCGTCGGCCGCTTCGGCCTTGGCGCCGCCGCCGCCCAGTGCCAGGGCCTTCTTCGCTTCGGCCAGTTCGCGTTCCAGCTTGCGCCGTTCCTCCAGCAGCGCAGCGACGCGGGTTTCCACCTCGTCAGGCGTGGTCTTGAGCAGGCTGGCCGCGCTTTTCAGTGCGTCCTCACGGCCCACCAGCCACTGCCGTGCCCCCTCGCCCGTCAAGGCCTCGATGCGGCGCACGCCCGAGCTCACTGCGCTTTCCGAAACGATGCGGAACACGCCGATGTCGCCCAGCGCGCGCACGTGGGTGCCGCCGCACAGTTCGACCGAATATGACTTGTCGGTGGTCCGCCCCATGCTGAGCACGCGCACTTCATCGCCGTACTTTTCCCCGAACAGCGCCATAGCCCCGGCGGCAATGGCGTCATCCGGTGTCATCAGGCGGGTCACGACCGGATCGTTGGCGCGGATTTCGGCGTTCACTTCAGCCTCGATCGCGGCAATGTCGTCCGGCGTCAGCGCGGTCGGCTGCGAGAAGTCAAACCGCAGGCGGTCCGGCGCGACGAGCGAGCCCTTTTGCGTGACGTGACCACCCAGGCGATTGCGCAGTGCCGCGTGGAGCAGGTGGGTTGCCGAATGGTTCGCGCGGATCGCATCGCGGCGTTCGACGTCAATGTCGAGGCGAACGACATCGCCGACCTTGATCGAACCTGCCTCGACCTTGGCATGGTGCGCATGGAGCCGGCCAAGCGGCTTGGCCGTGTCGGTGACTACCAGTTTCAGGCCAGCAGCGGTGATCGTGCCTGCATCGCCCATCTGCCCACCGCTTTCGCCGTAAAACGGGGTCTGGTTGGTAATGACGGTCACCGCCTCGCCGGCCTTGGCGCTGGTCACTTCCTTGCCGCCCTGAACCAGGGCGACGACCTGCGCCTCGCCGGTGCTGGCAGTGTAGCCGGTGAATTCGGTAGCGCCTTCGCGCTCGGCAATGTCGAACCACACCTCGCTGTCGGCTGCTTCGCCCGAACCCTTCCACGCGGCACGGGCGGCAGCCTTCTGCTGCGCCATGGCGCTATCGAACCCGGCCTTGTCCACCCCGATGCCGCGGGCGCGCAGGGCATCCTCGGTCAGGTCATAGGGGAAGCCATAGGTGTCATAGAGCTTGAAGGCGGTTTCGCCCGGCAGCTCGCTGCCTTCGCCAAGCCCCGCGGTGGCTTCGTCGAGCAGCTTGAGCCCGTTGGCCAGCGTGCGGCGAAACTGAACTTCCTCGCGCTGCAAGGTTTCCTCGATCAGCGGCTGGGCCCGGCCGAGTTCCGGATAGGCAGCGCCCATTTCGGCAACCAGTGCGGGTACCAGGCGATGCATCAACGGATCCTTGGCCCCCAGCAGATGGGCATGGCGCATGGCGCGGCGCATGATCCGGCGCAGGACATAGCCGCGCCCTTCGTTGCTGGGCAGCACCCCGTCGGCCAACAGGAAGCTGGTCGAACGCAGGTGATCGGCAATCACCCGGTGGCTGGCGCGCTGCTCGCCCTGTGCCTTGACCCCGGTCAGGCTTTCCGAAGCGGCAATCAGCGCCTTGAACGTGTCGGTATCGTAATTGTCATGCTCACCCTGCAGGACGGCGGCAATGCGTTCCAGGCCCATTCCGGTGTCGATGCTCGGCTTGGGGAGGTTGCCGGTGATCTCGCCCGCAGTCTGCTCGAACTGCATGAACACCAGATTCCAGATCTCGATGAACCGGTCGCCGTCTTCATCCGGCGATCCCGGAGGGCCGCCCCAGATGTGATCGCCATGGTCAAAGAAGATTTCCGAGCACGGGCCGCATGGACCATCGTCGCCCATCGCCCAGAAATTGTCCTTGGTCGCGATGCGGATGATGCGGTCTTCGGGCAGGCCGGCGATCTTTTGCCACAGGGCAAAGGCTTCATCGTCGGTGTGGTAGACCGTGGCCAGCAGCTTGTCCTTGGGCAGGCCCCATTCCTTGGTCAGCAGGGTCCAGGCATGGGTGATCGCCTGTTCCTTGAAATAGTCGCCAAAGCTGAAATTGCCGAGCATCTCGAAGAAGGTGTGGTGCCGCGCGGTATAGCCGACATTGTCGAGATCGTTGTGCTTGCCGCCCGCCCGCACGCACTTCTGGCTGGATGTCGCACGCGGTACGGCGCGGGTTTCCAGCCCCGTGAAGACGTTCTTAAACGGCACCATCCCCGCGTTGGTGAACATCAGAGTCGGGTCGTTGTACGGCACCAACGGCGCGCTTTGCACCACTTCGTGCCCGGTCGAGCCGAAGTATTCGAGGAAAGAGCGGCGGATTTCGTTCGTCGAGGTCATGTCGCCGCCGATAAGCCACGCTTGGCCGAGCGGCAAGCGTCAAGCGGCAGTTTTCAGGCTTTTGCCGACACAATCCACGCCGCACCGGCCAAGGCGACAAGGTTTCCGCTGCGATGCGGCTCAAGCCACGAACGCACCGCGTTGAACGCCTGTTCGCGCCTCTCGCCCGCAAGGCCGCGCAGGACCCCCGCCGCCGGGCCGATCCGCTGGAAGAATTGCAGGGCATCGGCAACCGGATCGTCGCCCAGGCCGGCGACATAGGCGAAATCAACCGGATCCATCGCAATGTCCTGCCAACCGGCCTCGGCCAGAATGGCCTGGACGTGCGCTGGATCGGCAAAGGCGAAGGGGCCGGGCGCATGGGGGTCCGTCGCCGCAGGAGCATTCAGCAGAGCGGCCAGTTCGCTGGCCCAGGGATTCGCGGCAGGGCTGCGAAAACAACTGAAAATCAGTTCGGCCTGCGGCCTTGAGATGGCGCGCAGGTGCGAAAAGGCAGCGACGGGATCGTCAAAGAACATCACCCCATGACGTGAAATGAGCTTGTCGGAAGCAAAGCCGGGCCTGATCCACGATCCGGCATCGGCTTCTTCAAAGTGGAGGTTGGGAAGGCCTGCCGCGCGCTGAACCGCGGTGGCTACCAGTGTTGGAGAAACGTCGAGCCCGATGACAGTGGCGCTGCTGCTGCGGCCGGCCACGGCAATCGCCAGCTCGCCCGCGCCGCAGCCGATGTCGATGATGTTCTGCCCATCACAATTGTCGATTCGGGCCAGGAGCCGTTCGGTTAAGCCTGCAAAGGAGCGGTCCGTAAGGCGGTAATTCTCCGCCCAGGTGCGACCAACGGCCTGTCGCCAGTCTGATCCAGTTGTCATGCGGGCACGCTAGGCAGCGCGGTGGCATGGGACAAGGATCAATTGACCGGACCAAGCCCGTCGCCGCAAACCGGCTTACGGCAGTGGCCTTGCCCAGACAGAACCGGCGCGGGAGCACCTAGGCTCTCCCGCGCCGGTTTGGTGTTTGAAGGGCGCCCCACGGGGTATGGGGAACAGGGACGCCCTTCATTCAGTCCCGGCAGCGGCAGGCAGGTCGCCAACCGAACCGGAAACTCTCAGGGATCAAACGTCGTCCTCCGCGTCCGGACCGAGCATCATTTCCCCGGCAAGACCTTCGGTTTGGCCGCGGATCGCAGCCTCCAGCCGGTCACAGATTTCGGGATTTTCTTTCAGGTAGGTCTTGGCGTTTTCGCGGCCCTGACCAATGCGAATGCTGTCGTACGAGAACCAGGCTCCAGACTTTTCGACAATCCCGGCCTTGACGCCAAGGTCGAGAATCTCACCGATCTTGGAAATGCCTTCGCCATACATGATGTCGAATTCAACCTGCTTGAACGGCGGGGCGACCTTGTTCTTGACCACCTTCACCCGGGTGGTGTTGCCGACGATATCGTCACGGTCCTTGATCTGGCCGGTGCGGCGGATGTCGAGACGCACCGAGGCATAGAATTTCAGCGCATTGCCGCCAGTGGTGGTTTCGGGATTGCCGTACATCACCCCGATCTTCATGCGGACCTGGTTGATGAAGATCACCATGCAGCGCGAACGGCTGATCGAACCGGTCAGCTTGCGCAGGGCCTGGCTCATCAGGCGGGCCTGCAGACCAACATGGCTGTCGCCCATTTCACCTTCGATTTCGGCACGCGGGACCAGCGCGGCAACCGAGTCGACGACCAGCACGTCGATCGCATTCGAACGGACCAGGGTATCGACGATCTCCAGCGCCTGCTCACCCGTGTCGGGCTGCGAGACGATCAGTTCGTCGATATCAACCCCAAGCTTCTTGGCGTAGACCGGATCGAGTGCGTGCTCCGCGTCGACGAAAGCCGCCGTACCCCCGATTTTCTGGGCTTCAGCGATCGCGTGGAGCGCCAATGTCGTCTTGCCGGAGCTTTCCGGACCATAAATTTCGATGATCCGACCGCGCGGCAGGCCGCCGATGCCCAGCGCAATGTCCAGCCCCAGCGAACCGGTCGAAACCGCCTCTACCTGCATTGCCTCGCGCGAGCCGAGCTTCATCGCCGAGCCCTTGCCAAACGCCCGATCGATCTGCGCCAGCGCCGCTTCCAGCGCCTTTTGACGGTCCATGTTGTCCTTGCCTTCCTGAATCAGCTTAAGTTGAGCACCCATCGACGTTCCCCTTGCGTAACCAGCCGACCCGGAAGGTCAACTTGGCCATTATGTATCGCATTTGTTCTTTTGGAACAAGAGGGGAACGACAAGATTTTTTGACGCTTGAACAGTATGTTGAATTTCACCCCTTCGCAATCGCCAGCACCGCACCGACCTTTTCCGTGATCTGCTGCACCGTGAACGGTTTGGGCAGGAACTGGACGTCGTTGATGTCGATTTCCTTGCGCAACTGCTCCTCGGCATAGCCCGACATGAACAGAACCGGCATCTGCGGATCAAGCTGGCGGATGCTGCGCACCATCGATGGCCCGTCCAGTGCCGGCATGACCACGTCCGAGACGATCAGATCGAATTGGCCGCCGCTGCGGACAAGCTCCAGTCCTTCATCGCCATCGCTGGCGGTCGTGACCGAATAGCCTGCCCTGGTCAGCGCCCGTTCTGCCACGGCGCGTACCATATCTTCGTCTTCCACCAGCAATACGTTGCCCCCGCCCGACCATTGCAGGGCTTCCTCGACCTTGGCTGCCTTGCCCACGACTTCACCGGGAACCAAGTGATAGACCGGCAGATAGACCGTAAACTTGGTTCCCCGCCCAACTTCGCTTTCGGCGAAAATGAAGCCGCCCGATTGCTTGACGATGCCATAGACCGTTGAAAGCCCCAGACCGGTGCCCTTGCCGGTTTCCTTGGTGGTGAAGAACGGTTCGAAGATCTTGCCAAGATGGTCCGGAGCAATCCCGCATCCGGTATCCTCGACGATCAATGCGGTATAATCGACCTGCGGCATGATCCCGCTGCGCATCGCCCGGATATCGGCGGCGCTGACCTTGCGCGTTGCCAGCGTCAGCTTGCCGCTGCCGTCGCCCCGCGCCTGCATGGCGTCGCGGGCGTTGACTGCCAGGTTGACGATGACCTGCTCCAGCTGGGTAGGATCCGCCCGCACCGGCCCCAGATCGCGGTCATGCGAAACGACCAGCTGGATCTTCTCGCCAATCAGCCGCTTGAGCAGGTGCGATACGTCGGACAGGACATCGGGCAACTGCAGCACTTCCGGGCGTAGCGTCTGCTGCCGGCTGAAGGCCAGCAACTGCCGGGTCAGGCTGGCAGCGCGGTTCGAATTGGCGCGAATCTGCTGAATATCGTCATAGTCGCTGTCGCCCGGCGTATGGCGCAGCAGCATCAGGTCGCAAATCCCCAGGATCGCGGTCAGCACATTGTTGAAGTCATGCGCGACGCCGCCGGCCAATTGGCCCACCGCCTGCATTTTGGTCGCCTGGGCAACCTGCCGCTTAAGGCGGGTTTCCTCGGTCGTGTCGGTCAGGCCCAGCAGTACCGCCGCTTCGCCCAGCCCGCGCACGCCCGCAATGCTGAGGTTGACCGGCTCTTCCGGCTGACTGCGCAGGCGCACGGCAATGTCGCCGCTGGCTGATGGTCCCTGGGCATACCGGCGGACCGCATCGGCCAAGGGGCCCTTGTCCTCCTGAACCACCAGATCGCTGGGATAGGTCGGCGGCGTATCACCTTCGCGCCCGGCAGCGCGCATGAAGGCGACATTGGCGAAGAGCAAGCGACCATCGCGGTCGGCCATGGCCAGTCCCAGGGGCAACTGCGCCAGCAGCGCTTCAAGATGCGGCACGGCCGCGGTCGCTTCGCTACCCCCGCCGCCGATGCCAACGCCATGATCGGCAAGCAGGATCAGCGAAGGGGTGGTGTCATAGTCCACCAGTCCCGGCGCATCGGGGTCGATGACCGGGATGTAAAACAAGCTGAGCGGCGCGCCCTTGCTACCTTCGCGGGCCCAAGTGATCCGGTCGTTCTCGTCCTGGCGCAAAAGCGCGGTGAAATCCTGGCCGGTCAGCAGCGCACCGGCATCGCCCGTTGCCCGTTGGGCAAATCCCGAACTGGCCGCACGGACTTTGCCGTCGGGATCGACAATCGCCAATGAAAACCCGGCGAGGCTGAGCGCCCGGCCCAGCTTTCCATCCAGGTAGGGCACCAGTTCCCCGACCAGATCAGGCGGGGTGATCGCAGTCATGGTCCAGACCACGAAATCATCGCCCCGACCAGAACGGATCGCAGCCACCTTCCAGCATCCACCACTTTCGCCTTCAACCAGTTCGACCCCGCCCCTGCCATCGCGCCAGGCGGCTCGTCCGGCCTTCGCCAGCCGTTCGAGGCTGGCATGGTCCACCGGCAAACGCGGCGGGGCGCAGGCTGCGCCAAACCATTTTTCGTACAGCGGATTGGCGCAAACCAAACGTCCTGCCCGGTCGGTAATGGCAATCGCGGCGTCGTTGCGGTCGATTGCGGTCACCGTCACCGACCAGTCTGGGGCCGCAAAACTGGCCTCTTTGCCGTCGGCAGGTCTTCGCGCCAGCGCCCAGAAGATCGCCCCGAAAGCGCCAAGCCCGGCGGCGAAGGCGGCAACAGGCACCAGCTGACGCGTTGCAATCCAGACAAGCACCAGGCTGCCGAGGATCACGGCGCCCAACACCAGGCGCTCGGACATCCGGGCACCGGGTGCTGGCACCCCCTCACTCATCCTTCACCCCGCGCTTCGCGGATTCGGTCCACAGCAGTCTTGCGCTTGTGCCGCACCCACCAGTTCCAAAGGAAGGAGGAGATCAGATATCCGACCAGGCCGGCGACCGTGGAAATGGTCAGCAATCCAATGAGTACCGCCGGGGCCGCGTCGGAAAAGAACCAGGTCGCCCAATCCCCCAATGAAGCGCCTCGGTCCATCAGCGCATAAAGCGTTTCAAGATCGGCATGATAACCCAGACCATTGCCGATCCAGGCTGACGCAATCAGGATCAAGGGCGTTGTCACTGGGTTCGACAGGAATGTCATCAGGGCGGCCAGCGGGATATTGCCCCGCACCGGGACACACATCAGCGCCGCGCCGATGATCTGGATCCCGGGGATCAGGGCAAAGATGCCGATCAGCAACCCCACGGCGACGCCGCGCGGCACGGACCGGCGGGTAAAGCGCCACAATTCGGGCCGACGGGCGAAGGGACCAATGAAGCGCACATGCTCCAGCTCTTCGCGCTTGGGCATATTGCGCTGTGCCCAACCGGAAATGCGGGAGACGAAGCTGCTCATTTGTAGTCCCGCATAATCCTTTGCTGGTCGCGCTTCCAGTCGCGTTCCTTGATTGTGGCGCGCTTGTCCGCAACGTTCTTGCCTTTGGCCAGGGCCAGTTCAACCTTGGCCCGCCCGCGGCTGTTGAAATAGATCGACAGCGGGACCAGCGTCATCCCCTTGCGCTCGACCGCGCCGGTAAAGCGATCAATCTCGCGCGCATGGAGCAGCAGCTTGCGCGGACGCTTCGGTTCATGGTTGAAGCGGTTGCCGTGGCTGAATTCAGGAACGTTGGAATTGATCAGCCAGACCTGCCCGTCCTTCACTTCGGCATAGGATTCGGCAATCGAACCCTCGCCAAAGCGCAGGCTCTTCACCTCGGTTCCGGTCAGGGCGATCCCGGCTTCGGTCGTGTCCTCGATGTAATAGTCAAACCGCGCGCGCCGATTCTCGGCGACGATCTTCTTCTTGTCGAACTGGGCGTGGGTTGGGCGAGCCATGGTCTTCGCGCATGTAGGGTGCCCAGCCGGAAATGCAAACCAGTCAGCGGGCTACAACGCCGTTGCTCGCGACAAGTTGTGGACGGCTGCCTGGCGGAGCGCGGCAAGCCCGTTCCTCGCGGCTCATCGCCATCGGTGCAATCAACCAGCTTAGCGGCAAGGCCACGAGGATGCCCAGCAAAGGCAGGAGCAGTCCGAACCCAAGGGTTAGCTTGGCCCCGAAGGCCACCAGATAGAGAAACGTGGCCGCAGCCGAGCCCAGGGCGACACCAACTGGCAACAGCGTCAGCGCCACCAACCACCGTAGCGGCTGACTTCGCGACACCCGCCCCGCCGTTTGCCAGCGGCGCTGCGGGAGGCGGCGCAGCGGATTGAACTGGACCGGGACAACGTTCGTTCCCTCGCGGGCACGGCGCGCCGCGGCGCGCCCCGCCCGGGCAAGATCCCGAGCCGAAAGCAAGGCGGCGGCGGCACTTAAGACAATCCGCTCACCTTTGGGGGAGTATACCACCACCAGCCGCTCGCTGGCACCATGCGCCAGCTTGAGCGGAGTATCGAGATCGCCGGTCGAGGCCATGGACAGGAAAGCGACGCAGGCGCATCCTGTTCCTCAGGCGACCAGCAGATTACGCCAGTCCGGCATGCTCCAGCGCTGCGTCGATGACACGGCGCGATTCGGCGCTGCACGCGACGATGGGAAGACGGACCTCCTCGCCGATCCAGCCGAGCACCTTGGCCATCGCGTACTTGACCGGGCCGGGCGAAGCATCGGCGAACATCGCCTGATGCAATGGGAACAGGCGGTCGTTCAGCTCATGGGCCCGCGCCACATCGCCAGACAGGCTTGCCGCCTGCAGCGCGGCGCACAGCGCCGGAGCGACATTCGCGGTCACCGAAATGCACCCGACCCCGCCACCGGCATTGTACTGCAGCGCCATGTCGTCATTGCCGCAAATCTGCGCGAAACCGGTTCCCAAGGCGATACGGTGGGCGGTAAGACGGGTCATGTCGCCACTGGCATCCTTGATCCCGACAATCCGTTCGGGAAAGCGCCTGGCCAGCTCGATCACGGTGGCAGGCTGAATGTCGGTGACCGTGCGGCCGGGCACGTTGTAAAGCACGATCGGCAGATCAACCTTTTCCGCCAAATAGCTGAAATGAGCGAGCAGGCCAGCCTGGCTGGGGCGGTTGTAATAGGGCGCAACCATCAGGGCCGCATCGGCGCCAATCGCCTTGGCTTCCTGCATGTGCCACAGCGCGGTCTGGGTATCGTTGCTGCCGCAACCGGCGATCACCGGAACCCGGCCAGCCGCCTGCTCGACCGTGATCGCGAACAGGCGGTGCTGCTCGTCATTGGTCAGGGTCGGCGCTTCGCCCGTGGTGCCGCACGGAACAAGCGCAGACGATCCCTGGTCGATCTGCCAGTCGATCAGGCGGCGGAACGCAGCCTCGTCGACAGCGCCATCCTTAAAGGGGGTGACTAGAGCCGGAATCGAGCCGGAGAACATGGACTTTATCCCTGGATATGGCCCATACGGGCTGTTCAGCCTGCCATAAGGAGCCTTTGCGCAGAATGTCCAGCATGCTTCGCACCACCTTTGCTTCGGCTTTCGCAATTATGGCTTTCCACGCTGCTCCGGCGCTGGCCCAAGCTGCGCATCCCGATGGAATGGAGTGGGACCACGCCCGCAATGCAACGCGGGCGCAGCCTCCAGGGGACATGCATCTGGCGATTGAGCGCTGGCGGTTGCTGACTGCAACTGGCGGCTTCACCTTTGGCGACTATTCGGGCTTTCTGCTGTCCTATCCAGATCTGCCGGAAGCAGCAAAGTTGCGGGGTTTCGCGGAAAAAGCCCTGGAACGTGAAAACGTCCCGGCCCAGCAAGTCGCGGCTTTCTTCGACCGATACCCGCCGCTCAGCAATATCGGGCGCGGTCAGTATGCGCTTGCCCTTTATGCCCTTGCTCGGCCCGAAGCGGGCCAGGTCGCGCTGGAAGCATGGCGCGGTGGCCTGCTGGGCGATGCGGCAGAGTCTCAGCTGCTCGCGCGGCTGGCTCCTACCCTCACGCCGGATGACCATGACACCCGCATGGACGCCCTGCTTTGGGCGGGGGGCGGCGCGCAGGCCGAGCGGCAGCTGCTCTATACGTCCCCAACGCGGCGCATGGCCTTTGCCGCGCGGCTGGGCCTGACCAAGGGGATAGACCCGGTAAGCGCGGGAATTCAGCTGGGTCCCGAAGTTCTGGGCGATCCTGGCTATATCTACAATCGCAGCCGCTGGCTTCGCAGCGCGGGCCAAAGCGGCTCGGCGGTCAACCTGCTGACCACCCGCCCGCGATTCGCAGCTCCGCCGCGCGATCCGCGCAAGTGGATCAGCGAAATCCTTGCCGTGGCGCGCAACGTCGATGGACCAAGCGCTGCCCGGATCGCCGCAACCGCAGACGATGCTTTCGCCGCTGGAACCGACGTGTCCCGGCAAAGCTTCGGGATTCGTGATGACTATACCTCGCTGATGTGGCTGGGTGGGACCAAAGCGCTGTGGTCCGCGGGCGATGGGAACCGCGCCGCACCGCTGTTCTGGCGGTACGGGACCGCCGCGCGCACGCCGCAGACGCGCACCAAAGGCTTTTACTGGGCCGGTCGCGCTTCTGCCCAGAGCGGCAATCAGGCTGAAGCAATGCGCTATTTCGCAATGGCCGCGCAGTACCCGGACCAATATTACGGCATGCTCGCGCTCGAACGGCTGGGGCGTCCCATCCCCGCGCTCAACACCAGCCCCCAGGCAGTCCCAACCCCGGCGGAGCGGCAGGCGTTTGCCGCACGGCCGCTGACCCGGGCGGTCCGCGAGGTGGCGCGGGACAGTGATTGGCCAACTGCAGTGCGGTTCTTCAAGGAAATCGCCGAACAGGCCGATAGCGAGGCCGATCATGTGCTGGTCGCCGATCTGGCCAAGGACCTGGGCCGCCGAGACCTGGGCGTGATCCTGGGACAGGCCGCCCATGTCGATGGTCATGGCGTGTTCCGCCAGACCAGCTTTCCCCTGATCCCGATTCCGCAAGGCGCGAACTGGACATTCGTTCACGCCATATCCCGCCAGGAAAGCCAGTTCGCCATGAATGCGGTCAGCCACGCCGGCGCCCGCGGCTTGATGCAGCTGATGCCGGGCACCGCGCGCGAGCAGGCCGGGAAAATGGGTTATGACTACAACCCTGGCGCGCTGACCACCGACGCCGGCTACAATATGCTGCTGGGCGATGGCTATTTTCGGCGCATGCTGGATTACTTCAACGGGTCTTATCCGTTGGCAATCGCCGCCTACAACGCGGGTCCCGGCAATGTGAACAAGTGGCTCCGCGCCAATGGCGATCCCCGCAACGGAGCAATCGACTGGGTCGAATGGATCGAGAAAATCCCGATCAGCGAAACCCGCAACTACGTGCAGCGGGTGCTGGAAAACGCCGTTGTTTACGAAGCGATGTATCCCGCGCGGGCGCTGAACAAGGGGAACAACCCGCTCAGCTTCTTCCTCGGCAAGGGCTATCCCGGATAAACGAAGCCCGCTTGCGCCAAGGACTTGATGCTGCAGCGGTTCAGCGCCAAGAGGTCCGCATGAAGGAAGGACCGCCGATCACCCCTGCCGGAATGGCCATGCTGCGCACGCGCTATGACCATCTGCTGGGAACAGAACGGCCGGCCATTGTCGAGATCGTTTCCTGGGCTGCCGGCAACGGCGACCGCAGCGAGAACGGCGATTACCTCTATGGCCGCAAGCGGATGCGCGAGATCGACCGCGAGCTGGCCCACCTCGCGCGGCGCATGAAGGCTTGCCGGGTGGTCGATCCCGCGGCGCAGCGGGATCGCAGCCGCGCCTGGTTCGGCGCCTGCGTGACGATTGCCGACGAGGACGACAATCACCGGACCGTCACCCTGGTCGGCGATGACGAGCAGGACGCCTCTGCCGGACGGATCGGATGGAGCGCTCCGATGGCTCGCGCGCTTAAGGGAGCGGCTATCGGCGATCTGCGCAAGGTCCGCCTGCCAGGAGGCGAAAAGGAATGGGAAGTGATCGACATCAGGTACCCGGAAGAGCGCCGGTAATGGGTGAAATCGTCAACTTGCGCCTCGCCCGCAAGGCCAGGGCGCGCAACACGGCAGAGCGGCAAGCCGAACAGAACCGGGCGCTCCACGGCCGTAGCAAACCCGAAAAGGAACGCCAGAAGCGCGAGGCCGAACGGTCCGCACGCCTGCTCGACGGTGCCAAGCGGGAGCAGGACGACTGATGCGGACGACCTATGACAGCGCCACCGTGCGGCTGTACCACCTGGATGATGCCAGCGAAGGCGGCGCAGCGACGACGCTGTGCTATGCTCCATTGACCGAGGCCCTGCGGCTGGCTGCAGAGCAACCCGAAGACATTCAGGCCGCATTGTTCATCGCTACCGACAATGATGTGGTTGCCTATCTCGACCTGATCGGGGAATAGCACGGCGATGCTGCGCCGCCTTCTGGTCCTGACCACGCTGGTCGCAAGCCCCCTTGCGGCGCGCGATGCCTTGGGCGTGTTCGAGCAATGGGCGGCATTCCGCGATGCCCAGACGCCGCGTTGCTATGCCGTGGCAATGGCGGCCCCCTCCACGCTCAAGCGCCAATTCCAGCCTTTTGCAACGGTCGCCTGGTGGCCGCGCCAGCAAGTTCGCGGACAGGTCCATTTCCGCCTGTCGCGGCAGATCAAGCCAGATTCCCCCCTGTCGCTTTCGATCGCGGGCCAGCGGATCCCCCTCGTCGGCGGCGGAGCGGAAGCCTGGGCCGCCGACAAGCGCGGCGACGCGGCAATCGTTGCAGCCATGCGCTCGGCCCGGGAAATGACCGTATCGGCCCGCGATGTGAGTGGCAGGGGCTTTACCAACAGCTATGCCTTGGCAGGCGCGGCAAGCGCCATGGATGCCGCTGCGCTGGGCTGTGCGCAGTTGCGGTAGCTTTTTCACCCCTTCCGCCCTATATCGCGCCGCCTATGGCCGATACCGCACTCATGTCGATCCCGGGACAGATTGATCCCGTTCCCGTCGCGCGCGACATCACTCCGCGTGAGGATGGCCGGGTCGACTTGATTGGCCTGCCCAAAAAACGGATTGCTGAACTGTTCGAAACCGCCGGCCTGGATGCCAAGGCGGCAAAGCTGCGCGCCAAGCAGGTGTTCCACTGGCTCTACCACCGCGGCGTCACCGATTTCGAAGCGATGACCGACATCGCCAAGACCATGCGCCCGTGGCTGGCTGAACGCTTTGTCATCGGTCGCCCGGAAATCGTCCTGGCCCAGCATTCCAGCGACGGCACACGCAAGTGGCTGCTGAAGACCGCGGACGATCACGAATTCGAAATGGTCTTCATCCCCGATGCGGACCGCGGCACGCTGTGCGTGTCCAGCCAGGTCGGCTGCACGCTGAACTGCCGGTTCTGCCACACCGGGACCATGCGCCTGGTCCGCAACCTGACGCCGGGCGAAATCGTCGGCCAGGTCATGCTGGCACGCGACGCGCTGGGCGAATGGCCCAAGGGTTCGATGGCCGGTCTCGAAGACGAAGAAGATGAAGGCGGCTATTCCTCAGACGGGCGCCTGCTCACCAACATCGTGATGATGGGCATGGGGGAACCGCTCTACAACTTCGACAATGTCCGCGATGCGCTGAAACTGGTGATGGACGGCGACGGGCTGGCCCTGTCCAAGCGCCGCATTACCCTGTCGACCAGCGGCGTCGTGCCGATGATGGCCAAGTGCGGGGAAGAAATCGGCGTGAACCTGGCCGTGTCGCTCCACGCCGTGTCCAAGGACGTGCGCGACGAGATCGTTCCGATCAACCGCAAGTACGGGCTGGAAGAACTGCTGCAGGCCTGCGCCGACTATCCGGGCGCGTCGAATGCGCGGCGCATCACCTTCGAATACGTGATGCTCAAGGACAAGAACGACAGCGACGATGATGCGCGCGAACTGGTGCGCCTGATCAAGCAGTACAAGCTGCCGGCCAAGGTCAACCTGATCCCGTTCAATCCCTGGCCGGGCGCGATCTATGAATGCTCCAGCCCAGAGCGCATTCGCCGTTTTTCCGAGATTGTGTTCGAAGCCGGGATCAGTGCACCAGTGCGCACCCCGCGCGGGCGCGATATCGACGCGGCCTGCGGCCAGCTCAAGACTGCCGCCAAGAAGATGAGCCGGGCCGAACTGGACCGCCTGGCTGAGGAAAAGCAGGCCGCGCTCGGCTGAATTAGACCAATTCGTCCCGCAATCTCGGCTCGCCGCGCGGCATGCACCGTTCGGCAGAGCGCGAAATCTGGCGTTCATTTGGCGCGTTCCACCTTGCTCCCGACAAGAACAACAAGGAACAAAATCCATGAACAAGGCCCTTATCGCGTCGATCCTTGCCGCCACGCTATTCGGCGCAACCGCGCCAGCCTTGGCCGATCCGCCGCGCTGGGCCCCGGCCCATGGCTGGCGGGCCAAGAATGGCGACATCCGTTACCAGCAGACCCAGAACGGCGTACGCTACTGGCAGGGCGATGATGGGCGCTATTATTGCCGCCGCAGCGACGGGACGGTCGGCCTGCTGGCGGGTGCCGCGCTTGGCGCCCTCCTCGGACGCGAAGTCGACACCCGGGGCGAGCGCGCCACGGGCACGATCCTGGGCGCAGCCGCCGGTGCCTTCATCGGCAATGAACTGGCCAAGGGGCGGAGCCGCTGCCGCTAGGCATTCCCTTCAGGGCTGTTGACCTGACGGGCCATCCTCCGCAAAGCTGGCCGGGATGGTCCGACCAGCAGTCCTGATTACCGGCGCGGCCAAGCGCATTGGCGCAGTCCTTGCCCGCCACTTCGCTGCCGCAGGGTGGCACGTCGTGATCCACGCGGGGCATTCCCCCGCCCTCGCCCGCGAATTCGCGGCCACCCTGCCCAGTGCCGAAGTGGTGGAAGCCGATCTGGTCGACCGCGAAGCAGCGCTGGCGATGATCGCGGATGTGGCGGAACGACTTCCCGATTGGCGCGTGCTGGTGAACAGTGCCGCCGTATTCAAGCCCGACACTGCCGAAGCCATCCAGCCGGGCATCTTTGCCGAAGCGATGCGGGTCAATGCCGAAACCCCCACGGCCATGGCGCAGGCCTTCCTCGCCCAGGCCAAGTCACGCGGGGGCAAGCGGGTGATCCAGTTTCTCGATCAGAAGCTGCTCAACTCCAACCCGGACTTCTTCAGCTATACCATGGCCAAGCATGCCTTTGCCAGCACCGTGAAGATGCTGGCCATGGCGCAGGACGACCCGGCGACGCGGATCTATGGCCTGGCGCCAGGCGCTATGTTGCCCAGCTTTGATCGGGTCGAGGAAGAACATGAGGTCTCGGGCCGGATGAACCTGCTGCAGCGGCTCACCGATCCCTCTGAACTCGCCCAGGCAGCGCTGTTCATGGCCAAGGGCTGGCTGCAGAGCGGGGAAACGATCTACGTCGATTCCGGACAGCACCTGCTCAGCCAGCCGCGCGACGTGCTGTACCTGGCGCGCGAGGCCTGAGCCTCGGGCTTGCCATTCCATCTGCCCGCCGCTACCCGCACCCCGTCATCTGGGGAGTAGCCAGCCGCAGCCAGCGGCCCCGCAGCGTCAACATGCTTGGTCGAGAGGCCATGGCGCGCGGAGGACGGAACACCACCGTCCGGGCGAGACCAATGGCATTGCCCCTTCACCTGGCCGGGTGCAGGGCGCGATGCTGTTGTCTTGCTGCACCCGGCCTGGAGTTCGTTTTCATGGAAGCTTTTCTCTCCTCCACTGCGGTCGTCGCGCTGGCCGAAATCGGCGACAAGACCATGCTGCTGGCCATAGTCCTCGCTGCGCGGCTGCGCGCCCCTTGGGCGATCCTGGCCGGCATCTTCGCCGCTACGATTGCCAATCACGCCCTGGCCGCTTTGGTTGGCAGCCAGGTTGCCGGGCTGCTTCAGGCAGACTGGTTCCGCGTTGCTGTCGCTCTGGGCTTTATTGCCATGTCCGCCTGGACTTTGGTGCCGGACAAGCTCGACGACGACGAAGACACCGTCCGCACCGCCGGGGGGGCATTCCTGACGACTCTGGTCAGCTTCTTCATCGTCGAGATGGGTGACAAGACCCAGGTTGCGACGATTGCACTCGCCGCCCATTACCAAGCCATCATCGCCGTGGCCGCCGGGACCACTTTTGGCATGATGCTGGCCAATGGTCCGGCAGTATTTCTGGGAGAAGTCATTGAAAAAAAGGTATCAATGAAGCTGACCCGGACTTTGGCGGCATTGCTATTCCTGGCATTGGGTCTTTGGCAGCTCGCCGAAATATTCGGCTGAACTAGATAATTATACTTGCCTGTAGTGGGAGGAGGCATAGTCTCTCCTCCCATGTGGCTGCTGGACAAGATGCTCCGCGCGCTGATCCACCAGGGTCAGCTTCGGGTCCTCGATCATGACGGGACCGAACATCGCTATGGCGATCTTTCTGCCGAACCCGTCACCATCCGCCTGACCGACAAAGGCGCGGCCCTGCATATCGCGCGGGACCCCCGGGTCGGCGCGGGCGAGGCCTACATGGACGGCCGTCTTGTCGTCGAACCACCGCACGACATCCGCGACATGGTCCTGTTGGTGATGATGAATGCGAGCGGGCGCGGCAGCCTTGAAGCTCCCAATCTGATAAGGCGCGGGCTGGACCGGCTTCTCGCCCGGCTCGACCAGATCAACCTGCGTCCGAAAGCGAGCCGGAACGTTACCCACCACTATGACCTGACGCGCCAGTTCTATGAACTGTTCCTCGACGAGGACCGGCAGTACACCATGGCCTATTTCAAGGACCCGGCCCATTCGCTGGAGCGGGCCCAGCTCGAAAAGAAGGCGCTGATTGCGGCCAAACTGCGCCTCCGGCCAGGAATGCGGGTGCTGGACATCGGCTGCGGCTGGGGCGGACTAGGGCTCTATCTCAATCGCCATTTCGGAGTGGACGTGCTGGGCGTTTCGCTGGCGCCAGACCAGGTGCGTTTTGCCAACGAGCGCGCCGAAGCTGCGGGCGTGGCGGATAAGGTGAAGTTCCGGTTGATCGATTACCGCGATGTGGTTGGCACGTTCGACCGGATCACCAGCGTCGGCATGATCGAACACGTCGGCGCGCCGCACTTGCCCGAATACTTCGCCAAGACCAGCGACCTCCTCGATCCTGACGGAATCATGCTGACCCACACCATCGGGCGGACCAACGGTCCGGGAACAACCGACAAGTGGACCCGCAAGTACATTTTCCCGGGCGGCTATATCCCGGCGCTGAGCGAGCTGGTCTCAGCCTGCGAAAGGACCGGATGGGAAGTCGCCGATATCGAAGTGCTGCGCTATCACTATGCCCACACCCTGGCCGAATGGTATCGCCGTACCTGCCGGCATGAAGCGGAAATCACCGCGCTCTATGACGCACGCCTGTTCCGGATGTGGCAGTTCTATCTGGCCGGAGCCGAGCAGAGCTTTCGCCATGGTCACATGGTCAACTTCCATATCCAGAGCGTGAAGCGGCGCAGCGCGGTGCCGATGACGCGCGACTACATAAGCGCCGAAGCGACCCGCCTGTCTGTGCTGGACGAGGCGCCGGAATGGCATCTGGAACGAAAAGCCGCCGAGTAGCGGTTGCACCCCTGCCCCCTGCCTGCTAGCCGCGCCCCGCACCTTTTTGCGCGGAGTCGAGCCATGTCCGATATCAAGAAAGTCGTTCTCGCCTATTCGGGCGGCCTCGACACCTCGGTGATCCTCAAGTGGCTCCAGGTCACTTATGGCTGCGAAGTGGTGACTTTCACCGCCGACCTCGGCCAAGGCGAGGAACTGGAACCGGCTCGCGCCAAGGCCAAGCTGATGGGCCTGCCGGACGCGAACATCTACATCGACGATCTGCGCGAGGAATTTGTTCGCGATTTCGTCTTCCCGATGATGCGCGCCAATGCCCGCTATGAAGGCGACTACCTGCTCGGCACCTCGATTGCTCGACCGCTGATTTCCAAGCGCTTGATCGAGATCGCGCATGAAACCGGCGCCGATGCCGTCGCCCATGGCGCGACTGGCAAGGGCAACGACCAGGTCCGCTTCGAACTTTCGGCCTATGCGCTTGATCCCAACATCAAGGTGATCGCACCGTGGCGCGAATGGGACCTGACCAGCCGCACCGCCCTGATCAACTGGGCCGAACAGCACCAGATCCCCGTACCCAAGGACAAGCGTGGCGAAAGCCCGTTTTCGACCGATGCCAACCTTCTGCACACCTCGTCCGAAGGCAAGGTGCTGGAAGATCCGTGGGAAGAAACCCCGGACTACGTCTATTCGCGCACCGACAACCCGGAAAACGCGCCGGACCAACCAGAATACATCACCATCGATTTCGAGCGCGGCGACGGCGTTGCGCTGAACGGCGTGGCGATGAGCCCGGCGACCCTGCTGGCCGCGCTGAACGACCTTGGCCGCAAGCACGGCATTGGCCGCCTCGATCTGGTCGAAAACCGCTTCGTCGGCATGAAGAGCCGCGGCATGTACGAAACCCCCGGCGGCGAAATCTATGCCCGCGCCCACCGCGGCATCGAGCAGATCACCCTGGATCGCGGCGCAGCTCACCTCAAGGACGAGCTGATGCCGAAGTATGCCGAGCTGATCTACAACGGCTTCTGGTTCGCGCCGGAACGCGAAATGCTTCAGGCGGCCATCGACCTCAGCCAGGAAAAGGTATCCGGCACGGTCCGGCTCAAGCTCTACAAAGGCAATGCCAGCGTCGTCGGCCGCAAGAGCCCGAACTCGCTTTATTCCGAACGCCACGTGACGTTTGAGGACGATGCGGGGGCCTATGACCAGAAGGATGCGGCCGGTTTCATCAAACTGAACGCGCTCCGGTTGCGCCTTCTGGCGCAGAGAGACCGATAAGCGCTTGAGGTTGCTGGCGCAGCGCGATCGCTGAGAAAAATCGCGCTCCATTGCGGGTGCTCCTGATTCTGTCCACTGCATGAGGCCACTTATCCACCGCCAAAAAGGCGTTCTGTGGATAAGTCGGCCTTTGCCTGCTTGCGCGACTCAGGATCGAGGCGCAGCTTCAACTCATCGAGACGGTGATACCGAACTTGAAGAAGAAGCGGGAAACTGCTGAAACAGATAGGGAAAACAGACCGCCACGATCTGGCAGCAATGCCGCGAAAGTATCGGAAAACGTGCCGCAATGATGGCTTCGGCCTCTACCCGGCGAACCGCAGATACCAAGCGAATTGTCGTCAGCAGGTTGCTCAACCGGCAACCGGAAAAGCGGAAGGTAAGCAGCGCTTCATGCGGTGCAGACGGAAAGCAGACCGGAGAAGCGGAGGAGCAGTCACGGAACCGCCAGGCTATCTGGTCAAGCCTTCGGGTTAGAACCAGATGCCTGGCGGGACCGGACGCCGGCGAAGGTGCTGGACGACGACCACCGACTCTTTGGAGGCGGTGTCGCCCAAGTCGACCGGAATCATGGCAGGCGAGCGTGGGGCTGGTGGAAACACCGGCCCCATTTACGTTCGATCACCCTTCGCGGACGAACAGACTGGCCAGCTCGACATGGGTGGACCAGCGGAACTGGCCGACCGGGCGAAGTTCCTTCAGTTCGAACCCGGCCTCAACCAGCAGCGCCGCATCGCGCGCCCAGCTTGACGGGTTACAGCTGATATAAACCACCCGTGCCACGGAGCTCTCGGCAATCCGCTCAACCTGTTCGCGCGCGCCGGCGCGCGGCGGGTCGAGCAGCACACCAGCAAAGCGGTTCAGCTCCTCGGCCAGCAAGGGATTGCGGAACAGGTCGCGGTGCAAGGCATGAACCGGACGGCCGTTGACCCCCGCCGCCGTTTTGCACGCCAGGTGCGCGTCGCGCGCTGCTTCTGCTGCCAAAACCTTTGTATCGGCACCCGCGAGAGCGAAGGCGAAGGTGCCCAGGCCGGAAAACAGGTCCAAGACCGTGGGGCAATCTGCCAGCCACGCGCGCGCAGCCGCGACCAGCGCCGCCTCGCCATCTTCGGTCGCTTGCAGAAAGCTGCCAGGCGGAAACGGGACGGCGACGCCCGACAAGGTGATCGTGACCGGTTCCGGTTCCCAGACCGTGTCCGGGCCATAGCCGCTATCCAGGGTCAGCCGCGCCAGGTGCTGAGTTTTGGCAAAGTCGAGCATGGCTTCCGTCAGCGCCAGGCCTTCAGCGCTGAGCCCTTTGATGCCCAGGTCCACGCCCTGATCCACCAGCGTCAGTTCTATATCGGCGGCCATGCGAAAGTGGGCGTGCTTGCCCTTTTTCGAGCGTGACGAAGTCTGACCTTGCCCCAGCGTGATCAGCAGTTTGCGCAGCGGACCAAGCACGGCAACCAACTCAGGTCGCAGAACCGGACATTCCGCCAATTCGACCAGCCGGTGCGAGGCGGCCTCGCGGTAGCCGATCACCACGCGCCCTTGCGAACTTTCCGCGCGCAGCGAAGCACGGCGGCGGCTGGCCGGGGGCGACAGATGCGGGGGCGCTACAAACTGCGCGCCCAGTTCATGCGCGCTGGAGGCATTGCTGACTCGCGCTTCGACAAACTGGGCCAACGTTTCCTCGTCGAGTTGCTGCAACTGACAGCCGCCGCAGCGTCCGAAATGGCGGCATGGCGGGGTGACGTGATGCGGCCCAGGCTGGACCGTGCCGTCTTCCAACAGCAAATCACCGGGCGCCGCACCCCAGGCAAAACGGCCAGATGCGGTTACGCCATCGCCCTTGGCGGCAATGCGGATGATTTCCTCGCTGCTCATCCCGCCCCCTTAACCGCGCAGGGTCCGCTTGTCGAAGGATCAGCTAGAGGCAGGCATCGAGCGCATGACGAACCTGGGCTGCCAGCTGTGTCGCCGAGAAGGCTGCTCCAGCCAGCCTGGCCGCTTCGCCATGCAGCCACAGGCCCTGGCAGGCTGCGGCAAAAACTTCTTCGCCGCAGGCCAGGCGGCTGGCGATCGTTCCGGCCAGAACATCTCCGGTCCCCGCCGTCGAAAGCCAGCTTGATCCGCGCGGAGCAAACGCCAGCCGCCCATCGGGCGCTGCGACAAGGCTATCCGGCCCTTTGGCAACGATGATCATTCGGGTAGCCGCAGTGAGCGCGAGCGCGCGTTCAGCCTTGCTGCCCGATCCATCGAGGTTGAAAGCGCGCTCCAGCGCGAACAGTTCACCATCGTGCGGTGTCGCGATCAACGGAGCCTGATGTTCTGCCAGCAACCTTGGCCCCAGCAGGATTAGCGCATCGGCATCAAGCACCGCAGGTCGCTGTTCGGACAGGACAATTGCCAGCCGTTCCAGCGCTTCGCCGCCGCGTCCCAGCCCCGGCCCGACCAGTAACGCACTGATCCGGGGATCGCTTAACGCCTCTGTCAGGGGTTCGCGTTCGACGACAATATCCGCTGGAACGCCTGGGGGCAGAGCGCCGAACAGCTTGACATAGCCCGCCCCTGCTCCCTGTGCTGCTGTGGCCGAAAGCAGGGCCGCTCCGGGCATGGCCCCGCCAACGACGCCCAGCAGTCCGCGGGTATATTTGTGCGCATCGGCTGCAGGCGCGGATAGCTCCGGACGGGTCACAACCTGCGCCCCGCCCAGGTGTTGCTCAATTCCGATATCCACAAGTCGCAGTGCGCCCGATTGCTGCGCGGCAGGCATCAGAAAGTGCGCCGGCTTCCAGGCGCCCAGGGCCAGCGTCAGGTTGTAGGCGGGCAATCCCGCATTGAGCGGCTGGCCCCGATCGCTCTCGACGCCGCTCGGCAAGTCGATTGCCACCCGCTTGTGATGCGAAGCTGCCAGACGGCTCAGCAAGGCCAGGTGCTCCGTGCCGAGCGGACGGGTCAGGCCGGTCCCGAACAGGCAATCGACGAATACGTCGCCCGCTCGGTCGCTGTTTGGTGCAAGGACCACCCCGGCGTAACCGGTGCGAGCATCCCGGGCGGCATCGGTCGCAGGTTCCGCCGCAGGGATAACGGCAACGTCGGCACCACGCTGACGAAGTGTCTCGGCGATGACCCAACCGTCGCCGCCATTGTTGCCGGGACCCGTCAGGACGGTGACACTGCGCCCGCCTGAGACGCGCCAGACCGATTCCGCCGCACCTTTTCCAGCGCGCTGCATCAATTCCACAACACTGGCGCCTCTGGCGATCAGGACCTGTTCTGCTGCGCGCATTTGCGCCGCAGTCAGGACCTGGTCGCTGGCAGCCGGCATCAGTCCTGCTTGCGGGTAATCTGCGAAACGTCGCGGACCGCGCCGCGCGCCGCACTGGTGGTCATCGCCGCATAGGCCTGCAGCGCCGGGCTGACCGCCCGCTTGCGCGGCTGCGCCGGGTGCCAGCCCTTTTGATCCTGAGCGGCGCGGCGGCGCTCCAGTTCGGCATCGCTGACCGCCAGGTTGATTGTGCGCCCCGGGATGTCGATCTCGATCATGTCACCGGTTTCAACCAGGCCGATCGCGCCGCCTTCTGCCGCCTCGGGGCTGGCGTGACCGATGGATAGGCCCGAAGTGCCGCCCGAGAACCGCCCGTCGGTGAGCAAGGCACAAGCCGCGCCCAAGCCCTTCGACTTGAGGTAGCTGGTCGGATAAAGCATTTCCTGCATGCCCGGCCCGCCCCTGGGCCCTTCATAGCGGATCACAACGACATCACCGGCCACCACCTGTCCGGTCAGGATCGCGGTCACGGCTGCGTCCTGGCTTTCGTAGACTTTGGCCGGGCCGGTGAACTTGAGAATGCTTTCGTCGACGCCAGCTGTTTTCACGATGCAACCGTCGCGGGCAATGTTGCCGTACAGCACGGCAAGCCCGCCATCCTGGCTGAAAGCATACTCCTTCGACCGGATCACTCCGCCTTCGCGGTCAAGGTCCAGCTCGGCCCAGCGGCGGTCCTGGCTGAACGCGGTTTGGGTCGGCACGCCGCCCGGCGCGGCGCGGAAGAAGGTCTGGACCTTGTCATCGTTGGTGCGCTTGACGTCCCATTGGTTCAGCGCATCGCCCAGGGTCGGGCTATGGACGGTCGGCACATCGGTGTGAAGCAGACCTGCGCGGTCAAGTTCACCCAGGATCGCCATGATCCCGCCAGCGCGGTGAACGTCTTCCATGTGCACGTCGGACTTGGCCGGGGCGACCTTGGACAAGCACGGCACCTTGCGGCTGAGCCGGTCGATGTCCTGCATCGTGAACGGCACTTCCGCCTCGTGTGCGGCGGCCAGCAGATGGAGAACCGTATTGGTCGAGCCGCCCATCGCGATATCCAGGCAGACTGCGTTTTCGAACGCCTTGAAGCTGCCGATCGCACGCGGCAGGACGCTGGCATCGTCCTGCTCGTAATAGCGCTTGCACAGGTCTACCGCGAGGCGTCCCGCCTTGAGGAACAGTTCCTTGCGGTCAGCATGGGTCGCCAGAACCGAGCCATTGCCGGGCAACGACAGGCCCAGGGCTTCGGTCAAGCAGTTCATCGAATTGGCCGTGAACATGCCGGAGCATGAACCGCAGGTCGGGCAGGCCGAGCGTTCGATGGTCTGGACTTCCTCGTCCGAATAGCTGTCGTCCGCCGCGGCGACCATGGCGTCAACCAGGTCGAGCGCGACCTCCTTACCCCGCAGCACGACCTTGCCTGCTTCCATCGGCCCGCCCGAAACGAACACGACCGGAATATTGATCCGCATCGCCGCCATCAGCATGCCGGGGGTAATCTTGTCGCAGTTGGAAATGCAGACCATCGCGTCAGCGCAGTGAGCGTTCACCATGTATTCGACGCTGTCGGCGATCAGGTCGCGGCTGGGCAGCGAATAGAGCATGCCGTCGTGGCCCATCGCGATGCCATCGTCGACCGCGATCGTGTTGAATTCCTTGGCGACGCCGCCCGCAGCCTCGATCTCGCGCGCGACCATCTGACCGAGGTCCTTGAGGTGGACGTGGCCCGGGACGAACTGGGTAAAGCTGTTGACCACCGCAATGATCGGCTTGCCAAAGTCGCTGTCCTTCATTCCGGTCGCACGCCACAGGCCCCGCGCACCAGCCATGTTGCGGCCATGGGTAGAGGTACGGGAACGATAGGCAGGCATGATGGACTCCGACTGTGACTGGCCGAGAAACAACGGCGATCTCGCCCCTAGCCGAGCCAGGGGCGAGCGTCGAAGGTTTCTGTTGAGACTAGTGACTCGTCAAGTGGTCTTGAGCGCACGGTTCCACGGCATCACCGCAAGCAGGCGCGCCATGCCGCAAAATCCACTGATCCCGGCGAAGGTAAGGCCAGCACCGACGAAGGCTGACAGCCCGAAGAACGTGGGATTTACCAGGAACCCTGCCAGCACCCCGATCAGGACCAGCATGCCGGCGGTGATCTGCACCTGGCGCATCAGGTCAATCGGCACCTTGCGATCAAGCTCGGTCGCGAACCCGGCGCGTTTCCAGCCATCGATCCCGCCTTCCAGAATGTAGCAGTCACCCTGCGCGGCACCGGCCAGGGTATGAGCCTGCGCCGCCGTGCGCATCCCGCTGCGACAGTGGAAGATCACCGGCCCCGGCGCGATGGGCGAGCCGCTCAATTCGGACAATGGGTGGCACTTTGCCCCGGAAATGCGCTCGCGCGCGTGTTCGTCGGGCTGGCGGATGTCGATCAGTGTCGCGCCTTCGGCCAGCAAACGGCGCGCTTGTTCAGGAGAGATGGTCGGAACGGACATGACATTGCCTCATTGAATTAGGTTACACTTAATTTAGCATTCCCTAATTCAAATGCAAGGGGTCACTCCTCGCTGATAGCCAGGGCGACCTGGTTGGCAATCCGCGCCAGGCGCTCTGCCCACCGTGCCTGGCCTTCCGGTCCCGAAATCTGGTCCTGCCGGATCTCTATCCCCAGATAGGGCCGACCGTCCGCTTCGGCATGGCGGTTCATCGTATAGTTGAGCAGCTTGCCCGAATAAGGTTGCTGGTCACCCACTTCCAAGCCCTCGGCTTTCAACAGCGGGATGGCAATGCGGGCAGCGCGGTCGTCCTCATTGTACAGCACGCCGACCTGCCAGGGCCGCGGTTCATCGGGCTGGCTGGCAAGGCTGGGCGTGAAGCTGTGCACGGACAGGATAAGCGACGGCGGATTGGCGATCAGGATGTCTGCCAGAACAGCATGGTATGGCTCATGAAACCGCGCCAGACGTTCGGCGTGGCCATCGTGATCCAAGGCATTGCCCGGGATGGCATGGCCATCGCTCGCAATCGGAATGATCGCAGGAGCGTGGGGCTCGCGGTTAAGGTCACAGACCAGACGGCTTATATTGCCCTGGAACGCCGCGATCCCGGGGCGCTGCGCCATGAGTGCGCCGACCTCGCTCACCCCGATGTCGACCGCGATGTGCTGGTCCAGCAGCGCTGGTTCAATCCCAAGGTCGATGTCCTGCGGCACGCGGTTGCTGGCATGGTCGGATACGACGAGGATACCACCAAACCGCGGTTTTCCCAGCAGGCGCCAGGCTTCCTGCTCGATCATCTGAGTTGGCCCGCCAGCTGCCACCATTCCGGCCGGGCCTCTGCGACGGTAGCGCTAGCGGCGTCGCGTTGCGCCGCGGTCTCGAACAAGGCGAAACAGGTCGCGCCGGATCCGGACATGCGCACCAACCAGGCGCCTGTCTGCCGGAGGAGGTTGAGCACTTCGGCGACTGCCGGGCAGATTTCCAGCGCAGGCTTTTCCAGATCATTGCGCCCCGCCAAGGCAATCGCGCGCGCAGTCCCGGTCGGCATTGCTCCGCGATCCAGCCCATCCCAGACTTTGAACACCGGACCGGTCGAGAGCGGAACGCGCGGATTGACCAGCAGAACGGGCGTTCCGCCCAAGTCATTTTCGACCGGGATCAGGTCGGTGCCGGTCCCCAGGCCAATGCAGGCTTCGCTGCGAACGCAGGCGGGAACGTCCGCCCCCAGCCTGGTAGCCCGGGCGTGCCAATCTTCGGGCAAACTAACCTCCCGCTCGACCAGCCGGAAGAGCGCGCCGGCATCGGCCGAACCGCCGCCGAGTCCAGCCGCCACCGGCAGGTTCTTTTCCAGCGTCACCGCCCACCCCTGGGGGCGCGGCAGAGCGGACAGCGCCTGCATGACAATATTGCCGAACGGATCTGACAATTCCCCGCCGAATTCGCCCACTGTCCGTAATGTATCACGCGGCGCTGGGACAACGCTCAGCCGGTCACCCGCATCGACGAAAGCGAACAGCGTTTCCAGCTCGTGATAGCCATCCCCGCGCCGCTTGCGGACGTGGAGCGCGAGGTTGATCTTGGCGAAGGCGGTTTCGATCATGGGGCAGAGCCTCCCCCCTTGGGGGAGGTGGCCGGAACGAAGTGGATGTCGGAGGGGGCCAGCCGGCGCTGGACTCCCCCTCCGTCAGACCGGTGGTCTGCCACCTCCCCCAGTGGGGGAGGCTCTGGGCAATCACATATTCGGATAGTTCGGACCGCCGCCACCTTCGGGCGTGACCCAGTTGATGTTCTGAGTCATGTCCTTGATGTCACAGGTCTTGCAGTGGACGCAGTTCTGCGCGTTGATCTGCAGGCGCGGTTCGCCTTCCTCTGCTCCAACGAATTCGTACACCCCGGCCGGGCAATAGCGGGCTTCCGGCCCGGCATAGTGCTTCAGGTTCACCTCGACCGGGATCGACGGATCCTTGAGCTGGAGGTGGCACGGCTGGTCTTCTTCGTGGTTGGTGTTCGACAGGAACACGCTCGACAAACGGTCAAAACTGATCACGCCATCGGGCTTGGGATAGTCGATCGGCTTGTAAAGGTCAGCCCGCTGGATCGCTTCGCAATCGCGGTGGTGCTTCATTGGCTTCGCAATGCCGAAACCAAACAGAGTGCGCAGCCACATGTCGGCACCGGCCAGGATCGTCCCCAGGTCACCGCCCCACTTGGCCACCAAAGGCTCCGCATTCTGGACCAGCTTGAGCTCCTTGGCGATCCAGCTGTCACGAACAGCGGCGTCATATTCTGCCATGGAATCATGCTCGCGGCCCGCAGCAATCGCGGCAGCGGCGGCTTCGGCAGCCAGCATCCCGCTCTTCATCGCGGTGTGGCTGCCCTTGATGCGGGGAACGTTGACGAAACCGGCCGAGCAGCCGATCAGCGCGCCGCCCGGGAAGTCCAGTTTGGGCACCGACTGCCAGCCGCCCTCGTTGATCGCGCGCGCGCCATAGGACACGCGGCGTCCGCCTTCCAGAATCGCACGGATTTCCGGATGCTGCTTCCAGCGCTGGAACTCCTCGAACGGGTAAACATAGGGATTCTTGTAATCGAGCGCGGTGACGAAACCCAGCGCGACCTGGTTGTTCGCCTGATGGTACAGGAACCCGCCGCCCCAGCTATCGCTTTCCGACAGCGGCCAGCCCTGGGTGTGGATCACGCGTCCGGGTACGTGCTTGGCGGGATCGATGTCCCACAGTTCCTTGATGCCGATGCCGTAAACCTGCGGCTCGCAATCGGCTTCGAGGTCATAGCGGGCCTTGACCTGCTTGGTCAGGTGACCGCGCGCGCCTTCGGCGAACAGGGTGTACTTGGCATGGAGTTCCATGCCTGGCTGATAATCGGCCTTGTGGCTGCCATCGCGGGCAACGCCCATATCCTGCGTGGCCACGCCCTTGACCGAGCCGTCCTCGTTGAACAGCACTTCGCTGGCGGGGAAGCCGGGGAAGATTTCCACGCCCAGTTCTTCGGCCTTGCCCGCCAGCCAGCGGCACAGGTTGCCCAGGCTGCCGGTGTAATTGCCGTCATTCGACATGAACGGAGGCATCGGCCAGTGCGGGACCGACACCTTCTTGCCCCTGGTCAGGACCCAGTGCCAATTGTCGGTAACCGGGGTTTCCGCCATCGGACATCCCTGATCGCGCCAGTCAGGCAGCAGTTCGTCCAGCGCTTTGGGATCGACCACCGCGCCCGAAAGAATATGCGCGCCGACTTCTGAACCCTTTTCAAGGATACAGACCGACAGCTCCGGATTGACCTGCTTCAGCCGGATCGAAGCGGCAAGGCCGGCTGGCCCTCCCCCGACGATCACCACGTCATACGGCATCGATTCGCGTTCACTCATGGCCCTAGTCCCACACCCTGTCTGGTTGGTATCTTTCAGCGAAAACCCTTGAAAGGTGCCGCGGGGCAGGTCAAGACCCGACGCGTGACTTTCTCTGGCCAGAATCCTTCATCCGGAACCGACCTGTCCGTCGCCCTCGCCGCCGCGCTTGATTGGTGGGAAGAGGCAGGCGTCGATCTAGACTACGACGATGCACCGCGGGATTGGCTGGCCGGAGCCCTTCCTGCCGCTACGGCGGAGCCTGCGCCGCCGGTCCTGGTCATGGCGCCCAAACCGCCCCCGCCCCCTGCCCAGAGGATCGGCGGCGAGCCGGCAACCTGGCCCACCGAACTTGATCCTTTCGTTCAGTGGTGGCTATCCGAGCCCCTGCTCGACAATGGACAGGTTTTTGCCCGGATAGCGCCGCGCGGGCCGCGCGGAGCGCCGATCATGGTCCTGGTCGAACATCCTGAAGCGTCGGATTCGGACCGGTTGCTGGCGGGCGAAGAAGGCCGCCTGCTCGATGCAATCCTGCGTGCGATCGGCATTGAACCTGCCCAAGCCTATGTTGCCAGCTTGTTGCCGCGCCATATGCCAATGCCTGATTGGAGCGCTTTGGCCGTGGGGGGACTGGGCGAACTTGCCCTGCACCATGTCGCATTGGCTGCGCCCCAGCGCCTGATAACCTTTGGAAAGAACGTCTCGTCGCTTCTTGGCAACGACCCGGCGAAAAGCGCTGACCCTAAGCGCCATTTTTATCAAGTAGGCTCCGGCATACCGGCCCTGGCAGCGCAAGGACTCGGCACCTTGATGGCACGACCACGGGGCAAGGCGGGTCTTTGGCAGGCACTGCTCGACTGGCAGAGCGCCTGAAGCCGGCCCAAAAAGCGACGAAGCGGGGACACTTGGTGAAAGTTTCAAAGCAGCACCTGCTTGCAGCAATGGCGCTGGGCCTGGCCTTTGCCAGCCCGCAAGCCGTGCATGCAAACTCGGCAGCGATGGAATATTTCACCAAGCGGGCTGATCGTTCCGCAGTGCCCAGCTTGCTCAGCGCCGAAGATCGCACCTATTACACGGCAGTGTTCGACGCCATTGAGCGCAGCGACTGGAGCAAAGTCCAGACCCTGTTTGCCGAGCGCAGCGAGGGTCCGCTGCACCAGACCGCCAAGGCCGAATATTACCTTGCCGCAGGCTCCCCCAAGATCGAACTCGACGTTCTGATGGGGTGGCTGGCCGGCGGAGTGAACCTGCCCCAATCGGAACAGATCCTTGCTCTCGCACGGAAACGGGGTGCGACAGTCCTGCCCGCTCTGCCGACTGCCAATCGGCTGGTAAGCCTGCCCAGCTTTGCCAAGCGCATTCGTCCGCGTGAAACAGCAGATGGCACGATGCCGCTGGCGATCTCGGCAGCCATCAATGCCAAAATCAAAGAAGACGACCCGGCGGGCGGCAAGCTTTTGCTCGATGGAATTGATGGAGTACTCTCACCCCAGGCCCGCGCAGAGTGGCGCGCGAAGATCGCCTGGAGCTTTTACATCGAGAATGACGACGCCAGCGCCCTTGCTGTTGCGCAGACCGTGCAGGACGGACTTGGTCCCTGGGTCGCTGAAGGGTGGTGGATCGCTGGTCTCGCCGCGTGGCGACTGGGGGATTGCTCAAGTGCTTCCGATGCCTTTGGCCGCACTGCCCAGCTGTCTGAAAACGCCGAACTGACCGCCGCAGCGCATTATTGGAACAGCCGCGCCCTGGTTCGCTGCCGTCAGCCGGAAAAAGCGACAGCTCCGCTGCGCGCCGCAGCGCGGATGGACGAGACGCTGTATGGGATGCTGGCCGCCGAGCAGCTTGGCGTGAACCTGCCCCGCACTCACGAAGCACCGGACTTTACCCAGGCCGATTGGCAGCAGCTGCGCGACGTCGCGAATATCCGCATTGCCGTCATGCTTGCCGAAATTGGAGAGGATGGTCTTGCAGATGAAGTACTGCGCCATCAGGCCCGGATCGGCGCGCCTGCACAGTACCAGCCGCTCTCGCGGCTTGCCCGCAGCCTTGGCTTGCCTGGGACACAGATGTGGATGGCTTACAATGCTCCGCCGGGCGGCAAGCCCGAACCGGCCGCGCGGTTCCCCACGCCCAAATGGACCCCCATCGCCGGGTGGAAGGTCGATCCGGCGCTGATCTATGCCCACACCCTGCAGGAATCGATTTTCCGGACCAAGGTGGTCAGCCCGGCTGGCGCACGCGGCCTGATGCAGATCATGCCATCTGCCGCCCGCGATCATTCCCGCGCGCTTGGGGTCGGCGGAACGGCTGCGGATCTGGGCAAGCCGGAAGTGAACCTCGCCTTCGGTCAGCGCCACCTGGAAATGCTGCGCGATTCCCCAGGAACGCAGGGCCTGCTACCCAAGGTCATGGCGGCCTATAATGCGGGCCTCACCCCGATCAGCCGCTGGCAATTCGAAGTGAAGGACCAGGGCGACCCCCTGCTGTGGATCGAAAGCGTCCCCTATTGGGAAACGCGCGGCTATGTGAACATCGTGATGCGCAACTACTGGATGTACGAGCGCCAGGCCGGCGGCCCGTCGGAAAGCCGCATGGCCCTTGTCCAGGGAATGTGGCCGACCTTCCCCGGCCTATCCGGATCTAAGGCGGTGCGGATCGGCAAGGACGGAACGGTATTGCGGGGGCGCTGACGCACAGCCCTTGCTGATTTGTTCTTATTATGTTCTAATCAATGAATGCCGATTCCCGCAAAGGTTCGTGGCCGCGGCGCGCAGTCAGCCGCGGTGCCCCAGCGCTTTGGCCTCGCCAGCCGCGAGGCGGACGGCGACTGGCTTGACGCACAGCATGATATCGACGGACCCGGCCCCAAATTGCGCACCACGGTGACGGAAGAGAAAGCCCGCTCGATCCTGTCCTTCAATCAGTCGCCGGACATTCCGTTTGATCGTTCGGTCAATGCCTATCGCGGGTGCGAGCATGGCTGCGTCTATTGCTATGCCCGGCCCAGCCACGCTTATCACGACCTGTCGCCGGGGCTGGATTTTGAGTCCCGACTGTTTGCGAAGCCGGACGCGGCGAACCTGCTCCGCAAGACTTTGGCCAAGCCGGGGTACAAACCGGCACCGATCGCCATGGGGACCAACACCGATCCCTACCAGCCGATCGAAGAGCGCTATCGCATCACCCGGCAAGTGCTGGAGGTCTGCCTGGAAACCCGCCATCCGGTCACCATCACCACCAAGAGCGCACGCGTTGTGCGCGATCTGGACCTGCTGACCGAACTGGCCAGGCTGAACCTGGTGGCGGTTGGCATTTCCGTGACCAGCCTTGATCCCAAACTGTCCGGCCTGCTCGAACCGCGCGCGTCCTCGCCCGCAAAACGGCTGGAAGCCTTGGAGCAACTGGCCGCAGCCGGGGTGCCCAGCCATGTCGGGGTGGCTCCGGTCATCCCCTCGATCACCGATGAATTCATCGAAGGCATTCTGCAACAGGCGGGCGAGCGCGGCGTGCAGACCGCGAGCTGGATCATGCTGCGCCTGCCGCACGAAGTCGCCCCGTTGTTCCGCGAATGGCTTGCAGTCCATTACCCGGACCGCGCCGGCAAGGTCATGGGCATCGTCCAATCCGTCCGCAGCGGCAAGGACAACGACCCCAACTTCTTCACCCGGATGAAGCCGCTCGGCACCTGGGCAGACCTGTTCCGCACCCGCTTCCGCCTCGCCTGCAAACGCCACGGCCTGAACCGCACCCAGCCGGTGCTGGACTGTTCCCAGTTCGTCAAACCGGAAGCAGGCGGACAGTTGCGGCTGTTCTAGCAACCGCCAGCATCATCACCCTGAAACTGATCAGGGTGCTGTGCAGGTCGATTACCCCGCGAAGCGGATCAAGCGGCTGTCCGCCACGGCAGCAGTGCGATGGGGAACGATGTCGCGGATATATTCCTCGTTCTTGACCATCGCCATGAACGACACGCTGTTGGGATATCCCATGACGAAGGCCTCGTCCCACTCCCCTTCCGGACCAGTGACCACGCATTCCAGCGGCGCCTCCCAGACCATGCGGGCACCGTCACCGGCGACAACACGCTGAAAGCCCTCTTTGTAGATCTCATAGGCCTCGCGCCCAGTCAGGCCCTTGCCATGCATCGGATGCCCTTGCGGGTATTCCGCCAGGTCCCGAAACCGGATCAGGTTGAGCATATGGATCGGCTTGTCGCGGGGCAGGTCCTTGAACCGCTGCCAGTTCTCCCGATCAGGGTCGACGTAGCCGGTCATTACGCGTCCGCAAGCTTGTAGTCACGGAACTGATCGCGCAGGTCCTTCTTGCTGATCTTGCCCGTCGCGCCGTGAGGGATAGCATCCACGAATTCGACCGCATCGGGCAGCCGCCACTTGGCAACGCTCTTGGCGAGGTGATCCTTGATCTCTTGTTCGGTAACGTCCGCCCCGGCCTTCTTGACCACGACCAGGATCGGACGCTCGTCCCACTTCGGGTGATAGATTCCGATTGCCGCAGCCTCGGCCACGGCGGGATGCCCGACCGCAGCATTCTCAAGCTCGACCGAACTGATCCATTCCCCACCCGACTTGATCACGTCCTTGGTCCGGTCGGTCAATTGCAGCGTACCATCAGGATGCAGAATCGCGACGTCGCCGGTGTCGAACCACTGTTCGGCATCGGTCGCGTCAGCCTCTGCCTTGAAGTAACGCTTGATCACCCACGGTCCACGCACCTGCAGCGCCCCGCTGGTCTTGCCGTCGCGCGGCAGGACAATCGACGGATCGCCCAGATCGACCGTGCGCAGTTCTACTCCAAACGGCACGCGGCCTTGCATCTGCTTGATGTCGACCTGGGCTTCGAAACCAAGCTCGCCCCAGTCGAAGGTCTTGGCCCCGGTGGTGCCAATCGGACTGGTCTCGGTCATACCCCAGGCGTGCGCAACATTGACCCCGGCCTGCATCAGCCGCTCGATCATGAAGCGCGGCGCCGCGGAACCGCCGATGATCGCATGGCGCAAAGTCGGCAAAGTGGTGCCCGTCGCGTCCATGTGCTGGAAAGTGGCCAGCCACACCGTCGGCACCCCGGCGGAATGGGTCACCTTCTCGCGGTTCATCAGTTCGCACAGGACTGCCGCGTCGTTTACCGCGCTGAATACGAACTTGATGCCCGCGGCCGCCCCGCCCCACGGCAGGCCCCAGCTGGCCGCGTGGAACATCGGCACGACCGGCAGCATCACTGCCGTCGCATCGAAATCGAAGATGGCAGGCTGAAGGATGGTGATGGCGTGCAGCATGGTCGAACGATGCTCATACAGCACACCCTTAGGATTGCCGGTGGTGCCACTGGTATAGCAGAGCATGCAGGGATCGCGTTCGTCCCCGGTCGCCCATTCGGTATTGCCGTCCTCGGCGCCGATCCAGGCTTCGAACTCGCCGTTATCATAGCAAACATAGTGCTTGATCGTCGTCCAGCGGGGTTTCATCCGCTCAACCAATGGAGCAAAGGCCTTGTCGTAAAGCAGGACCTGATCCTCGGCATGATTGGCGATGTATTCCAACTGGTCATCGAACAGGCGGGGATTGATCGTATGGAGCACGCCGCCAACACCGACCGCGCCGTACCAGCTGACCAGGTGCCGGGAATGGTTCATTGCCAGCGTTGCAACCCGATCCCCCTTCTGGATACCCACCTTGCGCAGGGCTTGGGTCATCTTCAGTGCATCGCGGCGGATTTCGGCCCAATTGGTCCGGGTTTCGCTACCATCGGCCCAGCGTGTCACGATCTCGCGCGCACCATGTTCCCGCGCGGCGTGGTCAATCAGACGTGTAACCCGAAGGTCCCAATCCTGCATGGCTCCCAGCATTTCTCTCTCCGTCCCATTTTCCGTTTTGGCGACAGGATCGGACCAGCCGGGGGTTGCACCCGCCCTGACCGCCCGAAGCTGCCACAGTTGCGTGTCTTTTAGGCTACGCGACGAGTTTCAGATGCCCCGCACCCCGCCGCGCACTCAATGACACATTGGCAATACCTTCCACGGTTGCCAAGCGTTCTGCAAGTTCCCCATCGACCATAAAGCTGCGGCCCAGACGAACCTCCGGTTCGACTTCGCCCCCTGTACGCAGCCGCACGATGACTTCCCCCCGGGCGTCATCGCCAGAGATCAAGATCATCGCCAGATCGGCAAACACCTCTGGCCGCAGCACGTCAAACTTGAGCACCATGCTGGCCGCGCTCTTCACTTCCGCAAGCGGCCGTGCGCCGCGCACTGTGATCCGCGGCGGTTCGTCCGCGCTGGGCGCATCAAGTTCCACGGTAAGCAGCAGGCAGGTGCCATCCTTGGCCCATTGCTGCATCGGTTCAACCAGCGCCTCTTCGAAACAGGCCGCAGAAAACTGGCCTGAATTGTCGGAAAAATCCGCTCGGACGAAGTCACCGCCGCGCCGGGTCTTGCCGCGGTTCACGCTTTCCACCATCGCGGCCATGACCGCCTGGGCCCTGCCCCCACCGGGAACACCGGTTTCCATCAAACTGGCGTAGGATCGCGCACCATTGGCACTGGCCACTGCACGCCATTGTTCGACCGGATGAGCCGCAAAGTAGAAGCCGAAGTTCTCGCGCTCTTTGGCCATCTGTTCTGACTTTGACCAAGCGGGAACATCGCTCAATCGCATGGCCGGAGCCGCGTGATCGTCGCCGCCAAACAGCCCGTGCTGGCCACTGGAGCGGGTTCTTTCGGCTTCATCGGCGACTGCCAGCAGCATGTCGGCATTGGCCAGGACTTTCGCCCGGTTCGGCTCCAGCGCATCGAACGCGCCGGCCCCAGCCAGACCTTCGAGCTGGCGGCGGTTCATGCTGCCCTGCGGGACCCGCCGGAACAGGTCTTCGAGACTGGCGAAACGACCATTGGCATCTCGCTCCGCCACGATGGCATCCATCGCCTTTTCACCGACATTGCGGATACCGGCCAAAGCATAGCGTACCGCATAGCCCTCATCGGTTGGCTCAACGGTGAATTCGGCTTCGCTGCGGTTGATATCCGGACCTTCCAGCGCCACGCCATTGCGGCGCATGTCGTCGACGAAGATCGCGAGCTTTTCCGACTGGTGCATGTCGAAGCACATGGCCGCCGCATAGAATTCATGCGGATAATGCGTTTTCAGCCATGCCGTTTGATAAGCCAGCAAGGCATAGGCCGCCGCGTGCGACTTGTTGAAGCCGTATCCGGCAAACTTGTCGATCAAATCGAACAGTTCGTTTGCCTTGGCCGCTTCGATGCCGGATTCCCGCTTGCAGCCGTCGACAAACCGCTGGCGCTGGGCATCCATTTCCGCCTGGACCTTCTTGCCCATGGCGCGGCGCAGCAAGTCTGCATCCCCCAGCGAATAGCCGGCCAGAATCTGCGCGGCCTGCATGACCTGTTCCTGATAGACGAAGATCCCGTAAGTTTCGGACAGGATCTCTTCCAGCTTGGGATGCGGGTACTCAATCGCTTCCGCGCCATTCTTGCGCCGCCCGAACAGCGGAATATTGTCCATCGGACCCGGTCGATAGAGCGAAACGAGCGCGATGATGTCCCCGAAATTGGTCGGCTTCACCGCGGCCAGGGTACGGCGCATTCCTTCCGATTCCAGCTGGAACACACCGACCGTGTCGCCCGACTGAAGCAGGTCGTAAACCGCCGCATCGTCCCAGGCCAAGGTCGACAGGTCGATTTCGATGCCACGCTTGTGCAGCAGTTCCACTGCCTTTTTCAGGACAGAGAGGGTTTTCAGGCCCAGGAAGTCGAATTTGATCAGGCCGGTATCTTCGACATATTTCATGTCGAACTGGGTCACCGGCATGTCCGATCGCGGATCGCGGTAAAGCGGCACCAGCTGCGCCAGCGGGCGATCGCCGATCACCACGCCGGCCGCGTGGGTGGAACTGTTGCGCGGCAGGCCTTCGAGCTGAACCGCGAGATCGACCAGCCGCTTCACCTCGTCGTCGTTGTCGTATTCGCGCTTGAATTCCGCCGCACCGTTCAGCGCGCGGGGCAAGCTCCACGGATCGGTCGGATGGTTGGGCACCATCTTGCACAGCCGATCAACCTGGCCATAACTCATCTGCAGGATGCGCCCGGTATCGCGCAGCACGGCCCGCGCTTTCAGTTTACCAAAGGTGATGATCTGGGCCACATGGTCATCGCCATATTTGCCCTGAACATAGCGGATCACTTCACCGCGCCGGGTTTCGCAGAAGTCGATATCGAAGTCGGGCATCGATACGCGTTCCGGGTTGAGGAAGCGTTCAAACAGCAGCCCCAGCCGGATCGGATCAAGGTCGGTAATGGTCAGGGCCCAGGCAACCAGCGAGCCCGCACCCGAACCGCGCCCCGGTCCAACCGGAATGTCGTTGTCCTTCGCCCATTTGATGAAGTCGGCAACAATCAGGAAGTAACCCGCAAAGCCCATGCGGTTGATGATCCCGGCCTCGAAATCAAGCCGGTCGTAATAGACCTGCCGCTCCTCGGCAGACATTTCGCCATAGGGCTCGAGCCGCTTTTCCAATCCGGCCCGGGCATCGTCGAACAACATCTGCTCTTCGCCTTCGCGGTCGCCAGCCAGACTGGGCAGAAGCGGCTTGCGCTTCGGCGGCGCAAAGGCGCAGCGCTGGGCAATCACCAAGGTGTTCGCGGTCGCTTCCGGAAGATCCTCGAACAATTCGCGCATCATTGGCCAGCTCTTCACCCACCATTGCGGGTTGGAACGGGGCCGTTCTGCTGCGTCGACATGGGTCGAATTTGCGATGCACAACAGCGCATCGTGCGCGGCGTGGAAGCCGGGTTCGCCATAGGCGGCAGGATTGGTGGCCACCAAGGGCAGGTCGCGGGCGTAGGCCAGTTCGATCAGCAGCTCTTCGGCCGCTTCCTCGGCCGCATCGTCGCGCCGGGCGATTTCGATATAGAGACGCCCCGGAAACAATGCTTCAAGCTTGCTGCAATAGTCCCGCGCAGCATCACCCTTGCCATCGGCGAACAGCCGGACCAGCGCACCTTCCCCCGCCCCAGTCAGACAGATCAGGCCATCGCTATGCCCGTCGAGGTCAGCGAAAGTGACATGTGGCTCAAGCTCAAGGGGGCGATCGAGGTGCGCCCGGCTGACCAAGTGACAAAGGTTGTTCCACCCGGTCTCATTCTGGACATAGAGCGGTAGCCAGTCGATCGTCTCGCCGCCGCCCCTGCGGATGCCCAGCAGAGTGCCGATAACCGGCTGAATTCCAGCGTCGCGAGCCGCCCCGGCAAAGGACATGGCGGCATACAGCCCGTTACGGTCAGCAATGGCGATGGCAGGAAAACCCCGCTCTTTGGCCAGCTTGGCAATGGCTTTGGGATCGATCGCCCCTTCGAGCATCGAATAGCTCGACAATACGCGCAGGGGAACGAACGGTTCATAGGCCATTTGAAGACCCTAGGGTGACAAGGCAGGATTCGCAAAGGCCACACGCGCAACCTTTCACAACTTGCCGCATTTCGCCCGGCCCTGCGTAAAGACTGGCACGCTCTTGGCCTGCAATTTCAAGTCGCCAACAGATTCCACGCCGCAGACGCGCCACGCAATGTGCGCATGAGCAAGTGCGGGTCTGCAACCAGTGCCGCTTACCCTTTGGCCTCTAGAGCAGTTTCTCAATGTCTTGCGCAATGGATTCCGGCTTGTCGGTCGGAGCATAGCGGCGCACCACTTTGCCGTTACGGTCGATCAGGAACTTGGTGAAGTTCCATTTGATCGACTTGGTCCCCATCAGCCCCGGGGCTTCGCTTTTCAGCCACGAATAGAGCGGCGTTTGGTTGGGACCGTTCACTTCGACCTTGGCCATCAGCGGAAAGCTCAGGCCGAAATTGACCTTGCAGAATTCCTCGATCTGATCAGCCGTGCCCGGTTCCTGTCCGCCGAACTGGTTGCACGGGAAAGCCAGCACTTCAAAGCCACGCTCGCCATACTGCTTCCACAGCGCTTCAAGCCCGTCATACTGCGGGGTGAAGCCGCATTTGCTCGCCGTGTTGACGACGAGTAGAACCTTGCCCTGCTTTTCCGCCAGTTTGAGCTGCTTGCCGCCGGGCAGTTCGGCAGTGAAATCGGCTATTGTGGTCAAGGTATTCTCCCGCATTGCATCTCCAAGGGAGATTAGGCTGCCGCGTCATCAGGTCAATCTTCCCGCGCTTCCCGTAGGTACAGGTGATCGGAACTGGTTTCCCAGGTCAATCCACCGTCGGCCGAGACTTCGGCCAGTTGGCGCACGGAATCTCCATCAAGCCGCGAATAAGTGATCCGCAGGATTTGGTTTTGACCAACAGTACCGGGGCGCTGCCAAGGCCCGGCGATCACCATCGTTCCGCTGAACAGACCGCCTTCCAGATCAACCCGCTGTCCGACGCTGTCGATCCAGTACTGATGCCAACGCCCCGTGATGAGATCAGGAGCATTGAGACTGCCGCCCGGCACTCCTTTTCGTGACGTCCAGTTTTCGCGCAGCGCACATCCATCGTTGATCTTCTCGATGCGGCTAGATCCCTGCGGTTCTCCGGTCTCGCGGTCGAAAACATTCCATGCACCAAGCCAGAAATCGAAGGCTTGATACAGTTTTCCCTCGCACGGCGCGGCTGCAGCCGGATTGGCGACGTCCGCCACCGATGGCGGCAATTCTGCAATGGCTGCTTGGACCAGAAGGAGTGCGGCCAGCAACGCTATTCCAGCACGCCGTTGTGCAGTCGGACCACCCGGTCCATCCGCGCCGCAAGCCGTTCGTTGTGAGTGGCGACCAGCGCCGCACTGCCTGTGCCGCGCACCAGTTCGAGGAATTGCTCCAGCACCCGGTCAGAGGTCCGCTCGTCAAGGTTGCCGGTAGGCTCGTCCGCCAGCACCAGTGCAGGGCGATTGGCCAGCGCACGAGCAACGGCAACGCGCTGCTGCTCGCCGCCGGAAAGTTGGCTGGGCCGATGGTCGAGCCGTTCGGCGAGACCCAGCGCAGTCAACAGCTCCCGAGCCCGCTCAACAGCGGCGCTGCGTTCGGTCCCGGCCACCAATTGCGGCAGGACGACGTTCTCCAGCGCGGTGAAATCGGGCAAGAGATGGTGGAACTGATAGACGAACCCGATCCGATCGCGCCTGAGCACGGTGCGCTGGTCCGCCGACAAGCTCGATGCATCAACCCCGGCAATGTCGATCTCGCCGCCAAAGCCACCTTCCAGCAGTCCAACGGCTTGCAACAGGGTCGACTTGCCCGATCCCGATGGCCCCAGCAATGCCACGATCTCTCCCGGAGCAACCGCCAGATTGACGCCGCGGAGCACCTCGATCCGCTCGCCGCCCTGTTCAAAGCTGCGGGTCAGACCTACAAGGCGAATAACCGGGTTACTCATAGCGCAGCACCTGGACCGGATCAGTACTGGCCGCACGCCAGGCCGGATACAGAGTGGCGAGGAAACTGAAGCCCAGGGCCATGATGCAGATCAGCCCAACCTCGACCGGATCGGTCCTGGCGGGCAATTCGGTCAGAAAACGGATTTGCGGATCCCACAGGTTCTGCCCGGTCACGATCTCGATGAAACGGACGATCGGCTGGCGGAAAAACAGGACAAGGAAGCCCAGCGCCAATCCGCCTAGTGTTCCCGCCAGCCCGATGACCGAGCCGGTCGTTACGAAAATCTTGAGCACCGATCGCCGGCTCGCCCCCATGGTCCGCAGGATCGCAATGTCGCGGGTCTTGGACCGGACCAGCATGATCAGCGAAGACAGGATGTTAAACGCGGCGACCAGCACGATGATCGACAGGGCAAAGAACATCGCCACCCGCTCGACCTGCAAGGCCTCGAACAGGCTGGAGTTCATCGTCTTCCAATCGACCACAGCGACTTCCCCGGCGTACTTCTGGCGCACGGGTTCGACGGTCTGCGCGGCACTGTCGGGATCGCTGACCTTGACCTCGATCATGCCCACGGCATCGCCCATCATCAGCAGTGTCTGAGCATCCTGCATTGGCAGGACCACGAACCGCTCGTCCAGATCGTAAACGCCGACTTCGAAAATCGCCGCAACTTCATAGGAAATCTGGCGCGGCACGGTGCCGAACGGCGTGGACTGGCCCTGCGGGTTGATGATCGTGATAAAATCACCGACCCGCGCGCCAAGATTGTTTGCGAGCTGCGAGCCCAGCGCGACTTTGCCGGCGTCCGGCTTCAAAGCAGCGATGTTGCCGACCACCACTTTCGGGGCCAGGGCCGCAATGTCCTCCTGGGTCTGGCCCCGCGTGAAAATAGCTTCGGCCCGCCCGTTGAAGCTGGCGAGAAGCGGCTGCTCAATCAACGGCGAAGCGCTGACCACGCCCGGCGTTGCGCGCGTCTCCTGCAGGACAGCCCGCCAATTCTCCAGCTTGCCGCCATAGCCCTGGATGATTGCATGGCCGTTGAGCCCCACGATCTTGTCGAACAACTCGGCACGAAAACCGTTCATTACGCTCATCACGATGACCAGCATCGCGACAGAAAGGGTGACCACCCCTACACCGATCCCGGCAACGACAGCGATGACCGCCTCGCCGCGCTCTGGCATCATGTAGCGCTTGGCGATGGTCCATTCGAATGGGGATAATAGCAAACCGGTTCTCGACACGAATTTGGAGGGGGCAGGCGCGATTTAGGGTGAATGCTGCCTCAGGGCAATGCCCACGCCCTTGCCTTCGCCGGCAAACGCGGCCAAAGGCGCAGCAACAGGGCACATTCCAGCGCCAGGCGACTCATCATGAACCTTACTCATCCCTTCCTTGACGCAGACGGCGACAAGCTGCGCGAGGAATGTGGCATTTTCGGCGTGATCGGCGCCAAGGAAGCTGCTGCGATGACTGCGCTGGGCCTTCACGCCCTGCAACACCGCGGCCAGGAAGCCGTCGGCATTGTCAGTTTCGACGGACAAGAATTTTTCGCGCGGCGCGGCCTGGGCCATGTCGCGCAGGTTTTTTCAGATAGCTCCATCCTCGAACAGCTGCCCGGAGAAATGGCATCGGGCCACGTCCGCTATGCCACGACAGGTGGCCAAGGCTTGCGCAATGTCCAGCCGCTTCATGCCGATCTGGCGCGCGGCGGCTTTTCGGTCGCGCACAATGGCAACATTTCGAATGCCATGGCGCTCAAGCGGGAGCTGGTCGAGCGCGGGTCGATCTTCCAGTCGACCTCGGACACCGAGGTGATCATCCACCTGATCGCCACTAGTCGCTTTCCCAAGCTGCTCGACCGCTTTGTCGATGCTTTGCGGATGATTGAAGGCGCCTATTCACTGATCTGCATGACTCCGAAGCGAATGATCGCCTGCCGCGATCCGCTGGGGATCCGCCCGCTGGTCATGGGCCGGATCGGCGATGCCACTGTCTTTGCCAGCGAAAGCGTGGCGCTCGACGTGGTCGGTGCCGAATTCGTGCGCGAGATCGAACCAGGCGAAATGGTCGAAGTACGCGCCGACGGCCGGGTTTCCAGCCATCGGCCGTTTGGCGATACCAGCCCGCGCCCGTGCATCTTTGAACATGTCTATTTCAGCCGCCCGGATTCAGTGATGGGCGGTCAGTCGGTCTATGAAGTGCGCAAGCGCATCGGCATGGAACTGGCCAAGGAAGCACCGGCCGATGCCGACCTGGTTATCCCGGTGCCCGACAGCGGCGTGCCCGCAGCGATTGGCTATGCCCAACAAAGCGGCATTCCGTTTGAACTTGGCATCATCCGCTCGCACTATGTCGGGCGCACCTTCATCCAGCCTTCGGATGGTGCCCGTCATGCCGATGTGAAGCGCAAGCACAACGCCAACCGCGCCCTGGTCGAAGGCAAGCGGATCGTGCTGATCGACGATTCCATCGTCCGCGGCACCACGTCGATGAAGATTGTGCAAATGATGCGCGATGCCGGAGCAGCCGAGGTCCACATGCGGATCGCCAGCCCGCCAACCGGCCATTCGTGCTTCTATGGCGTCGACACGCCCGAACGGAACAAGCTGCTCGCCGCGCGGATGGACATTGCCCAGATGACCCAGTTCATCGTCGCTGACAGTCTGGCGTTCGTCTCGATCGACGGGCTTTACCGCGCCGTCGGCGAACCCGGTCGCAACAATGCCTGCCCACAACACTGTGACGCATGCTTTACCGGACAGTATCCGACCCCGCTGACCGACCTGGCCGAACGAGACGTAGATAGCAGCCAGCTGCCCTTCGCCACGGGGCAAGTTGCATGAACGATCTGTCCGCTCAGATTGCGCTCGTCACTGGCGCGAGCCGCGGGATTGGAGCTGCTACGGCCGAAGCTTTGGCCAAGGCCGGTGCTCACGTGGTCTTGACCGGACGCGACACGGCTTCACTCGAAGCGGTCGAACAACGGATATTCGAAGCGGGCGGTAGCGCGACCATCGCGCCAGTCGATCTCGCGGATGCGGATGGCATCGCGCGGCTGGCCAATGCTGTGGCGGAACGCTGGAACAAGCTGGACATCCTGGTCCATTCGGCTGCCGTCCTGCCCGAATTGATGGCCGTGAAGGACATCGACCAGACAGCTTTTTCCAAGGCCCTGACCATTAATGTCCTCGCCACCCAGGCGTTAATCACACGGTTCGATCCGCTGCTGCGCGCCAGCGCCAATCCGCGTTTTGTTTACCTTACCACCAGCGTCGCGACGGCTCCGCGCGCTTTCTGGGGCGCTTACGCCGCCAGCAAGGCGGCCGCAGAAGCGCTGGTCGATTGTCACGCGCAGGAAACCCGCAACATCAGCAAGTTACGCGTCGCAATCATCGACCCTGGCGCTACCCGCACGGCGATGCGTGCCAAGGCCTACCCCGGGGAAGACCCCAATTCGGTAAAGCTTCCCACCGTGGTTGCTGACCGGATCGTTGTGCTATTGGGCGAGCAATTCAGCAGCCCACACCGCGAGCGGGTTAACCAATCCTGGTAAATCGCGGTCAACTCCGTCAGCCATACCCTGTAGGCCTGCCGTAAACCCTGCGGCAGGTCTGTCACAATTGGGGTTCTGCCGATGTCTGAAGATCGTCTGATCCAAAGCGATAGCTATTTCACCACGGCGCAGGAGGACCGCTCCACGCTGCGCACCCGCATTTCGATCCCGGCCTCACTGCGAATCAAGGGCGGAAATGGTTTCCAGACTGTGGTGCACGACCTTTCGATGAGCGGATTTTTCGCCGCCGCGGTCAGCCGGATTCGCCCCGGATCGGTCTGCTGGTTGACCTTGCCCAGCATGGAATCACTCCAAGGCGAAGCCATCTGGTGGGACAACAGCCTGGTCGGCGTTGCTTTCGACCGGCTGCTTTCACCCATTGTTTACGAGGATATCATGGCCCGCTGGCGGTCCAAGGCACAGCTCCGCACCCTGGCTTGAGCTAGACCATCTGCGGTTGAACAGAAAAAGGCGCCGGGATCAGCCCCGGCGCCTTTTCTTTGCAAGCCCGAATTCGGATCAGAAGCGAACTTCAGCCGCGACCGTGAACGAGCGGCCCCGGGGATCGGCTACGCGCGGTTCCCAGCTGCTGCCCGCACCGGTGTTGCCGTCATAGGTGATGGCGAACGGCGGATCGGTGTTGAACAGGTTCTTTACCCCCAAGGTCAGGCGATAGTTCTCACCCAGGCCAAGGTAGGACACCGACAGGTTGTAAATGTGATACGGCTTGACCCGGTCGTTGTAGTCGGGGCGGGTAACCGCACCGCTGGCAATGCCTGGCAGGGCCTGGTTCTTGTACCCGGCGCGGAAGATCTGGGTGAAGGTCATCGCCCAATCGTCGTTCGTGAAGCCGATCCAGGCATTGTGCTTCCACCGCAGACCCAGGTCACCCGCAAAGGTGAACACGCCGATCTGGCTGGCGCCATAGGCAGAGGTCGGGGTCAGCTTTTCACGCTTCTTGAGCAGCAGCGAGCCATCCATGCCGACATTGACCGTTCCTGGGCCAACGTCCATCCCACCGCGCAGGGCAAATTCAATGCCCTGGGTGCGGCGCGAGCCTGCGTTAATCCAGCGGTTGTCGATCGTGGTGATGACCTTGGACCCGTCACGAATGAAACGGTCCGGGAACAAGGCGGCGTTATCTATCAGCTGCCGCAGGGTGAGCAATTGAATGGTATCATCGACATTGATCATCCACCAGTCAGCGGACAAGCTCCAGCGCGGGACCGGCTTGAAGACGACGCCGACGCTGGCCATCTTGGCCGTTTCAGGTCCCAGATTAAGGGTGCCACCGGTCCAGATATTCGGGCGGATTTGCGCGCAGGACAGCCCCGAACCAAAGGCACTGGTTGGAACGCCGCCCGGGCAGGCCACCGGATCAGCAAGGTCGCTGCCCGAGTAAGGGCTTTCGGTGATGCCGTTGAAGATCTGGTTGAAGCTCGGCACGCGGAACCCGGTCGAATAGGATCCGCGCAGCATTACGAAATCGGTCGGTTCGAACTTGACCGTGACCTTGGGGTTGGTGGTCGTACCAAAGCCCGAATAGTCGTCGATGCGGAATGCCCCGCTGACCGTCAGCGTGTCGATAACAGGCAGGTCGACTTCGACAAAGCCGGCTTTGACCGTCCGGTCCTTAGGGGTCAACGCGTTGACGTTGTCGAATGCGGCCAGGAAGATTACCGGCTGGGTCGTGGCAGCTGCCGGAGAGCCGTTGAACGAATAGGTTTCCCGACGCCAATCGAAACCGACAGCCATCTGCGCCTTGCCGCCAGGCAGCTCGAACAGCGGTCCGGCAAACGATAGGTCCGCTTCCTTAACCGTATAGCGACCGCCATAGAGCGTCGTCCCCTCGGCCGACACCGCAGCCAGTCCGGCCATCGCCGCCGCCGACTGATCCACGCTGAACGGATTCAAGATACCGGCGTTAATCAGACCAAGCAGGCCTGGTTGGGTTGCGCCCTTCGCAATCGGAGCCATGGTGTCCGCTGCACCATTCGTCAAAGTCCCGCGATAGAAATAACCTGTCCCCAGCAGGGACGAGCTTTCGCTTTCTGCATGCGATACGGCGGCCTTGTAATCCCATCCCTCGAACGGCAGTGGCCCTTCGAGTGCAACCATGGCCCGCAAGGTGCGCGTGTTGGTGCGGTATTCACGCGGTCCGCAAGCGACACAGCGCCAACGACCAGAGAGCGGCAAACCGTACCGCGCATCAAGCGCCGCCGCACTGGCCGGGAATGCGCTCTTCAGCGCGTTGAAGATCTGGTTGTAGGTCGTGGCCGTGGTGGGATTCAGCGGATAGGCCCAGGGCAGGTTGGTCGTATTTGCCGAAAGCTGGGCATTGCTGAAGCTTTTGGCAGAGTAGGCGCTGGATCCGGTCAACTCACCCGAAATCTCGTGACCACCGCCAAGGTTGATGGTCGCCCGGCTGTAGTAAGTCAGAGTCTCAATCGGTTGCTGGATCACCGCCGCGCGGCCCGTATCCCACGCGCAGGCATAATATGCCGTCGGGGTGTTCCACAGCTGGTAATCATAAGCCATCCCACCGTCCATGGTCTGGCATCCGGCACCACCTGGAAGATTCAGATAGTTGATCCCACCCGATGCAGCATTGGCTCCATTCGGAGCAAGCAGGGTCAGACCGGTCAGCAGGGTACCCGTTGGCAACTGGGCTGCGTTGGCTCCAATGTTGAACAAGGTGGCGATCGGTGTACCGCGGGTGTCAACGGATAAGCCGCGCTGGGGCTGGTTGCCATTGACGAAATCGCGCTGCGAACCGCGCAGGATCTTGTTCCAGCTATAGGAAACGGCCGCCATGATGTTGATGTTGTCTTCATCAAGGTCGCCCATGCCCATCACGCCTGACAGGCGATAGATATTGCCGCCGCCCTGCTCGGTAATGTCCGCCGAACCGCTGGCCGAATATCCGGTGAAGTTCTTCTTGGTGATATAGTTTATCACCCCGCCGATGGCATCGGTGCCGTAGATGGCCGAGGCGCCATCCTTCAACACTTCGACTCGATCCAGCGCCGCAAAAGGAATCTGGTTTACGTCCACGGCCCCACCCGAGAGACCGTGTGCCGCAACGCGCCGGCCGTTCAGCAAAACGAGCGTGGCCGCACTGCCCTGCCCGCGCAGGTTGGCGGCAGAAAGGCCGTTGGTGCCGCGCTGGGCTCCACTGACAACGTCGGCATTGGCCGCGAGATTGTCCGCGCCGGTCCCGTTGGCGGTAAGAAACATGTTCAGGGCTTCGGGATTGGCGATACCGTTCCGCTCAATGTCGACGCTGGTGATAACTTCCAGCGGCAGAGCGCTCTTGGTCGGGTCCTGCTTGATCCGCGATCCAGTCACCACGATACCTGCATCCTGACCCGACGATGCATTGGCCGATGTGATATCTTGGGCCATGGCCGGAGCGGCCACTGCGCCCAGCGATACGCCGCAGGCCAAAACGACACGAACAAAGCTGCGTGAACTCATGAATACCCCCTGATCGAAACGGCATGATCCGTCTGGCAAACTGTATCGTAGCCGCGAAGACTTGCCAGCCCCCGAACGGTTTGATGAACGATCTTTTGTCACTCTATCCTGTCTTATTCATGACGGGACCGCAGTGGGTTATTCGACGCCTGCGCTGCCGCTGGGGGCGAGACGCGGGCAAGCGCCTTCGCCGGAGTTTTTCACCGTGCTGGGATCGATGGGCTTTTCGGGTTGAAGGACTGGGTTCGGGGTTTCGGCGGCACGGCCGCGTGGTCTATGTGGGCGCAGGCTTGAGCGCGAGAACGATGGCGCGCAGCAGATCGGCGTCGGGGCACGCCGAGGCGAAAGCGACGCGGATGCGGGTGGCGCTTTCCATGACGCGAGCAGCAACCTTGATCAGCCGCAGGCGCAGGGTTGTAAACTCGGCTTTTGCCAAAGCAGCGGTCTTCGGGATCGCCTGCTGGATCCGCCACAGCAGCCAGTAGGCAGCGGTGTGGAGGATCAGGCGCATCTGATTGGCATTGGCCGAGCGGCACGAGGTGCGATCACTGGCCAGTTGGGTTTTGTGCAGTTTGATGAGGTTCTCGGCCTGCCCGCGCGCGCAGTAGAGCGTGTCGTAGATGTGCTCGGCCGAGCCCTCGGTCAGGGAAGTGACCACATAGCGGATATCCATCCCCAGCGTGCTGGCCTCGATCCTGGCGACAACGCGGCGCTGGCAGTTCCAGCTCTTCGCGCCGTAGCGGGTCTCAGCATAGCCGCGCAGGACCGGGTACTGGCCCTCTGCACGGCGGACCGCACAGGCATCGGCGGCAGTGACGATCACCGGATCGGCGCGCAGCGCGGCGTTGGTCGGCAGGCCGAACACGTAATCGACACCGGTAGCCTCGCAGAACGCCATGACCTCCGGGCGCCCATAATGTCCGTCGCCGCGGATGGTGATGTGGGTATCGGGCCAGCGGCGGCGGATGTGGCGCACCAGACGCCGGATGTGTCCTGCCGCCTCCTTGCCCGAAGGCGTCTTGCCCGTGCGTAGCAGCATCGCCACCGGCCTGCCGGTTGCCGTGTCGTAGACATGGATCGGCAGGAAGCAGCGCTCCCCATGATGACCATTCCAGAACGAGAGCTGTTGGTAGCCGTGCACGACGTCGCAAGTATCGTCGATATCCAGCGTCACCGCCGCCGGTGGAACCGGGTAGCTCGCACAGTAGATATCGATCATGACCGCCAGCATCTTGGCCAGCTCGCGCGTGGTCGGTGCGTTCTCCCAGCGGCTCATCGTCGGTTGGCTGGCCAACCCCGCACCCGCACCCGGCAGCTTGCCCAGCGCCAGGCGGAACCCCGGGTCATCGCGCAGGGCATCCAGATCATCGGCATCCTCATAGCCGCAGGCGATCGCGAACATCCGTGCGCGCAGGATATCTTCAAGCCGATGAACAACCCGCGAGGGATCGCGCGGATCGGCAATACATTCCGCAAGCCGCGGGCAGATCCCCATCATCCGCTCCGCCTGAGCCAGCACCAGCACGCCGCCATCCGAGGTCAGCCTGCCGCCATCAAACGCAGCTGTGACCTTCTTGCCGCGAACCGCTGGAAACGAAAATACGGACGCGCTATCATCGATCCCGGCGGGTATGGTCTGTGGCATTTTTTGCCCCGTTGCAGGTATGGCTTAAGCAACCACATTCCTACAACAATGCAAATGCTTATGCCACTCCCGCCAACCTTTCAGACCACCGCCGGTGAATAAGGCGGGCTA
>JBKHWO010000034.1:0-99569 GCA_046566485.1 Alphaproteobacteria bacterium | reverse complement strand
CTGGTATTCGACCGTGACCGTGCTGGTGATCACCGTTCCCGAAGCCGTGCCTGCGGCAAGCGCAGGATGTGCGGCGAGGGTGGATAAGGCTATGGCCCCAGCGGAGCCCAAATACCGGTTAACCTTGTTCATATTGTGCGTCCCTTGTTTATCAAATTTCCCCGATCTTTCCGTCGGGTTTTTGGCATCTCTTTTTCTATTTCACCGATGCCTGGTAGATGACTTCGCCCTGGTTGCCCGGAGGGATCTCTGTGATCACCCAGCGGAGATGGGTCACGTCGCTGGCCACTGCCGGGCGCTTGCCCCCTGTGCCGTCGTCAACCATCAGCGTCGCCAGCCGGGCCCATGACTTGCCGCCATCAACCGACACCAGGCCAGCTGCGGCACTGTCGGCAGAAAGTGCGACGCTTGCAGGCACCGCATTGGAGATAACGAAGTTCCTGACCGCCTCTTTGCCGAGGTTGCGATAGGTGGTCCGAAACACCAAGCGATCCCCCGGGACCACGACCTTCGGCTCCGCGATGATATCGCGCTCCACTCCGTTTTCCCGGACCTTCTGATGAACCCGGATGTCGCTCTGCAACTGGATAGGCGGGCCCGCCTGCGCCGTTGCCGGAGCAGAGCCTGCCACCGCCAGAAACACTGCCGCCAAGGTGATTGTCACCGTCCGCTTCATATCCAGTTCCTCAATTGATCTTCACGTCAAAACTGACCACCCGGCTTGTCCCGGCGGCGGCGGTGGGAATGGTCGCAGCGACCCCTTGGGCGTCAGCCGAACCGCCATCGCCATCGACTGAATCCGTAAGCGCCGCGTCATCGAGTTTCAGGGATCCCGCGACATAGGTCGTCCCTACCGGCACTCCATCCGAGACGACCAAATTCTGGATCTGGCCCGAACCGGAAACGGCGGCCGTCAAACGATACGAAATCGTTGCTCCGGGAATCGGCTGGCTTCCACCGTACTGATCGCGCACCGTGGCAGCTTTGCTGAGCGTTACCGTGGCCAGGCTGGCCACGAGCGAGATCGTTGCCGAACCTTCGCCCCCCGACAGGCCGACAATGGCATCACCGCCGCCCTCCCCCTTGTTTGCCAGGACCGTGCCGGGCGCTCCTGCTCCGGTTGCCGAGGCAAGCGTAAGACGGAAACTGCTGTTTTGCCCATCGCGGATCTGGCTTGGCATCCGCACCAAAACGAACAGCGTCAAGGACGTGTCCGGAAGAATGGGGGGAGTCTCAGTCGCCGGCGGCAGTTCCTGATCTATGCCTGCATCATACCGGCCATTGCCATTGCTATCGAGCGCAACCCGATCAACCGTGATGTCGAACTCGCTCCCCGCAACGGTCGAGGTACCCCGCAGAACCACCGCTTCGGGGCCATTTCCGGTATTGGTGATGACAAAATTGAGCGGGTTCGCAGCCTGACCGGCAAGCACCGTCGTGGCTGCAGGTGCCGCCACCGCAAGATTGAGTAGCTCATCGACCCGCACACTGGCCGTATTGGAAGAGAGCGAGCCCGAATAGGTCCCGCTGGTATAGGTCACGGTCGCGGTACTTTCGATCACCGTGCCGGCATTGGTCCCGGCAGCGTAAGCCAGATCAGACCGGACACCCCAGACGACCGCACCCACCGCAAACACAATGCGGCCAAGGACAACACCCCCACCCTTCGGCCAGCGGGATCCGATCCAGTTTTGAGATACGCGCACCAACATGCGCAAATCATAGGCAAAAAACGTAAACGGTCAATTAACTCTATGTATTTAAACGAGTTTTGTGTTCACAAAATATATTTGCCGAGGGGGCGAGCCGCCAAAAGAGACGGGATGAAACCCTTAGTTAGTAAAACCTAGATAGGCCTGAAAAATTCTGTCGCAAATTGAAAGTCTTACCGACAAAAATTTCATATTAATTTGATAGCAAAGATGCGTCTGAAAGGGCCAAATCCTCGGGAAATAGGGATCCTCCACTCTCCAAAGCGGTTAATCAAACAATCTCCCGCCATTGCTTAACAACCGATTCAAAATACCGCGCAATCGATTCGGCCCCTCCTTCCGTGAGAGTCACGAAGGCGCGCCGGCGGTCGGTATCATCCTCGATTCGCTCGACAAGCCCAGCCCGATTCAGCAGCTTGATCCAACGCAGTGCGGTCGTGGTGGGAACGCCGGAAGCAATGCACAGCGATGTGACCGAGACGCGCCGATGCTCCACCCGCGCCACCGCCAGATCGAGCAGCATGTCCCACGCGGGATCAGCGAACAGGTCATTCCCGAAGAAGCGAATTCGCGACTGCCGCGCCCGGATAATGTTTCGAACTAACCGCGGGTCCGGCAGAGCGGCACGCGATTTCCGGATCACGGAGGAGTCGCTCTCAAGATCATTCTCTGACTTAGCGAAGCGACCGAATGGAGTACTGCTGCCAAGTTTTTCTATCAAACGATCGAATCGCTCAATTATTTGATCGAATTCTTCCCATTTCTTCTTCGAATTATCATTCGAACCAATATTTTTAAAGTTATCTTCTATTTCCTGATCATTGGCGGGACCAGAAGCATCTTTGGGCGCCATTGCAACTTGCCCCACTAAAATTGTAATTACGGGAATAATACTATGTGTGCACCTAATTGCGCAGCGCCGATTATGCCACTTTGGCAGTAAAGCAATCGATTGTACGTAACTTTGCAAACATAACAATTGCGGAATGCTCCAAATCGCCAAAGTTCGGACTTTTCCAAGATGTGTCCGAATTGGATTAATCTCGATTCCCGCCTTTGCGCCGCCCCTCGCAAAGGTCCGCTTGCCCGCAGGCACCCGGCCCTGTAGACGCCCGCCAACCCCTGTCTTCAGACCATCAAAAGGATCGCCAGATGGCCGCCCAATACGCCTATGTCATGAAGGGCATGACCAAGACTTTCCCCGGCGCCCAAAAGCCGGTGCTCAACGACATCAACCTCCAGTTTTACCAAGGTGCCAAAATCGGCATCGTTGGCCCGAACGGCGCCGGTAAATCGACGTTGATGAAGATCATGGGCGGGATCGATACCGATTTCACCGGCGAAGCCTGGCCCGGAGAGAACATCACTGTCGGATATCTTCCCCAGGAGCCGGAGCTCGACAAGACCAAGACGGTGCTGGAAAACGTCAAGGACGGCGCCCGCGCCACTGCCGATCTGGTTGATCGCTTCAACGCGATCTCAGCCGAAATGGGTGATCCCCAGGACGATACCGATTTCGATGCGCTGATGGAGGAGATGGGCGAACTTCAGGCCAAGATCGACGCAGTGGACGGCTGGACGCTCGACAACCAGCTCGAAGTGGCAATGGAAGCACTGCGCTGTCCACCGGGCGACTGGTCGGTCGAAAACCTTTCGGGCGGGGAGAAGCGCCGCATCGCCCTTACCCGTCTGCTGATCCAGAAGCCGGACATCCTGCTGCTCGACGAACCAACCAACCACCTCGATGCGGAAAGCGTCGAATGGCTGGAAAACCATCTCAAGGAATATGCTGGTGCGGTGCTGATGATCACCCACGACCGCTACTTCCTGGATAATGTCGTCGGCTGGATCCTTGAACTCGACCGCGGCCGCTACTTCCCCTACGAGGGCAATTACTCAACCTACCTCGAAAAGAAGGCCAAGCGCCTTGAGCAGGAAGACCGCGAGGAGAGCGGCAAGCAGAAAGCCTTGCAGCGCGAACTGGAGTGGATCCGGCAAACCCCGGCCGCGCGCCAAACCAAGTCCAAGGCCCGTATCCGCAAGTTCGAAGAATTGCAGAACGCGCAGGACAACCGCCCGATCGGCAAGGCCCAGATCGTCATCCAAGTGCCCGAGCGCCTCGGCGGCAAGGTGATCGAAGCCAAGAACATCTCCAAGGCCTATGGCGACAAGCTCTTGTTCGAAGACCTGTCGTTTACGCTCCCGCCCGGGGGCATTGTTGGCGTGATCGGCCCGAACGGGGCAGGTAAATCGACCCTGTTCAAGATCATCACCGGCAAGGAGACACCCGACAGCGGCTCGATCGAAATCGGCTCGACCGTGCACCTCGGCTATGTCGACCAGAGCCGCGATCACCTCGATCCCTCGCACAACGTGTGGGAAGAAATCTCCGACGGGCTCGATTACATGAAGGTCAATGGCCAAGACATGTCGACCCGGGCCTATGTCGGCGCCTTCAACTTCAAGGGTGCGGACCAGCAAAAGAACGTCGGCAAACTCTCGGGCGGTGAGCGCAACCGCGTCCACATGGCCAAGATGCTAAAGCAGGGCGGCAACGTGCTGCTGCTCGACGAACCGACCAACGATCTGGACGTCGAAACCCTGGCCGCGCTGGAAGACGCGATTGAAAACTTCGCCGGTTGCGCCGTGGTCATCTCGCACGACCGCTTCTTCCTTGACCGTCTGGCGACCCACATCCTGGCGTTCGAAGGCAACAGCCACGTCGAATGGTTTGAAGGCAACTTCGCTGCCTATGAAGAAGACAAACGCCGCCGTCTGGGCGATGCAGCGGATCGCCCGACCCGCCTGGCCTACAAGAAGCTGACCCGCTGACTGGTCAGGGGATCACCCAGGTCCCCTGCCATGGCTGTCCTGGATCGCCGCGCGAAAACCTTGCGCGGCGATGTCCGCCATGGGCTAGATAAAGCCAATCAAGCGACGTGAGGGCAAGTAGCAAAACGGCAAAATTTTCCCGCGCCGGAAGCAATTGCTCGTCGCTCGGACGAATTCCCTCCATGGCCGGTGGAAGGCCCGAAGCGGGCCCGGCTATTGGCATGCCTGGCCCCGCCTCGGCGAGGTAGCAACGCCGGGCATAGGCATCAGCCTGCGCCCATGCCGCATCTGCAACCGGCCCTTCCGTCTCAATTCGGCCCAGACCCTTGGCCCGGATCTGCACTTTGGCTTCACCGTCAAACGCCAGAAAGCTGACGCGCGCGCCATTGCCAATCGTTTCAACCTTTGGACTGCGCGCATCGGTATGAAAGCGCAGACATGAAAGGTCGGGATTGCAAGCGCGCAAAACCATCATTCGCAGATCACCATCGCTGGTCCCGACCACTGGCATGTGCATGGCGCTGCGCCGGTCCCGCGCGGCCTGTTGCAGCCGTGCCGCCAAATCATCCAACACATCGTCCAGAGACAGAAGCTCGTTCATCCACCATCTTTCAAAGCTGAACAGCAGGCATATCAAATCATTCAGGGCAGCGACAGCCTGGCGCGCCTAGCTCTGTCATCAATATCGCCGCAACAGTGCGGTGATCTCATGATGGAGATGCGGCAATGGCCGTGAAGTCAAAAAACAGTCTGCGCCGGACCAGCCTGATCGTGCTGGCGGCCGGGGTTTTCTCTCTACCGGCAATTGCTCAGGCCGCGCCTGAAGATCGCGGCAACTGGCGACAGCGAGTGGCGCGCGAGGATGCCCCCCGCGCCGAACGCCGGGAACAAACCCCGGACATCGCGCCACAAGCCGAGCAAGCGCCGCGCGCGCGGCAGAACTGGTCGCCTCCCCCGCAGGCGCAAGGGACAGTCGATGCTGCCCCTCCATCCCGTTGGACTGGCGGTGACGACCGCCGCGGCAGCGCTGAAGACCGAGGCCGTGGTTGGCGCGACCGCAGCGCCAGGACTGAACCTCTGCGTACCAGGCAAGAGCAGGATGTCATGCCAGCCCGGACAGGCTGGAGCGATCGGAGCGGACGCGCCGATCAAGGTGAACGCCGCGTTCGCAGCGATCAGTGGCGCGGCCGCGCCGCTCAAGCGGGCACTTGGCAAGACCGCACCGCCTCAGCTGAACGCGCCGCGCCCCCGTCTACCGCACGAACCGGAACGGACTGGCGCAGCCGCGTCCAGCGCACGGACCAGGACCGCAACCGCGATCGGAACTATTGGCGCCAGCGTGATTGGAATAGCCACTGGGACAGGTCCCGCCGCAACAACTGGTCGGGTTGGAACAATCAGTGGAACTGGACCTGGGGTAGCGACTATCGGCGCTGGAACACCCAGTGGCGCAGCAGCAACCGCTATGACTGGTACAGCTGGCGCAATCGCTATCCAGGCTATTTCCAGGTCGGAGCCTATTATGCGCCCTACCGGAACTACTCTTACCGGCGGTTGAGCATCGGCCATTTCCTGAACGCGCTGTTCTTTGACCAGGACTACTGGATTGCCGATCCCTGGTATTACCGTTTGCCCGAGGCTTATGGCCCCTATCGCTGGGTCCGTTACTATGACGATGCCGTTCTGGTGAACATTTACAGCGGCGAAATCGCCGACGTAATCCATCATTTCTTCTGGTAACGGTTGAGTTTTGAAATGCCGGGCTCCGAACAATGCATCGGAGCCCGTGCACACTACCAGTTCGATAAAATTCTCTGTCGAGGCAAGTTTTCATCGCAGAACGATGATGCGTTGACTTGCCACAGGCCGACAATTGGATAGGCACGGTGACATGAGCACCATGCGCAAGGCACCTGTTCCCGACAAGACCGCCCTGGCCGAAATTGGCGAGCGAGTCCGAGGCCATTTGAAAGCCAACCCGCACGCCTATCGGTTCGAAACCGACCGGGCCGAAATATGGGCCATCGGCGACGTGTTTGACGAGGACGAATGCGACCGCCTGATCGCGTTGATCAACAAGACTGCGGTTCCATCAGAAGTTCTCGCTCACGGACAGACAGAGATATGGCGCACCAGCAGTTCGGGCAATGTTGACGCCCATGATCCGTTCGTCCGGTCCATCGAGGACAAGATCGACAGCTTGCTGGGTCTCCCCCACGAATATGGAGAGCTGATGCAGGGACAGCGTTACGAAGTCGGCCAGGAATTCAAGTATCACCTGGACCTGTTCTGGACCGAGGCCGACTACTGGAAGGATGAAGCCGGCCGCGGCGGGCAGCGGACGATCACAGCGATGGCCTATCTCAACGATGTCGAGGAAGGAGGCGAAACGGCTTTCACCGAACTCGGCATCGCGGTCCGCCCGCGCCGCGGGGCGCTTCTTATCTGGAACAACAACTTGCCTGACGGAACCCCAAACGAAAACACCATGCACGCAGGCGTTCCGGTCACGAAAGGCGTCAAATACATCATCACCAAGTGGTACCGGTCGCGCAAGTGGGGTTGAGAAAGAGCCTGCTCGTCAGCCGCAGGCGGTTTGCTGCGGGACTGGCACTGTCGTCAGGAGCGGTTGCCGTTCCAGGCGGTCTTGCCTGGGCGGTAACTGCCGACAATGCCGAAGACCACAGGCTGATGGCGCTGTTCTGGGAAACCGCGCGGCGCGAAGACGCCATTGACCCGCTCGGTCTGATCTATCGCGGCGGAAAGCCGAACCTGACCGCTTTCCGCCAAACCTTCACCGATCTGGCCGTGCGTCAGCAACGCGGCGTGGTGCGCTGGGCCTTGACCGGATTGAAGCGGATCAGGCGTGACCGGCTGAGCGCGGAGAGACAGATTTCATACGATGTGTTTCTGCGCGACAAGCGGGAACAGGAATTCTGGCTTAGCCCGCCAATGGTTGCGCTGACCGAAGTTCGCCCGCTCACCCACTTCGGCGGGCTTCATGTCGAATTTCCCTCCCTGGTCGCCGCTGGGGGGTCCTTGGCTTATGCTTCGGAAAACGACTATCGCCTCAATCTCGACTTGATCCGGGCTTTCCCCCAAGTGCTCGACAATGCGATTGCCCGGTTCCGCGAAGGCATCGCCAGCGGTGTCGTGGAAACGCGGATGACCACCCGCAACATGATCGAGCAGATCGATGCGATATTGGTCCAACCATTGGCGGAATCGCCTTTCACTTCAGCGACCAATCGCTTTCCCGATGCCGTGCCGGCAAGCAGGCGCGAGCCGCTCCGTCAGCAGTACATCGCCGTCGCCGAAAGCGAGGTCTATCCGGCCTATCGCCGCCTACGCCAATTCCTTCAGCACGAGTACCTGCCTGCGGCCCGCGAAGCCGTAGGGATCGGGGCGATGAAAGACGGCCCCGCGCTTTACCTGAAAGAGATCGAGCGGCAGACGACTTTGCGGCTTGAGCCAGAGGAGGTTCACCGCCTGGGCCTCTCCGAAGTGGCCCGCATTCAGAAAGACATGGACAAGGTCCGCCAGCAATTGGGTTTTGCCGGACCGCTGCACGACTTCTTCGAAGAAATCCGCACCAACCCAAAGTACCATCCGAAAACCAAAGAGGAATTTGCCAAGGCCTTCGCCGACACTGCCAAGGCTGTCGACGCGCAGGTTCCGCGCTTCTTCAACAAGGTACCAAAGACACCGTTGTCAATCGAACCCTACCCGGCATACCGCGAGAAGTACGAAGCCGGCGGGTCCTACAACCAAGGCGCGCCCGACGGTTCGCGGCCCGGCATTTTTTATTACAACACCTATGACCTTCCCAGCCGCTTTCTGACCGGAGTGGTGACGCTCTACATGCACGAAGGTGCGCCGGGGCATCACTTCCAGATCAGCCTCTCCCAAGAAGACGAGAGCCTGCCCGAATTCCAGCGATTTGGCGGCAACACCGCCTATGTCGAGGGCTGGGCGCTCTATGCCGAGACGCTTGGGTACGACATGGGCTTCTACCACGACCCAATGCAGCGTTGGGGCACCCTGGATGACGAAATGCTGCGCGCCATGCGACTGGTCGTCGATACCGGCCTCCACGCCAAAGGGTGGACCCGTGAACAGGCGATTGAATACATGCTCGCCAATTCCGGGATGGGCCGCAGCGATGCCACGGCCGAAGTCGAACGCTACATCGTCTGGCCGGGACAGGCGCTAGGCTACAAGATCGGTGCCCTGACCATTCAGCGGCTGCGCAGCAAGGCGCAGACGGTGCTCGGCCCGCGCTTCGACATCCGCGCCTTCCACGATCAGGTGCTGGGATCGGGTGCCTTGCCCCTGCCAACCCTCGAAGCGAAGATCGATCGCTGGCTTGCGGCCAGCCGTTAAACCAGGCGGAACTCTGCTCCTGATCGCGGGTTGCCTCTGAAGTCCCCCCACTTCAGGAGCAACCCCATGCACCACTTGCAACAGATGATCGCCGCCCACCCCGATGTCATGGGCAGCACCAACGACGCGCTGATCACTTGCATTGAGGAATGCTTCGCCTGCGCTCCCGTCTGCATCTCGTGCGCCGACGCCTGTCTGCGCGAAGAAATGGTCGCTACTCTGCGTCAATGCATCCGGCTCAACCTTGACTGCGCCGACCTTTGTCTGGCCACAGGCAAATTGGCGACGCGCCGGACCGGAAGCGACGAGGCTCTGATCGTTCTGGCCCTTCAGGCTTGTGCGCAAGCTTGCATGCTTTGCGCCGACGAATGCGAACGCCACGCCGAAGAGCACGAGCATTGCCGCATCTGCGCCGAACATTGCCGCCGGTGCGAGCAGGCCTGCCTTCAGGCGGAGCGTTCCATCCGGGTCCATTGAGCACCGCCGCCGCCCTGCCCGGGCGCTATGCCGGTGGCTCACCTGCCACCCGGACCAGCGCGGCCGTGATTTCGGCCGCGCTGGTTTCGGGCATTGCCTTAGCCATGATCTTCGGTCTCAGCCGGGGTCTGGTCGCACCGCCCAAACCGGTAGCGGACCTGGTTACGCTGAACTTCACCCTGCCCAAGCCGCCGCCCGAACCGGAACCGCCTCCGCCCGCAGCCCCTGCCAGTGCGGCAAAGGACGCCGCTTCGGCGCGAAATCTCAAGAACAAGGCAACGCCGGTTGTCGCCCAGCCGCCCCAGGTGCCCGTTCCACCACCGCCAATTGTTGCCGCTATTGCGCCAGCGGCAGGCGATGCCCGGCAAAGCGGAGCCTCAAGTCAGAGCGGATCGGGCCAAGGCGCCGGCGGAGCTGGATCGGGCGTGGGCGGCGGCGGCCAGGGCGGAGAAGGCGTTGGCGGCGGCATTGCAACAGGACCCCGCCAGGTGCGCGGACGGCTGACCGTCGCGGACTTTCCCGATGGTCTCATCGGACCCGGTCAGCAGGCGAGCGTGGGTGTGCGGTACATGGTGGAGACCGATGGCCGTGTGACCGGCTGCACAGTCCTGCGTTCCAGTGGCTTTGCCCAGGTCGACAGCCTCGCCTGCGGCCTGATCACACAACGCTTTCGCTATCGCCCTGCCACCAACCGCGCGGGCCAGCCGGTCCGCGCGGTCATCTCGGAAAGTCACACCTGGTACAACCGGGACTAACTCAGCCCAATGCTTCAGCGATCAGCTTGCGCGTGTTGGCTATGCCATAGAGCGCGATGAAGCTGCCCATGCGCGGCCCCTGGCTGGAACCGAGCAGGGTTTCGTACAGGCACTTGAACCAGTCGCGCAGCGTTTCGAACCCATAATGCGGATCCTTGCCGATTTCGTAGACGATGTTCTGCAGCTCTTCGCCCGTGGCCTCATCGCTGGTAGCGGCCAGTTCCTCGTCCAGCGCGGTCAGAGCTGCCACTTCGCCGCCTTCGGGCTTGCGCCGTTGCAGCGTCGGCGCAATGAAATCACGGTTGTAAGCCAGCGCATTGGTGACGAGCTTGTCCAGATCGGGATGGGCGGCGGGGTCGGCGTTCTCGACATAGTTGCCCAGATAGGACCAGACCTGCTCGCGCGTCGCATGGGCACCCAGCACGCCGACCAGATTGAGCAGCAGGCCATAAGTGACCGGCAGCTTTTCCCCTGCCCCGCCGCGTTCCCCATTGGTGCGGAGCAAATGCCAGACCGGATTGCCCAGTTGCTGCTCCACCGGCTGCTCCGGCAGTTTTTCGCGGAACTGCCAGTATTCGTCCACTGCGCGCGGGATGATCCCCACATGGAGCGATTTTGCGCTCTTGGGATCGCGATAGAGGTAGAAGCCAAGGCTTTCTTCGCTGCCATAGGTCAGCCACTGTTCGATAGTCAGGCCGTTGCCCTTGGACTTGGAAATCTTTTCGCCATTTTCGTCCAGAAACAGTTCGTAGATCATGCCTTCCGGCGGACGACCGCCCAAAGCGCGGGCGATCTTGCCGCTTTCGCGCACGGAATCGGTCAAATCCTTGCCGCACATTTCATAGTCGACGCCCAGCGCGACCCAGCGCATCGCCCAATCGACCTTCCACTGCAGCTTGGAATTGCCGCCCAGGATGCAGCTTTCGACCGTTTCGCCGTGGTCCTCGAACCGGACCAGCCCGGCTTCGGCATCAACCACTTCGACCGGAACCTGCAAAACCTGCCCCGTCTTGGGGCTGACCGGCAGGACCGGCGAGTAAGTCTTGCGGCGTTCCTCGCGCAGGGTCGGCAACATGATGTCCATGATCGCCTGCCAATGGCGCAGCACGCCGCGCAGGGCATCGTCGAACTGACCGGAATTGTAACGATCCGACGCCGAGACGAATTCGTAATCGAACCCGAACCGGTCGAGGAATTCGCGCAGCATCGCATTGTTGTGATGCGCGAAGCTTTCGTACTTGTTGAACGGATCGGGAATGCGGGTCAGCGGATGGCCCAGATAGGCGGTCAGCAGCCCCTGGTTCGGCACGTTGTCCGGCACCTTGCGCAGACCGTCCATGTCATCGCTGAAAGCCACCAGCCGCGTCGGCGCGCCGCCGGTCAGCACTTCATAGGCGCGGCGGACCAGTGTGGTGCGCAGCACTTCCTGAAATGTGCCGATATGCGGCAGGCCCGAAGGACCATAACCCGTCTCGAACAGCACCGGTGAGCCATCCGGTTTGCCGTCCGGATAGCGCTTCAGCAGCTTGCGCGCTTCTTCGAACGGCCAAGCCTTGGAAACCTGTGCGGCGGTAAGGAGTGCTTCATCGGTCATGATGGCCGCCCTTTCGCGCCAAAGCCAGTCAAGTGCAAGGCGAGATTGCCCTTGCACAAGCACGCGCTTCGCGCCCAATGTACCGCAAAATAGACATGGGATGAGGGCAACATGCGATTTGCAGCGCGGCTTGCAGCCGGCTTTCTGGCATTTGGATTGGGCGCGGCGGCACCAGCAGCGGCCAAGGACCCTGCCGCAGCGATCTGGTATGGCGGCCCGATCATCACGATGGACGGTGACAAGCCGGCGTCCGTGGAAGCGGTTGTCGAACGCGGGGGCTCGATTGTTTTTGTCGGATCGGAAGCCCAGGCCCGGGCTATGGCTGGCAAAAATGCCTCGCTGCACGACTTGCATGGCGCCACCCTGCTGCCCGGTTTTGTTGACGCACATTCGCACTTTGCCATTGGACTGCAAACCGCTGGTGGCCTCGATCTGGCCGATCCCGCGACCGGAGACACCGGCACGGCGTCGAAACTGCTCGGCGCGATCAAACAATTTGGCGAGACGCTGCCCAAGGGTTCGTGGGTCGTGGTCTGGAAGTACGACGATTCTGCACTGGCCGAAAAGCGCCACATCACCCGCGCCGAACTCGATACGATCCTTCCGGAACACAAGGTCGTCCTGTTACACGTTTCGCTGCACGGTCTGGTGGCAAACAGCGCAGCGCTGGAAGCGGCAGGATTGCACGACGGCATGGCGCCTCCGGAAGGCGGGGTAATGCCCAGCGATGTAAACGGCAAACTGACTGGGCTGGTGTTTGAAAAGGCAATGATGCCGATTTCGGCGGTGCTGCCAAAACCAAGCGCAGAAGCGCGCCTCGCCGCCGTGGACCGGGTCCAGATGCTCTACGCGCGCGAAGGGTTTACCTGGGCACAGGACGGGGCGACGTTGCCGGCTGATCTCGTCTTCCTGACCTCACCCGAGGCGCAGCAACGGCTCAAGATAGACCTGGCCCTGTTGCCGTTCGCAATGGCGACGTACGAAACGCTGCAGCAGAACCCCGCCTTTGCCCCGGGGGCACGGTTCGGCCGGGTCAAGCTTCAGGGGATCAAGTTTACGCTGGATGGCTCGCCGCAGGCGCGGACCGCCTACTTTACCCGCGACTACGCCCAGGGTTCACCCGATGGCAGTCATCCGTGGCATGGCCAGCCGATTGTGCGGGACAGCGAATTCCAGGCTCTGCTGCGCAAAGTGTCCGGTCGCGGCTGGCAGATTTTCGTCCATGCCAACGGCGACGCGGCGATCGACATGGCCATTCGCGGGTTCGATGCCATGGGCATCAAGGCCAGCCAGGACCGCCGCCCGATTGTGATCCATTCCCAGTTCATGCGGCCCGACCAGTTGCCCGCTTACAAGCACATCGGCGTTGGTCCGGCCTATTTTTCCAACCACACCTTCTACTTCGCCGACACCCACCGCCGCAATTTCCCACGCGAGGTGGTGGATTTCATCAGTCCTTTTGTTGCCAGCCGGGCGATGGGGCTGATCCCGTCCAATCACTCCGACTTTCCTGTCACCCCGCTCAATTCGCGCTTTCAGATCTGGACCGCAATGGCCCGCACCTCGCAAACAGGCGTCATCAGCGGCGCAGACCAGCGCGAAACGATCTGGCATGCCCTTCAGGACATGACCACTGGCCCCGCCTGGCAGGTCTTTGAAGAAAACCGCCGCGGCCGGATCAAGCCCGGGCTGCTGGCAGACTTCGTGGTGCTGGACCGCAACCCGTTAACTGCACCGCTCGACGAAGTGCGCGACATCCGGGTGCTGGAGACGATCAAAGAAGGCCAGACCATCTGGAAGGCTGGCTAGCCCCGCAGGATGTGCGCCGCCCCTGGTTTGTGCGCGCGGATCTCATCCTCGCTCAGGCCGCAGATCTCATGCGGGAAGACCAGCCATTCCTCGGTCTGGTGCACAAAGTAATCAGGCGTCAGCTCGGTCAGATTGCGGCTGGGCTTGTAATAAGCGGTCGCGATACGGATCGTTTCCGGCGTGTTGTGGCGGCAACGGGCGCGCAGCTCGGTCAGAAAGGCCTGAACCGAACGACCTGTATCGAACACGTCGTCGATCACCAGCAGGCGATGTTCCGGATCGAGCACGTCGATCAGATAGCCCAGGCCATAGACCCGCACTTCCTTGGCCTGCTGGTCGATCCCGGTGTAGCTGGCCGTGCGGATCGCGATATGGTCGGTCTCCAGCCCGTGATAGGCGAGCAGTTCCTGCACCGCGATGCCGACCGGGGCGCCGCCGCGCCAGATACCGACGATATGGGTCGGCCGAAAACCGGAATCGAGCACCAGGTTGGCGAGGGCAAAGCTGTCTTCCAGTAGCCGGTCGGCAGTAAGGTAAAGCTTATCCGCCATGGACCACCTCGGCGATTTCGGCCAGGTGGCGGGCTTGGTCGGTCAGCGGCAGGAACGACCCGGTAAAGCTGTTTTCCGCCAGCCTGACGATCTCTGCCTCGGTCAGGTCCAGCGCCTCGGCCACAGCGTGGAAATTGGCATTAATGTAACCGCCGAAATAGGCCGGATCGTCGGAGTTGATCGTCGCTTTCAGGCCCAGTTCCAGCATCCGCTGCACCGGGCTTTGCGCGATGTCCTTGATCACGCAAAGCCGCAGGTTGGAGAGCGGGCAGACGGTCAGGGTCAGTCCCTCGTCCGCGATGCGCCGGACCAGCGCGGCATCTTCCAGCGCGCGGTTGCCGTGGTCGATCCGCTCCACTTCGAGCAGGTCGAGCGCTTCGTGGACATATTCCGGCGGTCCTTCCTCCCCCGCATGGGCCGTCACGTGCAGGCCGAGGTCACGGGCGCGGGCAAAAACGCGGCTGAACTTCGCCGGGGGATGCCCGACTTCGGAGGAGTCGAGCCCGACCCCGTGAATGCGCTCGAGATGCGGCATGGCCTGTTCCAGCGTGGCGAAAGCCTCTTGCTCGCTCAGGTGCCGCAGGAAGCACATGATCAGGCGATAGCTAATGCCCAGCTCGACTTCCCCCTGTTTCAGCGCCCGCTCGATCCCGTTCAGCACCGTTTCGAAGCTGACCCCGCGCTCCGTATGGCCCTGGGGGTCGAAGAAGATTTCAACGTGGCGGACCTGATCCGCCGCCGCCCGCTCAAGATAGGCCCAGGTCAGGTCAAAGAAGTCCTGCTCATGCAGCAGCACCGACATGCCCTGGTAATAGATATCCAGAAAGTCCTGCAGGTTGGAGAACGCGTAAGCGGCGCGCACTTCGTCAGCGCTGGCGAAGGGGATGTTCACTCCATTCCGCTCCGCGAGAGCAAACAGCATTTCAGGTTCAAGCGAACCTTCGATGTGCAAGTGAAGCTCCGCCTTGGGCAGGCGATCGATCAGGGCGGCGCGGGCAGCAGGATTCGACATGCCTTCTGTGCTGGCGCAGCGAAGCGACGCGGTCAACCGCATCCAGGGAACCGTATGGCGCAGTCACGTGTTGTGAGCTGTACACAACCAACGGAGTTCCGCCCCATGACTCCCCAAGCCCATCACGGCCAAGTCCCGTCGTTCAATCGCCCGCGCAAGTCCGAACTCGACCCCGATCTGCGGCGCCAGATCTATGGTCACATCCGTCCGATGGATTGCGATCGTTCGTGGTGGGAGAAGCTTTTCCGCCGTTAAGGCCCACCGCCCGGGTTTTCGCCGTTCCATTTTCGTTCTAAAGCTGGGGAGATGAGCAGTCCAGCCCTCCCCTTGCCCGCCATCCACGCCAGCCACGGCGGGTGCTGGCTGCGGGATGGGCATGGCGCGACCCGGACCGTCGCCAAGGGCGAAGCGATCGTCGCTGCTGCCGATACGCCGCTGTTGCTGCTCAACGCCCCGCTGGTGGCAACGCGGCTAGGCTATCCGGACCTGTCCGGGCTTGACCTGCTGGAACTGTTCGCTTTCGTCTATCCGGCCCGCTTCGTCGTGCCCACACCAAAAGGCCTCGCACACGCCCTGAACTTGCCTGAGCCGCAGGGCGATGACGCTGTTCCCGCCCTCCTCCAGCAAGCCGCAGAAGCCTTGCTGGCCACCTGTGAGCAACCCGATTGGGCAGAACGCGAGGGCGCATGGTCCAGCTTGCAGAACCTGACCCGCTTGCGCTGGACCTGGGCACCCCTGCTTGCGGCCCGGCTCGCCGCTCCGGCCAAGGGGGAGCGCTGGCTCTTTGCCCGCCTGCCGGAATGGGAAGAAGCACCCGAACGTCCCCAGCCCGCGCAGATAGCACTACCGGCCGACGAAGTGACCGGGCGGCTGGTACGGCTGACGGGAAGTGAGGCGGAAAGCCGTCCTGCCCAGGCCGCCTATGCGCAGGAAGCGGCCCATGTCTTCGAACCGCGCCGGCGCGAAGGTCTGCCCCACATACTGCTCGCCCAGGCCGGAACGGGGATTGGCAAGACGCTGGGCTATCTTGCGCCGGCCTCGCTCTGGGCAGAACGATCGGGCGGGACGGTCTGGGTTTCGACCTATACCAAGGCCCTGCAGCGCCAGCTCCGCCGCGAAAGCCGCCGCGCCTGGCCGACGACCCGCAGCGACGGTTCACAACCGGTCGTGGTCCGCAAGGGGCGCGAGAATTATCTCTGCCTGCTCAATCTTGAGGATGCCCTGCAAGGCGGCTTCAACGGGCGCGCCGCGATCATGGCGCAACTGATCGCGCGCTGGGCATCCTACAGCCAGGACGGGGACATGATCGGCGGCGACTTGCCGGGCTGGCTGGGCACCCTGTTCCGCCAGCGCGGGATCAAGGCCCTGACCGACCAACGCGGCGAGTGCGTCTATGCCGGCTGTCCGCATTACCGCAAATGCTTCATCGAGCGCGCCTCGCGCGCCAGTGCCCAGGCCGATCTGGTAATCGCCAATCATGCCCTGGTCATGGTCAATGCAGCGCGCGGGCGCGACGCAGCGCAGCGTCCGACGCGGATCGTATTCGACGAAGGGCACCACGTGTTCGAAGCGGCGGATTCGACCTTTGCGGCGGCGCTTACTGGGGCGGAGACCATCGAACTGCGCCGCTGGGTGATTGGCCCGGAACGCGGCTCGAAAGGGCGCCGACGGGGCCTGTCTGCACGGCTCGCCGATCTGGCCAGCTATGATGAAGCCGGGGCCAAGGCGATTGCGGCCGCGCGCCATGCCGCCGAAGCCCTGCCCAGCGAAGGCTGGATGCAGCGCCTCCACGAAAACCAGCCAAGCGGCCCGCTGGAGGAACTGCTCGCCGCGGTGCGGTCCACGGTCTATGCGCGGGATGAAAGCGGCGGACAGGAAGCCGGATACGGCCTGGAAACCGAAGCGGCCCAGCTGGATGGTGCTTTCGTCGAACGGGCAGTCGCTGCACAAGCCGCGCTTGCCGATCTGCGCAGCCCGTTGATGCGCCTGGGCGTCAGGCTGGAGGCGTTGTTGGCGGAGCCGCCCGATTGGCTCGATGGTGCTGGCCGGGCACGGATCGAAGGAGCGCGCCATTCGCTGGCCTGGCGAATCGACCTGATCGCTGCCTGGGAGGCTCTGCTGGAACGACTTGGCGGCCCGGCCGATCCCGAATTTGTTGACTGGTTGGCAGTCGAACGGGCCGAAGCACGCGAGTTCGACATCGGCATCCATCGTCGCTGGCTCGATCCGATGAAGCCCTTTGCCCGGACCGTGCTGGAAGGAGCGCACGGCGTTATGCTGACCAGCGCCACACTGCGCGATGGACCGGACTGGGACGCGGCCATCGCGCACTCCGGCGCGGCCGAAATATCCGTCGCCCCCCGCCTGTCCAGTTTCGAAAGCCCGTTCGACTACGCCGGACAGGCCGAGGTCCTGATTGTCACCGACGTACCGAAGGGGGACATTTCCGCACTCGCCGGCGCCTATGCGCGGCTGATCGAGGCAGCAGGAGGCGGCGCACTGGGCCTGTTCACGGCAATCCGCCGCCTGCGCGCGGTCCATGGCCGGATCGCCGACCGCTTGGCGCGCAGCGGCTTGCCGCTGTTTGCCCAGCATGTCGATCCGATCGACACCGGCACCCTGGTCGATATCTTTCGCGACGATCCGCGCGCCAGTCTGCTTGGGACCGATGCCTTGCGCGATGGGGTCGATGTTCCGGGCCATTCGCTGCGCCTCGTGGTGATGGAGCAGGTGCCTTGGCCGAAACCGTCGATCCTCCACCGTGCCCGGCGTCTTGCCGGGGGCGGACAAGCCTATGATGACCGGATCATCCGTGCCCGCCTCGCCCAGGCCTTTGGCCGCTTGATCCGCAGCAAGACCGACCGCGGCGTGTTCGTTGTGTTATCTGCCGCCTTCCCCTCACGCTTGCTCAGCGCTTTCCCCTCGGGCACTGCCATCACCCGCGTGACCCTTGATGAGGCTTTACAACGCGTCGCAGCCGGTGTTTCAGGGCTATCCGCCCAGCAAGAGATAGAAACTTGAAAATCCTCGGCCTCTTCCGTCACGCCAAGTCCGACTGGCAAGACCCCCGTGCGCGCGATTTCGACCGTCCGCTCAACGATCGCGGGCGGCGCGGCGCCGCGATTATGGGCCGCCACATCCGCGACCATGGCGTGCGCTGGGAGCGGGTCATTGCCTCACCCGCGATCCGCTGCGCCGAAACGATCGAGATTGCCAGCGAAGCTTCGGGCCGCCCGGTCGCGGTCAATTGGGATCGCCGCATTTACCTGGCGAGCAGCGCGACCCTGGCCGACCTGCTGCGCGAGACCGATGGCGATCCCAAATCGATCTTGATGGTTGGGCACAATCCGGGCCTGGAAGACCTGATCTTCGACCTGGTCCCCGATGACGGCTCCAGTCCGCTGCGCGATGTTGTGGAGGTGAAGTTCCCAACCGCTGCCTATGCGGTGCTGGAATTGAACATCGATCGCTGGGCCGATCTTGCCGACAAGTGCGCAAGGCTGGTCCACCTGACCCGCCCGCGGGACCTTGACCCCGAACTGGGCCCCGCCTCATTCTAACGTCATCCCCGCGAAGGCGGGGATCAATTGCCGTCCAAGCAGCCCCTTCTCAGTAAAGCGCCAGCGGTCCCCGCTTTCGCGGGGACGACGCGGGTTCCTTCGCGGGGACGACGCCGGTTGCTTACGCCTGGTGGATCGCCTTGGTCACCAGATAGCTGTCCATGCCTTCCGGACCGCCCTCGCTGCCAAAGCCTGAATCCTTGACCCCGCCGAACGGCGCATCGACTGCGCTGATGGCGAAGGAATTGATCCCGACCATCCCGCTTTCCAGCGCATCGCCCAGCAGGTTCGCCGTGCGCAGGTTCTGCGTAAAGGCGAAGGAAGCCAAGCCGTAGGGCAACCGGTTGGCCTTGGCGATAGCATCGTCCAGATCGGCAAAGGGGGCGGCAACGGCGACCGGGCCGAAGGGTTCGTTGTTCATGATGTCGGCATTGTCCGGCACATCGGCCAGCAAGGTTGGCTGGAAGAAGAACCCGGCATTGCCGCGCTTGCCCCCGGCGCGCACTTTGGCACCCTTGGCGGCGGCGTCCTCGACCAGTGCCTCGATCGCATCGGGGCGGCGGCTGTTTGCCAAAGGCCCCATCCGGCTTTCGGCGTCGAGTCCGAACCCGGCCGTTACCCCTTGGGTCCGTTCGGCAAAGCCATCGACGAACCGCTGGTAGATCGACTGCTGGACATAGAACCGCGTCGGGCTGACGCAGACCTGCCCGGCGTTGCGGAACTTCTGCGGCACGACCAAGTCGAGCGTCTTTTCCAGATCGCAATCCTCGAACACCAGCACCGGCGCATGGCCGCCCAGTTCCATCGTAACCCGTTTCAGGCTGTCCGCCGAAAGGCGCATCAGGTGCTTGCCGACCGGGATCGAGCCGGTGAAGCTGACCTTGCGGATCACCGGGCTGGCGATCAGATGACGGCTGACCGCATCGGGCACGCCGTGGACCAGCTGCGCCACGCCAGCGGGGAGGCCGGCATCGGCCAGGCAGCGCATGATCGCGCCGGTGCAGCCGGGGGTTTCCTCCGGCGGCTTGGCAATGACCGAGCAGCCAACCGCCAGCGCTGGGGCCAGTTTCTTGGCCATCAGGTAAACCGGGAAGTTCCACGGGCTGAAAGCGGCGACCGGTCCCACCGGCTGCTTGATCACCATGGCGCGCTGCCCCGTCGGGCGGACCAGCACGCGGCCATAGACCCGGCTCGCTTCTTCGGCGCACCAGTCGAAGATCTGGGCGCTGGATAGAACCTCGGCCCGCGCTTCGGCAATGACCTTGCCCTGCTCCAGCGTCAGCAGCGTGGCGATGGCTTCAACTCGCTCGCGGATCAGGGCAGCCGCCTTCTTGAGAACGGCCGCACGCTGTTCGACCGGGGTTGCCTTCCACAAGGCAAAGCCGGTCTCTGCCGCAGCAAGTGCTGCATCAAGGTCAGCGGGCGTGGCGAGCGGCAGTTCGGCGATGGTATCGCCGCTGGCGGGATTGACGACCGGAAACAGGTCGCGGCCTTCGCCGATCTTCCAGCCGCCGTTGATAAACAGGGCCAGGTCTGCATCGTACTGGTTCATGGGGGAGTTTCCTCACTTTCGTGAGGACACACTAAGCCTGCTGCAAAGCCTTGGCCAGAGTGGAGCGGAGCGAAATCAGCTTGGCTCGCAGCGCCAGGGCGGCGGTATCGGCGGAACGCGGCGTCGCCTCGGTAGCAGTGCTGACCGCAGCGGCGGGTGCTTGCGCCGTGCCCGCCTGCAACGCCTTCTTCGCGCCTTTCAGAGTATAGCCTTCCCGGTGAACGAGCCGGTCGATGGTTTCAACCATCTGGACATCTTCAGGCCGGTAATAGCGCCGGCCGCCGCTGCGCTTCAGCGGTTTGAGCATCGGGAATTGTTCTTCCCAATAGCGCAGGACGTGCTGACGGATATTCAGGGCCTTGGCCACTTCGCCAATGGTGCGCAGGGCACCGGGATCCTTGCCGTCGGCAAAACCAGCAGGTTCTGCCGGCGGATCAAGGATCTCGTCCGAATTCATCCCTTGGCGATCCGCTCTTTCAGCATCTGGCTGGCACGGAAAGTCATGGCGCGGCGCGGGGTGATCGGCACTTCAACGCCGGTCTTGGGATTGCGGCCGATGCGCTGGGCCTTGTCGCGCAGCAGGAACGTGCCAAATCCCGAAATCTTCACATTTTCACCCTTCTCGAGGGCGTCAGACATGTGATTGAGGATTGATTCAACCATTCCCAGCGATTCCGAACGGGAAAGACCCAGCTTCCGGTTAAGAGCTTCGGCGAGGTCGGCGCGCGTCAATGTAGACATGGGTGCGGAACACCTTTTCCATCAGAGCAGCGACCTCTTGATTCGGAGAATGGCAAATTTGTTGTCGGATTGCAACGCAATCGCAGGATAACAGGCAGTTATCCGCCGTAGATTAGAAACGGACCAGGCTGGCGCCCCAGGTAAACCCACCACCCATCGCTTCCAGCACGATCAGGTCACCACGCTTGATCCGTCCGTCGGCAACCGCACAGTCCAGGGCCAGCGGCACTGACGCAGCGGAGGTGTTGGCATGCTGGTCAACCGTAACCACTACCTTTTCAGGCGGAAGGCCCAGCTTTTTGGCAGTGGCATCCAGAATCCGCTGGTTGGCCTGGTGCGGCACGACCCAATCGACATCGGCGGCGGAAAGACCGCATTCGCTGAGGACATTACCCAGCACATCGGCCAGATTGACCACCGCATGGCGGAACACCTCGCGGCCCTTCATTCGCAGGTGGCCCACGCTCTGCGTGGTCGAGGGACCGCCGTCGACATAAAGCAATTCGTTGTGCGCGCCGTCGGCGTGAAGATGCGTCGCCAGAATGCCCGGACCATCTTCGGTCACGTCGCGGGCCTCAAGCACCACTGCCCCGGCCCCATCGCCGAACAGAACGCAAGTTGTCCGGTCGCTCCAATCGAGCAGGCGGGTCATCGTTTCAGCGCCAATCACCAGGGCCCGCTGCGCCATTCCGGCACGGAGCATCGAATCCGCCACGCCAAGGGCATAGAGGAAGCCCGAGCAGACCGCGGCAACGTCAAAGGCAATGCCGCCATTGGCCCCAATCGCGTCCTGCACGATGGTCGCCGTGGCCGGGAAAGTCTGGTCCGGCGTGGTCGTGGCCAGGACGATCAGCCCGATCTGTCCGCCTTCAACCCCCGCCGCTGCCAGAGCCTTGCGCGCCGCTTCGGTGGCCAGGGTCGACGTTGTCTCGCCCTGACCGGCAACGTAGCGCTGCCGGATTCCGCTGCGCTCGACGATCCATTCGTCGCTGGTGTCAACGGTCTGGGCCAGCTCATAATTGCTAACCACACGCTTCGGCAAGGCTGAGCCGGTGCCGACAATGACGGATCGAGTTGTCATGATGCTGCCTTGGGGACCGAACGCAAGTTGTCGGCGCCGAGCCGGGCCAGGTCAGCCATGATGCGTTCGGTCAGGTTTTCCTCAAGCAGGCGCGCGGTTACGGCAACGGCATTGGCAACGCCGAGCGCACTTGCGGAACCGTGGCTTTTCACCACGACGCCATTGAGGCCGAGGAAAACCGCCCCATTGTGATTGTTCGGATCAAGGTGATGCTTGAGCAGTTCGGTCGCCGGCCGCGAGACGAGGAAGCCAACCTTCGAGCGGAGCGAACTGGTAAAGGCACGGCGCAGCAGGTCGGCCACGAAACGCGCCGTGCCCTCGACCGCCTTGAGCGCGATATTGCCCGAGAAACCATCGGTGACGATGACGTCCACGTCACCCCGGCCAATCTTGTCGGCCTCGACGAATCCATCGAAGGTCATCGACAGTTCCGCCGCAGCAGCCTTAAGCTGCGCGGCCGCCGCCTGCAGTTCGCCGGTCCCTTTGGTTTCTTCGGTCCCGATGTTGAGCAGGCGCACGCGCGGTGCTTCCTGACCGGTAACGATCCGCGAATAGGCCGCACCCATGATCGCGAACTGGACCAGGTTGCGCGCATCGCATTCGGTATTCGCACCCAGATCGAGCATGACCAGGTCATTGTCGCCCAGGGTTGGCAGCAAGGCGGAAAGCGCCGGCCGGTCGATCCCCGGCATGGTCCGCAGCGCCAGCTTGGCCATGGCCATCAGCGCGCCCGTATTGCCGGCGCTGACCGCAGCACCCGCGTCGCCAGTCTTCACCGCATTGATGGCCAGGCCCATCGACGTGGTCTTGGCCCGGCGCAGCGCCTGGCTCGGCCGCTCGTCGCCCGCCACGACATCGTCGCAATGGAGGATTTCCGATGCCCCGCGCAGGTTCGGATGATTTTCAAGCGCGGCCTTGATCCGCACTTCATCGCCAACCAGCAGGAATTTGAAACGGTCGTGGCGGCGCCGTGCCAGCGCCGCCCCTTCGACCATCACGCGCACGCCTTCATCTCCGCCCATCGCATCAACGGCGATACGCGGCAGACTCATGTGCGATTACTCCGGTAAAAAGGGCTTAGAGCCCGACCGCGATGATCTCGCGCCCGTTGTAGTGGCCGCAAGCGTCGCACAGGTTGTGCGGGCGCTTGAGTTCGCCACAGTTGGGGCATTCATGGAATGCTTCAACCTTCAGCGCATCATGGCTGCGGCGCATGCCCCGGCGAGAGGGACTGGTTTTTCTTTTGGGGACAGCCATTGCGGCACCTGTTCCTGCAATAAGTCAAAAGTTCTAGTGTGACCGCGCTTAAACCATAGGTCGGCGGCACGCGAAGGCGCGCCTATAGCGAATTCGCCGAAGGTTGCAAGCGCGTTGGCTCCATTCCGGAGCGAAGAAAACAGGGGAGAACGAAATGATCCTGCCTACCACACTCGCCATGGCTGCAGCCGCGGCTCTGATCAACATCTGGCTGGCGATGCGCTGCGGCCGGGTGCGCGGCAAGGAAAGCATCAGCATCGGTACCGGTGGCAGCGAACTGATGGAGCGCCGAATGCGCGCACAGCTCAACTTTGTTGAGAATACCCCTTGGGTCCTGGCGCTCGTGGCCCTGCTCGAACTCGCTGGAAAGGGCGGACAATGGCTGGCCATCGTCGCCGCCGTCTATATGCTCGGTCGCATCGCTCACGCGCTTGGCATGGACCCCGACGGCTTTGCCAAGGGCCGCATGATCGGCACGCTGATCACCCTGCTGTCGCAGCTTGGCCTGGCCATTGTGGCCGCCCTCGTCCTCCTGGGGATGATGTAATCTTCAGCTCAGCAAGTAATCGCTGACGAATCCATTGACCTGTCGTTCCCGGCCAAAGGTGCTGGTTGGCCCATGGCCGGGAATGAAGGTTACATCATTGCCCAGCGGCCAGAGTTTCTGGGTAATCGAATCGATCAGCTGCTGGTGGTTGCCGCGCGGAAAGTCGGTTCGACCGATCGACCCGGCAAACAATACGTCGCCGACAATCGCCAAGTGACCCAGCGGGTAATGAAACACGACGTGCCCCGGCGTGTGTCCCGGGCAATGCAGCACTTGCAGTTCCTGCTCCCCCACCGTGACGGTGTCCCCGTCCTTCAACCAACGGTCCGGCTCAAAGCTTTCTGCATGCATGCCCCAGCGCTTGCCATCGTCGTCAAGCTGTTCGATCCAGAACCGGTCATCCTCATGCGGGCCTTCGATCGGGACGCCCAGCTCCTTGGCCAGAATCCCGGTCTGTCCGCAATGATCGAGGTGACCGTGGGTGACCAGCAGCTTTTCGATCGTCACCCCAACCTTGGCGACAGCGGCCTTCAACTTGTCGAGATCCCCGCCCGGATCGACCAGCGCGCCTTTCATTGTCTTGGTGCACCAGACCAGCGAGCAGTTTTGCTCAAGGGGGGTAACCGGCACAATGCCGACGCGCAGCGGGGGTTCGTTGGTATCCGTCATTGCGCGAAAATGGCCGCTGCCGACGTGAAAGGCAATCCCGTCACAACCGTCCGCTTTTCCAGACGACGCGGCCGATCACTTCGACTTCCCCGGGGGAGAGTTCGATCGTGCGATAGGCCGGATTGTCGCTAACCAGCGCAATCTTGCCAGAAACGGCGAGATCAAGCCGCTTGACCAGCAAGGCGTCCCCGGTGCGGACCACATGAATTCCATCGCGCAGTGGCCGCGACGTACGATCAACCAGAATCTCGTCACCGTCGCGCAGGGTCGTTTCCATCGAATCCCCCTCGACCCTGATCGCCGAGAGCATCGCCGGATCAAGTCCTTGCTGGCGCAGCCACCGGGCCGCGAAGCGAAAAGCACCGACCGCCTGCTCCTCGGCCGGCAGCGCGCCTGCCCCCGCCGAAGCGCCCAGCGCAAGCCGCGGTATGTCCACCCAGTCGCCCCGCCCGACCTTCACTCCCGCGCCAGAGGAAAAATCCTCCGGTGCACCGAGCTGCGATTCGTCGACTCCAAAGAACCGCGCCAGCGTGCGGCGATCGCTCTCCTCCAACCGTCGCGGGCTACCCTTGCGGATAAACTGTTGAAGATAGGTTTGATTGCGTCCGATCAGTTCAGACAGCCGGGCCAAGCTTACCCCTTGCGCATGGGCAAGTTCGAGCAAGCGGGTACGAGGATCACGCCTGGACATGAAAAATTCCTACGCGAAGTATTTTTCCTAGACAAGTAGGATTTCGCAAGGTTCAAAAGGGGAACATTTCATCAACGATTCGCCGCAGGAAGGGGACAGGAAATCATGCTGATAACCCGGATCGAGCGTTTCCTGCGCGAAACCGGCATGCCGTGGACCAAGTTCGGGCGGCTGGCGGCGCACGATCCGCGGTTCGTCCAGGATCTGCGCAATGGCCGCACACCGCGCGATGAGACAGTGAAAGGTGTGGAACATTTCATGAACATATATCGAGAGGACGCCCGTGCAGATTGACCTTAGCCTTCCCCAAATCGCCCGCTCTGGCCGCAAAGGTGGCAGGAAAGGGCCGTGGCACCCGCTCCTTTCCGCTTTGATGGAACTGGCCGGCCGCAAAGCGGACCTGGTGAGCCACTGCGAGCGGAGCTGGGCCAGCGCGACCTTTTCCGGCACCCGCCATGAAGTTGTCCTGTCGTTTGCCGGCGCAGCGGCGATTGCGGCGGGAGAGCAGTTTATCGCCGACCTGCCGGAACATGAGTTCACAATCTCCGGAAGCCTCGTCGCCGATGCCGTGGTCACGGCGACCGATCACCTCGCTCTGCCCGAGCCAAAGCTGCAGGTTACGGCCGAATTGCTGCTGCTGGAGGAGGTCTAGTGCGCTCTCCCCCCGCCATGCTGTCACCCTGGCTAGTAGCCCAGCGTGTAATCGACCTGCGGTTCCAGTGGTTCCCCGCGGGCATAACGGGCCAGGTTGTCTAGGAACCGCTGGGCCGAACGCTGGAACATCCGGTCCTGAGCCTTGCCCGAAAGGTGCATGGTCACCTGCGCGTTATCCAGCGCCCATAGCGGATCATCGGAAGGAAGCGGTTCCGGCGTCGTCACGTCGAGCAGCGCGCCGCCGATCCGGCCCGCATCTAGCGCTTCGATCAGGGCCTTTTGGTCAATCACCGAGCCGCGTGCCACATTGACCAGCACCGCATCGCTGTTCATCGCCGCCAGTTCCGCCGTGCCGATCATGCCTTCGGTCTCAGCCGTGGCCGGTACGGCAATCACGATCCAGTCGAACTCACCCAGCCGCGCGCGCCATTCGTCCGGCCCCAGCACGCCTGGCCCGGGACTGCGACGGACTTTCGACACGTCCATCTGGAATCCGCTCAGCCGCTTTTCGACTTCCTGTCCGATTGCGCCGTAGCCCAGAATCAGCGCCTTGCTGCCAAACAGCTCGCGCTTGCCCGGCGAATCCTTAAGCCACTCGCGCCGCTCCTGCGCCCGCACCACTTCGCGGTAGTTCTTAGCATGGCCCAGCATCAGCATCACGACATATTCGGCAATCGGCACGGCATTGATCCCGGCCCCGTTGGTCAGGATCACGCCGCGCTGCGCCAGCACGTCGAGCGGGAATGCATCGACCCCGGCATAGATCGAATTGAGCCATTTCAACCGCACTGCCAATTCGAAGACATGCGCCATGTCCTCTTTCGAATGCATGTCGAACCAACCAATCTCGGCCTCGGGCGCCAGAGCAAAGGCCTCTTCCTTGGTCCGGTACCAGCGCACTTCAGCCCAATCGGGCAGGCGCGGTTCGATCAGCGGCTTGAGCAGGGCGTTGAGGACGATCACGGTCATGCGCCTAGTCTCCAGTCCCAGCCGAGCGGATCGCCGTCCATCACTTCCACGCCGCGCTCGGCGAGTTCGTCGCGGAGGCGGTCCGATGTAGCGAAATCCTTGGCGGCGCGGGCTTCCTTGCGGGCCGCCAGGGTAGCTTCGATTTCGTCCTCGGTAATGGACGCCGCCTTGGGACGCAGGCGCAGATCAGTGCGGTTCAGGGTGAGGAGACCAAGGCCCAGCACCGCGTCCATCGCCGCGATCACGGCCAGCTTCTCGCCCGGATCGACCTTCTTCAGGCCGACCACTTCTTCCAGCACGGTCAGCGCGATGGAAGTATTGAGGTCTTCGGACACCGCTTCGTCAAACCGCGTCACGAAGGGCTGGAATTTCTCTCCAGCGTCACCCTGAACTTGTTTCAGGGTCCATCCCGCAGTTTCATCCAGGGCGATGCTCGCTCCCAGTTCAGCATGACGGGCTTTGACCTGCTCCACCGCCATCACCAGCCGCTTCAACCGCACCAGCGCCGCACCCAGCCCTTCCCAGCTGAATTCCAGTTCGCTGCGGTAATGTGCCTGCAGGCACAGCATCCGGTAGGCGAGCGGGTGGTAGCCCTTGTCGATCAACAGTTGCAGCCGCAGGAACTCGCCGCTCGACTTGCTCATCTTGCCCGAGCGTTCGACCAGAAAATTGTTGTGCATCCAGATGTTCGCGCCCGAATTGGCCGCGCGGTCGAGGCCATTGGTGCAGCAGAACGCCTGGTTCTGGGCGATTTCGTTGGGGTGGTGAATCTCGCGGTGGTCGATCCCGCCGGTGTGGATATCGAACGGGAAACCCAGGACCTGACCGCTCATCACCGAGCATTCCAGGTGCCAGCCGGGCGCGCCCCTGCCCCATGGCGAGTCCCATTCCATCTGGCGCTTTTCGCCCGGCGGGGTCTTGCGCCAGATCGCGAAGTCGGCCGCGTTGCGCTTGCCCTCCACCGTCTCGATCCGGCCTTCGCCTTCCTCGGTCTGGGCACGGGCCAGGCGGCCATAATCGGCCACGGTCGACACGTCGAAGTAGAGCCCGCTGTCCAGTTCATAGCAGTGCTTGTCAGCAATCAACTGGGCGAATTCGATCATCTGGGGCACGAAATCGGTGGCGATGGTCCACTGCGCCGGCTGGCGGATGTTGAGCGCCTTCACATCGGCCCAGTAGGCCTGGGTATAGTGCTGTGCGATGTCCCAGATCGACTGCGCGTTCTGCGCGGCCATCTTCTCCATCTTGTCCTCGCCCGCATCGGCGTCGTCGGTCAGGTGGCCCACATCGGTGATGTTGATCACGTGGGTCAGCTTGTAGCCCTTGAAGCTGAGCGTGCGGCCCAGAACGTCGGCAAAGACATAGGCGCGCATGTTGCCGATGTGCGGATAGTTATAGACCGTCGGCCCGCAGGAATAGACCCGCGCCTCGCCGGGATGGACCGGATGGAACGGTTCCAGCTGGCGGGTCAGGCTGTTGAAGAGTTTGAGCGGTGCGGCGTTGGTCATGTCTGCGCTTTGCCCATGTCGCCGCATCGGCGCAAGTAGGCCGCACTGCCAGACCGTCGTCCTCGCGAAAGCGGGGACCGCTGGCGGGCTAGCATGTGGTGGCTAGCGGTCCCCGCTTTCGCGGGGACGACGGATTCAGAACCCTTCCCACCGCACCGCTTCATCCAGCGGCGCGCGCGGGACGGCGAAGCTGTTGACCGCCTCGCTGCGATCACCCCAGCCGATCGCCAGGCCGCAGAAGAAGATATGGTCGTCCGGAATGTCCACGCATTCGCGGATTTGCTTCGTATAGACCGCCCAGGCTTCCTGCGCGCAGCTGTCCAGCCCTTCTTCGCGCAGCAAGAGCATTACCGTTTGCAACCACATGCCGATGTCCGACCACTGCGGCGGCCCCATGTAGCGCGGCGTGTGGACCAGCATCAGCACCGGCGCACCAAAAGCCTGGAAATTCCGGGCAAACCACTTCATGCGGCTGGCCTTGTCCTCGCGCGGGATATCCAGCGCTGCATACATGGCCTCGCCAACGCCAAAGCGGCGTTCCTGATAGGCCCCGTCCAGTTCAGGCGGGTAGATGTTGTATTCGGGAGAATAGGCCGCGAGCCCCTGGGGAATCACTTCGGCCACCGTGCCCAGCAGCTTTTGTAGCGGCGCGCCGGTCAGCATCACCGCGTTCCACGGCTGGGTATTGCCGCCCGAGGGCGAGCGCTGCGCCTTTTCCAGAACACGGCGCAGTATCGCGGGATCAACCGGCTTGTCCTGGTACGCGCGCACCGAACGGCGGCTGTTGACGGCTTCGGTGACGTCCATGGCCTATATCCTATTCAAATCCCAGGAACTGAACCTTGCTTTCCAGCGGTTCACGCTTGCGGTCAAAGGCGTTCACCGGATCTTCCTCGTCGCGGTAACCGATGGCGATGCCGCAGAAGAAGATGTGGCTTTCATCCGAAACGCCCAGGAAATCCTTGATCAGCTTGGCGTGGATCGAAAGGAATTCCTGCGGGCAGCTATCCAGCCCCTGCTCGCGCAGCAGCAGCATGATGGTCTGTAGCCACATGCCGACGTCCGACCACTGCGGCGCGCCCATGACCCGCGGGAAATAGACCAGCAGCACCGCGGGGGCGCCGAACGAGACCGTGTTCTGCGCCATGAAGTCGCCGCGGGCCGCCTTGTCGCCGCGCTCGATGTTCATTGCCGCGTACATGTCGGCGCCGACCTGGTGCAGGCGGGCAAGGCATTCGGGCAGGACTTCGGGATCGCTCCAGCTGTATTCCTTGGGATCCTGGGGCGGGCTGACCGCCATCTTGGCCTGCAGCTGCTTGAGCGGCTCGCCCGTCAGGATCGTCCCTTCCCACGGCTGGAAATTGCAGCCGGACGGGGTCCAGCGGGCGGTCTCCATGACCTGCTGCAGGACGGACAGAGGAACGGGCTTGTCGCTGAAAGCCCGGATCGAACGGCGCGACTTGACGGCGTCGGTAACGGTGGTGCTGTTGCTCATGGCGCGGTTTAATCGTGCGATTAAACGCGCCGGTCAAGCCTATTCGTCTTCAAACAATCCAGCGAGCTGTTCGATCATGGTCCCAGCCAGCTGTTCGACGTCCATGATCGTCACCGCGCGGCGATAGTAACGGGTGACGTCGTGGCCGATGCCGATGGCCACGAGTTGCACCGGTGACTGCCGTTCGATCCAGTCGATCACGCGGCGCAAGTGCAGTTCAAGATAGCCGGCGTTGTTCACGCTGAGGGTCGAATCGTCGACCGGCGCGCCGTCGCTGATGACCATCAGGATGCGGCGATCTTCCTGGCGGCCCAGCATTCGCTGGTGGGCCCAGAGCAGCGCCTCGCCATCGATGTTTTCCTTGAGCAGCCCCTCGCGCATCATCAGCCCCAGGTTCTTGCGGGCATGGCGATAGGGTTCGTCGGCCTTCTTGTAGACGATATGGCGCAGATCGTTGAGGCGGCCCGGATGGCTGGGCTTGCCGCTGGCGAGCCAGGATTCGCGGCTTTGCCCGCCCTTCCACGCGCGGGTGGTAAAGCCCAGGATCTCGGTCTTGACCCCGCAGCGTTCCAGGGTGCGGGCCAGCACGTCGGCGCTGATCGCGGCGATCGAGATCGGGCGGCCGCGCATCGAGCCGGAATTGTCGATCAGCAGGGTAACGACCGTGTCCTTGAACTCGACATCGCGCTCGATCTTGTAGGACAGCGAATGGCCCGGAGAAATGACCACGCGGGCCAGCCGCGCGGCATCGAGCAGGCCTTCTTCCTGATCGAAATCCCACGACCGGTTCTGCTGCGCCATCAGGCGGCGTTGCAGGCGGTTGGCGAGCTTGGTGATGATCCCGCCCAGCCCTTTGAGCTGCGCATCGAGATAGGCGCGCAGCCGGGTCAGTTCGTCCTCGTCACACAGGTCGCTGGCCCCGACGACTTCATCGAACGCCTGAGTGTAGATCTTGTAGTCAAAGCTGGCGGGAACCTCGGTCCACGGGCGGTTGGGCCGGGTCGGGAGCATCCCTTCCTCGCCTTCGTCCGCTTCTTCGGCGTCGGAGGAATCGTCCTCCATCTGCCGTTCCTGCTCGCTTTCGCCCTCCTCCTCGCCCTCGCTGGGTTCGGAAGCGACTTCGCTCGGGGTCTGGTCCTCGGCAGATTCGCCGTCGTCGGGCTGTTCCTCGTCCTCTTCCTGGTCCTCGCCCTCTTCGCCTTCGGTGCTTTCCTGCTCGCTCGGCGCGGCCTGGGTCAGTTCGAGGTGCTGGAGCATGTCCAGCGCCAGGTTCTGGAACGCTTCCTGATCGTCAAGCTTGCCAGCCAAGGCATCGAAATCGGCCCCGGCGCGTTCGCCAATCCAGCCGCGCAGCATGTCGACCCCGGCCTTCGCCGCTTCGGGCACCGGCTCCCCGGTCAGGTGTTCGCGCAGCATCAGCGCCAGGGCGGCGGGAATGGGCACGTCCTCGGGCCGGCTGGCGCGGGCAATCGGATCGCCCCCGATCCGCACCTCGTTGGCGGCGCCCAGATTCGCGCGCATCCCGGCATAGTCGCGCGAGCCGAGCGCTTCATAGCGTACCGCTTCCACCGCATCGTAAGCCGCGCGGGCGGTCGGCTCGGACGGCGCGTTACGGGCATGGAGGCTATCATTGTGGTGGCGGATTTTCAGGGCAAAGCTATCGGCAAAGCCGCGTGCTTCCATTGCCTGATCGCGCGGCAGGCTGCGCCCCGGCATCGGCAGCCGCATGTTCTTGCCGTTGATTACCGGGTTGTCGGCGGTCCAGGCAACTTCCACCTCGGGTTCATGCGCGATGGCCCGGCTGGCGCCGGTCAGCACGCTCTTGAAGCGGTCGAGGGGGGATTCGTCTGCCATGCGCTTAGAAAACCAACCTATCCAAAATCGTCATGCTGAACTTGTTTCAGCATCCATGGTGCCTGTTGCTCTGTGGCTTGCCGCAAAACAAACCGCGCCGCTCCATGCCAACTCCGAACCCGATTTGTGCCTCACGATGGACCCTGAAACAAGTTCAGGGTGACGCGTAGACACAACTCACCGGGCCGGAGCGCGCCTAATCAGATCGCCTGGCCGGTCTTGGCCCAGTCGGCCAGGAAGCCTTCGATTCCCTTGTCGGTCAGCACGTGCTTGAACAGGCCGCGGATCACCGAGGGCGGCGCGGTCATCACGTCGGCGCCGATCTTGGCCGCTTCCAGCACATGGACGCCATGGCGGACCGATGCGACCAGAATTTCGGTGGCGAAGTTGTAGTTGTCATAGATCAGGCGGATGTCGCTGATCAGGGCCATGCCATCAAAGCCGTTGTCGTCGTGGCGGCCGACGAAGGGCGAAACGAAGGTTGCCCCGGCCTTGGCCGCAAGGAGCGCCTGGTTGGCCGAGAAGCACAGGGTGACATTGACCATGGTGCCATCGCTGGTGAGCGCCTTGCAGGTCTTCAGCCCGTCGATGGTCAAGGGAACCTTGATGCAGACATTGTCCGCGATCTTGCGCAGCACTTCGGCCTCGCGCATCATCCCGGCGTGATCAAGCGCGACGACTTCGGCGCTGACCGGACCATCAACGATCCCGCAGATTTCCTTGGTCACTTCCATGAAATCGCGGCCCGACTTCATGATCAGCGAGGGATTGGTGGTCACGCCATCAAGCAGGCCGGTCGCAGCCAGATCCTTGATGTCGTCGATTTCAGCAGTGTCGGCGAAGAACTTCACGGTATCGGCTCCCGATGCGAGTCAGCAGCCGCTAGTGGCACGGAACGAACCTTGGTCCAAGCCCCCAGCCGGTTTCCGCTACAAAACCTTGAAGAGTCCGATCAGCAGGGGTTCGCCGGTGGTTTGCGGATTCGCGCGAATGGCCGTTTCTTCGGCGCCGATCTGATACCAGATCGAATTATCCGCCCGGATCGCCACGGCTTGGGCCACGCTGCCCAGGTCCACCCCGGAAAGCGCGCGAATCGCCTGGCCGAGTACGGGGTCAGCTCCAACCCGCAGCGCGTCGGAAAGACCGGGAATCATTGCATTGATCAGCGCCGGACCCATCCGGCTGCGCAGAAAGGTCGTCGCAGCAGTCGGGCCGCCACGCACAATGCCGACCGCATCACCGATCGAGGTGCTGCGCACGGCATCGTAGACAACAGGAGCGGCGCGCTCGGCTCCCTTTTCGGCCATGATGTTAAGCTGTCGTTGCAACTGGGTGCGGAACAGGGTGGAAGTCAGCAGGGTGCGGATTACCGATCCACCTGTGAACAGTTCGGGCAGGTCGAAACGGGCCACTTCGCTATCCCAGAACCCGCCCCGAGCAGTCAGCCGGGCAAAGGCGCGCTGCGACGAGATGGTCAGCAAGCGTTGGATCGCCTCGACCATCGAGAATGCGCCCGTCCCCGCGCAACCCGCCAACAGCATGGCGCCGCTGGCCAGACTGCCTGCCATGAACCCACGCCGCGCAGTCAAATTCGCCATAATCCCGTCCATGTCCCCTGCTCGTTGCTCCGGGGGGCTGTCACCAGCCGCCGAATATGGTCATAGAAGCGCCGGAATGACCCGCGTCCGACTCCTTGTCTTCAACCCGGCCCTGCCCGTGCTGGACTACCGCCTTCCAAAGGGCATGACGGTTGAATTCGGCCAGCTGGTGGTGGCCCCGCTGGGGCCGCGCCAGGTGCTGGGTATCGTCTGGGAACCGGAACGGCTGGGCGGTGACGAAGTTCCCGAAAGCAAGCTGCGCGCCATCCTGGAAGTACTGCCGGCTGCGCCGCTGAGTGCGCCGCTGCGCCGCCTGATCGAATGGTGCGCCGACTATTACGTCGCCCCGATCAACGCCGTGGCGCGCATGGCGCTGGGCTCCATGGCCGCCCTGCGCGGGGGCGGGACGACGACCGAATACCGTTTGTCCGGCGTCGAGCCGAAGCGCCTGACCCCGCAGCGCGCGGCGGCGATGGATGCGCTCCACGGCGAACAGGCCAGCATTCGCGAACTGGCCGAATATGCGGGGGTTTCGGAAGGCGTGCTGCGCGGCATGGTCGGCGCTGGGATCCTGGAGCCGGTAACGGTCGATCTGGATCGCCCATATCCCCAGGCACAACCGGACCATGCCGAACCGGTGTTGTCGGAAGCGCAACAGGCCGCAGCAGATGAATTCGTAGCAGCCCTGCGCGCCCACCAGTTCAAGCCCTTCCTGCTCGACGGGGTGACCGGATCGGGCAAGACCGAATGCTATTTCGAAGCCGTGGCCGAAGCGATCCGCGAGAACCGGCAAGTGCTGGTCCTCCTGCCCGAAATCGCCCTGACCGAGAATTTCCTGCGCCGGTTCGAGGCCCGCTTTGGCGTACCGCCGGTCCTGTGGCATTCCAGCCTGAAGCAGAGCGAGCGCCGCCGCGCCTGGCGGGCGATCGTATCAGGCCAGGCCCAGGTCGTGGTCGGGGCGCGCTCGGCCCTGTTCCTGCCCTATCGACAGCTTGGCCTGATCGTGGTCGACGAAGCCCACGAAGTGTCATTCAAGCAGGATGACGGGGTGCGCTACAATGCGCGTGACGTGGCCGTGATCCGGGCCCGGTTTGAAAGCGTACCCGTGATCCTGGCCAGCGCCACGCCCGCGCTGGAATCGCTGCAACTGGCCGAAGCCGGGGTCTATACCAAGATCGACCTGCCCGACCGCTTTGGGGGCGCCAGTTTGCCTGACGTCTCGATCGTCGACCTGCGCCAGGAAGCGCCGGAACGCGGGCGCTGGCTGGCACCCCGGCTGGTCGCGGAAATGCGCCAGCGGCTGGAACGCGGTGAGCAAAGCCTGCTGTTCCTCAACCGGCGGGGCTATGCGCCGCTGACGCTGTGCCGGCATTGCGGCTATCGCTTCCAGTGCCCCAATTGCAGCGCCTGGCTGGTCGAGCATAGGCTCTCGCGCCGCCTTGCCTGCCACCACTGCGGCCACGAAGTGCCCCCGCCCGAGGCCTGCCCGGAGTGCCAGACGCCGGACTGTCTGGTCGCCTGCGGCCCCGGGGTGGAGCGGATCGCCGACGAAGTGGCCGAAGTTCTGCCTGATGCCCGCGTTGCCGTGGTCACCTCCGACACGCTGAACAGTCCAGAGAAAATCAGCGAATTCGTGGCCGCAGCCGAGGAAAAGCTGATCGACGTGATCGTTGGCACCCAGATCATCACCAAGGGCTATCACTTCCCGGAACTGACGTTGGTCGGCGTGGTCGATGCCGATCTTGGGCTGGAGGGCGGCGATCTGCGTGCGGCAGAGCGGACCTATCAACAGGTCGCGCAGGTCGCAGGCCGGGCAGGCCGCGGGGAAAAGCCGGGAGAAGTCCTGATCCAGACCCGCCATCCCGAAGCCGCCGTGATCGCCGCGCTGGCCGCTGGCGACCGCGACGCCTTCTACGCAGCAGAGGCCGAAGCCCGCAAAGAGGCTTTCGCTCCGCCTTTCGGCCGCTGGGCCGCGATCATCGTGTCGAGCGAGGACGAGGCCGAGGCCCGCGATGCGGCGCGCAGGATCGGCGGCACCCGTCCCGACCTGCCGGATGTGATGGTCCTCGGCCCCGCCCCGGCCCCGCTATCGCTGCTGCGCGGGCGTTATCGCTATCGTCTGCTGATCAATGCCCGCCGCTCGGCCAAGCTTCAGGACGTGATCCGCGCCTGGCTGGCCCCACTGCAATTCTCGCAAGGGGTGCGGGTCAGCGTCGATATCGATCCCTATTCCTTCGTCTGAACGCCTTCCTTGGCAAGCAGCGCACGCTTGATCTCCAGCCCATAGGCATAGCCGCCCAGCCCGCCGCCGGTGGCAATGACCCGGTGGCAGGGGATCAGCACGGCGACATTGTTGGCGCCGTTGGCGCTGCCCGCCGCCCGGACCGCCTTGGGCCGGCCGATTGCCGCGGCCAGCTGTGCATAAGTGCGCGTCTCTCCAGCGGGAATGCGCCGCAGTTCCTGCCAGACGGCTTCCTGAAAGGCAGTGCCCTTCACGTCGAGCGGGATATGCGCGAAGTCGCCGGGGGCTTCGACTGCCGCGACTACCTGTTTCAGCAGACCTGCGAACTCCGTCCCACCCTCGATCAGCTCCGCCTTCGGAAACCGCGCCTCCAGCGCCTCAGGCCCCTCGTTGAACGACAGCCGGCAAATGCCCTTGTCAGTCGCGGCGACCAGCATGACCCCAAGTGTTGTGGGCACCACCGCCCATTGGATCGTCACCCCGCTGCCGCCGTTTGCCCAGGCCGATGGAGCCATGCCGAGTCTCCCCTGTGTCGCTTCATAGAACCGCGATGGCGCGGAATAACCGGCGGCATAGATTGCACCGGTTACATTGTCTTCCTCGCTCAGCGCATTGGCAGCGCGTTCGGCCTGCAAGGTACGGGCGTAGGCGGCCGGTGACAGGCCGGTCTGGCGGGTGAAGACCCGCTGGAAATGGCTGGGTGAATAGCCGGTTTGTGCCGCCAGCGCGGCCAGAGCGAGCGGCTGGCCCGCAGCCTTGATCGCGGTGATGGCGGCCAAGACCGCGCGCTCATCGCGCGAAACGTCATCGGGCAGGCAGCGTTTGCAGGGCCGCAGCCCCGCTGCCCGCGCCGCCGCGCCATCGGCAAAGAAGCGCACATTGGCCCGCGCCGGATGCCGCGCCGCGCAGGAGGGACGGCAATATATCCCGGTGGTCAGGACCCCGGTGACAAACCGCCCGTCGAAGGCCCGGTCGCGGGCGAGCACAGCGGTCCAGGCTTCGTCGTCGGCGATCATTTCAGCAGTCATGGCGCAGCTCCTTGTGGAAGCAAGCCATTACCCGCCTGACCAAGACCACGCGTCCCGCGTCTTGCGATCAAAACACAAAGCCAAACTATCCGCCCAGCGCGCGGAACAGCATCAGGGTGCGCTCCTTGGCCAATTCCGCGCTTTCCGGGTGGTAATCCTTGCGCCGGTCGGAATTGAAGCCGTGCCCTGCCTCATAGATAAAGTGCTGCGCGGTCGGATGCTGCTTTTCGATCAGCTGTTCGACCGGCTCGATCGGCACCATCGAATCGAACCGCCCGAAATGGGTGATCGTTGCGCACTTGGGTGCCGGATCGGCAAAGCGCGTGGCGATGTAGCCGCCATAATAACAGCTGGCCGCGTCCAGATCGTCGGACAGCTGCGCCATGCGCCACGACACCGAGCCACCGAAGCAATAGCCCGCAATGAAGACCGGCCCGCCCTTGCCCTTCAGCCAGGCGATGCAGCGGGCCGTGTCATCAATTCCCTGGTCCCAGTCATGCTCGTCCCGGGCAATCTGCACCGCCCGTTCCCAGTCCGCGCCCGAATAGCCCAGATTACAGCCTGGCTGCTGGCGATCGAACAGCTGCGGGCTGATCACCTCATAGCCGTCGCCCGCATATTCCTCGCACATTTCGCGGATATGTTCGGTCACGCCGAAGATTTCCTGTACCAGAACCAGGCCGCCGCGACGCTCGCCCGCAGGCATCACGTGATAGCACGGCATTGCGTGCCCGTCGGACATAGTGAGGCTGATCCATTCGCCTTGCATTGCACTCTCCGCAAAATTCCTTCCCGGTAATGTCCTTGCCCCACCTTGCATCGCAGCACAATCATGGCTATGCGCGCCCCCGTCCAAGGGGTGAACGTGCGTTTTCGGCGCACTGATCCACCTCATCAATGCACCCGATGCAAGGAACTTAAACGCGTGGAGAATTCCGGCGGCATTTCGGCCAGTTTGCAAGGGCGTTACGCCTCTGCCCTTTATGAACTCGCCAGCGAGAAGAACGCGGTTGCCGCGGTCGAGAAGGATCTCGGCGCGCTCGGTCAGGCATTGGTGGAATCGGCGGATCTGGCCGCACTGATTCGCAATCCCCAGGTTGGGCGTGAAACCGCCTCGCGCGCGATGGAAGGCGTGGCCAAGCTGCTCAAGCTGTCGTCGCTGACCGTCCAGTTCCTTGGCGTCCTGGCCCACAACCGCCGTTTGGCGGTTCTGCCCGAAATCGTCCGCGCCTTTGCCGCGATCGCTGCTGCTGCCCGCGGCGAGGTCAAGGCCGAAGTCACCAGCGCCCACCCGCTTTCCGCTGACCAGCTCAAGGCGCTCGCCGCCAAGCTGAAGGCGCGTGAAGGCAAGGACGTTACTCTTTCCGCCACCGTTGACCCCGCGATTCTCGGTGGCCTCGTCGTCCGGATCGGCTCGACCCAGATCGACAGTTCGATCCGCACCCGTCTCAATTCCCTCGCGAACGCGATGAAAGGCTGAAAATGGATATCCGCGCCGCTGAAATCTCGAAGGTCATCAAGGACCAGATCGCCAGCTTCGGCACCGAGGCTCAGGTCTCTGAAGTCGGTTCCGTGCTCTCGGTGGGTGACGGTATTGCCCGCATCCACGGTCTGGACCAGGTCCAGGCCGGCGAGATGGTCGAATTCGCCAACGGCGTAAAGGGCATGGCCCTGAACCTCGAAGCCGACAACGTCGGTGTGGTTATCTTCGGTTCGGACAGCGAAATCCGCGAAGGCGACACCGTCAAGCGCACCGGCACCATCGTTGACGTTCCCGTCGGCAAGGGTCTGCTTGGCCGCGTGGTCGACGCTCTGGGCAACCCGATCGACGGCAAGGGCCCGATCAAGGACGCCACCCGTCAGCGCGTCGAAGTCAAGGCTCCGGGCATCATCCCGCGCCAGTCGGTCAACGAACCGGTCCAGACCGGCCTCAAGGCGATTGACGCCCTGGTTCCGGTTGGCCGCGGCCAGCGCGAGCTGATCATCGGCGACCGTCAGACCGGCAAGACCGCCGTCGCGATCGACACCTTCATCAACCAGAAGGAAGTCAACGCCGGAACCGACGAATCGAAGAAGCTGTACTGCATCTACGTCGCCGTCGGTCAGAAGCGTTCGACCGTGGCGCAGATCGTCCGCCAGCTCGAAGAAAACGGCGCCATGGAATATTCCATCGTCGTCGCCGCAACCGCTTCGGAGCCGGCTCCGCTGCAGTACCTTGCACCCTACACCGGTGCGACCATGGGCGAATTCTTCCGCGACAACGGCATGCATGCCGTGATCGTGTACGACGACCTTTCGAAGCAAGCCGTTGCCTACCGTCAGATGTCGCTGCTGCTGCGCCGCCCGCCGGGCCGCGAAGCCTATCCGGGTGACGTGTTCTATCTCCACAGCCGTCTGCTGGAACGCGCGGCGAAGATGAACGACAGCATGGGCGGCGGTTCGCTGACCGCGCTGCCGATCATCGAAACCCAGGCTGGCGACGTGTCGGCCTACATTCCGACCAACGTGATTTCGATCACCGACGGCCAGATCTTCCTTGAAACCGGCCTGTTCTACCAGGGCGTCCGTCCGGCCATTAACGTTGGTCTGTCGGTGAGCCGCGTCGGCGGTGCCGCCCAGACCAAGGCGATGAAGAAGGTCGCCGGCTCGATCAAGCTGGAACTGGCGCAGTACCGCGAAATGGCGGCTTTCGCCCAGTTCGGTTCGGACCTCGACGCCTCGACCCAGAAGCTGCTCAACCGCGGTGCGCGCCTGACGGAACTGCTGAAGCAGGCCCAGTTCAGCCCGCTGCCGTTCGAAGAGCAGACCGTGTCGATCTTTGCCGGCACCAATGGCTATCTGGACAACATCCCGACCAGCGATGTGGTCCGCTATGAAAGCGAAATGCTCAGCTTCATGCGCGACAAGCATGCCGCGACGCTGAAGCTGATCCGCGACAGCCGCGACTTTGGCGACGATGCCAAAAAGCAGACGGTTGCCGCGCTGGAAGCATTCGCCAAGCAGTTCGCCTAAGCAAACGTCGTCCCGGGCCTGACCCGGGACCGCGGGCCATCGGGTCCGGTATTTGAAGGCCAGCGATCCCGGACCAGGTCCGGGATGACGAAGAAAGAGAGAAACGAGAGTGGCTTCACTCAAGGAACTCAAAGGTCGGATCAACTCGGTCAAGTCGACCCAGAAGATCACCAAGGCCAAGCAGATGGTTGCGGCGGCAAAGCTGCGCAAGGCGCAGACTGCTGCCGAAGCAGCGCGTCCCTATGCCAGCCGCCTGGCGGCGGTGATGGGCTCGATCGCCAGCAAGGTGACCGTCAGCGAAAGCAGCCCCAAGCTGCTCGCCGGAACCGGCAAGGATCAGGTCCACCTGCTGGTCGTCGCCAACAGCGACAAGGGCCTGTGCGGTGCGTTCAACTCCAACATCGTCAAGGCTGCGCTGGTCGCCGCCCGCGAGCTGGAAGCGCAGGGCAAGACGGTGCTGTTCTATCTGGTCGGGCGCAAGGGCCGTGCGGTGATCCGCCGCGCCTATCCCAAGGCGATCCTGGCCAGCTTTGACACCAGCACGGTTCGTGAAGCGGGCTATGCCGAAGCCGAAGCCATCGCCAATGAACTGCTGGCGCTGTACGACGAAGGCAAATTCGACGTCGCCCATCTGTTCTACTCTCGCTTCCAGAGCGCGCTGGCCCAGATTCCGACCCAGCAGCAGATCATCCCGGTCCCCGCCCCCAAGGCCGCCGAAGTTCCGGCCGCTGGCGGCGCCGCGGTCGATTATGAACCCGACGAAGAGGAAATCCTCGCTGCGCTGCTGCCGCGCTACCTGCGCACCCAGCTGTTCGGCGCGCTGCTGGAAAACGCGGCTTCCGAACAGGGTGCATCGATGACCGCGATGGACAATGCAACGCGCAACGCGGGCGAGCTGATCAACAAGCTGACCATCCAGTACAACCGCAGCCGTCAGGCCGCGATCACCACCGAACTGATTGAAATCATCGCCGGCGCGGAAGCGCTCTAAGGCATAGCAGGCAAGGAAAAGACCATGGCCACCGCAGCCAAGACCACCACCCGCAAGAAGGCCGCTCCCAAGGCCGCCGTTTCCGGCACCGCCACCGGCAAGATCAGCCAGGTCATCGGCGCCGTCGTCGACGTGACTTTCGAAGGCGAGCTGCCGGCCATTCTCTCGGCGCTTGAAACCGACAACAACGGTTCGCGCCTGGTGCTCGAAGTCGCCCAGCACCTGGGTGAAAACACCGTTCGCACCATCGCCATGGACTCGACCGACGGTCTGACCCGTGGCCAGCCGGTGGTCAGCACCGGTGCCCAGATCTCGGTTCCGGTCGGTCCGCGCACCCTGGGCCGCATTCTCAACGTCGTCGGCGATCCGATCGACGAACGCGGCCCGGTCGACACCGACATGCGCGCCCCGATCCACGCCAAGGCTCCGGAATTCGTCGAACAGTCGACCGAAGCCGCGATCCTGGTCACCGGCATCAAGGTCATCGACCTTCTCGCTCCCTACGCCAAGGGCGGCAAGATCGGTCTGTTCGGCGGTGCGGGCGTCGGCAAGACCGTGCTCATCCAGGAACTGATCAACAACATCGCCAAGGGTCACGGCGGCGTTTCGGTCTTCGCGGGCGTCGGTGAACGCACCCGTGAAGGGAACGACCTTTACCACGAATTCCTCGACGCCGGCGTTATCGCGAAGGACGCCGACGGCAACGCCACGCCGGATGGTTCGAAGGTGGCCCTGGTGTTCGGCCAGATGAACGAACCCCCGGGCGCCCGTGCACGCGTCGCTCTGTCGGGCCTGACCATGGCGGAATACTTCCGCGACCAGGAAGGCCAGGACGTGCTGTTCTTCGTCGACAACATCTTCCGCTTCACTCAGGCGGGTTCGGAAGTGTCGGCTCTGCTTGGCCGTATTCCTTCGGCCGTGGGCTACCAGCCGACCCTGTCGACCGACATGGGCGCGCTGCAGGAACGCATCACCTCGACCACCAAGGGTTCGATCACCTCGGTTCAGGCCATCTACGTTCCGGCCGACGACCTTACCGACCCTGCTCCGGCAACCTCGTTCGCTCACCTTGACGCCACGACCACCCTGTCGCGCGCGATCTCGGAACTGGGCATCTATCCGGCGGTTGACCCGCTCGACTCGACCAGCCGCGTTCTGACCCCGGCCGTTGTCGGCCAGGAGCATTATGACGTTGCCCGCCGCGTTCAGGAAACGCTGCAGAAGTACAAGTCGCTGCAGGACATCATCGCGATCCTCGGCATGGACGAGCTTTCGGAAGAAGATAAGCTCACCGTTGCCCGCGCCCGCAAGATCCAGCGCTTCCTGTCGCAGCCGTTCCACGTCGCCGAAGTCTTCACCAACATCCCGGGCAAGTTCGTCCAGGTCGAAGACACCGTGCGTTCGTTCAAGGCGGTTGTGGACGGCGAATACGACCACCTGCCCGAAGCTGCCTTCTACATGGTCGGCGGCATCGACGAAGCGGTCGAAAAGGCCAAGAAGCTGGCCGCAGAGGCGTAATCGATCATGGCACTGCACTTCGAACTCGTCACGCCGGCACGGCTCGTGCGGTCTGAGGACGTCCACATGGTGGTCGTCCCCGGCACCGAGGGCGAGTTCGGCGTGCTGGAAGGCCATGCGCCTTTCATGTCGACCGTCCGTGACGGCACGCTCAAGATCTACAGGACCGACGGCGCCCAGCCGGAGGAGATCCAGGTCCAGGGCGGCTTTGCCGAAGTCAGCGAAAACGGCCTGACCGTGCTGGCGGAACACGTCGAAGGCTGAGGCCTCTGACAGACCTGAATGAAAAGGGCGGCCCCGGTGCCGCCCTTTTTCATTTCAGCTTTGGATCAAGCGGGCCGCCGTGCCCAATCGCTTTTCTGCGTCCCGGGCAATGCTGCGGAGCACGTCGCCAGCAGGCGGTATATCGTGAATCAGCCCGGCAACCTCGCCCACGGTAACATTGGCCGCGCTGAAGTCACCCGCAGCAACCGCCGCATCGAAAGCCGCACGCGCCGCAGCGGGATCGGCCCGCAGTTCGGCCTCGCGCCCTTCCCACTCGCGGTGAAGCGCATTGCGCAGGGCACGGAAATCATATTCGGCCGGCCAGTCCTTGCGGCGCAGGACGTCGAAGATCGGACTGCGCGCCGTATCGTCTCCACTGGCGCGGACGGCCTGCTGCTTGGCTGCATCGGTCGGCAGCGCTTCGCGGCTCGCCCATAGGCGCGAGCCGATCAGCGCTCCGTCGGCACCCAGCATCAGCAGTGCCGCCAGACCGCGCCCGTCGGCGATTCCCCCCGCGCCAAGCAAAAGCACGTCGGGAGCGTTGGCTGCCAGCCAGTCAGCCGCTTCGGGGACGAAGACCATGGTCGAACGCGCCGTGGCCGCGGTCGCCCCGTGTCCACCAGCAGCGCCGCCCTGGGCAACGATGATCTCCGCTCCCGCTTCCACCGCTTGGGGCAACTGCTCAAGCGTCTGAATCTGGCAGATCAGGCGTGCTCCCGCAGCGGCGATGCGCGCAGCGTATGGGCGAGGATCGCCGAACGACAGGAAGATCGCCTTGGGCTGCAGCGGCTGGTCGAGCACCCAGTCGAGCGCCGACGCGTCCTGATCGAGCTTCCAGGTGATGAACCCGCAGCCCAGATGCTGCGCCGCCGCCGTATTGGCCAGGCGGCGCTCGGCAAGGCCCCATTCCCGCCGGGTCCAGTCCAGATCGCCATAACCGCCGCCGACCAAGCCAAAAGCACCCGCCTCGGCGCAGGCTGCGGCAAGGTCGCCGCCGCCTGCCAGCGCCATGGGGGCCAGCATCAGCGGCAGTTCCAGACCAAGCTGCGCGGTCAGGCGGGTCGTGATCACAGCATCACGCTTCCGGTGATGCAGGTCACGCACTGGCCGCCGACATGGATATCCTGTCCCGCGATGCGGATGGTGATGAAGCCATCGCGCCCCACCTGGCGGCCCTGGCTGGCGACATAGCTGTCACCCGCCCCGATCTGCCCCGCAGCGAGCCGGAATGCCGCCGCCGCGCCGTTGCCGCTGCCGCATACCGGGTCTTCGGCAATGCCGTCACCGGGGGCAAAGCTGCGCACCACCACCCGGTCGCTATCGGCGGCGTAAAGCGTCGCACCGGTCCAGCCCTTCGGAACGTAATAGGCGGCAAGGCGGGCTTCATCGTGCTGCAGCCCTTCCAGGTCGGCGATGCTTTCCAGTTCGGCAATGAGCCAGACCGGACCGACATCGACCGCCTGTGCCGCGCCTTTGACGGGCGCTCCGATCCATGCCGTGGCTTCAGGATCGGTCAGTCCGGCAGAGCCGGCTTGGCCAGCGTCTGTGCGGCGAGCGGCGCGGCCAGCAGCAGCGAAACGGCAGCAACCAGTCCTTTCATGCGTGTCGCTCTCTTTCAGGCGCGGCGCGGACTTGACCGCTGCGCCACAGGTATAGGCCGGCACCAACGATGATCGCCGCACCGAGCAAAGTCAAGCCATCGGGATGGCTGTCGAAGAACAACCAGCCAAGCAGACTGGCGACGAGCAACTGCACATAGGTCATCGGCGCAACGCTCGCCGCACCGGCGCGGGTCGTGCCCAGATAGATCAGCCAATGCGCGGAAGTGGCGGTTATCGCGACGATAGCGCAGCGCGCAATCACGCTCCAATCCGGCCAGCCGACCTGAAACCGCGCAATCCCGCTGAAATGGAAACCGGTGGCAGCAAGCAGCAGGAACGGTGTCGCGATTGCGGCGATGAACGCCTGCATTGCCAGCGGCGAGGCCTTGCCCGCAACAGAGCGGTTGGCGATCATCACCACGCTCATCCCCAGGGCCGACAGCAACGGCAGAAGCGCGGCCCAGCCCACTGTGGCAAAGTTGGGTCGCAGAACGATCAAAACCCCGGCGAACGCGGCGGAAGAAGCGATCCACGTCTCACGGCGCGCCGGCTCGTGCAGGATCAGCGCGGCCAGCAAGGCCGTGATCATCGGACTGGTAAAGGTCAGTGCGGTCGCCGCCGCCAGCGGCATGACGAATACTGCCGAAAAGAACCCGACCGTTGCCAGAGCAACGGCAAGCCCGCGGATCGCCTGGATATGCGGCACCGGCATGACAAAAGCGCGCGGCCCCTGTCGGACCAGCAGGATCGCCCCCAGTCCGGCCGCACCAAGCAGATAGCGCAACGCGGCTATCGCAGTCGGTGCCCATTGTCCGGTCATGGACTTCACCACGGCATCGCCGGTCGAAAGCAGCGTGAAGCCAGCCAAAGCGAACAGCAAACCCGATCGTTCCGGATGACCCAAGACCACAACTCCGCACAAAGCCAGCCGGCCAGCCGGGCCGGGTGTGCCCGCTCTAGGACGGCTGCGGCGTTTTCGCCATAGCCTTGGCGCGACAAGCGCAAGCGCTACCAGTATCGGCGTCGGCAAAGCCACGCTTGCCAATCGGTGTAATTTGATCCGCGCATTAGGAATTAATCAAAGTTTCCGATCTATTCACCATGGCGGTAAGGCTGCGGGTATCCATCCGTCAGCAATTTTTGCAGTTATCCAGGGGTTTAAGCCGCAGATGAACGCATTTGGCCGACGCAATGGACCGGGCAGCATGTTGCCTGGCGCACGTCCCCAGTTTGGTGTGGCACGCCCGATGAAGGGGTTCGAGGGTCCTCGCTCGCAAGGCGGCGAACAATTCCCGCCCTTGCCCACGCAGGGTGCCCTGCCCGGGGTTCAGAGCGAAGGCGACGCTGCAACATCGGATGCAATGGCGCGCCTGCAGGACCGCGTTAACGGCGTGGTCGAAGGCAATTATCAGGCCGAAGGCTTTGAAGCGTCGGTCCACAAGATCAAAGAACAGGTCCTGCCCCGCCTGCTGGAACGGGTTGATCCCGAAGCGGCAGCAACGCTGACCAAGGATGAACTGTCGGAAGAATTCCGCCCGATCATCATGGAAGTTCTGGCCGAACTGAAGATTACCTTGAACCGGCGCGAACAGTTCGCGCTGGAAAAGGTGCTGATCGACGAATTGCTGGGCTTTGGGCCGCTTGAAGAACTGCTGGGCGATCCGGACGTGTCTGATATCATGGTCAATGGACCGGATCAGACCTACATCGAAAAAAAGGGCAAGCTCCAACTGGCCCCGATCCGCTTCCGTGACGAGTCCCACCTGTTCCAGATAGCCCAGCGCATCGTCAACCAGGTTGGCCGCCGGGTTGACCAGACCACGCCGCTGGCCGACGCTCGTCTGAAAGACGGCAGCCGCGTCAACGTGATCGTGCCCCCGCTGTCGCTGCGCGGCACCGCGATCTCGATCCGCAAGTTCTCGGAAAAGCCGATTACCATCGATATGCTCAAGGATTTCGGGTCGATGAGCGAACAGATGGCCACAGCCTTGAAGATCGCCGGGGCGTGCCGGATGAACATCGTTATCTCAGGCGGCACCGGTTCGGGTAAAACCACCATGCTCAATGCCTTGTCGAAAATGATCGACCCGGGCGAGCGGGTACTGACCATCGAAGACGCGGCTGAATTGCGCCTGCAGCAGCCGCACTGGCTGCCGCTGGAGACGCGCCCGCCGAACCTTGAAGGCCAAGGCGCGATCACCATCGGCGACCTGGTCAAGAACGCGCTGCGCATGCGGCCGGACCGGATCATCCTGGGCGAAATCCGCGGCGCCGAATGCTTCGATCTGCTCGCCGCGATGAACACCGGGCATGACGGGTCGATGTGCACGCTTCACGCCAACAGCCCGCGCGAGTGTCTAGGCCGCATGGAAAACATGATCATGATGGGCGATATCAAGATCCCCAAGGAAGCCATTTCGCGCCAGATCGCGGAATCGGTCGACCTGATCGTACAGGTCAAGCGCCTGCGCGACGGCTCACGCCGCACGACCGAGATTACCGAAGTGATCGGCATGGAAGGGGACGTGATCGTCACCCAGTCCTTGTTCAAGTTCGAATATCTGGACGAAAGCCCGGACGGCAAGATCATCGGCGAGTTCCGCTCGTCGGGCTTGCGGCCCTATACGCTGGAAAAGGCGCGCCAATTTGGTTTCGATCAGGCCTATCTCGAGGCGTGTCTCTGACCGCTTATAAGAAGAACCGCCCGAATACCGCCACCAGGAACGCCGCAAAAGCCGACCAGAAAGCAATGTCGCGCCACGGTATCCAGCCCACGGCATCCGCGTTGCTGCGGGTCATCCGGCGGCGGTCGCCACGCCACGCAAGCAACCCCAGGCAAACCAATGCGAAGGCCAGCAGGCCGGACCGCACTGCCGGATCGTCAAGCCAGTCCCAGATCGTTGTTTGCCAGTTCATTTCCTGCCGTTAGAGCGGGAACGTGGAACCTGTCCAGAAGCCCTTCTATGCGCTTGGCCTGCGGCTGCTGGCGACTTTGGCCCTGTCCTCGCTGATCATGTTGGTCAAGCTGACTTCGGAAAGCGGGGTGGCCCTGCCGGAAATCCTGTTCTGGCGGCAAGTACCATCGGGCATCCTGATCTTCGCCTGGCTGGCCCTGCGCGGCGAAACTGCAAGACTGCGCACCAAACGCCTGCCTACCCATGCGCGGCGCGCCATGCTGGGGCTAAGCGGCATGTTCTTCACCTTTGGCGCTCCGATCCTGCTCCCGCTGGCCGTGGCCACCACTTTTGGCTTCACCACGCCGATCTTCGCGGTGATCCTGTCGGCTTTGCTGCTCAGGGAAAAGATCGGTCCGATCCGCTGGCTTGCCGTGGTTTTGGGCTTTACCGGGGTCTTGATCATCGCCCAGCCTGGCCACGCCGCGATTCCCCCGCTGGGCGCATTCGTGGGCATTGGCGCCGGTTTCATGGTGGCGCTGATTTCAATCCAGGTGCGCGATCTTAGCCGGACCGAGGAATCGCTTTCGATCGTGTTCTGGTTTTCCGCCTTATCCGCGCCGATTCTGGCCGCTGCGCTGCCCTTCTACGCTTCGGGACATACGCCGTGGCAGTGGTTCCTGCTGATTTCATGCGGCCTGCTCGGCTTGCTCGGGCAATTGCTGCTGACCGCCGCGCTGCGCTATGGCCAGGTCGCGAGCGTAATCGTAATGGACTATTCGGCGCTCGTCTGGGCGACGATTTACGGCTGGTTGATCTGGGACGAACTTCCCCCCGCCGCAACCTGGCTGGGCGCTCCGGTCATTATCGCGGCAGGCGCGATCATTGCCTGGCGCGAGCATCTGCACAATCGCACTGTCCCGCCCACTGCGACCAATAGCACGGAATGAGGTTTGATCCGGGAACCAGCGCTCTGCCGGGCGGGTTGTCTGATCACGTGATTTCCGATGCAAAAATGGAGAAACCTGTGGTTCGCAAACTTCTGCTCGCCTGCGCGATGACCAGCCTGATCCTGGGCACGGCAGCCTGCAACACCGTCAAAGGTCTGGGCCGCGACATTGAATCGGTCGGCGAAGCCGGTGACCGCGCCGTGAAGTAGTCAGCCGCGTCCGGTTGCTCGCGCGCTCCGTTCGCGCACTGCCAGCCAGGAAAGCAGGCCGACTGGTCCGGCGATGAAAGTTGCAGCAAGAAAAGGCACCTGTGCCACGCGCGAGAAGCCCTTCGCGTCGGCGTCGCGGGCGATCCACAGCCCGGTGAACAAATCAAACGCGAGATAATGGGTCCAGCCGATCACCACGCCCGCGTCCGACATGAACAGCGCGCGGACCTCGGCAATGGAGCCAAAGCCCGGTTGCCCCGCTCCAGGAACGGTGCCCGGATCGACGCGCCCCGACAGGAACAGCCCGAAACAAACCGCATAGATCAGGCACAACAATCCGATCCCGAGGTAAAGGATCGCGCTGTGCGTCAGCGGTTTGCGCGGCAGGAACGCCAGCAGCAGCCAGCCAATCACCGCCAGCCCATTGGTGAATCCGAACAAACCTTCCCACATGGCACGTCCTCCCTGTGGGATCGGTTTAGTCGATTTTGGGGGCTGTAGGAAAGAGCGGCCCGATCAGGCCGCATCTCCCTTCCACGCCAGCACCGGCTTGCGCGCCGCCTGGGTTTCATCGAGGCGCCTGCGGGGCGCGAAGTGCGGTGCGCTTTTCAGGCTTTCGTCTCCCGCCTTGGCCCGCTGGGCCAGGCTGCGCAGCGAACCGATGAAGCGGTCCAGACCGGCCTTGCTCTCCGTCTCAGTCGGCTCGACCAGCATCGCCCCGTGCACGACCAGCGGGAAATAGACCGTCATCGGGTGGAACCCTTCGTCGATCAGCCCCTTGGCGATGTCGAGCGTGGAGAAGCCCTCAGCCAGCCCGGCATCGCTGAACAACGCCTCGTGCATGCACGGTCCGGCATGGCCAAACGGCGCGTCCAGATCCCCTTCCAGGCTACGCAGGACATAGTTGGCATTGAGCACGGCATCTTCCGCCACCTGCTTCAGGCCATCGGCCCCATGGCTGAGGATATAGGTCAGCGCGCGGGTGAACATGCCCATCTGCCCATGGAAAGCAGCCATGCGGCCAAAAGCCTGAGGATGCTCTTCTCCGGCGTTCTCTTCCTCGACCAGCCGGACTGCTCCGTCTGCCGTACGGGTGATAAACGGCAGCGGCCCGAACGGGCTAAGCGCCTTGGACAGGACCACCGGTCCCGAACCCGGGCCACCGCCGCCATGCGGGGTGGAAAAGGTCTTGTGAAGGTTGATGTGCATCGCATCGATCCCCAGGTCGCCCGGGCGGACCTTGCCGACGATCGCGTTGAAGTTCGCCCCGTCGCAATAGACATAACCGCCAACCGCATGGACCGCATCGGCGATCTTCTTCATGTCGCGCTCGAACAGGCCGCAAGTGTTGGGATTGGTGATCATCACTCCGGCCACGTCCGGACCCAGGCGCGCTTCCAGGGCAGCAAGGTCGACCCGGCCTTCGGCAGTGGCAGGAATGTTCTCGATGCTGAAACCGGCAAAGGCAGCTGTGGCCGGATTGGTTCCGTGCGCGCTTTCCGGAACAAGCATGACCTTGCGGTCCTCGCCCCGCGCTTCCAGCGCCGCCTTGATGCACAGCACGCCGCACAGCTCGCCATGGGCGCCAGCCTTGGGGCTCATCGCCACGCCGTGCATCCCGGTCAGCTCGATCAGCCAATGCGAAAGCTGGTTGATCACTTCCAGTGCACCCTCGACCGTCTGCTGCGGCGCGAGCGGGTGAACATCGGCAAAGCCTGGCAGCCGCGCGACCTTTTCGTTCAGGCGCGGGTTGTGCTTCATCGTGCACGAACCGAGCGGGAACGGCCCGAGGTCGATCGCATAGTTCTGGCGGCTGAGACGGGTATAGTGACGCACCGTTTCCGGTTCCGACAGCCCCGGCAGCGCAGGAGCGGCCTGGCGCAAGTGGCGGCCCAGGGCGGGCAGCGGTTCCAACGCCGGATCGTCGATGTCGACACCGCAGGTGCCCGGGCGGCCAAGTTCGAAAATCAGCGGCTCTTCCAGCATCAGTGCGCGGTCACCACTGGCAGTGACCTGAGCCGAAACCTCTGCGCTGCCCATTGCGGGGCGCCATCCGGATACGTTGGGGGCGTTCATGCCAGCACTCCTTCCAGCGCCGCAGCCAGCGCTTCGATGTCTTCGTCGGTGGTCAGTTCGCTGGCAGTAACCAGCAGGCCGCCGGACAGCTCCGGCGCGTCCGGATACAATCGCCCGAGCGAGACCCCGCCCAGCACCCTGCGATCGGCCATCGCCCGCACCGCATCGCGCGCATCCTTGGGCAGGATAACGGTGAACTCGTTGAAGTACGTGCTGTTCAGCACCTTCACCCCCGGCACGCGCGCCAATCGCTCCGCAGTCTGGCGAGCGCGCGCATGGTTCACCCGCGCCAGTCTGGTCAGACCTTCCCCGCCCAGCAGGGTCATGTGAATGCTGAAAGCCAGCGCGCAGAGGCCCGCGTTGGTGCAGATGTTGCTGGTCGCCTTCTCGCGGCGGATATGCTGTTCGCGGGTGGAAAGCGTCAGGACGAAGCCGCGCTTTCCTTCGGCATCGACCGTCTCACCGCACAGGCGCCCTGGCATCTGCCGCACGAATTTCTCGCGGCAACCGAACAGGCCCAGGTAAGGCCCGCCGAACTGCAACCCCACGCCCAGCGATTGCCCCTCGCCCACGACGATGTCGGCACCAAGATTGCCGGGCGCTTCGAGCAGGCCCAACGCGACCGGTTCGGTCACCACGGCGATCAGCAGCGCGCCAGCGGCATGGGCCGCTTCGGCAATCGCAGCCAGATCGGTCACGCGGCCCAGAATGTCCGGGTACTGAACCATCACGCAGCTGGTTTCGTTGTCGATCGCGGCAATCACCCCGGCCGTATCCGGCTCTGCCGCAAGTTGCGGCGACGCCCATTCGATCTCGTCCCCAGTGAACTTGGCCATGGTCCGAATGGTCGCGCCATAGTGCGGGTGCAGGCCCGAGCAGAGCACCGCCTTTTTCCGCTTGGTCACGCGCGCGGCCATGGCAACGGCTTCCCACGCTGCGGTCGAACCGTCGTACATCGAGGCATTGGCCACCTCGACCCCGAACAAACGCGCCACCTGGGTCTGGAACTCGAACAGAACCTGCAGCGTGCCTTGGGCGATTTCCGGCTGGTATGGGGTATAGGCGGTCAGAAACTCGCCGCGCTGGATCAGGTGATCGACGCTGGCCGGAACGTGGTGGCGATAGGCCCCGGCGCCCAGGAAGAACGGCGCCGCACCGGCGCTGACGTTCTTGGCGGCCAAAGCGCTCATATGCCGCTCCACCGCCATTTCACTGGCGTGGTTCGGCAGACCAGCAATGGTCCCAGGCAAACGGGCTTCGGCCGGGACGTCGACAAACAGATCGTCGACCGTCGCGGCACCGATAACGCCCAGCATGGCGGCGCGGTCGGCGGGGGTCAGTGGGAGGTATCGCATTGTTTCATCTCTCGTCATCTCCGCGCAGGCGGAGATCGGTGGAGGTTTTACAGCGGTTCCGGACCGGGTCCGGGACGCCGCATCACAGCCCCGCGACGTATGCGTCGTAGGCAGCCTTATCCATCAGGCCTTCCAGTTCGGAAGGATCGGCAAGTGTCACGCGGAACAGCCAGCCGCCGTTTTCCGGATCGGTGTTGACCAGTTCCGGTTCGCCTTCCAGCGCGCCGTTGCTTTCGGTCACGGTGCCACTGACCGGCGCATAGACGTCGCTGGCAGCCTTGACGCTGTCGACCACGCAAGGGGCATCGCCCTTCTTCACCGTGGCGCCGGCTTCGGGCAGCTCGACAAATGTGATGTCGCCCAACTGGCCCTGGGCATAGTCGGTAATGCCAACGGTTCCGGCATCGCCGTCAACTTCGATCCATTCGTGGTCCTGGGTAAAATAGCGGGGCATGGGATACTCCTCAGCGGTGATAGCGATGGGGGACAAAAGGCATTGCAGTAACAGTGGCCGGCAGGCGCTTGCCGCGCACATCGACTTCCAGCGCGGTGCCGATGGCAGCATGAACGCGGTCGACATAGGCCATGGCAATCGGGCGTTGCAGCGTGGGCGAGAACCCGCCCGAGGTCAGCACGCCGACCTTCTGCTCGCCCGCATAGACCTCTGCGCCTTCGCGGGCGGCCTGGCGCCCGTCGAGGCTCAGGCCGACACGGACCTGGGCGGTTCCGTCTGCCAGATCCTTGAGCACGCGGTCCGCACCGATGAAGCCGCCATCGCTGCGGCGGCGCTTGTTGACGGCAAAGAGCAGGTCGGCGTCGACCGGGCTGTGTTCGGGCGAAAGGTCATGGCCGTAAAGCGGCAAGCCCGCTTCCAGCCGCAGCGAGTCCCGCGCGCCCAGGCCGATCGGCTTCACCTCTTCCTGCGCGCAGAGCAGGCTGGCAACATGCTCCGCCGCCTCAGCCGGAATGGAAATCTCGAACCCGTCCTCCCCGGTATAGCCGGACCGGCTGATCCAGGCCTGGACCCCGTCCAGTTCAAACCGCCCGCCCTTCATGAAGGTCAGCGCCGCAACGCCTGGAGCCAAGCGTTCCAGCGCCTGCACCGCCTTTGGTCCTTGCAGCGCCAGCAACGCACTTTCGTCCATGTGCGAGAGGGTCACTTCATCGGGCAGGTTTTCGCGCAGGTGGGCGATATCGTCCCACTTGGTTGCACCGTTGACGACCAGATAGAAACCATCGTCCCAGCGCGTGACCATCAGGTCGTCCAGAATGCCGCCCTCCTCATCCAGCAACATCGAATAGCGCGGGGCATTGGCCTTCAGCGTGGCGAGGTCGATCGGCAGCACGGCTTCGAGCGCGGCTTCGACGCCCTCGCCCGACAGGTGCAATTGGCCCATGTGGCTGACATCGAACAAACCCGCGCTTTCGCGAGTCCACAGGTGTTCGGCCATGATCCCCTCGTACTGGACCGGCATCCAGTAGCCTGCAAATTCGACCATGCGGCCGCCGCGTTCGCGGTGCCAGGCGTCAAGCGGCAGAGTCAGCACCTCGGGTTCGAGCGCTTCAGCTTCATCGGAATTGTAAGTGTCGCTCACTAATTTGTTTCCTGCACAGGTGTGACGCCAATCGGCGCCCCCTCTGTCACGGAAACCTGAGAGCTTTCCCCCGCAGCGCGAGGTTACCCCTTCGGCGGGTGCAACCCAGACTGGGCGGCACCACTTTCCAGAGCATCGCTATCGACCCACGCGGTCCTTTGGCCTGAGAGATTCCGGGGCGGTTGCTCCTTCGGCGCCCGGTGACGAATCACCGGAACTCTCCCGCGCGGTCAGCGACTGAGTGGCGAATGGCGTGCCTTTACTCGGGAGTCAACGCCTGCAGGACCACCTGTCCCCGTCGCGCCGCCCGCAGGATGCCATCATGCTCGAAAACAAAGCGTCCAGCCATCTTCTCGCGGATCAGGCCCAGGATCGCATCGACAACGGTTTCGGCATGGACCGAGCGATAACGACGGTATTCCCCGTGCAGCAGCAGGTCGAGCAAGGGGCTGAGGATCATGCCCACCCGTTCCGCCGGTCGCCATTCATCGCGCGGGCCGCGCAGCAAGCCGGGACGGATCACGTCCAGCCGGCTCAGGCCGATCTTGCCAAGCAGCTGCTCGGTCTCGCCCTTCACTTTAAGGTAGAAATTCTTGGCCAACAGATCAGCACCGACCGAAGAAATGGCGATCATCTGGCGGATGCCCGCTGCCTTGGCGGCGCGGCCACAGGCCACCACCAGATCCTGATCGACCGCACGGAAGGCTGCTTCGTCCTTGCCTGCCTTTTTCCAGGTCGTGCCCAGCGCGCAGACCAAAACGTCCGCATTGGCCGCGGCGATGGCGTCGTCCCAGTTTTCCGGGTCGGCGACCAATACTTCCATCCGGGCGCCGCGCGGCAGCGCAATTTCGCGCCGCGAGATCGCGATAATGCGGATGTCGGGCCGGTCCACGGCCATGCGGATCAGAGTCATGCCGATCAGGCCGGTCGCCCCGACCAGCGCGATCCGGATAGGCTTAGACATTGCGCAATCCCTCTGGGGTACGGCCATAGATCCGGGCATGGGCCGCGATGGCATAGCGATCGGTCATGCCGGCGATGAAGTCGGCAATGTGACGGCTGCGCTGCGGTTCTTGCACCGGCAGGTTCTGTTGCCAACCAGCATCCATCAGAGCTGGGTCCTGGGCATAGGCAGCGTAAAGCTCTGCCGTAACCAGGCGGGCGCGCTCTGCCGTCTGGAGCTGCTGCGGATGATGATAGAGCTTGGCATACATGAAGGACTTCAACCGCCGCTCGTTCTCGGCCATGGTGGGGGAGAACGCTGCTGTCGCCTGCCCCGCGGCGCGCACTTCCGCCGCACTGGCCATAGTCTTCGCCCGTGCCGCCGTTTCGCCAATCAGGTCGTTGACCATCAGCCCGATCTGGCTGCGCACCAGTTCGCGTTGGCGGCGCTCTTGCGGCGCAGTGGGGAACTTGCGCTCGATCGCGCGCCATTGGTCCGCGACGAAATCAAGCGTCAGCAACTCATCGAGTTCAAGGAACCCCGCCCGCAGGCCATCGTCGATGTCGTGGTTGTCATAGGCAATATCATCAGCCAGCGCCGCCACTTGCGCTTCCAGCGAACCCCATTGGGTCAGCTCCAGCGGATAGGCCGCGTCCAGTTCGGCCAGGGCCCACGGGACCATGCCGACCGGACCATTGTGCTTGGCCAGCCCTTCCAGCATCTCCCACGACAGATTCAGCCCCTCGTGCTCGCAATAGGGACTTTCCAGCCGCATCAGGACCCGCAGGCAATGGGCATTGTGGTCAAACCCGCCGAACTGGCCCAGCGCCTCGTCCAGCGCGTCCTCTCCGGCATGGCCAAACGGCGGATGGCCGATGTCGTGGGCCAGGCACAGTGCCTCGGTCAGGTCTTCGTCCAGCCCCAAGGCGCGGGCAATGACCCGGCCGATCTGGGCCACTTCAAGACTGTGGGTCAGGCGAACGCGGTAATGGTCGCCGTCCGGCGCGACGAACACCTGGGTCTTGTGGCGCAGGCGGCGGAACGCGATCGAATGAACCACCCGGTCGCGGTCGCGCTGGAAGGCGCTGCGCGGCCCGCGGGCCAGCGATTGCTCGATCGGGAACTCCCGCCCGCGGCTCTGCGCCGGATCACAGGCGAACGGCGCCCTCATACGTCCCGGCTCTGGCTACCGATCGGGCCACTGCTGCGCAAACTCTCACTCCCCGGGATTGAACGCGTCTTGCGAGGTGCCATAAGCGAGGCCCATCCCAAGGTCTAGCGCCAGCGGCCGGTTCGGCCACAACGCGGTGCAGCCTGCCCTATTTCTCTTTCGCCAAACCGGTGGCGCAAAGCGCCGCGCTGCTCGCGGTGACGGACAGCGCCTCCGCGTCGACAACCCGGCGTACGGCCGTTACATAGTCGGCCAGGCTCTGCTTTTCGCCGCGCAGCTGCTTCAGCTTGTCGAGCTGGATCAGGCTGAGCCGGTCCGTCATCCGCGTTGCCATGCAGGCGGCGTTCGGTTCGGACAGGCCGGCATCGATCATCGCGCTTTTCACCTGCCCATAGGCCAGCTTGCTGGGCGCGCAGGCGGCCAGGCCGCAGGCCAATGCCAGGACAGCCGCCCGCTTTCGCATGCCTAGTGCGCCAGCGCCTTGACGATGTCCTCGACCATCTTCTTGGCATCAGCCAGCAGCATCATCGTCTGGTCCATGTAGAACACGTCGTTGTCGACCCCGGCATAGCCGACCCCGCCCATCGAGCGCTTGATGAACATGATGGTCTTGGCCTTGTCGACGTCAAACACCGGCATGCCATAGATCGGCGATGACTTGTCGGTCTTCGCCGCCGGATTGACCACGTCGTTCGCGCCAATGATGAAGGCAACGTCGCACTGCCCGAATTCGGAGTTGATGTCCTCCAGCTCGAACACTTCGTCATAGGGAACATTGGCTTCGGCCAGCAGCACGTTCATGTGCCCCGGCATGCGCCCCGCGACCGGATGGATCGCATATTTGACCGAGACGCCTTCCTTCTTCAGCAGGTCGCCCATTTCGCGCAAGGCGTGCTGAGCCTGGGCGACGGCCATGCCGTAGCCCGGGATGATGATGACGTTTTCCGCTTCCTTGAGCAGGAAGGCTGCGTCTTCCGCACTGCCACGCTTCCACGGGCGCTGTTCCTTCGCCTCACCCCCGGCTGCCGCTGCGTCGGCCCCAAAGCCGCCGGCGATCACCGACAGGAAGCTGCGGTTCATCGCCCGGCACATGATATAGGACAGAATCGCACCGGACGAGCCGACCAGCGCACCGGTGATGATCATCGCCGAATTGTGCAGCGTAAAGCCCATCGCCGCCGCAGCCCAGCCCGAGTACGAGTTGAGCATCGAAACGACCACCGGCATATCCGCCCCGCCGATCGGGATGATCAGCAGGAAGCCAATCAGGAACGACAGGACGGTGATCGTCGCAATGATCCACAGGCTCTGGTCGGTCATGAAGAAGGCGGTCAGGCCGATGATCGCCACCAGTGTGCCAAGGTTGATCACGTGCCGCGCGGGCAGCAGGATCGGCGCGCCGCTCATCTTGCCTGCCAGCTTGAGAAAAGCGATGACCGAACCGGAGAAGGTGATCGCGCCGATAGCGATGCCAAGGCCCATTTCCAAACGCGAGACCGGGTTGATCGCGCCGTCCGCGCCGAGAATGCCGAAGGCTTCCGGGTTCAGGTAAGCCGCCCAGCCGACCAGCACCGCGGCCAGGCCGACCAGGCTGTGGAACGCAGCAACCAGCTGCGGCATGTCGGTCATGGCGATGCGGCGGGCAATGATCCAGCCGATGCCGCCGCCAATGGCGATTGCACCCATGATCTCGGGCAAGCTGGCGATCTGGTGGGTGACCAACGTGGTCACCACGGCGATCAGCATACCGATCATGCCATAGCGGTTGCCCGCACGGCTGGTACCGGGGCTGGACAGCCCGCGCAGCGCCAGGATGAACAGAACACCAGAGATCAGGTAGGCGAGCATCGCCCAGGAAGGAGCAGCGACGTGTTCCATCACTTCTTCTCCTTCTTCTTGTACATCGCCAGCATGCGGGCCGTCACGGCAAAGCCGCCGAAGATGTTCACACTGGCCAGGACCACAGCCAGCAGGCCAAGCCACTTGGCCACCCCGCTACCCGCCGCAGCAGCGGCAATCAGCGCGCCGACGATGATCACCGACGAGATCGCATTGGTCACCGCCATCAGCGGCGTGTGCAGCGCTGGCGTGACCGACCAGACGACGTAATAACCGACGAAGCAGGCCAATACGAAGATCGAGAGGATTGAAATAAAGTCCACTAATTTGCCTCCCCGGCAGAGTCTCTCACCTTAAGGGAGCTGGCGGCGCGCCGCTCCGCTGTCCAGGGAAGGACGAAGCTGCGCCCTTCTGCCCAGGTTTGTCCGATCATCCGTCCGTTATCCAGACAGGCCGATGTGTGATAAAGACCCTGCCCGTCGGTGGTTCGGAAGGCGATGCAGGTCCGGCCCTGTGCCCGTCCGGCCTTGCCGGCCAAAATCTCGCTTTGATAAAAGCTGCCGGTGACCGTGCCATCGTCCGCAACTGTCACTTCCATCGGTTGATTATAAGCCGGATCGGTCAGGCTTGCGCGCAGGTCTACTGTCCAGCCGCCATTGACGTCCGCGAACTTTGCCGGTGCGGCTGGCGGGGGCGAAGCTTGGGTAACAGCGGCAGGCGCATCGGCCAGCAGAAACATTGCGGCGACCAGCAAACTCACCCCAGCAGCCTCTCATTCACGACTTTGCCCCCTTGGGTCAGCCGCACGGCATTGCCGATCTCCTCGTCGAGCACTGGCTTGCCCTGCTCCTTGTCCCAGAAGGCGGAGAGGAAATTGTAGAGATTGCGGGCGAACAGCGCCGAGGCGTCTGCTGCCAAATGCGCAGGCGTGTTGGCCCAGCCAATGATCTTCACGCCATGCTTGACGACAACCTCGTCCGGCTTGCTGCCCTCGACGTTCCCGCCCTGGGCGACCGCAAGATCAAAGATCACGCTGCCAGGCTTCATCGTCGCAATCTGGGCGTCCGAGATCAGCCGCGGTGCAGCACGGCCCGGGATAAGGGCCGTGGTGATGACGATGTCCTGCTTGGCAATGTGCGCACTGACCAGTTCGGCCTGGGCCTTCTGGTATTCTTCGCTCATTTCGGTGGCATAGCCCCCGGCGCCCTCACCCTCGATCCCGGCGACGCTTTCGACGAAAATCGGCTTGGCGCCCAGCGACAGGATCTGTTCCTTGGTCGCGCTGCGCACGTCGGTCGCGGAAACCTGCGCTCCCAGACGGCGCGCGGTGGCAATTGCCTGAAGGCCGGCCACGCCGACGCCCATCACGAAGCACTTGGCAGCCGAAACCGTACCCGCCGCGGTCATCATCATCGGAAAGGCACGGCCATAGGCATTGGCCGCTTCGATAACGGCCTTGTATCCCGCGAGGTTCGACTGGCTGGAGAGAATGTCCATGCTCTGCGCACGCGTGATGCGCGGCATGAATTCCATTGCCAGCGCCTCAAAGCCTGCTGCAGCATAGGCATCGACCCGGGCGCGCTGGCCGAACGGATCAAGCCCAGCGACGATCCACGCCCCGGGTTTGGCAGCCTTAAGCGCTTCCGGCGCCGGACCCTGAACCCCCAGCACGATGTCGGCACCCTTCACCGCGTCGGCAGAGAGTTCGGCCCCGGCTGCTGCAAAATCCTGATCGGATATGGCTGCCGCAACGCCGGCGCCCGGCTCGACCGTTACAACGGCTCCCAGGGCGATGAATTTCTTCACCGTTTCGGGACTGGCCGCGACGCGGGTTTCCCCCGCCGCGGTTTCTTTCAGGACCGCGATCCGCATGGGCGCGGACCGCTTACGATGCGATCTTGATGATGACGAATGCCACGACCAGAACGGTCAAAATGGAACCCCACTTCACCAGTCCGAGAAAGCCGTTGTAAGTCGATTCGTGGGCGTTCATGTCGTTGCCGCTAGCCATTCGGATACCCTCTGGTGTGTCGTGATTGGATTGGGCTTCCCTCTATCCGGCATTTTCGCATGGCTCAAGGGGCAACCCTGCCGCTTAAGCGCAGGGAGGCTTAATCGCCCTTTTACCAGATCGTTTTACGGCGCGGGATTGCACACGGTGGAGACGCGCAAGAGTGATGAGGGAAATCGGGCAACGCCTTTTGATGCTGATCGACGATGAACCCGCTCAGAGCCGGTTGATCACGGCCTTTGCCCGACGCGAAGGTTGGCGAACCCTGGTCGTCGACGATGGCGAGACTGCGCTGGCAACGCTTGCCACGCCTGACGGGATGCAGATCGAAGCAATCATCCTCGACCAATGGGGTCCGGGCGACGAAGCCTGCACCTTGATCGCCCAGCTGCGGGCGCGCTGCCCCACCTTGCCGATCCTGATGCTGACCGCCAGCGCCTCGCCGCTCTTGGCGGTAGAGGCGATGCGGGCTGGCGCGACCGACTATCTGGTCAAGCCGATCGGCAACGATCGCCTGATGCAGGCGTTGCGGTCTGCAACCCAGCGGGCAGCCCCGCGGGATGAGCTGCTGCCGCTTGCCGAAAAGATGCCCGCGACGCCCGACTTTGAAGCGATGATCGGCGCGGCCCCCTCGTTCCGTTCGGCTCTGGCGGTCGCCGCCAAAGCCGCGCGAGGCCACGGCCACGTTCTGATCGAAGGCGAAAGCGGCACCGGCAAAGAAATCGTAATCCGCGCAATGCAGGCCGCAAGTCCCCGTGCGAAACTGCCGTTTCGCCTGCTTAACCTTGCCTCCGTGCCGGATAACTGCGTCGAATCCATGCTGTTTGGACACGAGAAAGGGTCCTTTCCCGGCGCCTTCGATCGCCACGTCGGTCTGCTCCAGGATGCCGATGGCGGTACCCTCGCACTCGACGAAATCGACCGGCTTCCCCTGTCGGTTCAGCAGCGCCTGCTCGAATCGATCAAATGCAAGTCGGTAAGACCGATCGGTGCAAACCATTCGTTCCGCACCGACGTACGCCTGATCGCAGCCAGCAATGCGCCGCTGCGCGAGCTGGCAGAACAGGGGCTGTTCCTGCCGCAGCTGCTTGCCGCACTGGCCAGCGTTACGGTCCGGCTACCCCCCTTGCGGGAACGGGTCGGCGATATTCCCGCACTTGCGCGGCATTTTCTGGCCCGGATCGGCGAGCAACCCGGACTACGTCCGCTGGGCATTACCGATGGCGCGCTTGCCCTGCTGAGCGCCTATGGCTGGCCAGGCAACGTCCGTCAGCTCCAGGCCGTGCTGTTCCGCGCTGCGGTCTTTTGTGGCGGCGATGCCTTGACCGCCAACGATTTCCCGCAGCTGGCCGATCTTCTGGGTATGGCGAACACCCAGCAACCGATCGTCCCGGAAAGCGTCGGGGTGACGCTCTACACCGCGGATGGAAACCTGCGGCCCTTGGAAGAAATCGAAGCAGACGTGATCCGTCTGGCGATTGGTCACTACCGCGGGCGGATGACCGAAGTTGCCCGTCGCCTGGGGATCGGGCGATCGACCTTGTACCGCAGGCTAACCGACCTGGGGATTGGCGACGCCGCCTGACCGCGCCATAGTGCGCTGGTCCGCATAGCCCGGAAGCCCGGAGCAGATTCCCTGACCGGTCGGCGCAGGTCGATGGATCGCGCAGGGGTATACTAATCCAGCCGATCGGCTATTTCGTGCCCCTTCCGCCGCATCGCTGGCGAGGAGAAGAAATGATGCTTGTGCGCCTGGCCCGTTCCGTCCTGCCCTTGCCGCTGTTGCTGGTGCTCGCCGCCTGCGCTGCTGAAGAGGCTCCTGAGCCCAAGAAGCAGGACGAATATGCCCAGGTGCTGGCTTTGGCTCCCAAGGCCAACGACAAATTGGGACGGGTCGTCCTTCCCGCTGCGGCGAATGCGGAAATTGTCCGGTCGGACCTGGGTGATGTTCGCATTTTCGATGCGAAAGGACGAAAGCTATCGCTCGCGCTGGCATACAACCGCTCGGGTGAATCGACCCTGCTCAAAGCCCACGATCTGGCCGCCATTCCTTTGCGCGAAGGAGCTGATGGAACGGCAGTCCCGGTTCCCATTGATATCACGGCCAGCGACGTCCCAAGCGCAAGCGGGCCAAGCGATGCCGCCGAGGCAACCAGCCAGCGCGTTGCCGTCCTGATCGACACGCGGGGGCTGACGCTGCCGATCGCGGGCATGGAACTTGCCGCGCAGCTGCCCAAGCAGGTGCCGGTCAGTTTCACTCTGGAAAGCACCGCCGATCTGAAAACCTGGGAACCGCTGGCGGAAAAGGTGCTGCTGCGCCCGGGCAACGATCCCGAAGTATTGGGCCAATCGCGCATCGCGCTACCGGGCGTCAGTCTGAAGGATCGCTACGTTCGGATCAGTTGGGCTGCTGGCCCGGATATCGCGGTGAGCGGGGCGAAAGTCCTGGAAGCGCTTGAGCGTCCGCCCGCCCGCGTCGATCTGGAAACCAGCGGCGCGCAGCTCAGCAATGCGCACGAACTCCGCTTTGCCCCGCAGATTGCGGTTCCCATCGCGGCGGTGAAGCTGGAATTGACCGGATCGGACGGGATTGTTCCGGTGCAACTGCTCAGCCGCACCGATGCGTCCCAGCCCTGGGGTCTGCTTGCCAATGGAACGCTCAAGCAAGGCGAAGGTCCGATCAGTCTCGAACTCTCCGGCGCATCGCTGGGCGAATACAGAATAGTTGCCGATCCTCGTAGCGCTGGATTTTCGAAAGTGCCGGACGTCACCTTGACGATTGAACCGATCACCATTTTCGCAGCTTTCAATGGTGAGGCTCCGTTCAACCTGGCGGTTGGCCATCCCGATGCCAAGCCTGCCTGGTTCGATCCGGCCGACTTTGGAACACCCAGTGACCTGCGGAGGGCCTGGCGCCTGTCTGCACAAGTGGAAAGCGCAGGTGAAGCAGCGGTCATCAAGCTGGCTCCGGCCGCGCTGGAACAGCCGTTCTATGCGGGGAAAATCGCGCTTTGGGCAGCGTTTTTGCTGGCAGCCATGGTTCTGACCTTTGCGGCATGGCGTCTCGTCCGGAACCAGGCAAACAGGACCGCCTCGGCTGGTTCGGACAACGCGGATTGATCATGGTGCCGTCCCTCGAGACGGCCCTTCAGCCTGCGGCTTCAGCGCCTCCTCAGGACGAACGGAGTATAGTTTTCACTTTCGTTCGTGCTGAGGAAGGGCCGAAATCGAAGATTGAGGACCTGTCTCGAAGCACTCGCCATCGACGTTCTTTATCCGGAGTTATTCCGCCAGTTGGCTGAAATCAGTCAGTGCGGCATCGCGCAATCCGCGCCAGACATCCCTGGCCTGAACGGTCTCGGCTACGTCGTGGACGCGCAGGAGCTGCACTCCGGCGTCCATGCCTTTAGCGGCCAGCGCAATCGATCCGCCAACGCGCTTATGCGCCGGAGCCTCGTTATTGAGCGCGCCAATCATCCGTTTGCGGCTGACCCCCAGCAGGACCGGCTGGCCCAGCGCATGAAACAAGGGCAGCGCATTGATCAGCGCCAGGTTTTCGGCCAGGCTCTTGCCAAACCCGATACCCGGATCCAGCACGATCTTCTCCCGCGGAATTCCGGCTTCAACCGCAGCATCGCGCCGCTCACGCAGCCAGTCGAACACGTCCAGCACAACGTCGCTGTATTGACCATCGGCGTGCAGGTCGTCCCCTGATCCCGGCGCGTGCATCAGCACCACTGGCGCACCGAAATGGGCGGCGAACTCGATGCTGCGCGGGTCGTGGCGCAGCGCCGAAACATCGTTGATGATATGCGCACCGGCGGCAAGTGCCGCCTCCATAACGGCGGGGCGGCGGGTATCGACGCTGATTGCCGCCCCCATCGCCGCGAGCCGCTCGATCGCGGGAACAACCCGCTTCAGCTCGTCACCTTCCCACACCGCTGCCGCGCCAGGACGGGTGCTTTCGCCGCCAACGTCGATGATCGCAGCCCCCGCTTCGACCATCGCCGCAGCGTGGGCCTGAGCGACCGCTGGATCGTCCATGAACTGTCCGCCATCGGAAAAGCTGTCGGGCGTGACGTTGAGGATGCCCATAACCTGTGGCTGATCGAGCCGGATGGTCCGCGCTCCGCACTGCAGCGGCGCATGGCTGCGCTGCAGGTTGTCAAACTGCTCGCGCACCGCATCGGGCAGCTGGTCCAGCGCCGCGCGCAGTTCGGCAACCGAATAGCGACTGCGGGCTGTGACCCTCCCCGCCTCGCGCTGAATCAGGGCAAAGCGGCTGACATAGGCCATCCCGCCGCCCAGCCGGATCGCCTCGCCATCCTCGCTCTGCGGGCTATCGGCAAGGGCAATCGGGCGAAGATAGAACGATGTCGTCACGCGGGACGATTAGTCCTCGGTGGCAAGCAGGTAAAGCTGGCGGATCGCGTCGATCGGCTTGACCTCGCCCTCGTGCTCCACGTGCCAGAAGGTCCAGCCGTTGCAGCTGGGGGCGCCTTGCAGCTTGGCACCGAGGCCATGGATCGAACCCGTCTCGGTGCCGGACACCAGCGACCCATCGGCGCGGACCGTGGCGGTCATCCGGCGCTTTTTGTCGGTCAGAACGGTGCCCGCTGCGATCCAGCCGGTCTCGATCAGAGTGCCGAAGGCCACCTTGGGCGCGGCCTTGGGGCTTTGCATGGTGGTCAGCGCGCTTTCGTCAAGCGGCAGGGCCAGCTCGATCCGTTCCAGCGCGGCTTCGCGGTACAGGCTTTCGCGCTCGCAGCCGATCCATTCGCGGCCCAGGCGCTTGGCCACGGCGCCGGTGGTACCGGTCCCGAAGAACGGATCGAGCACCACGTCGCCCTTGTTGGTCGTCGCCAGCATCACCCGGTACAGCAGCGCCTCGGGCTTCTGCGTCGGGTGGACCTTGCTGCCACCCTTCTTCAGGCGTTCCTGCCCGGAACAAATCGGCAGGACCCAGTCAGACCGCATTTGCAGTTCGTCGTTGAGGGTCTTCATCGCGCGATAGTTGAAAGTGTACTTCGACTTTTCGCCCATCGAGCACCAGATCAGCGTCTCGTGCGCATTGGTAAAGCGCGTGCCTTTGAAATTGGGCATCGGGTTCGACTTGCGCCAGACGATGTCGTTGAGGATCCAGAAGCCCATATCCTGCATCATCGCGCCAAGGCGGAAAATGTTGTGGTACGAGCCGATCACCCAGATCGAGCCATTGGGCTTCAGCACGCGGCGCGCCTCGGTCAGCCATTCGCGGCTGAACTTGTTATAGGCGGCAAAGCTGTCGAACTTGTCCCAGTCGTCGGTCACCGCATCGACATGACTGCCGTCCGGGCGGGACAGGTCGCCGCCCAGCTGGAGGTTGTACGGCGGATCGGCAAAGATCATGTCGACACTGTCGGTCGGCAGGGTCCGCATCGCTTCGATGCAGTCGCCCGGGATGATCTGGCCGAGCGGCAAGTCGGGCCGCGCGACCTCTTTCACGGCGCGCAGCCGCGCCTTTTCGCCCACCAACATCTGACCCATGATCGCCCTCGAAATAACGCAAAGTTATCCACAGGGTGAGTCTTCCGGGACTCTGCGTCAAGCGAAAACTGGCCGGAATCCTTGGAGTCGCGGGCGGATAAAGGCCCCGGCAAAGGGAACGAAACGAGTCCGGCACAGCATGTAGAGTCCTGCGATCAGTACGGGACTCAACATCTGGTGGTGTGTCTGCGCGGACTCAGCCGCCAAGATTCTACAGCAGAACCAGCTGCGCGACGGGTGCAAAACTGCGGCGGTGGAGCGGACTGGGACCATGACGGCGCAAAGCCTCGAGATGCTCTGGCGTGCCATAACCGGCATTGCGCTCCCACCCGTAATGCGGATGGGATTGGGCATATTCGCGCATCAGGCGGTCGCGGTGTTCCTTGGCGATGATGGACGCGGCCGAAATGCACGGCTCAATTCCATCGCCCCCGACGATGGCGCGGGCCGGCCAACGCCATTCCGGACGCCGACCATGCGGGGTCATATTGCCGTCGATCAGCACCTGGTGCGGTTCGCCTTCCAACTGCTCGCACAGCGATTGTACCGCCAGGCTCATCGCCAGCATGGTGGCCCCAAAGATGTTGAGCCGGTCGATCTCGTCCACGTCGACCACGCCCACGGCCCAGCGGCAACGGCGCTTGATCGTCGCTTCCAGTTCGGCCCGGCGCGGCGCCGAAAGCTTCTTGGAATCGTCCAGGCCGGATGGGCGCGGCTTGCACAGCACCACCGCTGCAGCCACCACCGGTCCGGCCAACGGGCCCCGCCCAGCCTCGTCCACGCCGATGATCACCTGACCATCGGGGCACTTGGCAAGAACAGGTTTGTGGCCAATATCGGCGACCATGCGCAACACACTCCTGACCGCTCTTTCGCCCCTCGTCCTGATCGCCGCAAGCTGCGGAGGCCCCGCTTCTGGGGATAGTCCCAGCACGGTGAACCAGGTCGAACGGCAATTCGCCGTCCAAACGCTGGGCACGTTCGAGGCGCCGTGGGCGCTGGCCATCCTGCCCAAGGGACAGATGCTGATTACCGAGAAAGCCGGCAAGCTCAAGCTGCGCGGCGCGGACGGTTCGGTGCAGGACGTCCCCCTGCCCTTTACCGTTGATTTTGGCGGCCAGGGGGGCCTTGGCGACGTGATTGCCGCACCTGACTTCGCAAAGTCCGGCCGGATCTACCTGAGCTGGGTCGAAGCAGGCCAGGACGACACGCGCGGCGCGGCGGTGGGAACCGGCACTTTGGTTCTCGGCCAGGGTGCGCCGCGCCTCGAAGGTTTCGAAACCATCTGGCGGCAGAACCCAAAGGTGACCGGGCGCGGCCATTTCTCGCACCGCCTCGCGATCAGCCCCGACCGCCAGTATCTCTACATCGCCTCGGGCGATCGCCAGAAGATGCAGCCCGCGCAGGACCCGAACAGCGATCTGGGCAAGGTTATCCGCATGCCGATCGACGCGGCGGGCGAACCCAGCGGCGCGGCAGAACGGGTTTCGTTGGGCCACCGCAACATCCTCGCCCTGGCATTCGCGCCCGATGGCCGCTTGTGGGAGCTGGAGCATGGTCCGGCGGGCGGCGATGAGCTCAACCTGGTCAAGCCCGGCGCCAACTATGGCTGGCCGCTGGTGTCCGAAGGACGCCACTATAGCGGCGAATTCATTCCGCATCACGACACGCGGCCCGAGTTCACCGCCCCCGCGCTCTACTGGAACCCGGTGATCGCCCCGGGCGGGATGACGTTCTATTCGGGCAAGATGTGGCCCGAATGGAAGGGCCAGCTGCTGATCGGCGCGATGAAGCCCACCGCCGTGGTCCGGGTGAAAATCACCGGCGACAAGGCCAGCGAAGAGGCGCGCTATCCGACCGAGAAGCGCATTCGCGCCATTGCCGAAGCGCCCGACGGTGCCTTGCTCGTGCTGGAAGACGGCCCTGGCGGTCGGCTGCTGCGGCTTTCCCGCCCCTGATCCGGCGGTAATTCGATTCGACATCGCCGCGCACCGGTCCTATCGGCGCGCGCAATGTCTGATGTTGCCACCCTGATCCCGCTCGACAATGTCGATCCCGTTCTGGTCGAACAGTTGCTCGACCGCGCGTTCGAGCCGGGCCGTCACCAGCGCACGGCCTACAAGGTGCGCGATGGGAGCGACTGGCTGCCCGCCCTGTCCTTTGCGGCGATCGATGGCGAAGAGCATCTGGTCGGGACGATCCAGTGCTGGCCTGTGGCCCTGACCGACGCGGAAGGCCGCGCGCACCCGATGATCATGGTCGGCCCGGTCGCCGTCCTGCCCGAACATCAGGGGCAAGGCTATGGCCAGGCCTTGATGACCGCCAGCCTGTCGGCGCTCAGCCCGAATGCCCCGCTGCCCCAGGTGATGATCGGCGATCCGGAATACTACGGTCGGTTCTGGGGCTTTACCAATGCCTATACCGCCGGCTGGGACCTGCCCGGTCCGTTCGAGCCGCGCCGCCTGCTGGTGCGCGCCGCCAATCCCGCAGTCTTGCCCAAGGAAGGCATGCTGGGGCCTTGGCGCAGCTGATCCGATCTGGCATCGCATAAGCGATGCCTTACGAACCTGTCCCTGACCTTGCTTCGCTGAGCCTCGCGCAGATTGCCGAGCTTAATGACGCGCGCAAACTGCCGCCGGTCGAGCAATGGAATCCGGCGCACAGCGGTGACAGCTGGATGGTGATCAAGGCCGATGGGCGCTGGTTTCACGATGGCGGGGAAATCCGCCGACCGGCGATGATCCGCGCTTTCGCGGGGCTGCTCCGCCGTGACGAGCAAGGCCAGCATTGGCTGGTTACCCCACACGAGAAGCAGTCGATCGAAGTCGAGGACGCGGCCTTCATCGCCACCGATGTTTCCCCCGCAGAGGGTGCGCTTGCCTTCCGGCTCAATACTGACGAAATCGTGCTGGCCGGTCCAGACAACCCGCTGACCGCCCACGGCGATGCAGAGACGCCTGCACTCTACCTGGCGGTGCGCCACGGCACCGAAGCGCGGATCAACCGCTCGACCTGGTTGCAGCTGGTCGAGCTGGCCGGCGATGATCTGACAGTGAGCAGCCTTGGCGCACGTTTTTCACTGGTTCCGCAATGAGTCTGGTCCGCACACTTCAGAAATTGCATGAAGAAGGTCACGCCCGCGAGATCGAACACCGTGACGAGATGGGGATGGCCGAAGGAGATCTGCGTCCGGCGGCAGTCTTGGCGGCGATGACCGAACGCGAACGCCCCGGCTTCCTGATGATCCATCGCCCGTCAAACATGCGTTCCCACCCGGGGCAGGTGGCTTTTCCCGGCGGCAAGATCGATCCCGGCGAAACCCCGGTCGAAGCGGCCTTGCGCGAAGCTTACGAGGAACTGGGGATTCACGAAGGTGACGTCACCGTGGTCGGCACCAGCGACACCTATCGCACCCGTTCGGGCTATGCGATCACCCCGGTCCTTGCCGTAGTGCCGCCCGACCTCACGTTAAATCCCAGCCCGACCGAAGTGGCGGCCTGGTTCGAAGCGCCGGTCGATTTTGTGTTCAATCCCGCAAATCACAAGCAAATGTCCGCATTTTGGCAAGGTGCGGAAAGGCGCTATCTTGAGATCATGTGGCAAGAACACCGGATCTGGGGCGTAACCGCGGGAATTATCGCAAATCTGGCGAAAAGGATCGCATGGTGACCACCCTGCCCAACGCGGAATGGCTGAAGCGGGAAGACTTGGCCGCGCTGATTGAGGCGCTGGGTCCAGGCCAGGCGCGCTATGTCGGCGGTGCGGTCCGCGATACCTTGCTGGGCCTGGCGGTCAAGGACATCGACATTGCGACGCCGCTGGAACCCGCCGAAGTGACACAGCGCCTGAAAGCTGCGGGGATCACGGTCGTGCCGACCGGAATCGACCATGGCACGGTGACTGCGGTGCTGAAGAACGGCCCGGTCGAGATTACCACCCTGCGTCATGACGTCAGCACCGATGGCCGGCGCGCGACCGTGGCCTTTGCGCGCGATTGGCAAGACGACGCAGCCCGGCGCGACTTCACCATCAATGCGCTCTATGCCGATCCCGCAACGTTGGAGGTCTACGACTATTTCGGCGGGCTGGACGATCTGGCCGCGCGCCGCCTGCGCTTCATCGGCGATGCCCGCCAGCGTATTCGTGAGGACCATCTGCGCATCCTGCGGTACTTCCGGTTTCAGGCAAGATTTGGCTCTCAACCTGCTGATAAAGAAGCCGAAGAGTCCTGTTCCGAACTCGCCGCAACTTTGAAGGGCCTGTCGCGCGAGCGGATCGGGATGGAGATGATGAACCTGCTCGGGCTGCCCAATCCCGCGCCGACGATCGCCCGGATGGACCAGTTGGGGGTGCTGCCTGTGGTCTTGCCGGAAGCCCAGGTTCCGGTGCTGGAAGCCCTGGTTCAGCATGAGCAGGAGGAGTCGGCCGGGCCCGACCCGCTGCGCCGCCTCGCCGCCCTGCTGCCGACCAGTGCTCCGCTGGCGGAGCAGGTTGCCAGCCGATTCCGTCTGTCCGGTGCGCAAAAGAAGCGCTTGGCGCTCGCAGCGGCGCGCAGTGAGGAACGCGAAGCGGACGCCCGCGCTCTGGCCTACCGCCTTGGCCGCGATGCAGCGCTTGACCGTCTGTTGCTTGCTGGCGCTAGCACGGCACTGCTGCACGATTGGGACATCCCCACCCTACCGCTCAAGGGCGGCGACATCGTTGCGCGCGGCGTGAAGGCGGGCCCGGAAGTGGCCCGCATCCTGCGCGCCGTCGAAACACGCTGGGTTGACGAAAGCTTTCCCGATGCAGATCGAGTGCGTGAATTGCTCGACCTGGAATTGGCAACTGCGCCTTAGTCAGGGCTGAGAAAGGCACCCGGTCGTACCTATATGCTGGCCATGAACGACCTCTTCGCCTTTCTTGCGCAGCAGCCGTTGTTGCTCCTGGCCATCAGTGCAATCCTGGTTTCGGTCCTGGGGGGCATGGTGATGGGCTTGGCGCCGTGGCTGGGCAAGTTCCTGCGCGGTCTGGGCAATCTAGGCCTCCTTGCTGCCTTGCTGTTGACCGTGGCTCAGGCGGCACGGATGTCGTCCAGCAGCGACGTTGCCCTGACCTGGGCTGGCATGCAGAAACAGGAAGTTGCTGGCGATACCACCCGCATCCCGCTTTCACCCGATGGACATTTCTGGATCAAGGCGCGGGTCAATGGCGAACAGCGCCGGTTCCTGGTCGATACTGGCGCGACCTTGACCGCGATCTCCGTCAACACCGCGGTCGCCGCAGGAGTTGAGCCTGGGCCGATGGACCGCGCGCTGGTGCTGCAAACCGCCAATGGTGCGGTCCAGGCCCAGACCGCCGTGGTCCGCGAACTGCGCTTCGGCAATATCGTCGCCCGCGATCTCGACGTGGTGATTACCCCCGGCATGGGCGAAACCAACGTGATCGGGATGAACCTGCTGTCACGGCTGGCAAGTTGGCGGGTCGAAGGGCGGACCCTGATCCTAACCCCCAAGAACCCGCAGGCCGACGGCGATTATTAGCCGCTAGAACTTGTTGTCCCGCGGGAAGCCGGTCGGTGGCATGCGCCCGGCGGCGCCGCGCGCCACCTTCCACATCCGCATGTCGGCTTCGGTCCGGACACGGCCCGTATCGCCGCCCATTTTCCAGCTCAGCCCTTCGTCCAGCTTGAGCGTGATCGCATCGGCCAGACCGCCGTCGCGGTAGCGCTGCAGGGTTACCCCCTGCCCCTTGGCCAGGACCGGCAGTTCTTCCAGGCTGAAAATCACCAGCTTGCGGTTGTCGCCGACCACGGCGATGTGATCGTGCTCGGGCGGGATTTCGCGGACCACGGCCAGCTTCACGCCCGGCTTGGTGTTCATCACCCCGCGCCCTTTGCGCGTTTCGGCCAGCAGCTCGTCCGCTTCGGCGGCAAAGCCACGACCGGTATTGCTGGCCAGCAGCAGTTGCGCCTTGGGCTTGTAGACCAGCACGCCAACGATTTCCGCACCAGCATCGATATCGACCATGGTCCGGACCGGCTCGCCAAAGCCGCGCGCGCTGGGCAACTTGTCGCAGCCCAGGGTGTAGAACCGACCGTTATCGCAGGCGACCAGCAGCTTGTCGGTCGTTTGCGCGTGGATCGCAAAGGCCGGACCATCGCCTTCCTTGAACTTGAATTCCTTGTCGAGCGGCTCGTGCCCGCTGGCGCCGCGGATCCAGCCCTTGGCCGACAGGATCACCGTCACCGGTGCCTTTTCGATCATCGCGTCCATGCTGAATTCGACGGTCGGCGCTGCCTCGGCAATCGTCGTGCGGCGGCGGCCGAGTAGCGTATCCTCGGCATAGTCCTTGCGCAGCGTGCCCAGGTCGCGCTTGAGCCGGGTGCGCTGCCGGGCCGGACTGTCGAGCAGCTTTTCCAGCTCGTCCTTCTCGGCCAGCAAGTCATCCCGCTCGCGCCGCAGCTCCATTTCTTCCAGCTTGCGCAGGCTGCGCAGCCGCATGTTGAGAATGGCTTCGGCCTGGCGGTCGGTCAGGGCGAACTCTGCGATCATCACCGGCTTGGGCTCGTCCTCGGTGCGGATGATCTCGATGATCCGGTCGAGGTTGAGATAGGCGATGATGTAGCCGTCGAGCAGCTCGAGCCGGTCGGCAATCTTGTTCAGGCGGTGCTGGCTGCGGCGGACCAGGATGTCGATCTGGCTCTTGATCCATTCCTGCAACACCAGCTTGAGACTGAGCACCCCGGGAGTACGGCTGGCATCGAGGACATTGAGATTGAGCCCGAACCGGGTTTCCAGATCGGTCAGCTTGAACAGCGATTCCTTGAGCAGTTCGGGATCAACGTTGCGGCTTTTGGGGACGAAGACCAGCCGGATCTGTTCATCGGATTCGTCGCGGACATCTTCCAGGATCGGCAGCTTCTTGTCAGCGATCAACTGGGCGACCTGCTCGATCAGCTTGCCTTTGGGCAACTGATAGGGAATTTCGGAAATGACCAGCTGCCAGGCCCCGCCGCCGAGCTTTTCGATCCCCGTTTCTTCCCAGCTGCCATCTGCATTGCGCCCGGTCGAAAAGCGCCCGCGCACCCGCAGCGCACCGCGCCCGGTCTCATAAGCGCGCGAGATGACTTCGCGGCTTTCGGCAACGATCCCCCCGGTCGCAAAATCCGGTCCCTGGAACAGCTCCATCAACTGCGCGTGTTCGGCATGGGGATTGTCGATCAGCAGCAAGGTGGCGTCGATGATCTCGGCGACATTGTGGCTGGGAATGTTGGTCGCCATGCCCACGGCGATCCCGCTGGACCCGTTGGCCAGCAGGTTGGGGAACAGCCCGGGGAAAATCTCCGGCTCTTCCTCTTCCCCGTTGTAGGTCGGGATGAAATTGACCGTGCCTTCGTCCAGCCCCGCCATGAGTTGGATCGCGGTCTTGGTCAGGCGCGCTTCGGTGTAGCGATAGGCAGCCGCGTTATCGCCATCGATATTGCCGAAATTGCCCTGCCCGTCGACCAGCGGATAGCGCAGCGAGAAATCCTGCGCCAAGCGGACCATCGCGTCATAAACCGACTGGTCACCGTGCGGATGGTACTTGCCGATCACGTCGCCCACGACGCGGGCAGATTTCTTGTAGGCGTCGCTGGGGTTCAGCTTGAGCTGGCGCATCGCCCACAGCAGACGGCGATGAACCGGCTTCAGCCCGTCGCGCAAATCCGGCAGCGAGCGCGCTGTGATCGTGGAAAGGGCATAAACAAGATAGCGCTCCGACAGCGCAGAATCGAACGGTGCATCGACGATCGCGTCGAAAGGATCTGGTTCGGTCGTCATATCGATGGTCATTGCCGCCGTGCCCTAGCAGGCCGGGCTTTCCTTCGCCAAGGGTCAGCGACGCTGCATGTCGCGGCTTTCCCCCGGAATCCGCAGCTCGATCCCGTCGAGTTCTTCCCCCAGCTCGATCTGGCACGACAGGCGGCTGGTGCGGGTCACACCCGCTGCCAGATCAAGCATGTCCTCTTCATCCTCGCTCGCAGCCGGCAAGCGGTCGAACCATTCCCGGGCAATCACGACGTGGCAGGTTGAGCAGGCCATCTGCCCTTCACAGGTTCCTTCCAGCGGCATTCCTGCCGCCTGGGCGACTGCCAACAGACGCTCGCCTGCATGGGCCTGGGCGGCAATCCTGTCGCCATCTGCGGTAATGAAGGTGACCTTGATCATCACACCCCTTGCGCTTTTGCCGCTGCATCAATTGCACGGCAGGCTTCGAGCAATTCGTCCCTAGTCGTGTAGCGCCCAAAACCCAAGCGGATCGATGAACGCGCTTCCCCATCGGACAGGCCGATCGCGCGCAGGACATGACTGGGACGACCAGAGCCCGAGGCGCAGGCCGATCCGGCCGAAAACATCACCCTGCGGCACTCGCTCATCAGGCGGGCAACGTCGAGGCCATTCAAGCGAAGGTTGAGGTTACCCTTCCATCGCGCTGTTTCTGAACCATTCAATGTCCAGCGGGCAAGTTCATGGCGTGCAATATCCCACAAGTCGGAAACATGCGCTGCATCGTCCTCCCGGCGCGCCAGCGCGACTTGCACCGCCGCGCCAAACCCGGCGCACAACGCGGGAGAAAGAGTGCCGGAACGCAGTCCGCCTTCCTGCCCGCCCCCGTGAACAAAAGGCGCAAGCTCCACGCCGTCGCGAACCCACAGCGCGCCGATCCCTTTCGGCCCATAAAGCTTGTGGGCCGATACCGCGATCAGATCCGCGCCTGCCGGTGCAGCAAGCTTGCCCGCCCCCTGCACCGCATCGCACAGAAACAGCGCCCCGGCCTGATGCGCGCGCTCGGCCAGACGCTCTGCCAGCTGGATCGTTCCGATCTCGTTGTTCACCTGCATGACTGCAACCAGGCCAACATCTTTGGGCAAGGCCACGTCAGGATTGACCAGACCGTCCGGGCCGACGGGGAGTTCAACGCCACCGCCGACCGCCCGCGCCGTATCCCGCACCGCCGCATGCTCGATCGCGGAAAGGGCAATCGCGCCATAGGCGCGGCCCTGGACCGCCAGGTTGATCGCCTCGGTCGCGCTGCCGGTGAAGATCACCTTGCCGCCGGGCGGAAACAGGGCGGCGACCTGTTCGCGCGCCACTTCCACCGCCGCTTTCGCCGCGCGGCCCATGGCGTGGGCGCTGTGCGGGTTGGCAAAGCCATCTTCGGCCAGCCAGCGCAGCATCGCCTGCCGCGCCTCGGGCGCCAGCGGCGTGGTCGCTTGATAATCGAGGTAGATCATGCCCCGGCTACCGCGCGCCACGCGGCGATGAAGCGGTCGATCTGCGCCTCGGTCGTCTCGCGCCCGATGCTCACGCGGATGACTTCGCCCGCGCCCTCCAGCCCCATTGCTTCCAGCACGTGACTGGTCCGCAGCGAGCCAGAGGAACAGGCGCTTCCGGCCGATACCGCAATGCCCTGCCCATCAAAGCGGATCAGCTGGGCATTGGCTGACTTGCCCGGCATCCGATAGGCGCCGATGGTCGGCAGGCGCGGGGCGGCGGCAGCGACGACTTCACCTCCGGCCGAAACGATCCCTTGTTCCAGCCGCGCCCGCAGTTTTGCGGCCTGGTCCAGCCAGTCCTTGCCCGCCTCCAAGGCGGCAGCCATGGCCAGCACCCCGGGCAAGTTCTCGGTCCCGCCGCGATAGCCGCGTTCCTGACCGCCGCTCGGGCGCAGCAAGGCCCAATCGCGCACCAGCAGCGCGCCCACGCCAACGGGTCCGCCAAACTTGTGGGCCGACAGCGCGATCAGGTCTGCATCCGGCGTGTCCAACTTGCCGCTCCCCTGTGCCGCATCGACCAGCAGCACGCCGCCAGCACCGCGCACCGCCCCGGCAATCGCGGCGATAGGCTGGATCACCCCGGTTTCGTTGTTGACCTGCTGAACTGCGATTAAGCCCGACAAGGCGCAGTCTGCCGGATCGACCAGCCCGCCCCTGTCGACCGACAGGCGGACAGCCTCCCCCGCATGACGCAAAACCGCTTCATGTTCCACGGCGCTGACCGCCGCCAGCGGCTGGACGCAGCGTGAAATGGCCAGCGACAGCGCCTCGCTCGCCCCGCTGGTAAAGACAACCTCGCCCGTCCAGCCCAGCGCGGCGGCGATCCGGGCGCGCGCGTCTTCCAGCGCGGCGCGGGCCCTTCTGCCGGGCGCATGGGGGCTGCTGGGATTGGCCCAGATAGCGAACCCCTCTGCCATCGCGTCGCGCGCGGCAGGCAGCAACGGAGTGGTCGCAGCGTGGTCAAGATAGAGAGGCGTTTCGGGCATGCTCAGGAAAAGTTGCTTTTTGGACACTCGTTTCTATATAGCGCCTGCTTCCCGATCATAGCCCCAACCGGTCCGGCATGCCGACAATTCGGACGCCGCGGGTGGAGCCTACAACAAAAGCAGGTGCCGAATATGCCCGCAGTGATCTTTCCCGGACCCGAAGGCCGCCTTGAAGGCCGGTTCCAGCCCGCGACCCGCAGCCGCGCCCCGGTGGCCATGATCCTTCATCCTCACCCGCAGGCGGGCGGCACGATGAACGAACGGATCACACAGCATCTCTACAAGACCTTTGCGGCGCGCGGCTTTGCCACGCTGCGCTTTAATTTCCGCGGCGTCGGCCGCAGCCAGGGCAGCTTTGACAACGGCATCGGCGAACTGTCCGACGCGGCCGCCGCACTCGATTGGGTCCAGTCGATCCATCCCGAAGCCAGCACCACCTGGATCGCGGGCAGCAGCTTTGGCTCGCTGATCGGCATGCAATTGCTGATGCGCCGCCCGGAAATCCGCGGCTTCATCTCGATCGCCCCGCCAGCGAACATGTACGATTTCAGCTTCCTCGCGCCGTGCCCCTCGTCCGGGATTATCATCCAGGGCGCGGCTGACACCGTCGTCACGCCCAGCTCGGTGCAAAAGCTGGTCGACAAGCTGCGCACCCAAAAGCACATCACGATCCATCACGAGGAAATCCCTCGCGCCAACCATTTCTTTGAAAACGAAATGGGCGACCTGATGCGCTCGGTCGACAATTACCTCGACATGCGGTTGTCGCCGGACTGCCCGATCCGTTGATCTAGGGCTGGTCCTGGGAAACCGGGGCCTTGCCCGTGCTGTCCGGCACGGTCCAGATCAGCACGTTGCCAGCAACGATCGCTGCCAGCAGCAGCATCAGCCAGACCTGCCTGGCCTGCCCGCCGCGCCGCCACAAGGCGACCGCGCCGATGACCAGCGCAATGGCGGCAAGGACCAGGATCGAAAGCACGGTGTCTAGGTTCATGGCCCGCCTTTAGCGATTCCCACGGGACAGGTCACGCCGCCTGTTTGACATGACGCGCGCCGCACCGCAGTTTCGCGCCCATGGACACTTTCACCCTTTCCCGTCGCCGCACTCTGGCCCTGTTGGGTGCCAGCACCGCCACCTTTGCCCTGCCCGGCTGCCAGCGCGCGCTGGGCCGCGTCCCTGCGGCTGGCGCTGCGGAATACCTTGACCAGCTGGCCTGGCAGATGATCGCGCTTTCTCCCGAAACGGCGACCTCGCTGGGGATCGATAAGGGCGATCACGCGGGGCTGCGCCGTCAGCTTGGCGACCGTTCGCCAGCGGGACAGGCCCAGGTGGCCGCCTTGCTGCGCGATGGTTTGAAGCAGGTCGCACGGCTCGAAGGAACGGCAGTTGATCCCGCCACTCGCACCAGCCTTGATGTCGTCAAAAGCGCCTTTTCGGTCGGGCTTGACGGGTTTGCCCTGCCCTATGGCGACGTTGCGGTCGGCGGTTGGCGCAACACGCCCTATGTCGTGATCCAGAATGTCGGGGCCTATCTCGATACGCCGCGCTTCCTCGACAGCGAGCATCCGGTGAATGATGCTGCGGATGCCGAAGCCTATCTGGAGCGGCTCGCCGCCTTCCCGGTGCAGCTCGATGGAGAGCTGGAACGGCTGGCCTCGGCCGGGCGGATCGGCGCGATTGCACCATCGTTCCTGCTCGACAAGGCCATCCGCCAGATGGAAATGACCCTGGGCGATGCTCAAAGCGGTGGCGGCCTGGTCGAATCGCTGGTCAAGCGCACGGCGAAAATCCCGGGCGATTGGGAAAAGCGCGCCCGCATGCTGGCCACTGGCCCAGTGGCGACGGCGCTGGCCCGCCAATTGGCCGAACTCAAGCACCAGCGCGCAGCGGCGAGCGATCATGCTGGCATGTGGGCCCGGCCGCGCGGTGATGAATGGTACGCCTGGGCACTGCGCGCCAGCACGACCACCAGCCACTCGCCGGAAGAAGTGCACCAGATGGGCCTCGACGCGCTCAAGGAGTTGAATGCGCGAATGGACCCGATCCTGCGGGGTCTGGGCTATACCAGCGGCACGGTCGGCGAACGCATGGCCGCACTGGGCCGCGATCCGCGGTTTGCCTTTCCCAACAACGATGCCGGACGCGCCGAGGTTATCTCGACCATGCAGGATAAGATCGCCTTCATCCGGACCAAGCTGCCGCAGGCCTTCCGCACGCTGGTGCGCGGCAATCTGGAAATACGCCGTTTGCCGCTGGCCGAAGAGGCGGGCGCCCCAGGCGCCTATGGCGGAGCGGGCTCGATCGACGGCACTGTCCCCGGCAAGATCTGGCTCAATCTGGGCGATGTCAGCCGCCACAGCCGCTATTCGGTGGCAACCTTGGGCTTTCACGAGGGAATCCCCGGCCATGTCTGGCAGGGCGAATATGCCAACCGCTTGCCATTGATCCGCACCCTGCTGGCCTTCAACGCCTATTCCGAAGGCTGGGCGCTCTATTCCGAGACGCTGGGCGACGAACTGGGCGCCTATGAAGGCGACCCGGTGGGGCAACTGGGCTATCTGCAGTCGATCGCCTTCCGGGCCTGCCGCCTGGTGGTCGACACCGGCCTTCACGCCAAGCGCTGGACGCGCGAACAAGCGGTGCAATGGTTCGCCAGCACCAACGGCTCGGGTCTGGCCGAAGTAGCACCGGAAGTGGACCGCTATTGCTCATGGCCGGGCCAGGCTTGCGGCTACAAGGTTGGCCACAGCGAAATCCTGGCGCTGCGTGACAGGGCCAAACGCACCTTAGGACCGAAATACGACCTGCGCGACTTCAACGATGCGGTGGTGGTCGGGGGCAATGTCCCGCTCGACGTGCTGGGTCGCAACGTGGATCGCTATATCGCGGGTACGGGGTAACTATAAAAAGGGCCCCAGCTTTTCAGCGGGGCCCTTCCTAATTTCCGGTCAACCGGCTCAGGCCGCTTGCGGAGCGGCGTCGCGCACGCCCTGATCGACGTGATCGGCAAACTGGGCAAAGTTGGCCACGAACTTGCCGACCAGTTCGCGCGCGGTCTTGTCATATTCGGCGGCATCGGCCCAGGCGCCGCGCGGATCGAGCAACGCCGTATCTACGCCCGGCACCGCAACCGGCACTTCAAAGCCGAAGTTCGGGTCCTTGCGGAATTCGGCATTGTTCAGGCTGCCGTCGAGCGCCGCGTTGAGCAGCGCGCGGGTCGCCTTGATCGGCATGCGCTTGATCCCCGGCATCGTTGCCTTGCCGCCCGACCAGCCGGTGTTGACCAGCCAGCACTTCACATTGCCCTTGGCGATCCGCTCTTTCAGCAGGTTTCCGTAAACCGACGGGTGACGCGGCATGAACGGTGCGCCAAAGCAGGTGCTGAACGTCGCTTCCGGCTCGGTCACGCCGATTTCGGTACCGGCGACGCGGGCGGTGTAGCCCGACAGGAAGTGATACATCGCCTGGTCCGGGGTCAGCCGCGCGATCGGGGGCAGAACGCCATAGGCATCGGCGGTGAGGAAGATCAGATTGGCCGGGACCGGACCGAGGTTGTCCTTCGACGCATTGGGAATGAAGTCGATCGGGTACGATCCACGGCTGTTTTCGGCCAGGGAATTGTCGTCGAGATCGATTTCCCGGGTGGCCGGATCGATCACCACGTTTTCCAGCACGGTGCCGAAACGCTTGGTGGTGGCATAGATTTCCGGTTCAGCCTCGGCCGACAGGCGGATCATCTTGGCATAGCAGCCGCCTTCGAAGTTGAAGACGGCGGTATCCGACCAGCCATGCTCGTCATCGCCGATCAGGGTCCGGCTGGCATCGGCCGACAGCGTGGTCTTGCCGGTGCCGGACAGGCCAAAGAAGATCGCGGTCTTGTTGTCGGGGCCGATGTTGGCCGAACAGTGCATCGGCATGATGCCCTTGGCCGGCAGCAGGTAGTTGAGAATGCCGAACACGCTCTTCTTCATTTCACCGGCATATTTGGTGCCGCCGATCAGGATCAGGCGTTCCGAATAGTTGACCGCAATCACGGTTTCAGTCCGGCAGCCATGGCGCGCGGGATCGGCTCGGAAGCTGGGCAGGTCAATGATGGTATAGTCCGGAACCAGCCCGTTCAGTTCGTCCGCAGTGGGACGCACCAGCAAGGTGCGGATAAACAGGTTGTGCCAGGCAAGCTCGTTGATCACGCGGACCTTGACCCGGTGCTCGGGCTGCGAACCGCCGAACAGGTCAGCGACGTAAAGCGTATCCTTCTGCCCCAGGGCGGCATAGAAATCAGCCTTGAGCGCGGCGAAGTGTTCCGGGGTCATCGCCGCGGAATTGTCCCACCATACGGTGTTTTCGGTTTCGGCGTCGCGGACAATGAACTTGTCCTTGGCGCTCCGCCCGGTGTGCTTGCCGGTTTCGACGACGAATGGACCGTCCTTGGCCAGCAGGCCTTCCCCGTTCTTGACCGCATGTTCGATCAGCGCCGGGGTGCCAAGGTTGGCAAAAATCGTCGCGCTGGTCGAAATGCCTTGCTTATCGAGCGGATAGGAAAGCGAAGCGGTCAAGGCTGTCTCCATTGGAAGGGTGGAAAGCGCCGCCCGCAGGTGGCGCTTTCCGCATACGAATGCAAAGGGTTCCCCCGGCGCATAGTCGAGCGCTCCGATTCCGTCAAATCGACCTTGCCCCCTGCCCAAAACCTATCGTTTCCGAGGCCATAGTGCAGGTTTCAAGGCGATTGTTTCTGTCTTGGATTAAGGCTACCCAAGCGCTCCCCGCCCTGTTGCCGGTGTAAACGAATCCAGACCGCCCATGGCCGACCAAACATTCTCCAGCGCATCGCAACAACAGCAGGTGATTGCCCTCGTCGACGACGATCGCAACATCCTGACGACCGTTTCGATAGGGCTTCAAGCCGAAGGCTTTGCCACCCGGGTCTATGCCGATGGCGCGACGGCACTGCGGGCGCTGCTGGACAATCCGCCGGATCTGGTGGTCTGCGATATCAAAATGCCACAAATGGATGGGCTGGAACTGTTGCAAAAGCTCCGCGCGCACAGTGCCCTGCCGCTGATCTTCCTGACCAGCAAGGATGAGGAGCCAGACGAAGCCCTGGGCCTGGCCATGGGGGCGGACGACTATATCGCCAAACCGTTCAGCCAGCGCCTGCTGGTCGCCCGCATCCGCGCGATCTTGCGGCGGACCGAGCTGATGCGCGCAGAAACCGGGACGCCGCCTGCCGAACCGGAAGCAGAATCGCTGATCGTGCGGGGCAAGCTGGAGATGGACCCGACCCGCCATCGGGTTTCGTGGCAGGGCAACCCGGTTTCGCTGACGGTGACCGAATTCCTCATCCTTGAGGCGCTGGCCACGCGGCCCGGCGTGATCAAGAGCCGAAATCAACTGATGGACGCCGCCTACAGCGACGACGTGTTTGTCGATGATCGCACGATCGACAGTCATATCAAGCGCCTGCGCCGCAAGTTCCGTGCCGCCGATCCCACGTTCGCTGCGATAGAAACGCTCTATGGCGCCGGCTATTCCTTTACCGATGGCTGAGACCCGCCTTCGCCCGACCTGGAAGCGCCGCACCAGCCTGACCGTGCGCATCCTGGCAGTGAACATCATTGCCTTGGGCCTGATGGCCGGCAGCCTGTTTTATCTCGATTCCTACCGCAAGCAGCTGTTCGAGGAACGGTTCAAGCTGGCCCGGGCCGAGGCGGAAATTGCTGCTTCAGGTCTGGCCTCGGCCCAACCCGCCGAGCGGGCCGCGCTGATGGTTCGGATCGGGCAAAGCCAGAGGTTGCGGCTGCGTCTCTATCACCCCGATGGCGCTCTGGCGCTTGACAGCTTCCGTCTTGCTCCGCCCAGTTTCACCCTGGTCGATCCGGCCAATGAAGGCTGGTACGAATGGGGCGGACGGCAAATCGACAATGCGATGGGGCTGATTCTCGATTCCCCGACGCCGCAGCTCTACCGCGAACCGGATCGGGATAGAGTCTCTGCTTGGCCGGAATTGAAACAGGCTGCAAATGCCGGGAAAAGCACGGTGATTGCGCGCGCGGCGGCTGATGATACGCCGATGATCAATGCCGCGGCTCCTCTGGGGCAGAGCGGCGAGCTGCTGCTGCTCACCCGCAACGCGCGCGACCTGACCCAATCGGTCCGCGACGCGCGCGGCACCCTGGCGATCGTTCTGGCGGTGACCCTGATCATCTCGATCCAGCTTTCGCTGTTTCTTGCCCGGACGATCGTGCAACCGCTGCGTGCGCTGGTGCGCGCGGCAGTCCGGGTGCGCCTTGGCCGCGACCGCGCGGTGGAAGTTCCCCGCCTCCCCGAACGCGGCGATGAAATCGGCCTGCTCGCCCGCGCGCTTTCCGACATGAGCGTTGCCCTGCGCCGCCGGATCGACGCGGTGGAGAGCTTTGCCGCAGATGTCGCGCATGAAATCAAGAACCCCCTCGCCTCGCTTCGGTCTGCCGTGGAATCGCTGGACAAGGTGAAGGACGATGCTTTGCGCGCCGAACTCACCCGGATCGCTGCCCATGATGTCCAACGGATCGACCGTCTGGTTACCGAAATTGCCGAAGCCAGCCGCATCGATGCCGAGTTGAGCCGGACGCAGTTTGTCCCGGTCGACCTTCACGCCCTGGCCCGCGCCTTGATCCATAGCCGCGACGAACGCGGTGAAAACCGCACGGCCAAGTTGCGGCTGGTGACCCACGGCGTGGGTCCATGGGAAGTCGCTGGCGACGAGGCGCAGCTGGCCCGCGTCATCGAAAACCTGCTTGACAATGCGGTTTCCTTTTCGCCCGACGGCGGTGAGATCCGCGTCCTGTTTGAGCGTGACGATGATCGCGTCGTGCTCAGCGTGGTGGATGAAGGGCCGGGAATTCCGCTTGAAGCACGCAGCAAGGTGTTCGACCGGTTCCACTCACTGCGGCCGGCAGAGGAAGATTTCGGCAATCACTCGGGCCTGGGACTGGCGATTGCGCGCACCATTGCGGAAGCACACGACGGCAGCCTGATTGCCACCGACCGACCCGATGGCCAGCGCGGCGCGTGCCTGGTTCTGGGCTTGCCCGCCCCGACCGAAGAGGACGACGTCGAATGACCTTGGTGTATCAGGCCACGGCGGTCGCGATGGACGGACGCGCCGTGCTGATCGAAGGACCGCCCGGCAGCGGAAAGTCCAGCCTGGCCCTTGCCTTGATCGACCGTGGCGCCACCCTGATCGGTGACGATGGGGTGACCCTGGTTCCGAGCGAGGACGGATTGCTTGCCTCTCCCCCGCCCAACATTGCCGGCCTGCTTGAAGTCCGCAATCTGGGTCTATTGCCCTTCCCGACCTGCCGTGACCAACCGGTTGCGCTGGTTCTGCAACTTACCCCGGCAGCGCCGCGTTTTATCGATCGGGCCGCACAAACCAAAATTGCGGACACCATGCTGCCCCTGGTCCAAATCTGGCCTGGGGACCCAAGCAGCGCGCGCAAAGCGGAATTGGCGCTAATGCATTACGGCCGGTCCTGACCGTCGCCGTTGGGGACACCACGCCTCCTCCCCTTCACTTTCGGTGCAGCAATCGCCAATTACAGTAAGCAACCATGGCCGAACAGTCTCCTCCTCGCCATCGCGTCCTCCTCGTCACCGGCTTGCTGGGCGCGGGCAAGACCACGGTGCTTCGTGTCCTGGAGGACCTGGGCTGGGAAACCATCGACAACTTTCCGATCCGGATGCTGGGGCGGCTGATCGACAGTCCGAACGCGGCGGGTGCCGAGCTGCGGGCCCCGCTTGCGATCGGGTTTGATTCGCGTACCCGCGGGTTCGATCCGGCCAAAGTGATTGAACGGGTCAAGAAGCTGGCGGAGCGAGCGGACCTGGAACTGGCCACCCTGTTTCTCGACTGCTCGGGGCATGAATTGGAACGCCGCTATAACGAGACGCGGCGGCGGCACCCCCTGGCTCAGGATCTTCCCGCATCGAGCGGGATCATGGCCGAACGCGAGATCATGGAGCCGCTGCGCAATTGGGCCGACATGGTGATTTCCACCTCCAACTTCTCCAGCAATGATCTGCAGCAGGCCATCCGCGAACGCTTTGCTGATCAGGAATCGAGCCCTTTGACCGTCAGCATTACCAGTTTCGGATTCTCCCGCGGAACCCCGCCGCTGGCCGATCTGGTCTTCGACATGCGGTTTCTCGATAACCCGCACTGGGACATCAATCTCCGTCCGATGACCGGTCAGGACCAGCCAGTCGCCGACTATGTGCGCCGGGACCCGGCCTTTGAAGAAGCGTTTGTCCGTATCCGCGACCTGATCCTGATGCTGCTGCCACGCTATCGGGCGCAGGGTAAAGCCTATGTCAACATCGCCTTTGGTTGCACGGGAGGACGGCACCGTTCGGTCTTCGTCGCCGAGGAAATGACCCGGGCCCTGATTGCAGAGGGCTATGCGCCGTCGATTGCCCATCGCAATCTGACCAGCCGCCCGGCAGAAGGGATGGAAGGAAAGCATTGACCCCTCTCGTGTCCCGCGCCATGGCCCTGCCCTTGCTTCCGGCAAGAATCGCCGGCTGACAGTTCGGAGCGTACTCGTTTCATGATCGGCATGATCCTCGTCACCCATGGTAAGCTTGCCGAGGAATTCGTGGCAGCGATGCAGCATGTGGTCGGCCGACAGGATGCCGTGCGCACCGTGTGCATCGGTCCGAACGATGACATGGAAGTGCGCCGCAGCGAAATTGCCGAAGCAATCGATCAAGTCGATTCCGGCACGGGGGTCATCATCCTGACCGACCTGTTCGGCGGCACCCCGTCGAACCTGGCGATTTCCCTGATGCAAAAGGGCAAGGTCGAAGTGATCGCCGGGATCAACCTGCCGATGCTGATTCGTCTGGCCAAGGCCCGGGGCTGCATGACACTGGAAAAGGCGGTGATCGCCGGGCGCGATGCAGGCCGCAACTACATCACAATTGCATCGGAGTTCCTCGGCCAGGACGCCTGAACAACAAGGGGGGTGGGGAATGAGCGAGGTTCGTGAAACGGTCGAAATCGTCAACAACCGTGGGCTCCACGCGCGGGCGAGCGCCAAGTTCGTCAATGCCGTGACCAAGTTGGGTGATACCGTTACCGTACGGGTCGAAAAAGACGGAGCCGATGCCGCTGGCGGTTCGATCCTGGGCCTGATGATGCTCGGCGCGGCCAAGGGCGATTCGATCGACATCATCGTCTCGGGCGAAGCGGCGGAATCGGCGCTGCTCAAACTGGTTGGCCTGGTCAAGGACGGCTTCGGCGAGGATTGAGCGAGTGAGCCAGCGCCGCTCCATAACCGGATTTTCCAATCCAACGGTCAAGTTCCTGCGATCGCTGCGGGAAAAGAAGCACCGCAAGGCCTCAGGCAAATTCCTGGCCGAAGGGCTGCGCCTGCTGACCGATGCACGCGAATGCGGCCACCTGCCCGAAATGCTGATAATGGCCGAGCGGCGCGATCCCCATCCGTTGCTCGATGCGCTGGAAGCCGACGTTCTGAAGAACGGCGGCGAAGTGATCGAGACCAACGAAGACATCCTCAGCAAGATCACCGGCAAGGATAATCCGCAGGCCGTTGCCGGCGTCTTCGCTGAGTTCGATACAGGTCTCGGGGCGCTGGACCGCTCTTCAGCCAAGATCTGGCTGGTCGCGCAGGCGCTGCGCGATCCGGGCAACCTTGGCACGATGCTGCGCACCGGCGATGCGGTAGGGGCTGGCGGACTGATCCTGATAGACGACTGCGCCGACCCGTTCAGCGTGGAGGCGGTGCGCGCCAGCATGGGGGCGGTGTTCACACAAAGGATCGCCCAGGCCCGCTGGGATGAATTTCTGCCGTGGCTGCGCAGCGGCCCGGGTCAGCTGGTCGCGGCCAGCCTGCGCGATGCGGTCGACTATCGCACCGCACCCTATCAGGCGCCGTGCTTCCTGATGGTCGGCAACGAAAGCCGAGGCCTGCCGCTGGAATACGAGATGGCCTGCGACCTGCGCGTCACCATGCCAATGAAGGGGCGCGCCGACAGCCTCAACGCCGCCGTGGCCGGTGCGGTTCTGGCTTACGAGGCGCTCGCCCGGCTGGATTGAGCGAATGAGCCGCAGAGCCCCGTTCACGCATCGGCGGGGCGGTCTTCTGCAGCAATGGCCAGAGGCTCTTCGGCATAGCGCGGTGCAGCTTCCAGGACGGGTACATCGTCGATCTCGCGCTTGCCGATCTCGATCCCCTTGTCCCGCAAACGGCGGCCAGAGCTGAGGACGTTGCGTTCGAAGCTGCCGACGAAGTCATTGTACTTGCGCACCGCACGGTCCAGTCCAGCCCCCATGCCCTTAAGGTGATCGGCCGCAACGGCTAGCCGGTCGTATAGCTCTGCCCCGGCGCGCCCGATCTCCACCGCTTCGCGCGCCAGCTGATCCTGTTTCCAGACCATCGCCACGGTCCGGGCAATCGCAACGAGGTTGGTCGGGGTTGCCAGCAAGACCTTGTTATGGAACGCGAAGTCCCACAGTTCCGGATCGTGTTCGAGCGCAGCGGCAACGAAATGCTCGCCCGGAACGAACATCACGACATAGTCGGGCGCTTCCTCGAACTGGCTCTGATAGCTTTTGGTCCCGAGGGTCTGGATATGGCCGCGCATCGAGCGGGCATGGAGATCGAGATTGCGCTTGCGGGTCTCGTCATCATTGGCCTCGAACGCGGCCTGATAAGCATTGAGCGAGACCTTGGCGTCGATCACCAGCTTCTTTTGCCCGGGCACATGGACGATCGCATCCGGGCGGAGCCGGCCGTCCTCGGTATCCATCGAATGCTCAAGGTTGAAGTCGGTGTGCTCTGACAGGCCGCACTGTTCCAGCACGTTCTGCAACGCGCGTTCGCCCCAGCGTCCCCGCGCCTTGGGCGCATTGGTAAGCGAATTGCCCAGCCGCGCCGCTTCGGCCTTGACCGCTTCCTGCCCATCGCGAACCGACTGGATCAGGCCGGCCAGTTGCCCAAAGGCATCGACGCGGCTCTTTTCCAGTTCCTGGACCTGCTCCTCATAGCTTTTGAGACGCGCATCAACCGGCGCAAGCAAGGCCTTGAGCCGCTCCGCCTGTTTCTCCTCGCTGTGCGAAAAGCGTTCCTGCGCGCGGTTGAGAAAGGTTTCCTGCGCCTGGGCCAGAACCTTTGCTCCGGCCGCTTCAAACTCCTTGCGCAGGCTTTCCTGCGCGGTCAGCAGCGCCGCCTTTTGCTCTTCCAGATGGACTGCATTGGCCTTCATCGTCGCCAGTTCGGCGTTCAAAGCCTCTGCCCGCGCACGCACCGAACCCAGTTCCTGCATCAAATCATCGGCTCGCTGTGCCCGCTCCGCAGTGGCCGCCAGATCGGTGATCGCCTGCTTGAAGCGGCTATCAAGTGCCCGCACCTCCTCCTCGCTGGCGGCAAGCCGTTGGCGCAGATCCGCCGCGGGACGCGATCCGGCAAACCAGCCGGCGGCCGCGCCAATCGCCACGCCGACGATGAGGAACAGGATTGCTTCGACTGCCATGGACCACCAGAATGAGAACGAAGCGCGAACTTAGCTCCCCAAATCCTACTAAGCAAGGGCGCCCCCAAGGATTATCACCGAAGCCGATGCAATCCCTGCGAAACGCAGATTCAGTGCAGAACCAACTTGGGGGACTTGAGCCTACCCGGCGGTCAGGCAAGAGCTTGCACCATGCTGACTGACATCGAAATCGCCCGCGCGGCCAAGCTTGAACCGATCTCCGCGATTGCGGCCAAGGCTGGCGTACCCGACGAAGCGTTGATTCCCTATGGCCGGACCAACGCCAAGATCGACTGCACGGCCCTTCCCGCGGCGCAGCGGCAGGGCAAACTGATTCTGGTCACCGCGATCAGCCCGACCCCGGCAGGAGAAGGCAAGACCACGACGTCGGTCGGTCTGGCGGACGCGCTCAACCGCATCGGCAAGAACACCATGCTGTGTCTGCGCGAGCCCAGCCTGGGCCCCTGTTTTGGCGTCAAGGGCGGCGGCGCCGGGGGCGGCAAGGCCCAGATCGTGCCGATGGACGAGATCAACCTGCACTTCACCGGCGATTTCCATGCGATCACGGCGGCGCACAATCTGCTCTCGGCCATGATCGACAACCACGTCTACTGGGGCAACGAACTGGGCCTCGACCTGCGCCGGATCACCTGGCGCCGTGCGCTGGACATGAACGACCGCGCCTTGCGCCAGACCGTCGGCCCGCTGGGCGGGGTCGGCAACGGCTATCCGCGCGAAACCGGGTTCGACATCACAGTCGCCTCGGAAATCATGGCGATCCTGTGCCTCGCCGATGACCTGGCAGATCTGGAAAAGCGGCTGGGCGACATCATCGTCGGCTATCGCCGCGACAAAAGCCCGGTGTTCTGCCGCGACATCAAGGCGGACCGCGCGATGACCGTGCTGCTCAAAGACGCGATCCTGCCGAACCTGGTCCAGACGCTGGAGAACAACCCGGCGATCGTTCACGGCGGCCCCTTCGCCAATATCGCCCACGGCTGCAACTCGGTCATCGCCACGCGGACCGCACTGGGCCTGTCGGACTATGTCGTGACCGAAGCCGGCTTCGGCGCCGATCTGGGCGCGGAAAAGTTCATGGACATCAAGTGCCGCATGGCGGGCCTCAAGCCTGATGCCGTCGTGCTGGTCGCCACGGTCCGCGCGCTCAAGATGCATGGCGGGGTGGCGAAGGCGGACCTTTCCGCCGAAAACGTCGCAGCGGTGCGGCAGGGCGGCGCGAACCTGAAGCGTCACATCGAAAACCTGGCCAAGTTCGGGGTCAAGCCCACCGTAGCGATCAACCACTTCCCTACCGACACCGCTGCGGAACTGGCCGCAGTTGCCGAACTGGCGGCGGAGTACGGCACCCAGGCGGTGGTCTGCCGCCATTGGGCCGAAGGCGGCGCCGGAGCAGAAGAACTTGCCCGGATCGTTGCCGCCAAGGCCGACCTTGGGCCGAACGGCTATGCCCCGCTTTATCGCAACGAATTGTCGCTAGCCGAAAAGATCGAGACGGTGGGGCGCGAAATCTACCGCGCAGCCGAAGTTCACCTGACCCCCGCGATCCGCAGCCAGCTCAAGACCTGGGAAGACATGGGCTACGGCCACTTTCCCGTCTGCATGGCCAAAACGCAGTATTCCTTCTCGACCGATCCGACCCGGATGGGCGCACCCGACGGACACGAGGTCGAGGTTCGCGAAGTGCGCTTATCGGCCGGTGCGGGCTTCGTGGTGGCGATCTGCGGCGAGATCATGACCATGCTCGGCCTGCCGCGCGTCCCGGCAGCGGAGGGGATTTACCTGAACGCGGAAGGGCAGATCGAAGGGCTGTTTTGAGCAAGGCGGAGAGCGCCGGCTTTTGCAAAACGTCATCCTGAACTTGTTTCAGGATCCATTCCTCGGCTTAATCGGATGTCCTTGGCCAGACCAAACCTGGCCGCAGCGCGCCATTCGGGCCTTCGGAGCCAGGAGGCCCGATGGATCCTGAAACAAGTTCAGGATGACGCAATGGCGCGGAGGGAGCCTGAACCGCCCGGATCACCTCAGAAGAATCAAGCGACCTTGCGGAGCTTTTCCAGCTTCTTCAGCGCCATGCTGCGCTTCAGCCGCGAAAGATGGTCGATGAACAGGATGCCTTCGAGGTGGTCCATCTCGTGCTGGAGGCAGGTGGCCATCAGCCCGTCCATCTCTTCCTCGTGCTGCTTGCCGTCCAGGTCCTGCCAGCGCGCCCGAATGCGGGCGGGCCGTTCGACTTCGGCGTAGACTTCCGGAACCGACAGGCAGCCTTCGGAGTAGACCGAGTGATCGTCCGACGGATCGAGAATCTCGGGATTGATGAACACCCGCGGTTCGCGCTTGGTCGGCTGGTGGGTGTGGGCATGGCCGCCATGCGCGGTGCACACCTCGGGCTCCGCATCGGGGTCATCGGGCTGGAGGTCGATCACCAGCACGCGCAGCGGAACGCCAACCTGGATCGCCGCGAGACCGATGCCCGGAGCATCATACATCGTGTCGAACATGTCTTCGACCAGCGTCTTGAGCTCGTCGTCGAACTTGGTGACAGGTTCCGACACCACCTTGAGGCGGGGATCGGGGACTTCCAGGATTTCACGAATGGCCATGAGGGGCCAGATAGTCGCGATGACCGCCGTTCGCAAGGATGCCGAAACGATCAGACTGATCGGTTATCCCACCGGCCGCCGCGCCCGCAGCGCCTGGGCCAGGGTTCCTTCGTCGAGATAATCCAGCTCACCCCCCACCGGCAGGCCGTGGGCCAGCTGGGTGATCCGCACCGGGTAACTCTCCAGCCGCTCGGCAATGTAGTGCGCCGTGGTCTGGCCTTCCAGCGTGGCATTCATCGCCAGAACCACCTCGTCAATCCCGCCCTGACTGACCCGTTCGAGCAGTTTGCCGATCGAAAGGTCCTCGGGCCGCATCCCTTCCAGCGCTGAAAGCCGGCCACCCAGGACATGATACTTGCCGGTAAACAGCCGCGCCCGATCAAGCGCCCAGAGGTCGGCGACATCCTCGACCACGCACAACTGCCTAGGGTCGCGGCGCGGATCAGCGCAGATTGCGCAAGGGTTGGTCGTATCGACATTGCCGCAAGTCGCGCATTCGACCAGCCCGGCACGCACCGCCTCCAGCGCTTCCAGCAATCCGACCAGCGCGGTTTCGCGCCGCTTGATCAGCCACAGCACGGCCCGCCGCGCGGAGCGGGGACCAAGTCCCGGCAGGCGCGACAAGGCAGTGGTCAGTGCTTCGATCTCTTGCGATGCCATCGACCCACTCTAACCGCTCAAGCAGAGCTTGTCGAAGCCCCGTCCTTCACTTTTCTGCCAGCAAAGCTAAGGACACCCTTCGACAGGCTCAGGATGAGCGGGAGTTTGGTGTGAAGATCATTTTCATGGGTACCCCGGACTTTGCCGTTCCTGCGCTGGCAGCGCTGGTCGCGGCCGGGCACGACGTGCTTGCCGTCTACACCCAGCCGCCCCGTCCCGGCGGTCGCCGCGGCAAGGAACTGACCCCCACCCCGGTCCACCGCAAGGCCGAAGAGCTGGGGATCGCAGTGCGCCACCCACTGTCGCTGAAAAGCACAGAAGAACGGGCAGCCTTTGCCGCGCTGGATGCCGACATTGCCGTTGTTGCCGCCTACGGCCTGATCCTGCCGCAGGCGGTGCTGGATGCGCCGCGCCATGGCTGCCTGAATATCCACGCCAGCCTGTTGCCGCGCTGGCGCGGCGCCGCACCGATCCACCGCGCCATTCTGGCTGGCGACGAAGAAACCGGGGTTACCATCATGCAGATGGAAGCCGGTCTCGATACCGGGCCAATGCTGGCCAAGGTGACCACGCCGGTCGACCGCAAGACCACGGGCGGACTGACCGCCGAACTCGCCGACCTGGGCGCGCGGCTGATGGTGTCGGTTCTGGCTGATTTGGGGGCCTATCCCCCCGAAATTCAAAGCGAAGCGGGTGTCACCTACGCCCACAAGGTCGACAAGGCGGAAGCCCGGATCGATTGGACCCAAACCGCCGCGCAGATCGAACGACAGATTCGCGCCTTTTCCCCTGCCCCCGGCGCTTGGTTCGAATTCGAAGGGGAGCGTTGCAAAATACTGGAAGCAGAAATCGCGGAAGGCAATGGCGCGCCGGGATCCGTGCTCGACGACGCGCTGACCGTCGCTTGCGGCACCGGCGCTATCCGTCCCACTTTCGTCCAGCGCGCCGGACGACCGGCCATGGCTACGGCAGACCTGCTGCGCGGCTGGGCGATCGCGCCTGGTGCCATGCTCGGCTGAACATGACCCGCTTTGCCCTCACCCTTGAATTCGATGGCACGCCGTTCATGGGCCTGCAGCGCCAGGCCCATGGTCCCAGCGTGCAGCAAGCGGTCGAGGAGGCCGTCGAACGCGTCACGGGCGAGCCGGCGATCATGCACGCGGCCGGACGCACCGATGCCGGAGTTCATGCCCTGGGCATGCGCGCCCATGTCGAGGTCGCCAAGCCGATCGCGGCATTCCGCCTGATGGAAGCGCTGAACTATCATCTGCGGCCCGATCCGATTGCCGTGTTGGACTGCGTGGCCAAGCCGAATGACTGGCACGCGCGGTTTTCCTGCACCGGACGCGAATACCTTTACCGCATTGCCAATCGCCGCGCGCCGCTGACCCTCGATGCCAATCGCGCCTGGTTGATCCAGCAGCCGCTGGACGCTGACGCCATGCACCGCGCTGCCCAGGCCCTCGTCGGGCGGCACGATTTCACCACGTTCCGCTCGGTTCACTGCCAGGCCAGGGACCCGGTCAAGACGCTCGACCTGCTGGCAGTCGAGCGGGTCGGGGAAGAAGTCCACATCCGCGCTGCGGCGCGCAGCTTTCTGCATCATCAGGTCCGCTCGATGGTCGGCTGTCTGGCCTTGGTCGGCCTGGGCCGCTGGCGCGAGGAACAAGTGGCCGACGCGTTGCACGCCCGCGAACGGGCGGCTTTGGGGCTCAATGCACCCAGCGCCGGGCTTTATTTCGTCCGTGCGCTTTACCCCGACGAATGAGGCTTTAGGTTGCAATCCGAAACGTCAATCATGACCACGGATTCGGGAGACAACCATGACCTTTACCGGCAAGCAGCTGACCACCCAGCTTGATGCAGACGGCACGCTGACCCTGCAGCTCAACGACAAGACCTGGGACGCGCCCAAGGCCGGGCAGGTCCTGATCAAGGTTGAGGCAACGCCGATCAATCCTTCGGACCTGGGCCTGTTGTTCGCCAGCGCCGATACCGACAATGCCGAATACACGCCGGGCAAGATCGTGGCGAAAATGCCGGAAAATGCGACCCGTGCGATGAAGGCGCGTCATGGCATTGCGATGCCGGCTGGTAATGAAGCGGCGGGGATCGTCGTTGCTGCGGGTGAAGGCGCAGAGCACCTGCTGGGCAAGCGCATCGCCTGCGTACCGGGCACGGCCTATGCGACCTATGCCCTGGCCGACACCCAGATGGCCTTTGCCGTCGATGACAGCGTCACCGCCGAACAGGCCGCCAGCTCCTTCGTCAATCCGATGACCGCGCTGGGCTTTGTCGAAACGATGAAGATGGAAGGCTTCAGCGGGATCGTCCACGCAGCGGCCGCGTCGAACCTGGGCCAGATGCTGGTCAAGATCTGCCTTGAAGACGGCATTCCGCTGGTCAACGTGGTCCGCTCGGACGCGCAGGTTAAGCTGCTCAAGGACCTGGGCGCGACCCATGTCCTCAACATGACCGACGCCGATTACATGCCCAAGCTGATCGACGCGATTGCCGAGACCAAGGCAATGATCGGCTTTGATCCGATCGGCGGCGGCACGGTCGCCAGCCAGTTCCTTTCCGCGATGGAAGCTGCTGCCAGCCGCGGTGCTGCGTTCAGCCGCTATGGTTCCAGCGAACCGAAGAAGGTCTGCATCTATGGCGCGCTCGATCTCGGGCCGACGATCCTCAACCGCGCCTTTGGCCTGACCTGGGATCTTTCCGGCTGGCTGCTTACGCCGTTCATGATGAAGGCCGGGCCGGAAGTCGTGGGGCGGATGCGCGCACGGGTGATGAAAGACCTCACCACCACCTTCGCCAGCCATTACAAGGCTCACGTCACGCTGGAGGGCATGCTGACCAAGCAAGCGGTCAGCGAATACAACGCCCGCCGCACGGGCGAGAAGTATCTCGTCACGCCGCAAGCCTGATTGCTTCACAAGGGCCGGAACATGACCAATCACGTTGCAGGCAAGTCTATCGTCATCACCGGCGGTGGTGGCGGGTTTGGCAAACTGGTGGCGGAAAAGGCAGCGGCCCTGGGTGCCAGCGTTACCTTGGGCGACATCGACGGCGCGGCAGCGGAAGCTGTCGCTGCCGCGATCACTGCCAGCGGCGGCAAGGCGCAGGCGGTCGCGACCGATGTCACCGAACTGGCACAGTGCCATAAACTGGTCGGTGCCGCGGTCGGCGCCCATGGCCGGATCGACGTGATGATCAACAACGCCGGGATCATGCCCCTGGCCTTCTTTTCGGACCACGAAGCCGCCTATCCGGCTTGGCAGCGCTGCATCGACATCAACATCAAGGGCGTGCTCAACGGCATGATCGCCGCCTATGATCCGATGATCGCGCAAGGCCGCGGCCAGGTGATCAACATCAGTTCGATCTATGGCAATTTCCCGGTGGTCGGCGCGGCGATCTATGGCGCGACCAAAGCCGCGGTCAACGTCATGGGCGAAAGCCTGCGGATGGAATCACGCGGCAAGATCAAGGTGACGACGATCAAGCCGACCGGGGTTCCAGCCACGGGATTGTCGGCGAGCGTGATCAACCCCGCCGCCAGCGTGGGGATCCTGGGCCACAATGCGCCGGAATTCATGGCCATGGTCGCTGACATGCAGGCCGGGACGTTCCCCGCTGAGCGGCTCGATCCGCACAACATCGACTATGCCAGCCTGGCGCCCGAGCATATTGCCGACGCGATCGTTTATGCGATCAACCAGCCGTGGGGGGTGTCGCTGGGCGAAATCACCGTGCGCGCGGCCGGCGATCACTTCATCCTGTAACGCTGCTTGCGGGGTGGGCTGAACCGCAGGTTCAGCCCTTGCCCACCACGCTTTCGGGCAGTTCGGTGCCGAACACGCGCTGATAGTATTCGGCCACCAGCATCCGCTCGGTCTCGTCGCACTTGTTGAGGAACGAGAGGCGGAAGGCAAAGCCCGGATCCTTGAAGATCGCGGTGTTCTGCGCCCAGGTAATGACGGTACGCGGGCTCATCACGGTGGAGATATCGCCGTTGATGAAGCCTTGGCGGGTCAGGTCGGCAACCTTGACCATGTTGGCGACCACGTCGGCGGCGCAATCGGTCACCTTCTTGAGGACGATTTCGCTTTCGACCTGTGCCGGTAGGTAGTTGAGCTGAACCACGATATTCCAGCGGTCCATCTGTGCCTGGTTGATCGCCTGGGTGCCATGGTACAGGCCCGAGGTATCGCCCAGACCAACCGTGTTGGCCGTGGCGAACAGGCGGAAGTACTTGTCGGGGCGGATCACCCGGTTCTGATCGAGCAGGGTCAGCTTGCCTTCGGTTTCCAGCACGCGCTGGATTACGAACATCACGTCCGGGCGGCCGGCATCGTATTCGTCGAACACCAGGGCGACCGGGTGCTGCAGCGCCCAGGGAAGCAGGCCTTCACGGAATTCGGTAACCTGCAGGCCGTCGCGCAGGACAATCGCGTCGCGCCCGACCAGGTCGATGCGGCTGATGTGCGAATCGAGGTTGATGCGCACGCAGGGCCAGTTGAGCCGCGCCGCGACCTGTTCGATGTGGGTCGACTTGCCGGTGCCGTGATAGCCTTGCACGATCACGCGGCGGTTGAACGCAAAGCCGGCCAGGATCGCCAGGGTCGTGTCCGGATCGAACACATAGGTGTCATCCGCATCCGGCGTGCGTTCATCCGGCTGACTGAAGGCCGGGACCTTCATGTCGATGTCGATGCCAAACATTTCGCGCACATCGACTTCGATGTCGGGCGCGGGCAGGACGGTCTGATTCGAAGTGTCGGTCATGGCGCTCTTGTCAGTCATTTCGCCGAACCGCCTATACGGGCACAAGCGCCGCTGCAACTGCCTTTGCGTACTGGCTGCGGACAAATTCAACCGCTCGGTTAAGGGACTTGCCCCAAGGCTGGTGCACGCCGGCGCAACCCGGCTAACATTTGCTGCGGTCGGGCCCAATCTTGGCCGGTAGAATCGAGGAGAACCGCAAATGCCCCAAATGACGATGTCGCTTTATGCGTGAACTATCCGTCACCACCCTGATCGCCGCTCCGCCCGATACTGTTTGGGACATTCTGGTCAACCGCACCAATGAATGGTGGTGTCCCAAGCCGTGGCAAGCCGAAGTCGACTTTGGAACGCGCCTGCCAGGTTCGACGATGCACGCGGTGATGCGAGGGCCGGACGGTGAAGTGCACGAACATCCCGGCCTGATCCTGGCCTGGGACGAAGGGCAACGCTTTGCGACAACGGACTCGATCACCGGCGACCTCGAACCTCACGATGCCTTCATGATTGGCATCTGGGAAATCGCGCCCGAAGGCACCGGGACCCGTTACACGGCGCGCGCCCGGCACTGGAGCGACGAAGCCATGGCGCGTCATAGCGAGATGGGCTTCGAACAAGGCTGGAGCGCCTGCGCCGCGCAACTGAAAGCACTGTGCGAGGCCGAGGCTGCCACTCAGGCGAAAGCTGCGGCCTTGCGCAGCAGCTGATAGGCCTCGACCACCGACTGCAGCCGCTTTTCACTTGAACGGTCGCCACCATTGCGGTCCGGGTGGAGCGAGTGCACCAATTCACTGTAACGCTTGCGGAGCGCGCGGCGATCGGCATCAAGGTCGAGCCCAAGGACATCAAGCGCGCGGCGCTCGTCCGGCGTGACCGCGCGGCCATCACGGCGCTCTGCCGGTTTGCGCTTCCGCGCCCGCATGCTGATCGCTTCCAGCGGATCGGCATAGTCGGCCCAGCGCGGCGCGGCATCGATTCCGGCGGTCGGCGAAAAGGCTCGGGTCTGGCGGTCCCAGCCATGAATCGGATTCTGCGCGCGAACGATCTCTTCGGGGGTCATGCCTTCAAACCAGTCGTAACCGGCATTGAACTCGCGGACATGGTCAAGGCAGAACCAGCGGTAATCGCCGGGTCCGTCAAAGCTGGACCCGCGCGGACCCGGCGCGCGGAATTGACCGGCCTCGCCGCAGCCGGCGCGTTCGCAAGCGCGTTCGCCGCTACCGACGCGTCCGTGAAATCGATCCTGCTTCATCCCTTCCACATGGCGACTGATCGGCTAGAATGGAAGTCATGACCGGAACTCTCGCCGCCGAAATCGAACGCCTGCTCGTCGCAGCCTTCGCCCCGACCCATCTCGCCGTCATCAATGACAGTGCGCGCCATCACGGCCATTCCGGTGACGATGGTTCGGGCGAAAGCCACTTCAGCGTCGAGATCGAAAGCGCAGCCTTCGCTGGCGTTTCGCGCCTGGAGCGCCAGCGCATGGTCAACCGCGCGTTAGGCGATATTCCCGGCCAACGCGTCCACGCCCTGGCGATCAAGGCCCGGGCTCCAGGCGAATGACCGCAGCGATCCTGCACACAATCACGCCCACCCAGCACGATCTGGGCGGCCTGTGGGTCCGCCGCGCCCTGCCCTCGCCCGGAATCGGCATGGTCGGCCCCTTCATTTTCGTCGACATGTTCGGCCCTGCCGAACTGCCAGCTGGGCGGGCAATGGACATTACGCCGCATCCGCATATCGGCATCTCCACTGTCACCTGGCTGTTCGAAGGCGCAATCCATCACCGCGACAGCATCGGCACCGATGCGATCATCCGGCCGGGACAGGTCAACCTGATGACCGCTGGGCGCGGAATCACTCATTCGGAACGCTCGCCCGAAGATTTGCGCTGCAAGGTCCAGCCGATCTGGGGGATGCAAACCTGGCTGGCCCTACCCGATGGGTTGGAGGAAATGGCGCCGGCGTTCGAACAACAGCAGGTTTTGCCCGTCTTTGAAGAACACGGAGCCCGGGCAACGGTGATCATGGGAAACCTATGGGGCAAACAGGCACCGACGACCTGCCACTGCCCAACGATCTATGCCGATATCGCGCTGTCCGCCGGGGGCGAAATCGCGATCGAACCATCAGCGACGGAACGCGCGGTGATGCTGGTTAGCGGCGGGGCCAGCCTGCAGGAAGAGCCGCTGCAGCTATATGGCCTGCACCTGCTCGCGGCAGGAGAAGAACTGCGCCTCCATTCGGATCATGGGGCCCGGGTGATGTTGATGGGCGGAGAGCCGCTTTACACGCCGCGCTTCATCTGGTGGAACTTCGTGGCATCTTCGCAAGAGCGAATCCGGCAAGCGACCCGGGACTGGCAGGAAGGACGTTTTCCAGCCGTGCCAGGTGATCCGGATACCTGAATTAAAAAGAACAATCGGAGAGGACATATCATGAGCGGCAAAGCGGTCTGGATCACGGGCGCATCTTCGGGCATTGGCGCGGCGCTGGCGCGGGCCTATGCCAAGCGCGGCTGCCGCCTGATCCTTTCGGGACGAAACCAGGCCGCGCTAGCCGAAGTGGCGGGGCAGTGCGGCGGCAGCCACCTCGTGCTGCCGTTCGACACCAGCGACTTTGCCGCCGCTGCCAAGGCCGCCGACGAGGCCTGGGCCTGGAGCGGCGGGATCGACGTGCTGGTCAACAATGCTGGGATCAGCCAGCGCTCCCTGGCCGTCGATACCGACTTTTCGGTTTACCAGAAGATGATCGACATCGACCTGTTGGGCCCGATCTGCCTGACCCAGGCCCTGCTCAAGCGGATGGTGGAACGCAAGACCGGACAGATCGTCATGATCTCAAGCCTGGCCGGCAAGATCGGCTCGCCGCTGCGCACCGCCTATTGCGCGGCAAAGCACGGCTTGATTGGCTATGCCGATGCGCTGCGCATCGAAGTGGCCGGACATGGCATTTCGGTGATCGGAGTCACCCCGGGATCGATCCGCACGGATGTTTCGCGCAATGCCATCACCGCCGATGGCTCGACCCGCGGCGTCAGCGATGAAGCGATCGACACTGGAATCGATCCGGATGTCTTTGCTGGCTTGATGCTGACCGCCATCGATGAAGGCCAACGCGAAGTCGCCATTGCCGAGCATGGCATGGAAAAGTGGATCGCCGAAGTGCGCCGCACGCCTGAGGAAATGTTCGACAAGATGATCGAGAATTTCCAATCCGGCTATGCCGCGAAGATGGGTGTGACGGAGCAGTAAAGTCCATCGTCACCCTGAACTTGTTTCAGGGTCCATTGTGCCGACAGCCCTCCGCGCGGAGGGCCGGATAGATGCTGAAACAAGTTCAGCATGACGAACTTTTTGTTGTGGGGAGAGAAAGCAAATGGCGCAAAACCGGATCAAGCTCGCCTCCGGAATCGAGCTGGACTATGTCGACGAAGGACCCAAGGACGCGCCCGCGCTGATCTTCCTGCATGGCTTTCCCGAAAGCCACCGCACCTGGCGCCATCAGATCGCGCATCTCAAGGACCGTTTCCGCTGCATAGCGCCCGATCAACGGGGTTATCGCGGCTCGTCCAAACCGCAGGACGTGGCCAGCTATACGCCTGACAAGCTGATCGGAGACGTGTTCCAGCTGGCCGATGCGCTGGGGGTCGAGAAATTCACCATCGTGGGGCACGACTGGGGGGGCGCGATTGCCTGGGGCGTTGCCCTGATGGGGCAGATGAATGGCCGCGTTACCCGTGCCGTCATCGCCAATGCTCCGCACCCTGTCGGCTTTTCGCGGCTGGTCTGGGTCAATCGCCACCAGCGCGAATCGAGCCAGTACATGCGGGTTTTCCGCGACACGGCCAACGATCAGCTGATCCGGGACCATGGCCTTGGCGGGATGCTGGCCAAAGGTTTCGAAGGACGCCTGCTGACCGAGGACAAGATGGAGCCGGCGGAACGCGCCCAGTTGCTCAAGGATTGGGAAAACCGCGATGCGGCTTTCGCCATGATCAACTGGTACCGGGCGAGCCCGCTCTATGTCCCGGCTATGGACGAACCCTATGAGGTGCCAGCCGACCGGGCTCCGCCCGCGCTGCCCCCGCTGACGATCCCAACCCTGGTGATCTGGGCCCTCGACGACATTGCCCTCCCGCCCGAGAACCTTGACGGGCTGGAGCAGATGGTCACCGACATGACTCTGGTCAAAGTGCCGGATTGCGGCCACTTTGTGCCGTGGGAAGCGCCGGCGCCAGTCAACGCCGCGCTGGACGAATTCCTCGCCAAGACCAACTGAAACCTAGACCGGGTCCCATTCGATCCAGGCGCCATGCGGGTGGGCCCGTGCGATCAGGGCAGGCTCAGCGCCGCCCGGCCAATAGCGCAACTGCAATTCGTGGTTGTGCAGCACGCGGTTCGCCTCCAGCGAAATCCACGCTAGCGGACGGTCAGCCGTTGCGCGGCTACCCGCCGCTTCCATCGCTGCGGTGACCCGCGCCTGCTGATCGGCCGGCACATATTGCCATACGATGGAGTGCATCAGCACGCGGGTTGTCCCCACCGCCTGCGGCTTTTGCAACTGCGCCTCGACGAAATCGGCCGCATTCATCCGAACCAGATCGGGAGCTGACTTCTTCGCCTCGGAAATGGCGGCCTCGATCCGTTCGAACCGCACGGTATGCTCCGGCCAGACATAGGCTTTGAGCCGCAGCGCCTGGCCTGGATCGGTTAAATCGACCGGTGCAACGTCACAGCCACGGGCTGAAACGATCTCGATCCTTTGCTCCGGTGGCGGCGCACCGCGCCACTCCGGAGCGAACCTGATCGCACCCGGCTCCGGGCCAATATGCACTCCGCCCAGATCATAGTGATAGCGCTCGAGCATAAGGTTGATGCCCGCACTCGAACCAATCTCCAAGCACTCGAAACGCGCCGGCAGTCCCTTCCCCACCAGCCACAGCATGGCCGCAACGAAATTGGCGGAACGGCCGGCTTCATTGGTCTGCGGCGGACCATTCAGCCACGGCAGCAACTCCGCTTCGTTGGCATGGATCGCAGCGGCGACAATTGCCGCGTCGTCAACTCCCTGCTGATTTTGATAGATCGCGGCAAGCGCGGGCGCGATGCCTTTAAGGTGAAGCGAATGAATCCCCCCGGCCACCCGCAGTGG
>JBKHWO010000033.1:0-218919 GCA_046566485.1 Alphaproteobacteria bacterium | reverse complement strand
GATTTTGCGGCATGGCTTGGCTTGGTGCCGCGACAAAACTCCAGCGGCGGCAAACAGCGTCTCGGCAAAACGTCGAAAATGGGACAGCGCGATATACGCCGTCTGCTGGTGACAGGCGCAATGGCTGGCGGCGTGCGGCCGAGCCGTTCTCGAGCCTCAGATGGACTGAGGCCTCGAAACTTCACCAGCGCGTCAAACATCGAGTTCAGTGTCTCCATAACTTCGTCGTCAGGCGCACCTGCGAAACCCGTCCTTGGCGTCTCCTTGTCCTCCGCCGTGTCTACACGTTCCATGAGCTCGATCATGTCGGTAGATTTGAACCCATCTGTCACAATGCGGTCGAGGTTCTCCCACAGGACGACAGTGCCGTGCTCCATGTGGTCAAGCTGCGCAATCAGGTGTTCTGAACCTGGAGCAGCTCCTTCGAAAAGTGGCCACTCAGCACCCGGCTCTTGGCCGATGAGATCAAGATCCCATCGAAGACATGCCACGGCCCCGTCTTTCTGCTTGCTGGCCACGGTAAGGCGACGTGCTTGCGAGAAACTTGCAGTCTTCAGGCCAAGGCCGAAGCGTCCGAGGTCAGTCGCGGCACGCTCGGCTCTCGGATCACGTGCGCCAAGGCGCATTCCGGCCTCCAGGGCTGCGTCGTCCATGCCATCGCCGTCATCGACGATCCGGACCCAGCTTTGCGGTCCGGCCCATTCGAATTGGATGGATACCTCGCTCGAATTCGCAGCAATTGAATTGTCGATCAAATCTGCAAGTGCGGTTGCAGGTGCATAGTCGAGTGCCCGTCTGGACGGCTGCGCGCTTGACCGTCGGCGAAGCTGGTGCCCCGGCACCAAGATTGTCGAGTGTGGTATTGATCACCAGACCCAGATCGCTCCAGCTCTGGGTCAGATCTGCTGTACGGTCGTTGACCCCGGCAATGTCGCCGTTCGACGTTTGCGAAGTCGAGGTGAAAGCAAACAGCGCCAGCGCCGACGTTCCCGAGACGGTGGTGGAAACAATATTGTTTGGAGCAACTACCGTTGCACCGCTGTTTATACCAACCTTTGCCCATGCGTTAAGTTGAGACAGCGTAAATCCGAATGTCACCCAATAATCGGAATTTCCGTCTCCATCGATATCTGTATTCGTCTTTTCAACGAAAATAATGCCATTGTTATTGTCTATAGCCGAACCATTACCACTCGTTCCAGCCAAGAGATTATATTCATTATTTTCATCAGTTTATGAAGACAGCCAAGATGTTGTTGATGGAGAAAATCCGGTATTACCATTGGAAAAATCAGCTTTATGGAAGTTTATTTCACCTCTCTTGAACTGACCACCAATAATTGCGTACTTTGCTTCGACAAACATGTCCGCAGTGGGATAAACCCCGGTGCCGTTAAGGTCTAATGCCAGATAAAAGCTCGAGCTGCCGTTGCCATTGGCAAGCGATCCTACCCTTACTCGATAATAATAAACCGTATCACCTGCTATAGTGGCGGTTTGCGCCTGCAGCATTGCATTGGTATTGTTTCCAAGAAGGTCTGAGTCAGCCGAACTCTGCTGATCATTGTTGGGGTCGTAGTTCGACCCGAACATAACGTTCTTCCAATTACTACTGTTAGGCGCTGAAATCGGCATGCATCAACTCAACATTTTTGCGAAAATTATTCTGCAAGCCGTTTTGCACATTATGTGCATTCAATCAAATTTCATCAATATATAAGTATTTTTATTTATATAAGATGCCTGTTCGCCGCTGAATGATCGTTTCTTGTCACTTCAGGGTAGAATATTCCTCTACCGCCTGTGCTCTTGAACAAAGTCGCCATGCCCAATTTGCCGCGGGCATTCTGGCCAGGCCAGGTATGCACCGCCAAACCCCGCGCCTCGACCGAGAGGTATCGGCTATGCCAAGGGGCAGACAAATCCTAAACAATTGCATAGGATAGGAAAAATTAGCTTATGCAGGGCTGAGCGGAGTTCGACGCCACCATTTGCACCAGCAAATTCGTATGCGCAGGATTGCCACGCGAATCTGGCCATGCAACTTCCCCGGCCACGAAAGGGGCTGTGGTGACTCAACGACTGATCGGAGCAATCGAAGCGGGCGGGACCAAATTCGTGCTCGCCGTGGCGCGCGAATCTGGCGAGGTCATCGCTGAGACGCGCCTTGCAACGCGCACTCCAGCGGAGTGCTTTCCGGAGGTCATCGCCTTCTTCCGGCAAGTCATAGCCGACCATGGCCCTATTGCCGGGTTTGGCGTGGCCAGCTTCGGTCCGATCGATATCGATCCCGCTTCGCCGCGTTATGGCACGTTCACGACGACGCCCAAGCCGGGTTGGGCCGGAGCGCGTTTCCAGGACATCCTGGGTGAATTCCAGGCACCGGTCATAGTCGATACCGATGTCAATGGGGCGGCGCTGGGGGAATGGCTGCAAGGCGCCGGACAGGGATGCCATACGCTGGCCTACACAACCGTGGGGACCGGCATCGGCACCGGAGTGGTCCGCGCTGGCCGGCCGCTGATGGGCTTTTCCCACTATGAAACCGGACACGTCCAGCCGCCCCACGATCGCAGCGTCGATCCCTTCCCGGGTGGCTGTCCGTTCCACGGCAATTGCCTGGAAGGTCTGGCTGCGGGTCCGGCGATCACCGCGCGTTGGGGACAGAGCCTGTCCGAACTCGGCAGTCCGCCCGAAAAGGTGGATCTTATCGCCGGCTACATCGCGCATCTCGCAGCCAGTCTGGTCCTGCTCCACATGCCGGACCGTCTGATTTTCGGCGGCGGCGTGATGAAGACCCCGGGCCTAATCGAAGCGGTACGCCGGGCAACCGAGGCCAGGCTGGGCGGCTATATTCAGGCACCCCAGCTTGATCCTGGCCTGGAGCACTACATCGTGACGCCGGGGCTGGGCGACCTTGCCGGGATCACCGGGGCAATTGAACTGGGCCGCAAAGCGGCCAATTGACCTCGCGACTGGACGACATCACGCGCCCAGTAGATCCGCGATATCGACGACGGCCAGATCGTGCTCGGCAATCAGGTCTGACAGGTCTTCAAGCCGCGCCATTTCGCCGTCTTCGCGCATGATCGAACAGATCACCGCGGCATCGCCGGCACCGGCACGGCGAACCAGCTCGATCGAGGCTTCCAAGGCCGCGGGGCGCTCGGTGACGCCGCCCGCCGAAGCGATCAGCGGGAAGACGTGTCCAGGCGACACCAGGTCGTCCCCGGTCGAGGCGGGATCGATGGCCACCGCGATGGTCCGCGCCCGGTCGGCAGCGGAAATGCCGGTCGAGACGCCGGTGCGCGCTTCGATCGAGCGGCCATGGGGGCGGCCTGACTGGCGATCGCTGCCCGGGTTGATCAGGCTGATGCCCAATCGCATGGCCCGATCCGGGGTCAGGGCAAGGCAGATCAGCCCCTTGCCATGGGTAGCCATGAAATTGACCGCTTCTGCTGTGGCGTGGCGTGCGGCCACCGCGAAATCGATGTCACCGCCGCGCAGGCGGTCGCCAGTCAGGACGATGACTTTCCCGCCGGCCAAAGCGGCAATCGCTTGATCCAGCGCCGCGCTCATTGTCCGTCCTGCACTCCGGCAAAGGCGCGCGCGCCGCGCAGGACCTGACTGCCGACCATTTCCAGCTGCAGCCGCGCCCGGTCCTCAAGGCATTCGCCGTCGGGCGAAAACAGGCCCTGATAGGTGCGGATCGTCGCGCCCATCGGCGTCGGCCAGCCGCGCAGCGCGTGGACGATCGCCCGCATGGTGATCAGAGTGCTCATCGTCGCCTGGTCGCCATAGGCGGTCGCGATCAGGCCAACCGCCCGGCCATCAAGGTAGGGGCGGCTGTCCTTTGACAGGTCCTCCAGATAGTCGAGCGCGTTCTTGACCAGGCCGGAGATCGTTCCGTGGTAACCCGGCGCGGCGATCAGCAGGCCATCAGCTGCCCGCACCGCTTCGACCAGTTCCCCGCCATCGCCCTTCTGGTGCGCGCTGCTGCCGTAATGGGCCAGGGTCGAGAGGTAATCCCCGCCGAACACCTGCACGTCGGCCCCGCCGGCGGCTGCGGTTGCAGCGGCAAGGCGCAGGGCCTGCTCGGTGGTGGAGCCGGGATTGACGGTGCCGCCCAGGGCGACGATCCGGATGGTCAAGATTGCACCTCTATTTCTGGTCTGATCAGATCGTCAGCGGGCCATGCCGCAACTGCGGCAGGACATAGCGCGCGAACATGTCGCACTCGTTCACATGGGGATAGCCGGAAAGGATGAAGGCTTCCATGCCGGCATCCTGATAGGCGCGCAGCTTGGCAATCACCTGGTCCGGGGTGCCGACGATGGCGGCACCGCAGCCCGAGCGGGCGCGGCTGATCCCGGTCCACAGGTTCTCTTCGACAAAGCCGTCGCCGTCGGCGGCGCTGCGCAGTTCTTGCTGGCGCTGGACGCCATAGTTCTTGGCATCGAGCGACTTTTCACGGATTGCCTGGCCCGCCTGTTCATCGAGCTTTGACAGCAGGCGGTCAGCATAGGCGCGCGCCTCGTCCTCGGTCTCGCGGACGATCACGTGGGCGCGGTAACCGAACTTGAGGCTGCGGCCCTTGGCAGCGGCGCGCGCCTTCATGTCGGTGACCGTTTCCTTCACCTTGTCCATCGTGTCGGGCCACATCAGGTAGACGTCGGCCGCTTCCGCCGCACATTCGCGCGCTTCGTGGCTGAGGCCGCCGAAGTAGAAGGCCGGGCACTTGCCCGAGATCGTCGTGATCCGCGCCGGGTCGAGCTTGAGATTGAAGAACTCGCCCTGGAAATCGAGGTGCTCGCCGTTGAGCAAGGTCCGCACGATCTTCATGATCTCGGTCGCGCGGGCATAGCGCGGGCCGCTCTCGATCTTTTCGCCCGGCATGTCGGACGAGATGATGTTGACGTTCAGGCGCCCGCCGGTCCCCTCGGCATTCGGGCCAAGGATGCGGTCGAGCGTGGCGATGCGCCGGGCGAGTTGCGGCGGCCAGTCCTCGCCCATGCGGGTCGCCCAGAGCAGCTTGATCCGCTTGACCTGGGTCGCGACGGCGGCGGCAAAGGCCGTGGTGTCGAGGCCAAGCTGATAACCGGACGGCAGCAGGATATTGTCAAAGCCGCCTTCCTCCGCGCGCAACACGATGTTGCGGCAATGCTCCCAGCTGGAAGCGAGATAAGGATCGGGCACGCCGAGGAATTCGTAATCGTCATCGCACAGGGCCGAAAACCAGGCGATCTCGCACTGCTGGGTTTGGGTCATGGCAGTCGTTCTCCTCGTGCGGCGACCAGTACGGCGTACCAGTCGGTTCGGTTCCATTGCACCGCCAGGGCAGCAGCGCCTTCAAGGATGCGGGCCGGCTGCTGCGAACCGATGATCGGCACGATCCCGGCCGGATGCGCCAACAGCCACGAATAGGCCGCGACTGAGCGCGAGACGCCATAGCTTGCGGCGACCCGGTCCAGCTCTGCGGCGACGGCGCGGTCGCGCTCGCTCTGCGGGTCGGCCAGCCGGCCTCCGCCTAGCGGCGACCATGCCAGCGGGGTAAGGCCCAGCATCATCGCCTGATCCAGCTCGCCGTTTTCGAAACAGGTGATGCGCAGCGGACTGATTTCCGGCTGCGTCGCCACCAGCTTGTTGCCGAGGAACTGGTTGAGCGCCGCGATCTGGTGCACGGTGAAGTTGGAAACACCGATGGTGCGGATCTTGCCTGCGGCCACCGCGTCATCCAGCACGCGGGCCACTTCCTGCGGGTGGGCCAGAATATCGGGGCGGTGGATCTGATAGAGGTCGATCGTATCGACTTTCATCCGGCGCAGCGAGGCATCAAGCGCCTGGGCAAGATAGTCCGGACTTTGGTCATAGGGCAGCGGCGGCATGATCCCGCCCTTACTGGCCAGGACCATGCGCTGGCGCAGGCCTGGTTCTGCTGCCAGAACTTCGCCCAGCAGCGCTTCGGCATCGCCAAACCCGCCCGCACCGTCAAAGCCATAGATATCGGCCGTGTCGAGAAAGTTGATCCCGGCATCGAGAGCGGCATGCACCAGCCGCGCGGCGTCTGCCGCAGTCCGACCATTTTCGGCCAGACGCCACATTCCCCAGGCAATCGGCGAAACGGCAATTCCACTGGCACCAAGGGTGCGGGTGGCAGGGGGCAAAGGCAAGTCACTCATGGGTTCGTCCTGAAAGGTGGCGCGACCGAGGCGCGTTCAACAAGGGTGTGGGGCAGGCGGCGGTGGGTGATGTCGCCGCCAGCGATGAGGATTTCAGTCGCCGTTCTGGCCAATTCGGCCATGGGTTGGTGAATCGTGGTCAGCGGCGGCCACACGGTCCGGGCAAGCGTGGTGTCATCGAAACCCGTCACCGAAAGATCGCCGGGCAGATTCATGGCCCGGCCATGCGCCACGGCCAGCACGCCGGCCGCCATGTCGTCGTTGGAGGCGAAAATGGCCGAGGGCCGGTCAGGGAGATCGAGCAGGTAGTTGCCGGCACGCACGCCGCTTTCAAAATCGAATGAGCCTTCGCACACCAAGCTTGGCTCATAAGCGATGCCGGCACGGTCAAGCGCGCGGCGATAACCGAACAGACGATCGCCGGAAGCCATGTGATTGGGATGCCCCTTGATAAAGGCGATGCGGCGATGACCAGCATTGATCAGATGCGTCGTCATGTCATCCGCGGCCTGCGCATCATCCATGAACACCGAACTCGTCAAGGCATGGTTGGTCCCCGGCGAAATGCGAACGAAGGGAATGTCCATCGCTTCAAGCGCGCGCAGCACTGGGTCGCAGTCCGTCACCGGCGACGACAGGATAATGCCGTCGACATGCGTTTCGGTAACCAGTCCGCGGACCTGTTCGCCTACCAGCGGGTCGGCCACGTCAACCGGCTGGGCCAGCAGTCGTATGCCGTTCTCGCGGCAATAGTCCCAGCATCCGCTCTGGATCTGGAACATGTAATAGGGACTGTGGTTGTCGTAGATCAGCGCGACCTGGTTGGACTTTGCCCCCGACAGGATGCGCGCTGCGACCGAGGGCCGGAAATCCAGTTCCCGCATGGCGTTTTCGACCCGCTCGCGGGTTTCTGTGCTGACGTAGGGATGACCGTTGAGGACCCGGCTCACCGTCTTCACGGCGACTCCTGCCAAAGCGGCAACATCCCGAATGTTGGAACGTTCGCTCATTGCGCCAGGGCCTCGGGCAAACGGGCGAACAATCCGGCAAAATCGCTTTCTGGACGATAGAAGACCGGAGGCTGTCCGATTGGCGCAGCAACCACGTGGCGTCCCGGCCGATAGTCCTCTCCGGTCCAGCAGTGGCGCCACACCCCTTCGCCCGGCAGCACCACCTCGCGGCGGACCGCGCCTTCCTCGATCACTGGCGCGACCAGCAGGTCGGCACCGTACAGGTATTGATCCTGGACCGGGTAGAGCGCGCTATCCTCTGGGTAGTGGAGGAACATCGCCCGCTGCGCGGGTAGGCCTTGGGCCACAGCTTCGGTGCAAAGCTGGCGGACATAGGGTGCCAGGTGAGCATGGACCCGGCTCCACCGGGCAAAGCAGGCCAGCAGTTCAGGGCTGCTGTCGTACTGCAGGTTGTCGTCCGGGCGGTTGCCTTCGTGGCTGCGCATCACCGGAGCGAACGCCGCCAGTTCGCACCAACGCTGCATCAGTTCGACTGTGCGGACATTGCCATGCAGCGAGGTATAGCCGCCGCAATCGGAATGGCTGTAGGCATTGCCGACAAGCCCCGAAGACAAGGCCCCGGTGATGACCGTTCCGATCCCGTCGTGCCGGGTAAAGTCGACCGACTGGTCCCCCGCCCAAAGCAGCGGGCAATATTGCTGCACGCCTGAAAAACCGGCGCGCATGAAGAACACCGCATCGCCGGTCTTGCCCCGGCTTTCCAGCGCGCGGGCGTTCACTTCGGCCCAGAGGACCGGCCAGCGATTGTGGGCCTCCATCGCATCCGAACCATCGGCCAGGCGCACGTCGGTGGGAAGGTACTCCCCGAAATCCGCCATCCACCCGGAAATGCCGATATCCAGCATTTCGCGGCCCAGGACCTTTTCGGCAAACCAGGCGCGGGTTTCCTCGCGGGTGAAGTCCAGCACGCCGCAATCGAACTCGCCAAAGTCGACCAGGTAGACCTCGTCCGAATCCTGGCGCAGGCAAAAATGCCCGCCTTCGCGCGCTTCCTCGTAAAGGATGCCATCGTTGGCCAGATAGGGATTGGCATAGGCAAGGAAGCGGATGCCGCGCGCCGCCAGACCGGCGATCCGTTCCGGCAAGTTGGGAAACCGCTGGTTGTCCCTCCGCCAGTCCCAGAACAGGCGGCGGCCAAAGCTGGTCTCGCGGATACCGGCCCAATCCTCGCACCACAGGCCAGACACGGCCGCGCCGGCGCGGATGAATTGCTCCAGCCGGTCAAAGCTGCGCGCGCCGTCCTTGAGCCCGACAATCGCTCCGCCGATCGCCCAGTCCGGCAGGGGCGGCTGACGGCCAAACCGCTCGGACAGCTGCCCCACCAGATCCAGCGGGCCAGAGGCTGCGAACAGTTCAAACGTGGTGGTCGGTGCCCAGACTTCCACCCGGTGGCGGGCGGAATCGGTGAAATCGAGCACCGAATAGGCCGCGCTGGTGCAATGGACGGCGAGCCAGCGCGACGTGAGGAAGGTCGGCTGCGGATAGTTGGTATTCCAGTAATCGCCCCCGGCCATGCCTTGGGCATCCATCAGACGGGTGAGCTCGGTCGATTTGTCGCGGCCAACCCCCGGCTCGCTGGTCCAGATCGGATAGGCCCGCCCGTTGAGCGCAAGATAGCTCATCTGCTCGCCGCCGCCCCACACGGTTTCGTCCGGCACCGCGGCAAAGAATACGTGAATCCGATCATAACCGGGGCGCAGCAGCTCAACCGTAAGCCTGCCGGCTTCATCGAAGCAAAGACGAACCGCTGGCCCGGCGCCATCGGACAGTTCGGCAACGTCGTCTTGCAGCGACCATGCGCCGGGAGCAACGGCATCCGCGGGCGCATCCTCGATCCGGAAGTTGCCCCGGACCATTTCAACGGTCGGATTGCCCCGCGCCATCAGCACGACCGGATGGTCGGCCGAATGCGCCAGGATCAGCCGATCGGCAAAGTGCAGATCAAATCCTTGCTCGGTAACGGAAAATCCGTTTTTCACGCTTGAATGCATCCTCATGCCGCAGATGTGTGGCCGCAATGCCACGCTCCGGGATTCTGTATATGACACCGCTTGACATATCGAGCCGCTGAACGCAATTCAACCCACACAAGTGGCAGGGCGACACGAAATCGCATCGCCTCCAGCTTCGGTTCGTTGAAACCACGGCCGCACTTCCGGCCTGGGGAGAGAGGAAGGAAACCAATGAAAGCCCATCAGAAAGCCATGATTCGCGCATCGGCCGCAGTCCTGGCGATCAGCGCTTTCGCCGCGCCTGCTTTCGCACAGGACGCCGCCAAGGATGAAGACCAGGCCCCCGGCGAAATCGTCGTTACCGCGCAAAAGCGTTCGGAAAGCCTGCAATCGGTCCCCGTCGCCGTTTCGGTGATCAGCGGCGAATCGCTGGCCGATGCCAGCCGCCCGAGCATCGAAAGCGCCAGCCAGCTGGTTCCTTCGCTGAACTTCCTGAAGTCGGGCACCACGCTCAACCAGACCATCTTCCTGCGCGGCGTCGGTACCGCGACCTTCTCGATCGCCGGTGAACCTTCGATTTCGACCGTGGTCGACGGGGTTGTCTACGCCCGTTCCGGCGAAGCTTTCTCGGACCTGGTCGACGTCGCCCAGATCGAAGTCCTGCGCGGTCCTCAGGGCACGCTGTTCGGCAAGAATGCTTCGGCCGGCGTCATCAACATCACCACTCAGATGCCGAAGTTCGAATACGGCGGCAGCGTTGAAGCCAGCTATTTCGACCGCAACGAAGTCCGCCTGAAGGGCGCGGTCAATGTGCCACTCGGCCAAGACACCGCCGCCCGTCTGACCGCGTTTTACGGTTCGTATGACGGCAACATTCGCAACGTGACCACTAACGAATGGGTCAATGGTTACAAGCACTATGGCCTGCGCGGTCAGTTCCTCTATGAGCCGAGCGACAGCCTGCGCGTCTATCTTGCTGCCGACTATTACAAGAACGACGATGACTGCTGCGCCGATATCATCGCCACCGGCCCGCTGACCGGCGCCGGCGCTGCCTCGACCAGCCTGGCCTTCTCCGCGCTGCCCACCCCGATTGGTGCCAACACGCGCGAAGTTGCCCAAAATCTGGTCACTGCGACCAAGGAACAGGGCTGGGGCGTCTCGGGCCAGGTCGACTATGAACTGGGCAGCCACACCCTGACCTCGATCACCGCCTATCGCGGCTGGGACAATACCGAAATCCGCGATGGTGACTGGCTGCCGCGCGCCTACGTCGGCTTCAACCAGCTGCACGACAAGGGTCCGCAGACCTCCACCACCTTCAGCCAGGAACTGCGCCTGACCTCGCCGGCTGATCAGATGCTGTCCTATGTCGTGGGGCTCTATTATTCGCGCGCTGAAAGCGAGCGCACCTTTACCCGCGACGTCATCACCTGCACCGCCGCGGCAAGTGCACCGGCCAACACGCTGATCCCCTGCGGCAGCGCAAACGCCAACGCTTCGGTCGCTTACACGGGCACGGCCACCTTCGGTTCGGTCTTCGACAACTTCGCCGCATTCGGCCAGGCAACGTTGAAGCTGGGCGAACGGGCCCGCCTGATCGGCGGCCTGCGCTACACCAACGACAAACTGTCGGTGTTCCATTCGCGCACGTCGAGCAACACCCCGAATTCGGCTCCGGGTATCCAGCCGAACTTCGACCAGGGCGTCTATGACGAATACGTTCGCCAGATCGCGCTCGGGGTAAGCCCCTCGGCGGCGACCACGGCAGGCGTTGCCAAGTCCAACGGCGTTCCGTTCCGCACCAAGACCAGCAACGACAATGTCTCGGGCAAGGCGGCGCTGCAGTTCGACTTCAGCGACGACGTCATGGGCTATGCATCGTATGCCCGTGGTTACAAGGGACCGGCCTACAACGTCTTCTACAACCTGACGCCGACCGGCACCAACGTGATCGAGCCGGAAACTTCCGACTCGTTTGAAGTGGGCTTGAAGAACACCCTCCTCGACGGGAAGATGACCTTCAACATCGCGGCCTTCTACGCTAAGTACAAGAACTTCCAGGCGAACAATCCGGACCTGGTCGCTGGCGTCGTCGTGACCCGCTTTACCAATGCAGGTTCGGTCTCGACGAGCGGCATCGAACTGGACATCAACTATCGTCCGACCCCCAATACCACCATCGCTGGCGGCCTTGCGTTGACCGATGCCCACGTTGTGAAGTTCAACGCTGCGCCGGGCGCAGCAGCTACCGACATCATCCCGGCGGGGACCAAGCTCGGTTATGCGCCGACCTGGAAGGGCTCGTTCTCGGTTGAGCATCGTGTTCCTACCGGCGGTTTTGCCGATGTGGTCGTGGGTAGCTCGATGAACTTCCAGTCCAAGCAGCTGTCGCTGTTCGCTCCCAATGCGGTGCAACGCGACCTGGGTACCATCCCGGCCTATGCCCTGGTGAATAGCAGCGTCGCACTGGTTGATCCGAACGATGCCTGGAAGCTCAGCTTCATCGTCCGTAACCTGTTCGACAAGGGCTATGCCGCAGCGATCATCAATGGCGGTGTCAGCGGTGCCTATCGCTATCAGATCCCGCGCGATGCGGATCGCTATTGGGGCGTGAACCTGCGGGTCAACTTCTGATCCCACGATCTTTCGTCAACTGAAGGGGCCTCCGAAGCAATTCGGGGGCCCTTTTGCTTGAGCTCCCCGACCAAAGCCGAGCGGGTCGCGGCGCGACAGGCATCCTGGCGGTAGCACCAAAGCGTGCGTCCGTGGCGGGAAAGACCTGCGGGGTAGACCGGCTTGGATATAGGAACAGCCCGGCACACCGAACGGTGCACCGGGCTGCCGCTAAGACAGAACAATGTCAGCGTGCGACCCGAACCACTTCCGGCGCCGACATTATCCTTCGTCGCGAGCCACAATTCGTGGAACCAAAATGTGAATGACTCCCAACGCAGCCAGATAGGCCACTGCGGCGCCGTAGAACAACGGGGTGTACCCATAGCCATTGGTCAGTAACCAGCCGGTCGCTTCCTGAATGCCAAATCCGGCCAGGTTGCCGGCAATCGCACCCATCGCCATTACGGTTCCGACCCGCGATGGGCTGACGGTATCGGCGGCAAAGCCGAAAATGTTGGTAGAAAAGCCCTGATGCGCGAACAGCGCCATGCCGATGATCGCCGCCGCCAGCCAGGGGCTGTCCGCGGTCAGCGCGAGCGGAATGGGCAGGACAATCAGGCCATAGATGAACAAGGCGGTCTTGCGGGCGCGGTTGACCGTCAGGCCGCGGCCGAGCAGGCGCGGGAACAGCACACCGGCCGATAGGGCTCCAATGGCGGCCAAGGTGAAGGCCAGTGCGGTCGGTCCGGCCAGTTCCTTTTGCGACAGACCAAAAACCTTCACGAACAGGTCGGGCAACCAGAAGGTAAAGAACCACCAGAACATATCCGTGATCGCTTTTGCCCCGGCGATGGCCCAGGTGACGCGGTCACGGACTGCTTCGCGCAGGGAGGGCCGAATTTCCTCGGCCCCAAGCGCACTGGCGACAGGTTCCAGACGTCGAGTCCCGCCAATCCAGAAGGCCAGCCAGACGAAACCGATCAGGCCGGTGACGATGAACGCAGCTTGCCAGCCGAAGATCGCAGCAAAGGGGATGACGGTTAGTGGCGCGATGATATTGCCCAGGTTCGGCGCGGAATTGACGATGCCCATCGCCATCGAACGCTGTTTGAGCGGCAGGTAGACTGCTGCTGCCTTGACCGCGGCGGGGGTATTGATGGCTTCGGCGGCGACCAGGGCGACACGAGCGGAAACGAACTGGGTGACCGTTGTGGCAAAGGCATGAGCAATGCCGGCCAGGCTCCACAGACCCACTGCTGTGCCATAGGCGCGGCGGACGCCGAACCGGTCCAGCAGGTAACCGACAAAGATCAGCGCGGTGGCAGCGGCAAGCTGCGACATTGAGGCGAAGTGTGCGAACTCCGCGTCACCCCAGCCATAGGCGGCTTCGATGCTCGGCTTGAGCAAGGATAGGACCTGGCGATCGACGTAATTGATAATCGTGCCAAAGAACAGCAGGCCGATCAGCAGATTGCGCGAACGGATCAAACCACGGTCATGATGATTGCCAGCTTCGTTGGACACGCCTCTACCCCGCAAATCGCTTGTTTGCACAAAAGATTAGCGGTTCGATCAAATATGAAAAGCGATTTATGACACCGCAGGACAGGAACGCGATAAGCCGTTTCAGCCCGAACCGCCGTCGACCGGGAGCAGGACGCCAGTGGTATAGCTGGAGGATGGCGACGCCAGCATCAGCGCAGCGGTCACGATTTCCTCGGGCAAGCCCGGTCGTCCCAGCGCAACCGGCTGTTTTTCGCGCTTCTCTGGCTCCCAGGCCTCGGCAATGTCGGTCAGGAACGGGCCGGCGACGATCGCATTTACCCGCACCTTTGGCGCATATTCGCGCGCCAGCGAGACTGTCATCGCGTTCAGCGCGGCCTTTGCCCCGGAATAGGGCACAACCCCTGGGGACGAGCGGGTCGAGGCGATCGAGCTGATGTTGATGATCGCGCCGCCACCGGCTTGCGCCATGCGGTGCCCGACCTGGCTGGCAAGCCGGAATGGCCCCTTGAAATTGAGATTGAGCACAGAGTCGAACAGCGCTTCGCTCATTTCGTGACTGGGGCATGCGGGCGACATCCCGGCATTGTTGACCAAGACATCGATCCGCCCGAATTCGCCATAGGCCCGTTCGATCAGGGCATCACACTCCGCCCAGCGTCCGGCGTGCGTGCCCACTGCCAGTGCCTTGCGGCCCAGCGCCCGCACTTCATCGGCGACCTGTTCGCAATTCTCGGCCTTGCGGCTGGCAATGATCAGGTCCGCGCCGCGTTCGGCAAAGGCCTTGACCATGCGGTAACCGAGACCCCGCGAACCGCCGGTGACCAGGATGACCTTTCCAGAAAAATCGAACAGCGGATCGGGTGTCATGGCTTGCCCTTTCGTACAGGTGATTGCACCTTTTTAATCGAACGATTAAGAAGGTGCCAAGGAGAGATTGCCGATGTCGATACTTTACGACGAGGGCCAACAGGCCATCGCCACCGAATCGCGCCGCGTGCTGGACGCACGCATGGACAAGAGCCGCCTTCTCAAATTGCTGGAGCAGGTCGGCGAGCATGACCAACCGTTCTGGGATACGGCGGTCGAACAGGGCTGGACCGCGCTTGCGATCCCGGAAAAGCATGGCGGGCTGGGCCTTGGCCTGATCGAACTCGGCCTGGTGGCACAGGCCTGCGGCGCAGCCACAGCAGGCGCCCCGTTCCTGACCAGTGGTTATGGCGTGTCGCAAGCCCTGCTGCAGGGCAGTGACGCGGCGCTGGCCGCCCATTGGCTGCCCAAGCTGGCCAGCGGCGACGTCACCGGCTGTGTCGCCTTTGCCGAAGGCAATTCGGCCCTGCCATCCAGCGCTGCAGTAACCTTCTCCAGCGGAAAGCTGAACGGGACCAAGCCGGCAGTCGCAGGCGGGGCGAAAGCCGATATCGCGGTGGTCTGGGCCAATGCCGACGGACAGCCGGCGCTGGTCGTCGCGGAACTTGCCGGGGCAGGCCGCGCGGCCGTCGCCAGCTATGACAATTCGCGCCTCTATGCCGACCTAACCTTCAGCGGCACCCCGGCGACTGTTTTCGCCACCGGAGAACCTGCCGCCAAGCTGGCGCTCGACGTGCTGGCCCGCATGGCGGTTGTCACCGCGCACGAACAGGTTGGTGGTGCCGAAGTGCTGATGCAGATCGCCCGCGACTATGCCGTAACCCGCAAGGCATTCGGCCAGCCCATCGGCATGTTCCAGTCGATCAAGCACCGCATTGCCGAAATGTACGGCCTGGTCGAAATCGCCCGCGCCAACTGCATCCACGCCGCGGCGCAGGAAGGCACCGACGAGTTCCTGCTGGCCGCTGCCGATGCGCGGATCAGCGCGACCGAAGCCTATGACACGAATGCCCGCGACTGCATCCAGATCCATGGCGGGATCGGGGTGACCTGGGAACTGGGCCTCCACCTTCACATGCGGCGCGCCCGCAGCTTGGCCGTCGAAGGCGGCAACCTGCTGTTCTGGGAAGACGTGCTGGTGAACGAATTGACCGGAGAAAAGGCATGAGCGAGCTTGAAGCCTATCGCGCCAAGGCGCGCACCTTCCTGGATTCGATGGCGGCGAAGTATGGCCGCGATGCGCGAGCCGGCAATACCGTCGAACAGGACCTGGCGCTGGGCCGTGAATACATGGCGGCAAAGTACGATGCCGGGTTCGGCGGGATCAACTGGCCGGTCGAGATCGGCGGGCAGGGCCTGACTCACCTTCACAAGATCACCTTTGACGCAGAAGAAATGCAGTACGGCATGCCGGTGCAGTTCTTCGGCATCTCGCTGGGCATGCCGGTTCCAATCATCATGCACTATTGCGAGGACAAGGCCTGGGTCAAGGAGCGCGTGATCAAGGCGCTGCGCGGCGAGGAAATCTGGTGCCAGCTGTTCTCTGAACCGTCGGGCGGGTCCGACCTTGCCGCGCTGCGCACGCGCGTCGAACCAGATGGCAACGGCTGGAAAATGAACGGCCAGAAGATCTGGACCTCGTGGGCCCAGTACTGCGACTATGGCGTGATCGTCACCCGCAGCGACCCGACGGTCGAAAAGCACAAGGGCCTGACCTACTTCTGGATCGACATGAAGGCCAAGGGCGTCGACGTGCGCCCGATCAAGCTGGCCGGGGGCGACAGCCACGTCAACGAAGTGTTCTTCGACGACGTGCGGGTGGAAGACAGCCAGCGCCTCGGCGCGGTCGGCGGCGGCTTCGGCGTGGCGCTGCACACGCTGATGATCGAACGCTACATCGCGACCGACAGCGGCGGGTTCGGCCCGCACCTCGACGAGTTCGTCAAGCTGGCGAAGTCGGCTGATCTGAATGGCAAGCCCGCGATCGAGGATGGCCGCATCCGTTCCGCGATTGCCCGCAACCACGCGATGCGTGCCGGTCTTGATTCGATCACCCGCCGCGCCTTTGCGATGATGATGGCCGGCATGCAGCCGGGACCGGAGGGTTCGCTGCAAAAGCTGGTGGCCGTGCGCAGCCGGCAAAAGCTGTCGGAACTGGCGATGGACATGCGCGGTGCGGAAAGCCTGGCTTTCGACGAGCACGCCTTCGTCAAGACCGACTGGGGTACAAGCTGGCTCAACGCCCCGACGGGCCGCATTGCCGGTGGATCGGACGAAGTCCTGCTCAACACGATTGCCGAAAAGGTCCTGGGCCTGCCGCAGGACTATCGCCCGGACAAGGGCGTACCGTTCAACGCCATTCCGGCCTGAACGTCTCGGCATCGACAATAGGGAGCCCCGGACTGCCACGCGGTCCGGGGTTTTTCTTTTGGCCTTTCCGCCGTTCGTGCTGAGGAAGGGCCGAAATCGAAGATTGAGGGCCTGTCTCGAAGCACCGCGAGCGCCCCTTCGGGACGCCTTTCAGCTTGCAGCTTCAAGGCTCCTCAGAGCGAACGGAACAAGGGGTGAGCTTTCAGTTCTGAGCGCAGATGTCGCACAGAGAATGGATGATGGCGCGGACCACCGGGTCCTTGAGGCTGTAGTAGCGCGTCTGTGCTTCGCCCCGGATCGAGACAATTCCTTCTTCGCGCAGCAGGGCAAGGTGCTGGGAGACGGCTGACTGCGACAGACCGGACAAGGTGACCAACTCCGTCACCGAAGTTTCGCCTTCATCCATGCGGCATAGCATGACTAGGCGCTCCGGATGGCTCATGATCTTGAGCCGCGCAGCCATACCCGCGGCATTGGCCTTCAGTTCGGCAAGACTGGTCGGTTTGCTCATGGTGTATCCTTGGGCTGAACCGGGCCGGGCTGCAAGACCGAGCGGCTTCACGCCCTTTAATATTTATCCTTGCTAATATACAAAACTTGGAATATTAGTCAATGCAAATATGGAATACCGAGTCGGCATCTGCCGGCCGGAAACTCCAGACCCATGCTCTGCGTCGCCGCCCCGCCCCCCACCGCGGCGGCGCCGGGCACCAGGCCAAAAGGGACAACTATGACCGACGCCACAATCATCAAGGCATCCACCCAGATCGAGGCTGCCCGTGCTGCAGGCCGGGTCCCGATAATCAAGACATTCTTCGATGGCCCCACCTTTACCGCGACCCATGTCGTCTTCGATCCGGAAACACGGCGAGCCGCGATCGTGGATTCCGTGCTCGATTTTGACCAGGCATCGGGCAGGGCCCACACCGGATCGGCGGAAGCGGTAGTGGCCTTCGTCAAATCCGAAGGGTTGTCGATTGACTGGATTCTCGAAACCCATGCCCATGCTGACCATCTTTCCGCCGCGCCTTTCTTGAAGGAACAACTGGGCGGGCAGGTGGTCATCGGTGCAGACATTACCATGGTGCAAAGCACGTTTGCCAAAGTGTTCAACGAACCAGACGCGTTCGCCCGGGATGGTTCGCAGTTCGACCGGCTGATGGTCGATGGCGAAGAGTTCGCCGTGGGCGGCATTCCAGCGATCGCCCTCCACGTCCCCGGCCACACCCCGGCCTGCATGGCCTTTGTCATCGGCGATGCGGTGTTCGTCGGCGATACGCTGTTCATGCCCGACTATGGCACGGCGCGTTGTGACTTTCCCGGCGGGGATGCCCGCACGCTTTATCGCTCGATCCGGCGGCTGATGGAACTACCGGGCGAAACCCGCGTGTTCCTGTGCCACGATTACCAGGCAGAGGGGCGCAACACCTATGTCTGGGAAACGACCATCGCGGCAGAGCGCGAAAGCAATATCCAGGTGCATGAGGGCGTCAGCGAGGACGAATTCGTCGCGATGCGCGAAGCCCGCGACGCGACCCTGGCCATGCCCAAGCTGATCCTGCCTTCGGTGCAGGTCAATATCCGCGCCGGGCATTTCCCGGAACCCGAAGCGAACGGCGTTAGCTATCTCAAGCTGCCGCTCAACCTGCTGTAAGGGGCGCGCCATGATCGACACTGTCCAGGCCGCTCTCGCCGCGCTGAGCGGCACGGCCGTCGGCTTTACCCTGGGCCTGATCGGCGGGGGAGGTTCGATCCTCGCCGTCCCGCTAATGGTCTATGTGGTCGGCGTGAAAAGCCCGCATCTGGCGATCGGCACGTCGGCCTTGGCCGTTGCCGCCAACGCCCTGGCAAGCCTTGCCAATCATGCCCGCGCGCACAACGTCAACTGGCGCTGCGGCGGCACCTATGCCCTGGCCGGAGTGCTAGGTGCTTTTGCCGGATCAAGCCTGGGCAAGGCCGTGGACGGTCAAAAGCTGCTGTTCCTGTTCGCCCTGCTGATGCTGATCGTCGCCGGGCTGATGTTCCGGGGGCGCGGCGAGGAAGGCATCGAAGGCGTCGTATGCAACCGTGACAATTTCCCCAAGGTCGCCAGCTTCGGCTTTGGCACCGGCACCCTGTCAGGCTTTTTCGGGATTGGCGGCGGATTCCTGATCGTGCCCGGCCTGATCGCTTCGACCGCGATGCCGATCTACCGCGCGATTGGCACTTCGTTGGTCGCGGTCAGTGCCTTCGGCCTGACCACGGCGCTGAACTATGCAGCATCGGGCCTGCTCGATTGGGGCATTGCCGCCAGCTTCATCGCGGGCGGCGTGCTGGGCAGCATAGGCGGAACCCAGGCGGCCAAGCGCCTGTCGGGCAGCAAGGGCACGCTCAATACGGTTTTTGCCTCGATGATCGTCCTGGTCGCGCTCTACACCCTCTACAAAAGCTGGATGGCGATTGCCGCCTAACGCGGTTGACGCCCCCGGCGCCGCTCGCGGTGAGTGGTATATTCGCTTAGCACCTTGCGCATCGCCTTGATCGCAGCTTCGCGCTGGCGCTGGTCGTCAATCTGCGCCAGCTCCCGCTTCAGGCCCGTGACGAAATCAGCATAGGAATTCTGCCAGTCCCGACCGAGGGCTTCGCGCACATCGACCCGCCCGGTCTTGAGCCGCCGCGCCGGAGCGCCGGGCGGAAGCGCATATTGCTCGCCGATTTCCGGAACGGCCACGTGCGTTCCGGGCAATCGCTGGACGGCGATTTTGCGCAGACCTTCCAGCGATGCTTCTTCGCCGTGATCGAGGAACAGAGTGCCGCGCACCGGCGCTCGCGCCGCGATCCAGTCCGCCAGTTCGGTCTGGTCGGCATGGGCGGAATAGGAATCGATCCGGCGAATCTGCGCCCGCACCATCACGTCCTCGCCCGATATGCGTACCCGCTGCGCCCCTTCCAGAATGACCCGCCCCAGCGAACCCTGCGCCTGGTAGCCAACAAACAGCACGGTCGAATCGCGGCGGTGCAGATTATGGACCAGGTGATGACGGATGCGTCCCGCCTCGCACATTCCTGAAGCGGCCATGATGATCGCCCCGGAAATGGCATTCAGCCGGATCGATTCCTCGACGCTTTCGACGAACCGGAACGCCGGGTTTTGAAACACACTGGTTCCGTCGATGTCTTCCAGGTCGTGGGCATGAGCAGCGAAAACCCGGGTCGCTTCCCGGGCAAGCGGCGAATCGATGAAGACTGGAACCGACTGCAGCGCTTTTTCCCGCACCAGCCAGGCGATATCGAGCAGCAGTTCCTGGGTCCGCTCCAACGCGAAAGTGGGGATGATCAGATTGCCGCCCCGCGCCAGGGCACCGCGAATTTCCGCCGCCAGCAATTGCCGCCGCGCTTCGATCGTCGTCCGCTCGCGCTGGCGGTCGCCATAAGTCGATTCGCAGATCAGGTGATCGATCCCGCTCGGCGCATCCGGGTCGGGATGGAATGATTTGTTGTCCGGCCCGAGGTCGCCCGAGCAAACGACGTGCGCCCCTCCCGCCTCAAGCTCGACGGAGGCCGAGCCGAGGATGTGGCCCGCATTCCACAGCCGCACCCGAAACCCTTCTGCCGGTTCGAACCATTCGCCCAGGTCCACGGCATGGGCCTGGCCCCAGGCGGCCAGGGCATCGGCTTCGGTATAGAGCGGCTCGAACGGTTCCTCCCCCGCGCGGTCGCGGCGGCGGTTGCGACGCGCGGTATCGGCTTCCTGGATTCTGCCAGCATCGGCCAGCATCGGACGCAGCAAATCGGCCGTGGCGGCCGTGCACCAGATCCGCCCTTCAAAACCCTGGGCGATGAGACGCGGGAGCAATCCGGAATGATCGATGTGCGCGTGGGTCAGTACGACCGCGTCGATCTGCTTCGGATTGAACGCAAAGTCCCCGCGATTGAGCCCCTCAAGACTGCGCGACCCCTGGAACAGGCCGCAGTCGACCAGCACGCGCGCCTCGCCCAGTGCAAATTCCATGCACGATCCGGTAACGGTTTGCGCCGCACCATGGAATGCCAGCGTCAATTCCCTGCCCATGCCCACATCGTGCGCGCTTTAGCGGGCTTTGCCAATCCGTTTTAAAGCGCTACCGATAATCCAAACGAGAGGAGAGCAACTGTGACCAAGGCAATGGCAATTCCCGCAGGCTGGCCGGCCAAGAGCCTGACCGAGATCCAGGAATTGCTGTGCGCACCGGGCATGCCGTTCGAAATGGATACGGTCGAAATTCGCGGCGTGCCGACCCGGGTTTGGAAGAATGCCCTGCCCAGCCTGGCCGCACTTGCTCGGCACGGCCGCACCCATGGCGATGCAACCTTCCTGATCTACGAGGATGAACGCGTCTCCTATGACGCCTGGTTCCGCGCTGCGGCCCACCTTGCGCAACACTTGCGCGATTTGGGGGTGCAAAAAGGGGACCGTGTGGCGCTGGCGATGCGCAACCTGCCGGAGTGGCCAGTCGCCTTTTTTGCGATAACCGGGATCGGCGCGATCTGCGTCCCGCTCAACGCCTGGTGGACCGGCGCCGAGCTCGAATACGGTCTGGCCAATTCCGGCGCAAAGGCTCTGATCTGCGATGCCGAACGGCTGGAGCGGATTGCCCCCCATGTGGGCGCCCTCCCGGGGCTGGAGCAGATCATCGTGGCCCGGCTGGATCAGTCGCAGGAAGACGTGACGCAGCTTGAGGACGTGATCGGTACGACGGCCGACTGGGCCAGCCTACCAGATGTCGACCTGCCTACAGCCGATATTGCCACCGATGATCCGGCCACCATCCTCTACACCTCTGGCACGACTGGCAATCCCAAGGGCGCGCTCGGCACCCATCGGAACCTGACGACCAATATCCTGTCGGGCGGCTATGCGGCGGCCCGGGCCGTGCTGCGACGCGGGGAACCTTTGCCCGCGCCGGCGCGCAAGACCATGCTGACCGTGATCCCGTTATTTCATGCCACCGCCTGTTCGGCGACCATGATGGGCGCGATCTTTGGCGGGCATACCCTGATCTTCATGTACAAGTGGGACCCGGTGAAGGCCTTTGGCATCATCGAGCGGGAGAAGGTCAACGCCACCGGCGGGGTGCCGACCATCGCCTGGCAGTTGCTGGAGCATCCGGAGCGCCAGAACTACGACCTCTCCAGCCTTGAATCGATCGGTTATGGTGGGGCACCGTCCGCACCCGAACTGGTCCGCCGGATCTTTGAGGAATTCGGCGCCTTGCCCGGCAACGGCTGGGGAATGACCGAAACCACTGCCACGGTGACCACTCACTCCGGCGAGGATTACCTGAACCGTCCAACCAGTTGTGGCCCTGCGGTCGCGGCGGCGGACCTTGAAATCCGTGCTGAAGATGGGGTGACTGTCCTGCCGGTTGGCCAGATTGGCGAACTGTGGGCGCGCGGCCCGATGATCGTGGCGGGATACTGGCAGAATCCCGAAGCCTCGGCGGCGACCTTCGTCGATGGCTGGGTCCGCACCGGCGACCTCGCCTATCTGGACGAGGAAGGCTTCTGCTTTATTGCCGACCGGGCCAAGGACATCGTGATCCGCGGGGGCGAGAACATCTATTCGTCCGAAGTCGAGAACGTGCTTTACGAGCACCCCGCTGTGATCGACGCGGCTGTGGTCGGCATTCCCCACCGTACACTGGGCGAGGAACCGGCTGCGGTCGTCCAGCTTTCTCCTGGCAGCAGCACCAGCGAGGCCGAACTGCAAAGCCACGTGCGGGAACGCCTGGCCGCCTTCAAAGTCCCAGTGCGGATCCTGTTTCATGCGGAGACCTTGCCGCGCAATGCCAACGGCAAGATCCTCAAGCGCGAACTGAAGGCGATGTTTGCAGGTTAGCCGGGCAGCACTTGGCGCTGCTTCGTTTACCCTTTCGCAACAGATCGGGCGCAGAGTGGGGCCATGCGAAAGACATCCCTCGCAGTAACCAAGCCAAGCCTCGAATGGCTGCGCCGCGCTGTCGTCTACGGCTGCGCGGCCACAGTCATTGCGGCCGGGCCAGGCCTGCCCGGCTTAGGCCTGTAACAGCTTCCACAAGGCAGCCAGGGCAGACAAGCCCAGCACCGCGCCGGTAAAGGTGCGCCATGCCGCATCGCTGACTTTTCCAAACGCCAGCTGGCCCAGCCAGTTGCCCAGCAGCACGGCAGGGAACAGCACTGCAGCCAGCAGCGGTTCGCGCCAGGTCGCAACGCCCAGAACCAAAGCCGAGCCGACCCCGGAAAGCGAGGTGGCCAGAAAAATGGTCATCATTGAGGCGCGGGCAAGTTCGGGAGCAATTTCCCGGCGCAGGTAGAATGGAACGACCGGCAAGCCAGGCATGCCGGCAAATCCGGTCAAGGTGCCAGCGGCAAAGCCCGTTGCACCCGTTTCGATCGCACCCGGAGCATAATGCGCGGGCTTTTTCGGAAGGAGGACAAGTCCAAACGCGGCCAAAGCGATCAAGGCAATCAGCAAGCGCGCAAAGGCCGGGTCCGTCAGCGACAACAACCATACACCAAGCGGCGTCGCGGCAATGGCCAGAGCGGCAATGATCAGCGCGCTCTTCTCGCTTGCCCCGATGATCTTCCGCAGACCGACAACCCCGATCAACAGGCCCAGCCAATTGCTGACCACAACAGCCTCGGCCGGCGGGACTGCTAGCGCGAGCACTGGAACGAGCAGGATTGCCATGCCGAAGCCCGCTAGCCCACGCACAAAGGCCGCACCCAGCGCCGCCGTCACAGCGACGCCGATCTGCACCTCGGTTAGCCCCAAGATCAAGTGCGGCGCACCTTAGCGCAGGTCGGGCGCGACGGCCTCGCCCTGGATCAGGGCGATGGCATCGGCCAAGGCCATGACCTTCTGGTGTTCGGCACCCAGCGTCCGGACGGCAACGGTACCTTCCTCGGCTTCGCGCTTGCCGACCACCAGCAGGTGCGGGACCTTCTGCAGCGAGTGTTCACGAACCTTGTAATTGATCTTCTCGTTGCGCAGGTCGGTTTCGACCCGGATCCCCGCCGCCTTGAGCTGCGCCGCAACCTCGGCGGCGTAGCCATCGGCATCGGAAACGATCGTGGCGACCACCGCCTGGACCGGAGAAAGCCAGACCGGCAGGCGTCCGGCAAAGTGCTCGATCAGGATGCCGATGAAACGTTCGTAGGAACCGAAGATCGCGCGGTGCAGCATGACCGGGCGATGCTTTTCGCCGTCCTCGCCGACATAGCTGGCGTCGAGCCGTTCCGGCAGCACACGGTCGGACTGGATCGTCCCGACCTGCCAGGTCCGCCCGATCGCGTCAGTCAGGTGCCATTCCAGCTTGGGCGCATAGAACGCGCCTTCGCCGGGCAATTCTTCCCAGCCATATTCCTCGGTCGCCAGGCCTGCTTCGACCACGGCATTGCGCAGTTCGTCCTCGGCCTTGTCCCAGTCCGCATCGCTGCCGAACCGCTTTTCCGGACGCAGCGCCAGCTTGATCGAATAGGTAAAGCCAAAGTCCTTGTAGATGCGGTCCGCCAGTTCGCAGAAGGCGCGGACTTCAGAAACGATCTGGTCTTCACGGCAGAAGATGTGCGCGTCGTCCTGGGTGAACTGGCGCACGCGCATCAGGCCGTGCAGCGCGCCGTGCGGTTCATTACGGTGGCAGCAGCCATTTTCATAAATGCGCAGCGGCAGGTCGCGGTACGATTTGATCCCCTGGCGGAAGATCAGGACGTGGGCCGGACAATTCATCGGCTTCAAGGCCATCCAGTCCGCCTCGCCCGAAACCACCGGGCCTTCGTCCTCGGTGTTCGGCACTTCGTCGGGAATGACGAACATGTTCTCGCGGTACTTGCCCCAGTGGCCGGACTGCTCCCACTGGCGCGAATCCATCACCTGCGGCGTCTTGACCTCGCGGTAGCCCGCAGCGTCGATCGCCCGGCGCATATAGGCTTCCAGCTCGCGCCAGATCAGATAGCCCTTGGGATGCCAGAAGACCGAGCCGTGGGCTTCCTGCTGGAGATGGAACAGGTCCATTTCATTGCCGAGCTTGCGGTGGTCGCGCTTGGCGGCTTCTTCCAGCCGGTGGAGATGCTCTTCCAGCTGCTTCTTGTTGAGCCAGCCGGTACCATAGATGCGGCTGAGCATCGCATTGTTCTGATCCCCGCGCCAGTAGGCGCCGGACACGCGGGTCAGCTTGAAAGCATTGGGATCGAGCTTGCCGGTGCTGGGCAGGTGCGGGCCGCGGCACATGTCGAGCCAGTCATCACCCGACCAATAGACAGTGAGTGGCTCATCGTCGGGCAGTTCCGCCGCCCATTCCGCCTTGAAGCTTTCGCCCTGCTGCTTCCACCGCGAAATCAGCTGTTCGCGGCTCCACTCCTCGCGCCGCAGCGGCTTGTTGGCGGCGATGATCTTGCGCATTTCGGCTTCGATCGCGGGCAGGTCCTCGTCTGTGAACGGACGGTCCTTGGGGGCAAAGTCATAGTAGAAGCCATCGTCGGTCGCCGGGCCAAAGGTGATCTGCGTTCCGGGAAACAGCGCCTGGACCGCTTCGGCCAGGACGTGGGCGAAATCGTGCCGGGCCAGTTCCAGCGCCTCCGCTTCATCCCGCGCCGTGACCAGTGCCAGTTGGGCATCTGCCGTGAAGGGCCGGGTCAGGTCGACCAGTTCGCCATCAACCCGCGCCGCCAGCGCGGCCTTGGCAAGGCCGGGACCAATCGCCGCAGCGACGTCGGCTGGAGTCGCGCCCAACGGCATTTCGCGCACCGAACCATCGGGCAGGCTGATCTTGAGAACTTCGGACATTGTATAACTTTCCCCGGTTTCGGGGCGCTTTGGCACAAGCCGCGGCGCTCCGGAAGAGGTAGCGTCTGCAAGGTTAGGTTTGGGTGGAGACGCCTGCCACCCGAACCCGGGTGGCGGCCGCTTCGCTCAGGCGAAGAGCAACCGCCCCGGGATGCCCGGGGTGGTAGTGGTAGTCTGTGTCGAGGCGTCAACGGACCGCATATCCGCGCCCTTAGCAGGGCCGTCCGCAAAGGACAACTAAACCGAAAACCTGCGCTGTCCGGCCAGCACCATCATCGCCTTGGTCCCTGCCAGGGCCGTACCGCGCTGACGGACATTGGCCATGAAGCGAAATTCGCCCAAGGCCGCCTTCGGCGTTAGCTCAACCGCCATATAGCCGCGCTGCGAGGTATCGCACCATTTGAGCTGGCTGTTGCGGGCAACGATATCCCGGGCAAGGTCTTCGGGACGGCGCCAGCGGACCGAATTTTCCGCGCCGGGCGAAGTGACGGAGTGACCCGCCATCTCCACGCCCACGCGCTGACCCTGGTGATCCAGGTCGAAAGCCCAGGCATTGTGGCTGTCTCCGGCCAGGACCAGCAGGTTCGCTCCGGCTTCGAGAGATGCCTTGAACAATCGCTCCCGCGCAGCCGGATAACCGTCCCAGGCATCCATGTTCCACGGCAGCCCATGCGCGGACGCGGTGGTGGCGACCTGGATTCGCTGCTTCAGCCAGCCGGGTGCATCGGCCGCCATGCCTTCGGCAAGGTTCTGTGGCATGGCAAGGTTGCCCATGATGACTTGCTGGACCAGCACCTGCCACGGCTTCTTGGCCCGGGTGCTGGCTTTGAGCCCCTGACCCAGCCACGCTTCCTGCTCGGCCCCTAGCAGGCCGCGCTTGGCATCGCGCCAGGCGCCGTCGCGGAAGGCATCAAGCGCCTCACCTGCCCTTCCCGGCGCGGCGGCGGTGAATATCTCGTCGAGCTCGAACGGTTTATCCCGGGCTATATGACGCGTCTCCAGCCGGAACAGAGTGGCCAGATCGCCCACTTCGTAGCTGGCGTAATAGTCGTCCGAAACCGGCAACCATTCGCGATAGACTTTTTCCGAAGCGGCCTTGCGCGCCGCCCAGTCGCCCTCGTCCGTCTGATGATTCTCAGCTCCGTCGCGCCAAGTGTCATTGGCGCTTTCGTGATCATCCCACACCGTCACGGTCGGATAAAGCTGGTGCAGCCGTTGCAGATCGGGATCGGCCCGATAGGTGGCAAAGCGTTCGCGATACTGCGCCAGGGTCACAGCCTCACTGAGCGGGCCCAGCCGCTGGGCCACAGCCTGCTTTTCGCTGGGATAAGTCCCGCGCGCATATTCATAGAAGTAATCGCCCAGGTGCAGGGCGAGGTCGAAATCGCCCGCCTCGCAGGCGTGGCCATAAGCGTTGAACCAGCCGAAGCCATAGTTGGAACACGAAAACACTGCGATTTTGAAGCTGGGCACCTTGCCCACCGGGAGGGTCCGGGTCCGCCCGATCTGGGACGTCTCCCCGTTCGGGGAAATGAAGCGGTAATAATACCACTGACCCGGTGCCAGGCTCTTGGCCCAGGCCTTGGCGCAGCAATCGTTGGCGGGTGATGCCGTACATTCGCCCTGCGCGACAACGCGAACAAACGCATCATCTTCGGCGACCTCCCACTTCAGTGCGGTGTCCTGGTCGGCAAGATAGCGGGTCCACAGCAGGACCTGGGTGGGGCCAGGTTCGCCGCTGGCCACACCGTGGGTAAACCCTCGCACGCCTTGGGCCATAGCCGGAGCGCCAAGCCCGGTGAGGCCCAACAGGCCCAACTTGAGCGCCTTGCGCCGATTGGCGGTAAGAAGCGGCGCATCGGCTGCACCCTGCGGCAACGGACCAGTCATCGAGTTCCTCCCTGCTTCTGGTCGAGACTAGCCTGGTTTCATGACAGGACAATGGCTGTTGTGGGCCGCTTGCCCTGAACCGGCCCGTGCCCCACAAAGGCAGGCATGATCGAACCCAGCTATTACCCGCTGCCCGATGGCCGCCGCATCGCTTTTCGCTTCAGTGCCGGCAGTGGCCCGACGCTGGTATTCCTTCCTGGCTACATGTCGGACATGGCGGGGGGCAAGGCGACGGCGGTATTCGATTGGGCACAGGCCCATGGCCGGGCCTGTCTGCTCCTTGACTATTCCGGCTGCGGCAAGAGTTCCGGAGACTTTGCCGATGGCACATTGAGCCGCTGGCGCGACGAAGTGCTGGCCTTGATCGCCGCTAACTGCCCGGACAAGACCGTGCTGATCGGGTCATCGATGGGCGGCTGGCTGATGCTGCTCGTCGCCCTGGCCATGCCGGACCGTATCGCCGCCTTGGTCGGAATCGCCGCTGCCCCGGACTTTACCGACTGGGGCTTCGACCAGGACCAGAAAGCCAGGCTGACAAATGGCGAGACCCTTTACGAGGACAACCCCTATGGCCCTGAACCAACCCCAACCCATGCCGCGTTCTGGCAGGACGGCGAAGCGCTGCGGGTGCTGGGCGGACCCATCCGGCTCGATTGCCCGGTGCGCCTGATCCACGGCCAGGCCGATCCGGACGTGCCCTGGCAGGTTGCGTTGCGACTGGCCGAAGCGCTCCATTCAGCCGATGTGCAGGTGACGCTGATCAAGGACGGGGATCATCGCCTGTCGCGCGATTCAGACATTGCCCTGCTGCTGCGCACCATCGCCGCGCTGGGCTGAACAGGACGCCACGATGCCGCTTTCGATCCTCGTTCCCCTGCTGCTTCAGGTCGGACCCGGTGGAGGCCTGCCCCAGGCTCCGCTGCAGATCCCCCGCAAGGGCCGCGAAACGATAGCCCAGCCTCAGGCGAAATCGCCCAGGACAGCGAGCGTCGCTCTGAAGGAGTGCCTGCAACGCGCCGCGTCGCATCCTGCCGAAGCGATCGACCTGGCCGAAGGCTGGCTGGCCAAGGCAAAGACGGCCCAGGACCGCGCCGGATCGAGGCAGTGCCGTGCACTTGCCCTGACCCGGACCGGCGCGTGGGCCGAAGCCGCACCCCTGTTCCTCGCTGCGCGGGAGGACACGGCTCCCCTGAACGAGCGCGCGCGGCTTGCGGCGCTGGCCGGTAATGCCAGCCTTGCCGCACAGGATCCGGCTGGCGCTCTCGCCGCGCTCGAACTGGCGCGATCCGATGCGGCGCAAGGCGGCGACGGCACGCTGCGCGCGGCCATTGCCGTGGACAGCGCCCGGGCCCTGGTGGCCCTGGACCGCACAACCGACGCTGCGAATGCGCTGGCCGAAGCGCGGACTTTTGATCCTGGCAACGCCGAGGCCTGGTTGCTGTCAGCGACGCTTTCCCGTCGCCAGGGGAACCTGTCCGCCGCGCAAAGCCAGATCGAGAAAGCAGCCGCGCTATCCCCGGTTGACCCGGAAATCGGCCTTGAGGCCGGAGTTATCGCCATGCTGCTCGGCCAACCCGAAGCCGCCCGCAAAAGCTGGCAGTCGGTGATCAGTGCTGCACCCGGCAGCGATATGGCCCAGACCGCACAGGGTTATCTCGACCAGCTGGGGAAATAGGTTGCCCAACCTTGTCGTCGTCACTGCGAGCGCAGCGAAGCAGTCCAGGGTTGCGCAAACCGCCCTAGATTGCTTCGCTGCGCTCGCAATGACGAATCCGTGGTGCTTTAATGATTCAACTATCCGTACTTGATCTGGTTACCGTGCGCGAAGGCGGCACGGTGGCCGAAGCCCTGCAGGACGCGGCGGCGCTTGCGCAGACTGCCGAATCCGCCGGCTACAAGCGGTTCTGGGTGGCCGAACATCATGCGATGGATGGGGTCGCGGGCGGCGCGGCTTCGGTGGTCCTGGCCCATATCGGCCAGGCGACCAAGTCGATCCGGATCGGTTCGGGCGGGATCATGCTGCCAAACCACAATCCCTTCGTTATTGCCGAGCAGTTCGGCACGCTCGACGCGCTGTTTCCCGGGCGCATTGACCTGGGCCTGGGCCGCGCGCCCGGGGCAGATGCCCGGTTTGGCCAGGCCCTTCGCAAGGATCTGAGCCGGGCTGCGGAATATTTCCCGCAGGATGTGGTCGAGCTGCGGGCGCTGTTTACCGGTCAGCCGGAGCTGCAGATCCGCGCGACCCCGGGTTTTGGCGCGCAGGTGGAAATGTGGATTCTCGGCTCCAGCCTGTTCGGGGCGCAGCTCGCCGCAGCCCTGGGTATGCCCTATGCCTTCGCCTCGCACTTTGCGCCGGACTATCTGGACCAGGCGCTAGACCTTTACCGCAAGCAGTTCCGCCCATCACAATGGCTCGACAAGCCCCACGTCATGGCGGCGATGACCGTGATCGCGGCAGAAGACGATGAAGAGGCGGCCCTCCTGGGCACCTCGATGGACCAGAGTTTTGTGGCCCTGCGCAGCGGCACTCCGGGGCGGCTGAAACCGCCGGTGCCGGGCTATCGGCAAAGCTTGCCGCCCAGCATGCTCGCCATGCTTGAGCATATGCGCCAGGCCAGCGCGGTCGGCGGCCCCGAAAAGGTCCGCGCCGACCTGCACCGTTTCCTGGAACGAACCGGCGCGGACGAGATTATCGTGTCGGGGGCAACCTATGATCCCGCGATGCGGCGCCGCTCCCTCGAATTAACGGTAAAAGCCGTGGCTTAAGCTTAATTCCGTAGGGGCAAAGTAGTTGCGGCTGTGACCAGTTTGTCCTAGGGTGTGAAAAATTGCTACGCATGATAGCAATAATATAACACGCAGGAATGGCGGCTCTCGCCGCCGAGGAGCCAGAAGCGATGAGTTCGAAGCCCGCCCCGGCAAGTTCCCTTTCCATGGTTCTGGCGGAGCGCCTTGCGGACGCGATCCTGCCTGGCGATGCGCCATTTACCGGCGACGGTCTGGAGCATGTGGCCGCCTTCACCGCGATGGCGGCGAGCGCGCGCGAAGCCGGTGAACCGGCCATCAAGATCGAATCCGTCGCGGGACCGGCCGGCGAACGCTTCATGCGCCTCGCCCTGATCAACGACGACATGCCCTTCCTGGTCGATTCGATCGCTTCGACCATCGCCGCCCACGGCCTCGCGATCGACCGCTTGATCCACCCGGTCATTCCGGTGCGCCGCGACGAACAGGGCCGCCTGGTCGAGATCGTTGCGGGCGAAGCTGCGGGCGAAAAGCGCGAATCGATGGTCTATGTCGAAACCAGCCGCGCCGATGCGCGCCAGCGCCGCGAACTGGAACGCGCATTGGAAGCCACCTTGGCCGACGTTCGTGCTGCAGTTCAGGACTGGCCCCGGATGCAGCAGGTCATGGCGGATGACGCCGAAAGCTGCCCGGATAGCGAAGGGGCCGCGCTGCTGCGCTGGTTCAAGGATGGCATGCTCACCCAGCTCGGCCATGTCACGCGCCACCGCGACGGCAGCCAGAGCGGTGCGCTGGGCATCTGTCGCAAGAGCGCCAAGGCCTTGCTTGGGCCGATTTCGTACGAGCGGGCCTTTGCCTGGTTCGAAGACCACAAGGGCGCGCGGGTGCCGCTGGTGGTCAAGTCGAACCAGGCCAGCAAGGTGCACCGCCGCACCCCGCTCGACCTGTTCATCCTGCCGGTGATCGAGAAGGGTCAGCTTACCGCCCTGTCGGTCCACGCCGGAATCTGGACGAGCGCGGCGCTCGCCGCCTCGCCCACCCAGGTCCCGCGCCTGCGCTCCAATCTTGCCGATCTGATCAAGCGCTTTGGCTTTTCCGCTCAGGGGCATGCTGGCAAGGCTCTCGTTCACGCCCTGACGACCCTGCCGCACGACCTGCTGGTCAGCTTTGCCGAGGCCGATGTCGAACGGCTGGCCACGGCAACGATGAGCCTGACCGACCGGCCCCGGCCCAAGCTGGCTCTGGTCTGCGCGCCGCTGCAACGACACCTGTTTGCCTTCGTCTGGATTCCCCGTGATGCCATGTCGACGGCGACCCGCATCCAGGTTCAGTCCATGTTGGTAGAAGCATCGGGCGCGCCAGTGCTCGACTGGAGTACCGAGATCGAAGGGCAGCTGGCGCTGATCCGAGTGGTCCTCGACCTGCCCGAAATGGCGCACCTACCAGATGAAGCGGCGCTTGATGCACGGCTTGCCGCGATGCTGCGCGGCTGGTCCGACGCGGTCGAGGCGGAGATCGCTGCGAGCGAGGAGCCGTCGCGTGCCGCTGCCTTGGCCCATCGCTATGCCGATGCCTTCCCGCTCGCTTACCGCAACGATTACGGTGCCAGCGAAGCCGCGGTCGACATTGGCCGCCTGCGCCGACTTGCGGGTGAAGGAGAAACCGGCCTGCAGCGGGGCGTACGCCTCCACCTGATGCCGGGCGATGCCCCCGAGCTCCTGCGGCTCAAACTGTATCAGCGCACCGGCGCGCTTGCCCTGTCCGACGTGGTTCCGGCCCTCGAAAACTTCGGCTTCCGCGTGATCGAGGACATTCCGACCGAGCTTGATGGCGGAAAGCTGGGCACGATCCACGACTTTCTGCTGACCGCTCCACACGGTCTGGACCCCGCCGCGCTGATGCAGCGGGCCGAGGCAATCGAAGCCGCGCTGGGCAATGTCCTGAACGGCGCGGCGGAAGACGATCCGTTCAACCGCCTGATCTCGGCCGTGGCGCTCAGCGCCGGCGAGGCCGACTGGCTGCGCGCCTGGTATCGTTATCTGCGCCAGGCTGGATTGAACTATTCGGTTCCCACTGCGGTCGATGCGCTACAGAACGCACCGGGGGTGACCCGCGCCCTGGTCGCCCTGTTCGTCGCGCGCCATGATCCTCAGTTCAAGGGCGACCGCAGCAAGGCCGAAGCCGAAGCGCAAGAGGCGATCCGCGCCGGGCTGGCGCAGGTCAAGGCGATCAACGACGACCGTCTGCTGCGCCAGTTCCGCGCCGTGGTCGAAGCTTGCCTGCGCACCAATGCCTTTGCCCGGGCAGGCCAGGAAGCCCTGGCTTTCAAGCTCGATTCAGCGCTCGTCCCGGGCCTGCCCAAGCCGCTGCCGTGGCGCGAAATCTTCGTCTATTCGCGGCGCGTGGAGGGCATCCATCTGCGCTCTGGCCCGGTGGCGCGCGGCGGCCTGCGCTGGTCCGACCGGCGCGACGACTTCCGCACCGAGATCCTGGGCCTGATGAAGGCACAGAAGGTCAAGAATGCCGTCATCGTCCCGGCCGGAGCCAAGGGCGGGTTCTACCCCAAGCAGCTGCCCGATCCGGCGCGCGATCGCGATGGCTGGCTGGCCGAGGGCAAGGAAAGCTACAAGCTGTTCATCCGCACCCTGTTGTCGATCACCGACAACATCGTCGCAGGCAAGGTGGTCCACCCGGCCCGCGTCGTCATCCGCGATGGCGAAGACCCCTATTTCGTTGTCGCTGCCGACAAGGGCACGGCAACCTTCTCTGACACCGCCAATGCCATTGCCGAAGAGCACGACTTCTGGCTGGACGACGCTTTCGCCAGCGGCGGATCGAAGGGCTATGACCACAAGGCCATGGGCATCACCGCGCGCGGTGCATGGCTGTCGGTCCGCCGCCACTTCCTCGAACTGGGCGTCGACGTGCAAAGCGAACCGGTCCGCGTTGCGGGCTGCGGCGACATGTCGGGCGACGTGTTTGGCAACGGCATGTTGTTGAGCAAGGCGATTCTGCTGGTGGCCGCATTCGACCACCGCCACATTTTCCTCGATCCCAATCCCGATCCGGCCAAGAGCTGGGCCGAGCGTGCGCGGATGTTCGCCCTGCCGCGGTCAAGCTGGGAAGACTATGACCCCGGCCTGATCAGCCAGGGCGGCGGGGTGTACCCGCGCAGTGCCAAGGAAATCCCGCTGAGCGCCGAGGTCCGCACGATGCTGGGGCTCGAAGCCGAAACGATCGATCCAGAGAGCCTGATTACCGCAATCCTCAAGAGCGAGGTTGATCTGCTGTGGTTTGGCGGGATCGGGACCTATGTGAAGAGCAGCGCCGAAAACAACGTGGCGGTCGGCGATCCCGCGAATGACGCGCTGCGCATCGACGGCGCCGATGTTCGCGCCCGGGTGATTGGCGAAGGCGCCAACCTGGGTTGCACCCAGGCCGGACGCATCGAGTTCGCATTGCGCGGCGGGCGCATCAACACCGACTTCATCGACAATTCCGCCGGGGTCGATTGCTCGGACAATGAAGTCAACATCAAGATCGCGCTGGCTGGCGCCAAGCGCGCGGGCCGCGTAAGCGAAGATGACCGCGTCAAGCTGCTCGCCGAAATGACCGATGAAGTGGCGGCGCTCGTGCTGGAAGACAACCGGCTGCAAGCATTAGCGCTGTCGATTGCCGAAGCCGACGGCGCCAAGGCAACGGCATCGCACCTGCGCCTGATCGAAACGCTGGAAGGCGCCGGGCAGCTCGACCGCAAGACCGAAGGCCTGGCCGAGGCCGAAGTCTATACCCGCCGCGCTGCCGATGGCCGGGGTCTGACCCGTCCGGAACTGGCCGTGCTACTGTCGAGCGGCAAGCTGGCATTACAGGCTGCGATCGAGGATTCAGCTCTGCCCGACGATCCGGGACTGGTTGACGAATTGCTCCGCGCTTTCCCGGAACCGATGCGCGGCACCTTCAAGCAGGACATCCTGGGCCACCGCCTGCGCCGCGAAATCATCGCGACCAAGCTGGCCAATCGGCTGGTCAACCGAATGGGCCTGATCCATCCGTTCGAACTGGCGGAAGAGGAAGGCGCCAGCCTGGCCCAGGTCGCCGCCGCCTTCGTCGCGGCCGAGCGGCTGCTGGGCATGGCCGAAACCTGGCAGCGCCTGGAAACCGCGGAGATGAGCGAAACCGCACGCATCACGCTGTTCAATCGTGCGGCAGCCGCTCTGGCCGACCATATTGCCGACCTGCTGCGGGTCGGAGGACATACTTGCACGCCCTCCACGCTTGTCGCCGAGCTGCAAGGCGGCGTGAACGACCTGAGCCGTGACGTCGAAAGCCTGTTCTCCGGCGAAGTGCGCAGCCAGTCCGAACGCATGCGCGCGCAATTGGCTGCTGCAGGAGCGCCCGAGGGCGAAGCGGCCCTGGTCGTCAGGTTGCAGGACCTCGACGGGTCGGTCGGCCTTGCCCAATTGGCCCGCGACAGCGGCGCGCCAGCGCGTGAAATCACTGCCGCTTTTGCCGATCTGGGAGCCCGCATGGGGCTGGACTGGGCGCAACAGTCAGCTGCCCGGATGAGTCCTTCCGATCCGTGGGAGCGCTTGCTGGTCAATGGCCTGGCCCGCGACTTTCAGCAAATGCGACTGGAATTCCTGCGCCGGCGGATGGACAAGAACCGCGATGCGGCAACGGCCGTGGCGCAATGGGCGGAAAAGCAAGCCGATGGCATCACCCAGTTCCGCCGGGTGATCACGCGCGCGCAGGCAGCGGTGCCGGTCGCTCCGGCGATGCTGGCGCAATTGGCCAGCCAGGCGCGCAACCTGCTGAGCCGCTAGGAAGCGGTTGCCCCGAGCTCCCCCAGCGCCCAGCTAGCGGCTTCGGCCACCACCGGATCGGGATCGCCAAGCAGAGCTTCAACCGACCCGATCAGGGCAGGATCGCCGCTGTTGCCGGCGGCGTAAAGGCAGTTACGGACAAACCGGTTGCGTCCGATCCGCTTGATGGGCGAACCGGAAAACAGCTTGCGGAAACCCGCATCGTCCAGCGCCAGCAGTTCGGCAAGACGCGGGGCCGTCAACTCCGCGCGCGGCAGGAACGCCTTCATCGCGTGGGCGCTGGAGGCAAATTTGTTCCATGGGCAGACCGCCAGGCAATCGTCGCAGCCATAGATCCGGTTGCCGAGCGCCTTGCGGAACTCGTGAGGGATCGCGTCCTTCAATTCGATGGTCAGATAGGAAATGCAGCGTCGCGCATCGAGCCGGAAGGGCGCGGGGAAGGCCTGCGTCGGGCAGGCATCCTGGCAAGCCGAGCACGAACCGCAACGGTTGCGCCCGGCCTGGTCGGGTTCAAATTCCAAAGTCGTGTAGATCGCACCCAGAAACAGCCACGAGCCATGCTCCCGGCTGACCAGATTGGTATGCTTGCCCTGCCAGCCAAGACCCGCCGCTTCACCCAGGGGCTTTTCCATGACCGGAGCCGTGTCGACGAACACCTTGACCCCGATCTCACCCAGACCGCGCGTCTCGGTTTCAGCCACCAACCAGCGAGCCAGTGCTTTCAACGCCTTCTTGACCGTATCGTGGTAATCCCCACCTTGCGCATAGACCGAGATGCGCGCTCGGTCCCGACACGCCGCCAGAGCCAAAGGATCGGCAGCCGGCGCATAGCTCATCCCCAGGGCAATAACGCTGCGCGCCTCGGGCCACAGGCCCTGCGGACTACGACGGTGATCCGCGCGGCTTTCCATCCACTCCATGCCGCCGTGATGTCCTTCGCCAAGCCACTGTTCGAGCCGCGCGGCCCGCACCGGATCCTCCGCCGCCGCGGCAATCCCGCAGGCGACAAAGCCCAGCCGCCGTGCCTCGACCAGCAAATCCTGTTTGAGCGATTGTATCGCAACGGTTTTAACCAAAGTTACTGTTGCTCCTGTTCATTTCCGCTCCATATTGGGCGGCAATGATCAAACTAAGCGATGGACCGATGACGAGCAACGCAGGCGGCAAAGAATCAAGGCCGCTGGCAATCGAGGCCCACGGTCTGGTCAAACGGTTCGATAAATTTACGGCCGTCGACGGGGTCGATCTGGCTGTCCCGGAAGGTTCGATCTACGGCATCCTTGGCCCGAATGGCGCAGGAAAAACCACCACATTGCGCATGCTGCTGGGGATCATCGATCCGGACGAGGGCCTGCGCCGGGTGCTGGGGACCGAGCGCCCGCATGAAGTGGCCCATACTATCGGTTATCTGCCCGAAGAGCGCGGCCTCTACCCCGCGATGAAAGCCTATGAGGCGATCGCCTTTCTTGGCGCGTTGCGCGGCTTGCCGCTGCGCGAAGGACGCAAGCGCGGCAAGGCGCTGCTCGAGGAACATGGCCTTGGCTATGCCATCGACCGCCAGATCCGGCAGCTGTCCAAGGGCATGGCGCAACAGGTCCAGTTGCTCGGCACGCTGGTGCATAAGCCGCGGCTGGTGATTTTCGACGAACCCTTTTCCGGCCTTGATGCGCTTAACCAGGGCAAGCTCGAGAAAATGATTCGAAATCTGGCGCAGGGCGGGACGACGGTAATCTTTTCGACCCATGTGATTGCCCACGCCGAACGGCTGTGCGACGAGGTGGCGATCATTGCAGGCGGCAAGGTGCCGTTTGCCGGACCTGTCGACCTGGCCCGTGACCGGATCCGGCCGCAGGTCCGCCTGGAGACCCGGGCGCAGGATGGGCCATGGCGCAAAGCGCTGCCCGAAGATGCGTGCAGCGAGGGCAATTTCTGGCTGTTCGCTTTACCGAAAAGCGGGATCGAACCCTTGCTCCGCGCGCTGATCGAAGGCGAAGCAGGGATCCTTTCGCTATCGATCGAGCGCGCCGGCCTGCACGATGCCTTCGTCGCAATCGCCGGGGAGGCCGCCGCACACGCGCTCGAACAGGAAAAAGAGGAGGAGCGGCGATGAGCGGACCCAACCGCATCGGTCGACTGTCGATCTTGTCGGCAGCGTTTGTCATTGCCCGCCGCGACTTCACGGCCATCCTGTTTTCGCGCAGCTTCATATTCTTTCTGCTCGGCCCCCTTTTCCCCTTCGTGGTTGGTGCTCTGGCCGGCGGGGTGGGAGAGCAGGTGAAGGACAGCATGGAGCGTCCGGTTCTGGGCGTGGCGATGAGCGCGAGCGACAACGCAGCCATGGTTGCGGCACAGCAGCGTCTTGTCCGCGAGGTAGGTGAAACGATACCGGACATGGTCGTGATCCGCACGATCGCCCCGGGGGAGCAATTCGATCCGGCCACCGCCATGGGGTCCAACACCGCCAACCTTGCTGCAGTCGTCAGCGGTTCGCCCGGTGCGCCGCGACTGACAGGACCAAGCGACCGGATCGAAAGCTGGCAAGGCCGCGTCGCGCTGATCGCCGCATCGGCAGCAGGCAATGGGCCCAAGGTATTCCCAGGCGTGGAATTGAACAGCATTGCCACGTCCCGGGCGGACCAAACCCGGTCGCGGCTGCTCACCGCCCAGATCGGCCAGACGGTGCTGTTCCTGCTGACGATGTTGCTGGCCGGAATGGTCCTGTCCAACCTGGTTGAAGAAAAGAGCAACAAGATTATCGAAGTCCTTGCCGCGGCAATTCCGATGGATGCAGTCTTCCTGGGCAAGCTGTTCGCCATGCTGGCGGTGTCCTGGGTAGGGATCACCGTATGGGCCACGGTGGGCGGGGCGGCCTGGTGGGCAGCTGGTCACAGCCTGTCGGACTATGCCGATCCGGCGGTCGGCTGGCCCGCTTTCCTGCTGCTGGGCGTGGTCTATTTCTCGCTCGGCTATCTCCTGCTCGGCTCGGTATTCCTGGCGATCGGTTCGCTCGCCACGACGGTGCGCGAAGTCCAGACGCTGTCGATGCCCGTCACCATGCTGCAACTGCTGAACTTCTTTTTTGCCGGGTACGCCATGGCACGTCCCGGATCATGGCTCGAAACGGCCGCGATGGCGGTCCCCTTCTCCTCGCCGTTCATGATGCTGGCCAAGGCAGCGCAGCACGAAGGGCTGCTGGTCCATGCATTGACCATCGGCTGGCAGGTCCTTTGCGTGGCGCTGTTCGTGCGGCTGGGCGCGGCGATGTTCCGAACCCGGGTGATGAAAAGCGGCCCGGCGAGCGGCGCAAGACGGTTCTGGTTCCGCCGCTCCGCTACCTGACTGACGTGTCCTGCAGTTCACCGAGGTCCTATTGACATTTCGGTAAGTTGCACCGGATAAGTCTTTCCAAGCAACGCATCGGCCAAGATGCGGTTTTTGGAGAGAGATACGATGGCCACCCAGGCAGCCAGTCCGGAAAAATTCATCTACCGTACTTCCCCGACCGCGACCGAAGCCTTCGAAGGCTGGCTGAAGGAGCATGGCCAGGAACTGCCCAAGCACACCCATCCATGGGACGTGTCGCGATCGGACATCTATGTGGAGGACCGCTGGCAGCCGATCTTTGCCGAAATGCGGGCCAAGGAGCCGGTCAACTATGTGCCCGAATCGCCCTATGGGCCGTACTGGAACATCGTAAGCTCCAAAGCGATCCAGCATGTCGAGGCGCTGCCCGAACTCTATTCCTCGTCCTGGCAGTACGGCGGAATCACGATCACCGAACCGCCCAAGGACGTGACCGAAGAGCAACTGGCCGAGCGCCGCCTGCCGATGTTCATCGCGATGGACCGGCCCGAACATACCGGTCAGCGCCGCACGGTGGCCCCGGCCTTCACTCCGGGTGAAATCGAAAAGATGGCCGAAGAAGTGCGCGCCCGCACTGCGGCTACGCTCGACACCCTGCCCTTTGGCGAGCAGTTCGACTGGGTCGACAAGGTATCGGTCGAACTGACCACCGGAATGCTGGCGATCCTATTCGGCTTCCCGTGGGAAGACCGCCGCCTGCTGACTTTCTGGTCGGACTGGGCCGGCGATGTCGAATTGAGCTTTGCCCGCGAACTTACCGAGACGCGGTGGGAAATCTTCCAGGAGATGGCAAAGTATTTCCAGTCGCTGTGGATCGACCGCATGGGCAAGCCCCCCAGCCGCGACCTGATCTCGATGATGATCCATTCGGATGCCATGAACCAGATGAGCCCGCAGGAATTCATGGGCAATCTGATCCTGCTGATCGTCGGCGGCAACGATACCACCCGCAACACCATGTCGGGCATCATCCATGCACTGCACACCTTCCCGGACCAGCGCGCCAAGTTCGAAGCGGATACCAGCATCATTCCCAATGCGGTTCAGGAAATGATCCGGTTCCAGACCCCGCTGGCCCACATGCGCCGTACCGCAACCGCCGATGCGGAATTGTTCGGCCACCAGATCAAGAAGGGCGACAAGCTGGTTCTGTGGTACATTTCCGCCAATCGGGACGAGGAAGTGTTCAGCGATCCGGACAAGGTCATCCTCGACCGCGACAATGCCCGCCGCCATCTGTCGTTCGGCTATGGCATCCACCGCTGCGTCGGGGCTCGCCTGGCCGAGCTGCAGCTCAAGATCCTGATGGAAGAAATGCACAAACGACGCATGCGGGTGAACATCACCGGCAAAGTCGAACGGGTCCGCGCCAATTTCGTCCATGGCTTCCGCAAGATGGAAGTGACGCTGGAGAAATTCTGACCGCGCGATGCGAGGACCCGCGATACCCCCGGCAGCTCACCGCTCCGGGTGGAAGCGCTGCGCCCCCTGGCCAATCGAGCAGGACGCGCCTCTGCAGCCTGAGACAACCCGGCTGCGAAATTGCCAAACTGGTAGCAATTCTGGTGCGGACGGTGGGACTCGAACCCACACGATCAGAGATCAGGGGATTTTAAGTCCCCGGCGTCTACCATTCCGCCACGTCCGCCGCGCGCTTTTCCATAGGGCGATGAGACTGGGCTTTCCAGCCCCAATGGAAAAGGCCCGCAGCGCTGCCCAGGCGCAGGCCTGATCCAGCAATGCGGGCCCTTCGTGGCCGTCGCCAGGGTGACGAGGTGATTAGTCGGCGTTCAGACGGGCGCGCATTCCCTTGCCCGGCTTGAAGTAAGGAACGCGCTTTCCCGGAACACTGACCGTGTCGCCGGTGCGGGGATTGCGGCCCTTGCGGGGATCGCGTGCGCGGGTCGAAAAAGCGCCAAAGCCGCGCAATTCGACGCGGCCGCCGGAAGCAAGCTTCTGGCCAATTTCGTCAAAGAACGTCGAGACGATCTTTTTGACTTCTTCAGCACGCAAACCGGGGTTTTCCCGCGCAATCGCGGACACGAGTTCGGAACGGATCATTACACACGCCTTTCATGGACCGAGGATACGGTCCTGCCCATCACATGGATAAAAGCGCGGTACGGCTTCCGACCCGGTACAAGCAGCACTGCACGCAGGCGTTGTGACAAATCCAAAACGGATTATCAATTGCCAAATAGTGCCAAAGCTAGGAAATTCCGGCGAGAAGTTGTTCCGGAGCGATACCTAGTCGCTCGATCCGTCGCCGGATCCTCGGCCATTCAACCGAAAGGAACTGGTCCCGTTCACTGCTGCGCAGTTTGTCTGCAGCGCCGCGTGCGACAAACATGCCCACGCCGCGTTGCACTTCTACCAGCCCATCCAGCTGGAATTGCTGATAGGCCTTGGCCACTGTCAGCGGATTGGCACCTTGATCCGCAGCAAAAGCCCGGACGGAAGGCAGCATTGTGCCTTCCGGGTAGGTCCCGTCGATAATTGCATCGGCAATCTTGTCGCGAAGTTTGAGATAAACGGGTTTGCTGTTGTCGGCCATGGGTGCAGCACTGCCATAATACAGCGCTGCACGCAAGGCCGAGCGCAGCGTCGTCTGGCCGCCAACAGCGCAACAATGAAACAATCGTGACGAATTTCACTTCACACCGGGGAAATCCCCGGTAGTCTCGGCACCATATTCGTGGGTGCTGACCAAGCATCGCGCACAATATTCTCGGGAGCTGTTGATGAAAGACATGGGCTTGTGGAACGAAGCCGATTGGATCGCGCTGATTGCGGTCATCGTGCTGGGTGCGTTCCTTGCCGTCGGCGCCAAGATTGCGGTCCAGAAGGAACCGGAATTCGCAGGCCACCCCAAGGGCCTGTACATGCTGTTCTTTGCCGAAATGTGGGAGCGCTTCTCCTATTACGGCATGCGGGCGCTGCTGATCTTCTATCTGACCAAGCACTGGCTGTTCAGCGACGGCAAGGCCAACCTGATCTATGGTGCCTATGCCAGCCTGGTCTACATCACTCCGGTGCTGGGCGGCTATCTGGCCGACCGTTATCTCGGCCAGCGCAAGGCGGTCCTGTTCGGTGGACTACTGCTGGCGATCGGCCACAGCCTGATGGCGGTCGAGGGAACCGGCGGACAAGCCGATCCTGCGATCAACGTATTCTGGGCAGCCCTGGCCTTCATCATCGTTGGCTCGGGCTTCCTCAAGGCCAACATCTCGGTCATGGTCGGGCAGCTCTACAAACTGACCGATGTCCGCCGCGACGGGGCCTATACGATCTTCTACATGGGCATCAATGTTGGCGCAGCCTTGGGCACGATCCTGGTCGGCTATCTGGGCGAGACGATCGGCTGGGGTTACGGCTTCGGCCTGGCTGGCATAGGCATGCTGCTTGGCCTGATTGTTTTCGTCCTGGGCAAGGGCGTGCTGAACGGCGCGGGCGAAGCACCCCGACCGCTCGGCAAGTCGACCGAGACGATGCTCTATGCGATCGGCGTCGCGTCGGTCGGCGTGATCTGGTTCCTGATCCAGTATCAGAGCGTGATCCAGAACCTGCTGATCGTGTCGGGCGTCGCCCTGCTCGGTTATGTCCTTTATGAGACTTTCAAACTGCCCAAGGAACCGCGCGAGCGCATGTTCGCGATCCTGTTTCTGATCAGTCTTAATCCGCTGTTCTGGGGATTGTTCGAACAGGCGGGCGGATCGATGAGCCTGTTCACCGACCGCTATGTCGATCGCGGTGCAACCCCGGCTTCGCTGTTCCAGTCGATCAACCCGATCTATATCATTCTGCTCGCCCCGCTTTTTGCTGGCCTGTGGCAATGGCTCGGGCGGCGCGGCAAAGAGCCGTCCGCCCCGGCCAAGTTCGGTCTCGCCCTAGCCCAGATGGGCTTGGCTAACCTGGTGCTGGTCTGGGGCGCCGAGGCGTTCGGCGTGGCGGCCATGACTCCGGTCCTGTTCGTATTCCTCTATTACCTGCTGGCGACCACTGGTGAGTTGTGCCTGTCTCCGGTCGGACTCTCCGCGATGAACCGGCTTGCTCCGACCTATCTCGCCTCGCTGATCATGGGGGCGTGGTTCTACATGACCGCAGTCGGCAATTTCGTCGCGGGCAAGATCGGTGAAGCAACCGGCGGTCACGGCGGCGAAATGAGCAAGGAAAAGCTGCTCGAAATCTACCAGCTGTTCGGCTGGATTTCGATCGGGGCAGCGATCATTGTTCTGTTGCTATCGCAGATCGTGAAGAAATGGATGCACCTCGACACGCTCGAGGACCGCTAAACAAAAATCGTACCATCAAGGGAGTAAGTGCAATGCGGGGGCTACGCCGTACGCTGATCGGGGCCGCGGCCTGTGCACTGGTGCTGGGTGGCACCGGACCAGGTCTGGCCAAGGACAAGAAGAAGGAAGAAAGCGCGGCGGTGAAGGCGGCGCGGGATTTCAATAAGGATCCCTATCCGTCAAGCTATCGCCCTTATCCTTCGCACACCACGCTGATCACCGGCGCGACCGTATTCGACGGTGCGGGCCACAGGATTGAGCGCGGCGCCGTGCTGATCCGCGATGGCAAGATCGCAGCGGTGGCCGACAACGCTGCCGCGCTTGATGTTCCGAGCGATGCGGTACGGATCGATGGCACCGGCAAGTTCGTCACGCCCGGCATTATCGACGCGCACAGCCACCTGGGCGACTATCCCAGCCCCGGCGTTGCTGCGCATTCCGACGGCAATGAGGCCACTGCGCCGACCACACCGCAAGTCTGGGCAGAACACTCGGTCTGGCCCCAGGATCCGGGCTTCACCCGCGCCATGGCCAATGGCGGCGTGACCTCTCTTCTAGTCCTCCCCGGTTCGGCGAATCTGATGGGTGGACGCGGCGTTGTCCTCAAGAACGTGCCGGCGCGCACCATGCAAGGCATGAAGTACCCCGGGGCTCCCTACAGCCTGAAGATGGCCTGCGGTGAAAATCCGAAACGCGTTTACGGCGCGAAGGGCCGGATGCCCTCGACCCGCATGGGCAACCTTGCGGTCAACCGTGAAACCTGGATCAAGGCGCAGGAATACCGCTACAAGCGCGATGCCGGAAAGCTGGAGAGCCGCGATCTGGCGATGGAAACCCTCGCTGGCGTGCTGGATGGAGAGATCCTGGTCCAGAACCACTGCTATCGTGCCGATGAAATGGCCATCGTGCTCGATATGGCCAAGGAATTCGGCTACAAGGTCAGCACGTTTCACCATGCGGTAGAGGCATACAAGATCGGTGACATGCTGGCTGCGGCGGGCACCTGCAGCGCGATCTGGGCTGACTGGTGGGGCTTCAAGATGGAGGCCTATGACGGGATCCCCGAGAACGCAGGCATCCTGCAAAAGGCCGGCGCCTGTGTGGTGATCCATTCCGATGACGAAAACGGCATCCAGCGGCTCAACCAGGAAGCGGCCAAGGCCCAGGGCGATGCCCACCGCATCGGCGTCGACGTGTCCGACGCTGAAGTTATCCGCTGGCTCACGCTCAACCCGGCCAAGGCCATCGGTATCGACAAGCTGACCGGTAGCCTCGAAGCGGGCAAGGCGGGTGACGTGGTGCTGTGGAACGGTAATCCGCTTTCGGTCTATTCTCGCCCGGAAAAGGTCTGGGTCGATGGCGCGCTGCTGTTCGACGCCGCCGATCGCAAGCGCCGCGCGGTGAGTGACTTCGAGCTTGGCCAACCCGGTGAAGGAGACGTGAAATGAGCGCCCGCCGCCTGACTGCGGCGCTTGCCGCATTGCTTGCCTGCACTGCCGCGCCCGCGCTCGCCCAGACCGTCGCCATCACTGGCGGCAAGGTCGTCATCGGGGACGGTTCAGACCCGATCGAGGGTGGTACTGTCCTGGTTCAGAACGGCAAGGTCACTGCGGCCGGCCGCGATGTCGTGGTTCCGGCAGGCATCCCAACCGTCGATGCCAAAGGAAAGTGGGTCACGCCCGGCCTGGTCGTGGCGGTCACCGATATCGGCCTCTACGATGTCGAAGCAGTTGATGACAGCAACGACACGGATGCCGACAAGAATCCGTTCAGCGCCAGCCTCGACATTAGTTATGCAATCAACCCCGATGCGCAGCACATCAAGGTCAGTCGCGCTGGCGGCGTCACCCGCGCCGCTATCGCTCCGATCGGCACCACTGAGATCTTCGGCGGCCAAGGCGCGATAATCGACCTCGGCGGTGATCCCGATCCGGTCGTGGCGGCACGCGCGTTCCAATATGTCGAGCTTGGCGAAACCGGGGCTGCACGGGCCGGGGGCAGCCGCGTCGCTGCCTGGGCCGAACTGCACAATGCCCTGCTCGAAGCAAAGGAACTGGCGCTGGCCCCCGCCGGACCGCGCCGCGACGACGTGATGCTCAACCGCCGCGATGCTCAGGCGTTGATCCCGGTCGTCACCGGGCGTCAGCCGCTTTACGTCCATGTCGAGCGCGTCGCCGACATCCGCATGGTCCTGGGGCTGCGCAAGGAGTTTCCGCTGATCAAGCTGGCAATCGTCGGCGCGACCGAAGGCTGGATGGTCGCCAGCGAACTAGCGAAGGCCGGGGTGCCGGTCTTCGCCACGCCGCTGACCGACTTGCCCGGCAGTTTCGAAAAGCTTGGCGCGACCCAGTCGAATGTCGGACGGATGAAGGCAGCCGGGGTGAAGGTCGCGCTTGGCGCCTTCTTCGACCAGCCCCGCTATGCGCCGCAATATGCCGGGAACCTGGTTTCGCTGACCAAGGTCCCGGGGGCCAGCGGCCTGAGCTGGAACCAGGCCTTTGCGGCCATCACCTCCGCTCCGGCAGAGGCATTGGGCATGGGCGACCGGTTCGGTTCGCTGCGTCCGGGCCGGGCTGGCGACGTGGTGATCTGGGATGGCGATCCACTGGAAGTCACTTCCGGGGTGAGCAAGGTCTATATCGACGGGGTCGAACAGTCGCTCAAGAGCCACCAAACCCAGCTGCGCGACCGATATCTGAACCCAGGCGATGGCGCCCTGCCCAAGGCGTATAACTGGTAAGACTGGATCAATTCCAATCTCGACTTGCAACTGCAAGGCAATGTGATACCCCATGTTGACGCCGTCAACATGGGGTATCTTGTATGACTGACGCATTGGCTGGACTCGTCGCTGCCGCAGCGGCCTTTGTCGGCACCCACTTCGCCCTGTCCCACCCCTTGCGCGCACCGCTTGTCAGGCTGGCGGGAGAGAAGGGCTTTCAGGCACTCTATTCACTAGTTGCCTTCGCCACGTTCGGCTGGCTGGTCCTGGCGTTTCGCGCCGCACCGGCAGGCGCGCTGCAATGGGACGGCCTTGCCCCAGTTCCCTGGATTGCCGCGACCGTGCTGATGCTGATTGCATCGGTCCTGCTGATCGGTTCATTCCTCGGTAATCCGGCTCTGCCTGCCACCAACGCGGCTGCGCTTGCAGCCAAGGCTCCGCATGGAGTGTTTCACGTCACCCGGCACCCGATGATGTGGTCCTTTACGCTGTGGAGCGCGGCGCACGTCCTGGTCAGCCCCACGCCGCGCGTTATCGTGCTGGCGCTCGCCATGGCGCTGCTCGCCCTGGTCGGATCGCATCTCCAGGATCGCAAGAAACAGGCGCTGATGGGCCCGGCATGGAGCGGATGGGAGGCGCAGACCAGCTACTGGCCGCGCCTCGCCGGTCTCGGCCAAGCCGGGCTGGTACCCTGGCTGGGCGGAACGGCCCTGTGGCTCGGCGCGACCTGGGCCCACGGCTGGCTTATCGCGATGCCCGCCGGGATCTGGAGGTGGCTGGGTTAGTCCGGATCAGGCCCGCGCCTCGGCCACGCCGGCCGAATTGTGGCGCAGCGCCTTGAGCACGGTATCCACGATCTGGGGCGCATTCAGGCCGGCTTCGTCGTACTGCTGATCCGGGCTGTTATGGTCGATGAACAGGTCAGGCAGGCGCAGGGTACGGATTTTCAGGCCCGCGTCGGTCAACCCCTCGTCGCTGGCCATGGTCAGGACGTGCGCACCGAGACCGCCGATGCTGCCTTCTTCCACCGTCACGACCACTTCGTGTGTTGCCATCAACTGGCGGATCAGATCGGTATCGAGCGGTTTGGCAAAGCGCAGGTCGGCGACGGTGGTGGAAAGGCCCTTCGCCTCCAGTTGGTCCGCCGCCTTGAGCGCTTCGGCCAGGCGCGTGCCGAGCGACAGAATCGCCACCTTGCTACCTTGGCGGACAACCCGGCCCTTGCCGATTTCCAGCTGCTGCGGGATTTCGGGAAGCGCCACGCCCACGCCGTTGCCGCGCGGATAGCGGAACGCAATCGGGCCGCTGTCGTGGAGCGCGGCGGTATAGGTCATGTGGACCAGTTCGGCCTCGTCCGCAGCCGCCATGACCACCATATTTGGCAGGCTGGCGAGGTAGGTGATGTCGAATGAACCCGCGTGAGTCGCGCCGTCGGCCCCGACCAGACCAGCCCGGTCGATCGCGAAACGCACCGGGAGGTTCTGGATCGCGACATCATGGACCACCTGGTCATAGGCCCGCTGCAGGAAGGTCGAATAGATCGCGCAGAACGGACGCATCCCCTGTGCGGCCAAACCGGCAGCGAAAGTGACCGCATGCTGTTCGGCAATGCCGACGTCAAACGAGCGGTCGGGATGGGCCTTGGCGAACTTGTCGACCCCGGTGCCACTTGGCATCGCAGCGGTGATCGCGCAGATTTTCGGATCACTGTCAGCCAGCTTGGCCAAGGTTTCGCCGAATACGTTCTGATAGGCCGGGGCCTTGGCCGGGGCCTTGACCTGTTCGCCTGTAACCACGTCGAATTTCTGAACCCCGTGGTATTTGTCCGCGCTTGCTTCGGCCGGGCCATAGCCCTTGCCCTTTTGCGTCACGACATGGATCAGGCACGGGCCTTCCGCCGCATCCCGGACGTTCTCCAACACCGGGATCAACTGGTCGAGGTTGTGCCCGTCGATCGGGCCGACGTAATAAAAGCCAAGTTCTTCGAACAGGGTCCCGCCCATGGCCATCCCGCGGGCAAATTCATCGGTCTTCTTCGCCGCGCGATGCAATGGTTCGGGCAACTTGCGCGACAGGCGTTTGGCAATCTCGCGCAGCGACAGGAACGGCCGCGACGAGACCAGCCGCGCCAGATAGGCTGAAAGACCGCCGACCGGGGGAGCAATCGACATGTCGTTGTCATTCAGAATGACGACCAAACGATTGCCGGCATCGGCAGCATTATTCATCGCCTCATAGGCCATCCCGGCGCTCATCGCGCCGTCGCCGATCACCGCGATGCCCTTGCCCGCTTGGTTCGCCAGCTTGTTGGCAATGGCAAAGCCGAGCGCTGCGGAAATCGAAGTGGAGCTGTGCGCCGCACCAAAGGGATCGTACTCGCTCTCGCTGCGCTTGGTGAAGCCGGACAGACCGCCGCCCTGCCGCAGCGTGCGGATTCGGTCGCGCCGGCCGGTCAGGATCTTGTGCGGATAGGCCTGGTGGCCAACGTCCCAGATCAATTTGTCGTCCGGCGTATTGAAGACGTAGTGAATAGCGACCGTCAGCTCGACCACGCCCAATCCGGACCCAAGGTGCCCCCCGGTCGTTCCCACCGCGCTGATCATTTCGGCACGCAATTCATCCGCCAATTGCCGCAATTGGCCCGGCTCAAGCCGGCGCAGGTCTGCGGGAACATTGACTGAGTCGAGGAGCGGCGTTGCCGGGGTATTGCTCATCTGCACGCCTTACACATTGGTTTCCGTGGAGTCGATTAACACAAAAGTGCAGAATGCGGTCGCGGCGGCCGCTTAACTGCAGGCCCTGCATATGCCGCGCAGTTCGACCACGGGGCGGATATCGGCAAAACCGGCGCCACGCGCCGCTTCGATCAAGGCACCGGTCATGCCGTCGTCGTCCAGGTGGGTAGCCCTGCCACAGGAATCGCAGATCAGGAAAATGCAGTCGTGCCGGCAGCCGGGGTGGGGATTGGCGATATAGGCATTCGCACTTTCAATCCGGCGAGCCAGATTCGACGCCACGAACAGGTCAAGGATGCGATAGACCGAATTTGCCGCGACCCGCTTGCCCCGGGCCTGCGAAACAGCTTCGGCAATATCGTAAGCCGACGCAGGACGGGGCTGGGCGGCCAGTGCAGCGAACACTTCCTCGCGCATGCCGGTCCATTGCTCACCGGAATCGATCAGCGCCTTGGCAGCTTCTTCAACCAGGCTTTGCCCGGTCGGTTCATGGTGATGATGATGATGCGCCGTGGCCATGGGCTGAATATAGTCAGCCCCAGCCCGGTCCGCAAATCTTAGCGCGGCTGCGGCGCCGGATCGACTAAGGTCTGGTCCGGCAAGGATGGCGCCGCGCTGGCCGCCGGAATGACCCGTTCGCCAATCGCGCTATCGCGGGTCAAGCTCATGATGCCCGCCAAGACCGCGGCACCGGCCACGAAACCGATGACAAAGGAACGATAGAGGTCAGGCTTGAACAGTCCCATGGACAAGACAACTCGTCGAAAGATTAACTTCGGAACGCTCTCCTGCAGAAGAACCGCTTAGCGTCCAGTGAATATGCTTTTCATCCCGCCGACAGCGCGACGAGATGAAAGCTTGTTGCGGTGAACAGTGGAACTCAGTGCCGGAAGTGCCGCATTCCGGTAAAGACCATGGCAAGGCCTGCAGCGTCGGCCGCCTGGATCACATCCTCGTCTCGAATCGAACCACCCGGTTGAATGACCGCCGTCGCGCCCGCCTCGGCTGCCGCCAGCAGACCATCGGCAAACGGGAAGAACGCATCCGAAGCAACCGCGCTGCCAACCGTGCGGCTCTGCGCCCAGCCAAACTTTTCCGCGGCCTCGGCCGCTTTCATCGCCGCGATGCGCGAGCTGTCACGCCGGTTCATCTGACCCGCACCGATCCCTGCTGTGATCCCGTCCTTGGCATAGACGATGGCATTGGACTTGACGTGCCGTGCCACGGTCCAGGCGAACAGGCAGTCGTTCAGTTCCTGTGCGGTCGGCGCGCGCTTGGTCACGACCTTCAGGTCGGCTGGACCGATCGCGCCATTGTCGCGGCTCTGCACCAACAGTCCCCCGGTGATCGGCTTGACCGCGAGACCACCGCGACGCGGATCGGGCAGATCCCCGGTCAGCAACAGACGCAGGTTCTTCTTGCGCGAAAATGCGGCCAAGGCCGCCTCGTCGGCATCTGGGGCAACCACGACTTCGGTAAAGATCTGGCAGATTGCTTCGGCCGTCGGCCCGTCAAGCGGAACGTTGACCGCAACGATCCCGCCAAAAGCGGATACATCATCACACTGCAACGCGCCCTGCCAGGCGTCGAGCAAGCTGGCACCCTGGGCTACGCCGCATGGATTGGCGTGCTTGACGATGACCACGGCAGGCTCCTGCCCTTTGAATTCGGCACACAGCTCCAGCGCTGCGTCAGCGTCGTTGTAATTGTTGTAGGACAGCTCCTTGCCCTGCACCTGGCGGGCCTGGGCAATCCCCTGGCCATGCGGCCCCTTGGGGATATAAAGCGCCGCACGCTGGTGCGGGTTTTCACCATAGCGCAGTTCTTCCGCGCGGGTGGCGGTGATCGCCAGCGTCTCCGGAAAAATCTGCTGCTGATCGGCAAAGGCGAACCACTGGCTGATCATGCTGTCATAGGCTGCTGTTGCGGCAAAGGCGCGCGCAGCCATCAGCTTGCGGAATGAATAGCTGGTCGCGCCGGCATTGTTCTGCAACTCCGCCAACAACCCGGCATAGTCCGCCGGATCGGTGACAATCGTTACATAGGCATGGTTCTTCGCGGCTGAACGAACCATCGAAGGGCCGCCGATGTCGATATTCTCGATCACCTCGTCGCGGGCTGCACCCTTGGCCACGGTCGCTTCGAACGGATAGAGGTTGACCACCACCAGATCGATCGCGCCAATCTGGTGCGCGGCCATGGCGGCGGCATGCTCCGGATTGTCGCGCACCGCCAACAAACCGCCGTGGACCTTGGGGTGCAAGGTCTTGACCCGGCCGTCCATCATTTCGGGAAAGCCGGTGAGCTCCGAGATGTCCATCACGGTCAGCCCGGCATCGCGCAGGGCCTTGGCCGTTCCGCCGGTCGACACCAGCTCCACCCCGGACGCGGCCAGCGCCTGCCCCAATTCCATCAACCCGGTCTTGTCCGAAACGGAAAGCAGAGCACGGCGGATCGTTACGTTGGTCACCAATCTATCCTTCATCCTTGGGAACGCCGCGATGCACCTGCTGGGCGCATGCGCGAACGTCCTGAATTGCAGCGTTACGCCCCGCAGCGGAACGAGGCCTATGGCCGTTGCCTTACCCCATCTTCTTCAGCAGCCAGGCAAAGTTCCCGCCGCCGCGCGAAACCAACCCTGAAACGACGATCTGCTGAATTGCCTGAGGGCGCCCCTGTCCGTCGGCCCAAATGCTCTCTTCGACCGAGACCTGTCCACCCGCGGCGCGGAACTGCCAGTAAGTGCCGTCCGGAAGGGCCAGTCCAACACCCTGGCCATCCTCGCTGAGCCTGGCATCCACCCCGGGACCGATATGGAACCGAATGGCAAAGCTGACCTTGCCATTCTTGCCCTTTTTACCGGCAGGAACCAGCAAGTCCTCGCCGCGCAGTTCGGTGCCGTCATCGCGCAGGATCAGAATGCGCTGATGGGTCAGACCAAAACGGCTGACATAGCCATTGTGGCTGGCCTCAAGCCGGGTCGCACCGGCCAGCCGCTCACCGCTTAGGACGCGGCGGTCGACCTCGACTTCGGACACCCCGTTGCCGATCTTGCCGTTGATCAGAATAGCAGTCGAATTGGCGTCATCCAGAACCAGGGTCGAATGCGCCGCGGTGGCACGCAGGCCCTGCTCAAGCCGCACCGGCATCAGCCCACCCGCACAGGCTGCGCCGCCGCAGTTTACGACCAGGCGTTGCCCGGCATGACTGAATTCGAAAGCCAGAGTCGATGCACAGCCCGTTCGAGCGTGCTTGGCCAAGGGCGGCGGTGCTGCGTCGAATTGCAGGACGGCTTTTTGTGCGACGACCCGTTGGTATCCCCATTGCCGCACTTCACGGAGCGGCCGGGTACGAACTCCGGTCGCGGCAACCAGGGCCGCTACAGCGCCAGCACCCACTGCCCAGCCGCCCTGCCACGACCCAAGCGAACCATCGCCATGAGTCAATGCCAGCAGCGGGGGTACCAGCAACGCGATGATCGTCTCCAGTGCATGGGGAGGTTCGCGGCGAACTGCCTGATAACAGGCGCGCAGACGCACCAGCAGCGCAATCGCTTCGATTTGCGCGATCGGACTGCGCGACAGCACACCCCCATCGTCTCCCACCAGTTCGCCGAGCGCACGGATCAAGCCTGCTTCGCCATAGAGGCGCCGCGGCTTGCCATCCGGAAGCAAGAGCCCCGCGGCAACGATCCCGCACCAGCCGGCAACTTCGCCCAACAGATCATCGGCGCGCCCGACGTTCTTGTCGAGCCAGCGGGCCGTATCGCTCAACGCCGAAAGAATCCGCGCGCGCAGGACCTTGTCATGACCGGACAGGATCAACGGCGCATGAACCAGCCAATGCAGTTCGCGCAAACCCGCATTGGCCACCGACCAAGCTGGGCCCTTGCCCGGACGGGATGGCGCGGCAGGATTGGCGTTCAACCACGCGGCAACGATCTGTTCCGCCACCGGCGCGACCGCTTCGCGGGGCGCTGCTGCTTCCAGGTCAGCGAGCCAGGCAAAGGAATGCACCGCCCGTTCGAGTGGAGGCGCCAACCGGGCAGCTCCGGCAAATTCGACATGATTGATCGGCGTCTTGGCGCCATGAACCAGGAAATGCCCGGCGCGCAGTGCCGTACCCGCCACCTTGGACCCGGGCAGGGGATTGATAACCGTCGCCAGGATGCGCGGCCTGGCAGGTTTGCGGAATGGCGAGGCCAGTGCCGATCCGGGCACGCCGAAGCGATAGGCGAGCCGCAACAGGCGCTCGCCCGCACCGATTGTCGGCGGGGTAAAATCGGCCAGGGCTAGGGCCCGGCTCGGTTCGATAATCTCGCTGCGCGGATCGTCGGCCGCCTCATTCGCCAGCCGTCCATCATTCGAATAGTCCAGCGACGCCATCGCATCGATTTCGGACGGGTCATCCCCGGCGGAGCGGGTGCCCGGGGCCGCATCGTTCATCGCCTAGGCCACTCCCTTCAGAGCAGCGATATTGGCAGCGTAGTGCTCTGGCCCGCCACGGAAGGTAGCCGATCCGGCAACCAGCACGTCAGCCCCGGCATCGACGCACTGACGCGCGGTGATCGCATCGACACCGCCATCGACCTCGAGATGGATCTGCCGCCCGCTCTTGTCGATCGACTTGCGGATTGCTTCGATCTTGCGAAGCTGGCTCGAGATGAAGCTCTGCCCACCGAAGCCCGGGTTCACGCTCATCACCAGCACCAGGTCGATCTCTTCATAGAGATAGTCCAGCATCTTCGCTGGCGTTGCAGGATTGAGCGAAACCCCGGCCTTCTTGCCCAGCGCCTTGATTGCCTGAACTGTCCGATGGGCATGGGGGCCCGCTTCGGGGTGAAAGGTGATGATGTCCGCGCCAGCGTCGGCAAAGGCCTGAAGATAGGGATCCACCGGGCTAATCATCAGATGCACGTCGAACGGCTTGTCGCTGTGCGGCCGCAGTGCCTGGACCACCATCGGACCGATCGTGAGATTGGGAACGAAATGGCCGTCCATCACGTCAACGTGAATCCAGTCAGCACCGGCCGCGTCGATGGCGCGCACCTCCTCGCCCAGACGGGCAAAATCGGCCGAGAGGATCGAGGGCGAAATCAGCGGCACGGGCATGGCTGGTCGCAAAGCTCCTTTCCCGGCGCTTAGCCAGCCAAGCACTGCCGCCACAAGCTGCACGGCGGGCTTTTCCACACGCTAACTCGATACTTGCCGTGCCGGCGGGTCATTCTGTCGCAATTGACGCAGACCAGCCGGCGAGGCATGCCCAAAGCGTGTCGCAACACCCTGGTCAGCATTCTGGGCCAACCCAACTGGCGCGCGAATTCCGTGTCCGGCACGGAGCGATTCGTCGCCACCCGAGACTTGCTCGAAACGACTGGTTCATGACCATCGAGCGTGACTGCTTCTGGTTCAAGACCGGCACCGGCTACCTCATTTATTACCGCAAGGGCGAAGGCGTAACGGTCGAGCGCGAACCACGGGCAGACCCGGCGGAAGAACAGCTATGGCTGAATGGCAGCACCTATGCCGCGATCGCCGCGATCAATGGCTACTTGCCTGTTCATGCCTCAGCAGTGGCGTGGCGGGGCCGGGCCTATGCCTTTGCCGGCCCAAGCGGGGCAGGCAAGTCGACCCTCGCCGCTGCGTTGGGACATCACGGGCTTCCTCTGGTCTGCGACGACACGATGATCCTGGACACCGCCAGCGCGTCCCAGATCATCTGCCTTCCCGGTCATAAACGATTGAAAGTGAAGGAGGATACTCTATCTCTGGTCGATCTGAAACCGCAGGAAAAAGTCGCAGCGATGGTCAGCAAGTACTACGCAGAACCGCCCGGCGGCACCTGTCAGCAAGCCCTGCCGCTGGCCAAGATTTTCTACTTGTCCAAGCAAAGCACACTCAACGTGGAAAGGATTGCCGGGGCGCAGCGCATCGTCTGCCTCAACGACAGCCACTACACGGCCCAGCTCTATGCCTTAGCGCGGGGCGACGAGCCCGCGGCCCGGCTGTCCCATCTGGGTGCGATTGCCCAGCGCATCGCCATGTACCGCCTGGGGCGGCCCGTCGATTGCAGCCGCTTTGAGGATACCACCCAAGCAATCGCCCGGCGAATAAAGCAAAGTCCGGCAAGATGACGGCACGGTTGATGAAGCAACAGGACCGCTTCAGCGAGACGGAAGTGGATGGCGAAGTAATCCTGCTTCACCTTGATGACGGGACTTTCTTCTCGCTGACCGAGACAGCGGCGGCGATATGGGCACTCATTGATGGCAAGCGAAACCGTGCTGCAATCCAGGCCGAACTCGCCAAGATGTACGATGCTGACGATGTAACGATCGCCGCGCAGCTTGGCGGGTTCATCGTGCAATTGCAGGCAGCCGGATTTGTTGCACCTGACTGAATTATTGGCCGGGCGATTTCGCACCGCCGAAGCCATCGCCGAATTGCTGCTGGCGCAAGCGACGATCCGGATCGTGCCGGTGCGGTCCTGGTCAGTCCGGTTTGGTCTATCGGACAATGCGGCGGGCGAGCCGTATAGTCAGATTTTGGCGTATCATGTGGAGCGGGGCGTAAGATGGCTGCCCTTTACCAATGGATGCCTGCCGCGCGCCTTGGCGCTTGCCCGAATGCTGAAAAGACGCCGGATTGCGCACTGCCTGGTGATAGCCGCACAGCCCAGGTCACCATGGCACAACCGGCGCGCCCTGCATGCCTGGATCGAAGTCAATGGCACCGTTGTTTTGGGCGACCTGCCCGGACCGTGGATTCCGGTTCTGCGCCTTCCGTAGAGTTCAAGCCATTGTTTTAACGACAAAGTTGGGATAGCCTGCAGGTCGGATTCCACAGAGCAGGGTCGCCCCGTGAATGATGCCAAGCGCCACTGGACCAAGCCGGAGCTGATAAAGCTTGGCACCTTGAAGAACGTTGCTGGCGGCGTTGCCATCGGCAACGATCTGAACGGCCGAGGCAACGGGAAGAAGGCAGTCTCCTGAATTTCCGGCGCAAACGCCGTGTTGGCCTTCTTTCGAAGCTGGCAGCCGTCTCTGCTTGATGGCGCGCGCATGGCTGCATCGCTGGGCCTGGCTAGCCCTGACCAATTGCGCTGGGCATCGCTTGATTCCTGCACCTTTGCCCGCGTGTCGGGTGTGTGGGAGCCGCCAATAGCGCGGCATGACGCTGTTGCCGTGCCGACAATACTGCCGTCCGGGGACCGGGCTCTTTTCGCCGGGTGGTTTGACAATCGCGCGGAAATCGCGGCCACGCTGGGAATTGCAGACGGCGATCCAGCCTGGGTCTATGGCCATGCCGTCGAACGCTGGGGCGATGCGGCGGACCTTCATGTGATTGGCGAATATTGCGCGGTGCTCGACCGGCCACGCCTGGGCGAGGTGCGCCTGGCGCGCAGTCCGCTCCATGCGCCTCCACTGCATTATCACCGCTCGACCCAAGGTATCGCTGCAGCCAGCGCACCCCGGGCCCTGATCGCCCTGGGCCTGCCAGCCGAGCTGAACGAAACGCGCTTGGCTATGCAGCTCCATGCCGCCGCCTTTGATACCGAAGGGGGATGGTACGAGGGCATCGAAGCCCTGCAGCCAGGAGTGATCGTGACCGCGGGCCCGGATGGCGAGCGCCGCAGCAAGCCCTATGATCCCACCGCCCTTTCCGAACTGCGCCTCAAGCGGGACGAAGAGTACGTCGCAGCCGCCGAAGAGCTGCTTGGCGCGGGCATTTCCCGCACCATCGCCGGGTTTCGCTGCCCCGCCACCCTGCTGACCGGCGGCCTCGATTCAACCTTGGTCGCCAGCCATCTGCTCGACCGGATGCCGCAGGATCAGATCCTGCCAAGCTTCACGTGGACCAGCGAAGCAGGTGCCGATCTGGCCGACAGCGCCACTCACTTCGTGGATGAAAAATCCAGAGTCGAAGCCTTTGCCGCGATGCACCCCCGGGTCGAGGCTCATTTCCTCGACAATGCTGGATGCGACTTCGATCAAGGATGGTCCGACCTGTTCACGCTTGGCGGCGTAACCACCTCGTCGATCGGACTGCTCTATCCCTTTGACAGCGCCTTTGCCGCAGCCCGACACCGGGGCTGCGATCTGATGATCGGTGCCGGTTTTGGCAACGCGACATTTTCCAACGAAGGCAGACGCGGCTATTTCGAATTCCCACTCCGGGGTAGATTTGGCCAGATGTGGCACGCCCTGGCCGCCCGCAACGGCGACGACCGGCCTGTCTGGAGACGGTTTGTCTCGCTGGTTCTGCTGCGGTCATTGCCGGTGCCGCTCTGGCGCGCCGTCAGTCGCTGGCGCGGCGTTGATACCGCCAGCGTGCACCAAGTCGCCGGAGCGCTCAATCCCGACTGGCCGCAGCGCAAGACCCTGGAACAGGCTGCTTACCGTATCGACCCCGCAACGGTCCGTCCCTTCTACCGCTCGCGCCGCGAAGAGGTTGCCGCCACGGCAGGACAATTGGACGCCGACGGGCGCGATCTGATGCAAGCTCTGCAGCAACGCCACCGCCTCGCTTACCGGGACGTGACCACATACCGGCCGTTCCTCGAATTCTGCTGGCGCCTGCCGGTGGCGCAGTTGATGCGCGACGGGCAGGGCCGGTTCCTTGCTCGGCGGATGGGGCAAGGCCGCTTGCCCGAAGAAATTCGTACCGAGACCCGCTATGGCCTGCAGTATGGCGACTGGCAGCTTCGCTTGGCACGCAAGCGCATCAGCCTGATCGCCGAACTGCAATCGCTGGAATGTGACCCCCAGGTCAGCCGTCTGGTCGACATCCCGCGGCTCATCAATTTGCTTCAGGACTTTCCCGCCAACGGCACGATGGCAGGCAATCTGGCGCTGCAATACCAGATCGCATTGCCCAACGGCATAGCTGCAGCGCGGCTTGTCCGGCACGTAAGTGGTCGCAATGCCTGATCGCGTTGCACAGCGACCGCGACTGATCGGCCCGGGCCTCTATCCGCGTCTGGCAGGACTGCTGGCTTTGATGATTCTTGCTGCTTTAACCGAAAGCCTCGGGCTGATTCTGCTGGTGCCGCTGCTTGAACTGCGCGGAATCGGAGAGGGTCCGGATGCCGCCATTCCAAGGCACATCGTCGCAGACTTCAGTCTGGAGACCTTGCTGCTGGGGTTCACGGCCCTGATCGCGATGCGGGCGGCCATCGTCTATGCGCGCACGCTCGCCTCGGTGCAGTTCGAAGCAGCGGTGCTCGACCGCTTGCGCAGCCGTGCATGGCGCGGCTTGCTCCACTGCAACTGGCGCGTCTTTCTGGGCATGAAACGCAGCGACAGCGCCAGCCTGCTGATCAACCGTGTCGATCAGGCGGGAGATTTTGTGAACCAGGCGATCGCTTCGGCTTCGACCGCGGCAACACTTGTCGGCATCGGCATCGCGGCCTTGGTCATCTCTCCCTGCCTTGCGGTTGCTGCTTCGGCCACCGGCATGGCCCTGCTCGCGCTGCTCTACCCGGCCCGCCGGCGGGCACGCGACCTGGGCGAGCAACTCGGCATGTCGCATGCGACGATCCACGGCATAGTCACCGAACGGCTCAGCGCGATGCGCGCAATCAAGGCGCATGGCCTTGAAAAGCAGGCAGAGGACGAACTGGGCCAGGCATTCGCCGATGTGCGCCAAGGCGTTGTCGCGTTTCACCGCGCCAATGGAAAGTCTCAAGCAGCACTGCACATCCTGGGTGCGGCGCTGCTGGCCCTCTTGATCTGGCAAGCCATCACCCGGTGGCACGTCGCAGTGTCAGCGGTCGTGCCAATGGTGGCCCTGCTGGCTCGCGGCCTGCCACTGATCGGTTTGCTGCAACAAACCTGGAGCAATGCCGTGCACGCCCGTCCGGCAGTCGACGATGCGCTTGCTCTTATCGTCCTGACCGAACGCGCAGCCGAGCCGGTCGGCGCACTGCCCGCCCCGACGTTGCAGCACAAATTGAGACTGGATGGCGTCAGCGTGCACTTTCGCGGCGAAGCACGCCCAGTGCTGCACGCGGTCAGTCTGGATATCGACGCGCGGGGCATAACCGCACTCACCGGGCCATCCGGCGCCGGCAAAAGCACGCTCGCCGATGTGCTGGGCGGCCTGCTGGATCCAAGTGAAGGTCGGCTTTTGATCGACGGTATTGATATCCGCGGCCCGGTGCGCCGAGCATGGCGCCAACGTGTCGCCTATGTCCAGCAGGACCCGCTGCTGATTTCGGCTTCGCTGCGAGACAATCTGCGCTGGGCTGCAAGCGGAGCCAGCGATGCTGATCTGGAACGGGTTCTGAAAGCGGCAGCAGCGGATTTTGCCTTCAACCTCCCACAGGGCCTAGATACCCTGCTTGGCGACGGTGGTCGACTGCTGTCCGGCGGCGAACGTCAACGGCTCATGCTGGCGCGCGCCCTGCTCCGCGACCCCGCTCTGCTGATCCTCGATGAGGCAACCAGCGCCCTCGATCTCGTAAGTGAGCTGCAGATCGCCACAGCTTTGCGCGCTTTGGCCCAGGATATGGCTATACTTGTGATCAGTCACCGCGGAGCGCTGCTCGATTTGGCCAGACAAACGGTCCGGCTTGAAAAGGGCAGATTGGTGCCACAGAATTGATTCTGCTCTTGCCGACCAGGGACCTGTTGCCGCATTGGGCCTCGTTGCCATCTGGGGGCAAAAGGAGTTTGCAATGATTGCCGCTGTCGCATTGCGCCTTGCAGCATTGGCCGCCGCTTCTCTGGGCCTAGTCGTTGCCCTGCCCGCGCGGGCTGAGCCTGCTCCCCCGGGGTGCACGGGACCGCAAAGCGCGCATTGGGTGAACGTTACGATCGAAGGCCTGCGCAATGCGAACGGCGTGGTCGCGCTTACCCTTTATCCTGACGATCCCTCCCGCTTTCTCAAGCCGAGGGGTTCGCTCTACGTGACCAAGGTGAATGCCCGGGCCGGACTGGCCCAAGCCTGCATCTATCTTCCGGAGCCCGGTGCCTATGGACTGGCCTTGTACCATGACGAGAACGCCAACGGCAAAATCGACCGCAATGCCCTTGGCATTCCCAAAGAGGGGTTCGGCTTTTCCAACAACCCGCGCATTTTCCTAAGCGCGCCAGGATTTGCCAAAGTGCGTTTTGTGGCTCACGGCGGGGCGATCAGCACCCGTATCCGGATGAAGTATCCGTAAGGCCCGCGCCTAACCAAAAATTTCGGGCAAATGCTGCGGCGCCTGCTGTTCCGCCAGCGCGTATGCGCGAGGATCATCAACGTCGAGCCACCAGGCGCAACCGATATCCATTGTTGCGGCCCGCCCGGCGTCGGCAAGTTTTTGCATTCCCTCGGACAGGCTGCCAGCCTTGCCTTCGGCAATTGCCGCGCGAATCGCCTGGGCCAGCTCCGGCGTGGCAAGGAATGCGCCGCAATCGACCGCATCGTATTCCGCTATGGTCTTGCCGATCGTACGGATGAACCGGCGCTCATCCAGCTTGACCCAGGTCGCGTCGTCCGGATCGATCAAGGGGTCGTTGCAGCGATAGTCCACCGCCAGGGTTACGCCCCGGTCCGCCGCGCCCTGCTGCGCCAAGCGCGAGAGGATAGTGCTGGAAAAGATATGGTCGCTCATCATCAGCAGATAGTCGCCGGGGATCACGCTTGCCCCGGCCAAGACCGACCAGCCATTCGGCTTTGACCAATCCTCCACCCGCTTCGCGACCACCGGGATACCGGCACGCTCGGCCAGTGCGGGCAGGGCTGCCTCTAGACGGTCTGCCTCGTGGCCAGTGACGACGACCACCTGTTCAACCCCAGCCGCCTTCGCCTGCCGGACACCCAATTCCAGCAGTGGAATCCCCGCAATCGGCGTCATCGGTTTGGAATCTGAAATATCCCGCAAGCGGCTGCCGAACCCGGCGGCGATGATCAAGGCATGCATCCGTAGTGATCCTCAAACGGAAACGGCGCCAGTTGCCCGGCGCCGTTCCCTCATTTCATTCCGATCCGGCTTATTCAGCAGCCAGCGGAGCATCCGCGACATAATCGTCGACCATCTGGGCAGCCAGATCGTCGTTGAACTGCTGCGGCGGGTGCTTGCAGAAATACGCCGACGGACCAATCAGGGCGCCGCCTTCGCCGCGATCAAGCGCGACCTTGGCGCAGCGAATCGCGTCCATGACGCAAGCCGCCGAGTTGGGGCTGTCTTCGACCGAAAGGCGCAGTTCCAGTTCCATCGGAACATTGCCCCACTGCAAGCCTTCGAGGCGCAGGAAGCACAGCTTGTTGTCCTTCTGCCACGGCACATAGTCCGACGGGCCGACGTGGATGTTTTCGTCTTCGAGGCGCTGGGCCAGCATGGCCTGAACGGCTTCGGTCTTCGATTCTTTCTTCGAACCGAGGCGCTGACGATCCAGCATGTTCATGAAGTCGGTGTTGCCGCCAGTGTTGAGCTGGTAGGTGCGCTCAACCGTCACGCCGCGGGCGGCGAACAGGCTGGACAGGACGCGGTGAACGATAGTGGCACCGACCTGGGCCTTGATGTCGTCACCGACGATCGGCAGGTTCTTTTCGCGGAAGCGGGCTTCCCACTCCGGACGGCTGGCGATGAACACCGGCATGCAGTTGACCACCGCAACGCCTGCTTCAAGCGCACATTCCATGTAGAACTCGGTGGCTTCCTGCGAGCCCACGGGCAGGAAGTTGATCAGAACTTCTGCACCGGAATCCTTGATCGCCTGAACGATCCGGGCCTTGTCGGCTTCGGGCTCGTTGGCAACGATGAAGCCCTTTTCACCAACCTGGGTCATGTGCGGGGCAACGCCGTCCGAAACCTTGCCCATGATGACCTTGCCGCCGGTGGCAGGAACGTTGGGCATGAACACCTTGGTGTTGTTCGGGGCAGCGAAGATGGCTTCGCTGATATCCTTGCCGACCTTGCGCGCATCGACATCGACGCCGAGTACGAAATCGACGTCTCCCGCACCGTATCCACCGATCTTGTCGTGGATCAGCCCCTGCGAGGAGTTATTCTGACGATAATAGGCAACGCCCTGAACAAGCGAGCTTGCGCAGTTGCCAACGCCGATCATGGCGACCTTGATGGGCTTCATTACAAATCTGTCCTTCTCAAGCGGCATGAGCGGGCCGCGAAAGGCCCCTCATTGAAAAAATCACGCCTCCAAAGCAATCCTGTGGGCTTGCGTCAAGCCGATTGCCGGGTTCGACATGCGATTATGGCAATTTCCTTACAGTCGCACAGAGGCGATCCCAATCAAAAATTTTATCCGCGGGGGCCGCAAGTCAAGAAACTTCAAGCCGCTTGGCAGCAGGCAGGGCGGGTGCCTGGCCCGCTATAACGAAGGAAGATTCTTCCCCCGATTTTTCCGCAGCCCTGTGGAAGTAGGCGCTGGCATGAAGGTTTTTTGCAATTTGCGCCGAATGCGCACGGCCGAATTCCGCCATGCGCACAAAGAAACGAACCTGCATCACGAAGAAGTTGAGCACGGCATAGGCCGCGACCATGATCAGTCCCGCCGTCCACATCTCAAGGAATGCGAATGGCAGCATCGACCAGACGAAGGTGTTTCGGCGTCCAGACACCACACGATAGCGGCGTTCGAACTGCCCGGCATCGTCGAGCTGGGTACCGGTTACCCGCCGAAAGAATTCGCCCTGCAGCGCTTCGGCCAAGGCGGCAACAATGATCAGCGCCGCCGTTGCCCAGGCGGTACCCGTACCAAGCGCCGCGGCAATACCTGCAAACCAGGCATATTCGACAATCTTGTCGCCAACGTGCTCCAGATCACCCCACCGCGAGAATTCCACGCGGCTCCGCGCCAGCTTGCCGTCGACTCCATCGATCGGCCCGACCACCAGAGCCAAAAGAAGGCCCGTCCATAGGTCTCCGCGGGCAAAGCACCAAGCGGCATAAAGGCCCAGCAGAAACGCCAGCAACGATATCATGTTGGGGGTGATCGGAGTGCGCCAGAGCAGGCGAACCGCTGCGTTCTCGAACGGGGGATGAATGAAGCGGGCGGGCCAATCAAGGCAACCCTTTTGTGCTGCGGACAACAACGTTTCGGCCGCCTCCCGCGCAGACGCTGCATCGCGCGGGCGCATCCACACCAAAGGAACATGCCGTCGTCGTTCTGGAGAGTAGGTAGCAGTGCGGGATAGATCGACCGGCTGCGCCTCACTGACAATTGCCTGCCAGTCCATGGGCCGGTCTGGCCCTGGCAGCCAGGCCAGTCCCCCCCTCTCTCCATCGGGACCGATTGCGATTAAGGCCTGCCGTGTCGCGCTGCTCTGGGCTTCAGCGATGAAGGCCGCGATCAGGCGCTCGTCCGCGATCAGGCCTGCTTCGATTACCAATACCGGATCGTTCCGCCGCAAGTCTGGGGTCCGGCCTTCCCGGATGTCGCGCGCACCCAAGCTCTCGAGCTGGCGACGCTGCCGTTCGCTTATAGTAAGCCCGGCAACCTTGAGATCCGTTGGTGCCGAACTGGGCCCCGCAGAGAGAACCCATGCGTAGAAGGGACTATTCTTCTCGCCCCCCGTTATCGGCCGATCATCTTGCAGATCGTACAATGCCATAAATCTACCTGTTGTACGCCGTGGACGTGATGGAGCGCTACGCCGCCTGTCCTGGGTATTGAGCTGTAGATGTATGAACGCCTGATCGGGCCGCAAGGTTTCTCTGTCTACCTTGCCCGCCCACCGAATGATCCTGATGTCGGCGGCGGGTGGAGCCGAATTTCGTCAAACCACTGGTCTGCGTTATGCACAGCGTATAAGCAGCGGTTCAGGCGGGAATCGGCATCACCCGCATTTCTCGGGAGCGCACAGAGGGACATGGATCCAGTTCCAGCCGAAGGTCCGGCAGATTTCGACACTCCTGCGCCGCGCATGGCGCGGCCCCAACGCCCGCGCGAACTGCAGGACCCGCTCAACCATTATCTGTACCACCCGCTGGCATGGCAGGTGGCGCGTGTGCTGGCGCACACCCCGATCACCCCGAATATGGTTTCGGTGGTGGGCGCAGGCTTCGTGGTCGCGGCGGGGCTGGCCTATACCCAGCTAACCTGGCCGCTTGCGGCTGCGCTCGGCATGATGCTTCACATGACGTGGCACATCGTCGACGGGGCCGATGGCGATCTTGCCCGGTTGACCGGGCGCTCCAGCCCGATCGGCGAAATGGTCGATGGACTGTGCGACTATCTCAGCCACGTTGTGCTTTACCTGTTGTTGGCGGCGATGCTGGCCCAAAGCACCGGCCTGTTCAGCGGCTGGCTCGCCTGGGTCCTGGTGGTGGGTGCAGGGATTAGCCATGCGTTGCAGGCCAACCATGTTGAAGTACAGCGCCGCCAGTACCAATGGTGGGTCTACGGCACCCCCTGGCTCCGCAACAGCCACGACAAAGAGGGTTCGGCCACGTCGCGATCCTGGGCGGGTAAACTGGTATCGAGCTACATCGCCGTGGCCAGTGGGATGACCCCCGAAGCCTTGCGCGTCGATGCCGCAATTCAGCAGGCCCATGGCGACCAGGCGCGCCTGGCCGAAATCGCGCGGGCGGTGCGTGACGAAGCCCCGCCCCTGCTGCTCCTGTGCAAGGTTCTCGGTCCCAACCCGCGCGCCATAATCCTCGGCCTGTCCATGGTTGCAGGCAGTCCGGTCTGGTACCTGCTGTACCAGGCGATCTTCCTGAACCTTCTGCTGATCTATTCGGTGCGGGCGCACAATGCTGCCGCGCGCCGGATCGCAGCAAAAATCGGAGTGAGCCGTGCTGCACGATAAGCTGCTTGACGAGGCCCGCGCGCTCCAGGGCGACATCATCGCTTTGCGCCGCGCCATCCACGCCGAACCAGAGCTTGGTCTGCAAACCCCCAAGACCCGCGACAAGGTTCGTGCCGCACTGGCCAACCTACCACTCGAGTGGAGCGAAGGCCCATCGACAACGGGGGTGGTTGCCACGTTCAAAGGAGCGGCGGGCGAGGGTCCCTGCGTGCTGCTGCGCGGTGATATGGATGCTTTGCCCATGCCCGAGGAAACCGGGCTGGACTATGCTTCTACCGTGCCAGGCACAATGCACGCCTGCGGCCACGATACCCACACCGCCATGCTGGCCGGGGCGGTGCGCCTGCTGTGCGCCCGGCGGGCCGAACTGAAAGGCGAAGTCCGCTTCATGTTCCAGCCCGGGGAAGAGGGCTTTCATGGCGCGCGTTTTATGCTGGACGACGGCTTGCTGGGCGGCGCGGGAACGGGGCGGAAACTGCCCGATGCAGCCTTTGCCTTGCACGTCATGCCGAATGCACAACATGGGGTGGTTGCTGGCCGCGCCGGCGCATTGATGGCTTCGGCTGATCAGTTCGACATCGTGGTGTCAGGACGCGGCGGCCATGCCGCCATGCCGCATAACGCGCTAGACCCCGTGCCGATCGCCTGTGAAATCGTAACGGCCCTGCAAGCCCTGGTCGCCCGCCAGTTCGACGCTCATGACCCGGTGGTCGCCACGGTCGCCCGCATCGAAGCTGGTACGGCGCACAATATCATCGCCGATTTTGCGACTCTGCGCGGGACCTTGCGGACTCTATCATCGCGCCACCGGGAAAAACTGCATGCCACCCTGACGCGGCTGGCCGAAGGTATTGCCGCTGCCCACGGCGCTGCAGCAAGCGTCACCATCACTCCCGGCTTCCCGGTTACCTTCTGCGACCCGCGCGCTGTCGCGCTTGGTGAAACCGTGTCTGGCGACCTGTTCGGCCCCGAAGCCTTTCGCCGCCTGGACCAGCCGATCATGGGAGCAGAGGATTTCTCTTACGTCCTCGAAAAAATCCCGGGAGCAATGTTCTTTCTGGGCGTGGCAGAGCAAGGCGCGGATTGGCATTCCTGCCCGGCGATCCATTCGCCGCGTATGACAGTTGACGAATCTGCTCTTCCGCGGGGCGCCGCGCTTTTGGCCGGCTGCGCAGTCCATTTCCTGGAGCGCGGCTGGCCATAGGCTGCGACGCGAAAAATCAGCTGAAGGTCACAGCAGGGATTTCCCGCTCGAGCATGATGTCCCGGCCCTTGCAGGTGCCGCCTTCAACGTTTTTGTCCGCCGGGTTTGACGAGGCGATCTTCCATCCGCGCGACTCTTCATAGGCCACGGTAGTAGGCTGCTGCAGCCCGCAAGCCTGAGAGACCTGAGCGCTGTTATCGGTCAGAAAACCCCAGACATACTGCCGCGAGAAAGTGTACCCCGAAGTCCACTCCCACATCAGCTTGGTTTCTTTCTTGTAGACGACCATGGGGATCGGAAGGGCAGCCTCCTGCTGACGCCGTTGCTCCGCGTCCAGCTTTTGCTTGTAAGTGTAACCGCCGTAACCGGCCCCACCAAGCACCAGTGCCGCTACCGGCAATATCCAGACCAGTTTGTTTACGGGTTTGGCCGAAAGAATTTTGGCCTTGCGCTCTTCAAATTCGTCATCGCTCAACACACCCAGCTCTTTCAGCCGGTGCAAGCGTTCCAGTTTCGAGATTTTCCCCAGCGCCATGATCCACCCCCCAAGTATTTCATTTCAATAATGAAATGTTATCCGGCCCGTCACCCTGCAGCGTTGTCGAGCCAGCAATTTACACCCATGTGATTGAAATCTAGCAAGAGACCCGTCATAAGAATAGTGCGAAAACATTCGCAAGGGGGATCAGGAGGGGGTCTTGCGCACTATCATCTTTGTGGCTTCGGCCTGCGCGTTCCTGGCTGGCTGCGAAGAGCAGCCCAAAGAAATGAAGCTTCCGTCCGGCACCTGGAACTGTTCATCTGGCGTATTGGACCGGGGCGATGAACCGGTCCGGGAATTCGTCCTCAAGATCGAAGGGGAGCGATTCAGTTTTCCTGATGGCGATCCAACTTACAAACAGAAATCCGTGACCCGGAAAAATGGCGAAGAACCGCCCCATTCCGGGGTTTTGCAGATCGGCCCCTCGCGCGATTTCGACAAGAACATAAGTCCGCCCGGTGGTTCGCGAACCCACATCATCCTGATGGACAAAGAAGCACCGACGCAATCGCAATGGTACTACGTCGAGTACAACGGGGCGAGGCCAGCCGAGATCTTCTATCTCGACAAAGCGATCCTGAAAGATCCTCCGCCCTACGACGGCCTGATCCGTTCTGCGCGCTGCAAACTGGGTTGAGCATGTTCAGAGCGAAAGCGGGCCGTCTGGCGCTTGTATTGGCCGTCACCTTGGTCGTATCCGGTTGCAACAAGGCGGATTTTCGCTGTGCATCGCAAGATGCTGAAAACGCGCTGATCGAAGCTGCGCGCAAAGACATCGCGGCAAAAGTTTCGCAAAACCTGAAAGATCTGCAAGAGCTGGACAAGTCAGGAGCCGCTTTTGCGCCTGCGATCATCGAGCAGATGGTGGCCAAATTCGGCTTTGAGGTGTCTGCGGCATCAGACGTTTGGGAAAATGCCACGGGCGACCAGAAATCCTGTCGGGCGCGGCTGGCGGTTACGGTCAATCCCGCCCTGCTCAAAAGCGCGGGCGATGCGCGCACGGCGCTGGAGCTTTCCAATGTGGCTGATCTGACCGCACAAAGCGCGATCGAATATGACGGGACATCAAAACTGTCCCAGGAAATCGATTTCAGCCTTAATCTAGCCGACGCGGGGACCAAGATTCGAAGCGATCTGGGCAGCAGTTTCACCTTGTTTGACGTGCTTGGCGAGTTGGGCGCCTACAATCTCTTGTCCGGCACGATCGTCAAAACCAAGCGCGACGAAACCATGCGCCAGCAGTTGGCCACGACCGAACAGGAACGTGCTGCGCTGGAAATGGCGCGTGCCGAAAACAGAACCGCCATCAAGGCGATCAATGCCGTGTGGAGCGCAATTCCAAGCGAAACCCGGTCCGAACTGGCAGCGCTGCAAAAGGCCTGGGTCCGCAAGAAAAACGCGGATTGCCGGATAGAGAGCCTGACAGCGGGCGGCAGCGAGGTGGACATTCAAGTCAACCAGCTCAATTGTGACACCCGGGCCCAGATCGACCGCACGAACTGGCTGCGAAGCTATGTCACCGAGCCATCGGAAGATATCGGTTATTAGCTTGACGGGGCTAAGCTCTGGAAAGGCCAATCCGCCGATCACTTAAGCTGCTGGTAGCCTAATGATGAAGCGGGCCCCATCGCCATTGTTGGCGGCGCTGATTTCTCCGCCGAGCTCGTGAATGATCTCATAGCTGATCGACAGGCCCAGCCCCATTCCCTGCTTCGGTGGCTTCGTCGTGAAGAAGGGATCAAACAGTTTCTTGAGCGCCTGCGGCGGAATGCCCGTTCCGTTATCGTCAAAGATCAGGGCCACGCCGTCACCCTCCCGGCGGGTCTGCAATGTGATCCGTCCTTCGTGCTCAGGCTCTTCTTCGCTGCGGGCAACGAGCGCATGTTCGGCATTCAGGAAAAGGTTCAACAGCACCTGCTCCAGCGAATTGGGGCGCGCCTGAACCATCGCGGCTTGGTCTACGTCACTGGTATCAACCTCGATACCATGGCCGGCAAGTTGCGGTCTGATCATGATCAGCACAGCATTGATAACCTCGGCCAGACGGGTGGCTTGAGGAGGCTCGCTTGCGTTCCTGCCAAATACCCGCATCTGCTGAATGATCGCCGCGGCGCGCTCGACATGGGACGTCACCTGATCGAACTTGAGGGTCAGGCGATCTTTGTCGAACATGTCGCGGGCAACGCGTTCTTTGAGATTGTCGACTGCAAGACGAATGAAGTTGAGCGGTTGATTGAGCTCGTGCACAATACCGGCAACCATCTGCCCAAGCCCCGCCATCTTGTCGGCCTGGACCAATTGTTCAGCCGCAGCCTTGCGATCGGACACGTCGATCATCAATCCCACCACTTCGGACCGTTTGAAATATGGATCCGATGCGAAAGCAATCGTATCATAGATCCAAACCCAGTGTCCCCGGCGGTGACGCATTCTGTATTCCAGTTCGACAGCCGCACCTTCCTCGAGTTGGGCAACAGCCGACTCATACTGTGGCCGGTCGTCCGGGTGAATTTTGCGCAACAGCCAGCCGATCGTTCGCGCCTCTGTCGTGCGATAACCCAGCATCTTCTCCATGCTGTCGCTAATGTAGAGCAGGCGGTTGGCGCCCCGACCGCTGTTGCCTCTTCGTTCGAGCGCATAGACCACCACCGGGGCGTGTGTCGCAATGCTGAGAAGTCGCCGCTGGTAATCTACCAGCGCACTGCGCTCACGCGTGACTTCGGTATCGGCCATGGCAAGATTGACCGAAATTTCGTTCAGCTCCTTGATCACCAGCTGATCGACCCGATCGACCCGTGCACCCGCAAGCGTCACGTCGGTAGCAGCGCTGGCAATTCGGCGCAGGGAGATTTCCAGACGCCGCGCCAGCCCAGCGCTCAGTAGCATCATCGCAATGATCAGGCCGAACAGCGTCAAAAACATCATCGACTGGTCTTTGCGCGCAGCAAGGACTCCCGGCTCCAAAGGCATGGCTGCCAGAACCCGCCACCCGGTCAAACCGGGCAGCGGTTCCGCGCGAACCATCACGGCATTCTTGAGATCGCTCATCAGCGAATTGCCATAAGTTTTGGGGCCGTAAAGCATCGCTTCACGACCGGCCCTGGCAAGAAATTCGGCAGCAATAGGTCGGTCAGGCAATAACGCGGGATCTTTTGCAGAAGCAAAACGCAATGGCCTGCCCTGGGGCTCAACAAGATACATGTCGACTTCACCCGGCCGGCCTGGCCCGCGCAGTATGCGGCCAATCGCTTCTGGACGAAGCAAAGCGACGACTTCACCGTCCGAAGCCGAATTGGGCGGAACCATCAAAGCGAGGCCATTTCTATCCGCGGCCGTCGAATAGACGACAATTCGCGCTGGAGCTCCTTGCTCAGCGCTTGGGCTCCGCCCAATTTGGTCCGGCAGACGGTCCAGCTCATTTGCGCCGGGACCCTTGAACACCTGAACCCCGCGCGAAGATACGATTGCAATCGAGCTGAAGTCCTTCGTCAACTGACTGATCGCCTGCCCTTCGGCGGCCGACATGTCTGCATAATCATGAGCCAGAGATCGCATGGCCGCTTCCCGGGCCTGCCACCAGTTGTCGAGCGTGGCCGCAGCAACAAATGCGCGGTCCTCGAGCCGTGATGCTACAGCCTCGCGAGCTGACGCTTCGCGCTTTGGCGCATCGTCCGAGAGATAGGCCACGGTCGGCACCAGGATGGTCAACATGGTGAACATCTGGAAGCTCGCTTCGATCGACATTGTCGGCCAGCGGAGGCGTTTGTGCTGCGCCGCAATGATCAAGAAGGTCAGATAGAGCGCTTCACCCAAAGCGACGTTCAACACCCCATTCACCGTTTGCTTGCCAATAACCAGCAGCAACGACGCCTGGTCCATGGCCATGAACTTGCCATAAGTCAGGATCAGCAAGGGCGTGCCGACAAAGAGCCAGAACAGGACGTCCATACGGACTGGTGAGATCCGGCGTACCGAATAGGCCAGGGCAGTTGCCTCACCAATCCAGATCAGCCAGGCCCACGGGTGGCCCCAGAGCATGACGCTGCGAAAACTGGCAATTGCCGCAGCCAGCACGATCGCGCGCGGATCGACCACTCGGAGAAAAGCAAAGATCAGGGCGTTGCCGAAGATGAAGTGCAAACCCCAACCCAGCTGAACTTCCAAGAAATTGAGCGCCAGGGCTGCGCCGCCAACCAGGATGGAAAAGGCGAAATCGCGGAACGAGAAGCTGGATGGTACGGCAGAACCACGCGGCCGCAAGAATTGCCGGATTGTCATGCCTGTTCCGACAGGGCCTGCGTAACGGCTTGGATTAGAAGCCTGCGGTCGACAGGCTTGAGCAGCACCGGGCCACCCACCAGTTCTGGGTCATGTGGCGTGGTTGCATCCCCGGTAATCACAATGAAACGCAGCTTGCGATGTGGCAGGGCTGCCCGCAACTTGCCGATCAGGCCCGTGCCGTCGAGCCGGGCCATGCGCAAATCGGTTACCACCAGTTCAATTTCGGAATTGGCCGAGACGATCTGGAACGCCTCTTCGGGATTGGACGAGATCAGCGCGCTGATGCCCTCCAACTCCAGCATTTCCTGATATTCAGGAAGGATGTCCTCCTCATCGTCGACAAGAATGGTGGCAATCCGCGCCATCGAATGCTCCTGCCCGATCTGCAGATGGTACTGCCGCATTGCCGTCTTGGCATGGAAAAGCGCAGCAATGCTAAACGTCAAGCGATACGTAAAATCCCCGCCTGCCACACTTGCGTCAAGTAAGGGTTAACACTTATCCCTGCCCAATGCGTCGCCCGCGGCCCACCGATATTCGAACTGGAGCTATGGCGCACCCGACAGGATTCGAACCTGTGACCTCTGCCTTCGGAGGGCAGCGCTCTATCCAGCTGAGCTACGGGTGCGTGAAGGCGGCGGTTAGCAGTGTGGAACACTTTGCGCCAGTGCCTTTTCTGTCTGGCCGCCTCAGCCACCGGATAAACCGGACACCAGGCGCGGGCTTGCTGAGTTCACCGTTTGTTCCTATACCGAAAAAATGTCCGGCCCCACCCCGATAACCGTCAATGCAGATTTGAAAGCCGCGCAGGCCGTGGCACGGGGCATTTGCCGTCTATTCGCCCGAAACGATATCTGGTGCCTGGCAGAAATGCCGTTGCGGTCCAATCGCCGTGCCGACTTGATGGGGATCGATCCCAAGGGGCACCTGGTGATCGTGGAAATCAAGGTCAGCCGTGCCGATCTGCTCGGCGATGGGAAATGGACCGACTATCTTGACCATTGCGACCGGTTTTATTGGGGCTTGACCCCCCACCTTGACCGGACTTGCCTGGAAGAGCCGGGCTTCCTGCCGGAGCGCTGCGGGCTGATCGTGGCGGACGGTTATGACGCGGAGATCTTGCGACCGGCAGCAACGGTTCAGCTTGCCGCATCACGCCGCAAGACGGAAACCGAACGCCTGGCCCGCGCCGCTCTGCGGCGTCAGCTCGGACTGATCGATCCCAATCTCGCGGCTTGGGGCGATTGACCTTTCCGCCGCGGCGGTTCTAACCATCAACAGTGAGCGAAACGCATTCTCCTTTGTCCGGCCTCACTGCTCCGGGCCGTCCGCTTGCACCGTTTCGCTTTCCTGCTTTCCGGGCAATCTGGACCGCCAATCTGGCTTCCAACGTCGGATCAATGATCCAGTCGGTCGGCGCAGCCTGGCTGATGACCGATCTGACCAAGTCGCATCAATTGATCGCCCTGGTCCAGGCATCGACCACTCTGCCGGTCATGCTATTGGCCGTGCTGGCCGGGGCCATTGCCGACAACCACGATCGCCGGCTGGTAATGCTTGCGGCGCAAGCCTGCATGTTGCTGGCCTCTGCCCTACTGGCGGCGCTGACCTGGGCAGACATGATCAATCCAGTCTCGTTGTTGGCGCTCACGCTGACCGTCGGGGCGGGGACCGCATTGAATGGACCGGCATGGCAGGCGTCGGTGCGTCTCCAGGTCGGCCCGGAGGACTTGCCTCAGGCGATCTCGATCAACACCATCGCGTTCAACTTGGCGCGTAGCGTCGGTCCAGCCATCGGCGGACTGCTGATTTCGCTGGCCGGACCGGCGACAGCCTTTGCGATCAACTCCCTTTCCTACATCGCCTTGATTGTCGTCCTGCTTCGCTGGCACCCGGAAATGCCATCCCGCCAGCGCCAGCCGATCTTTGCCTCGATAGCGGCCGGGATACAGTTCTGCGCCGGTTCGAGCCCGCTACGCCGGGTGCTGAGCCGGGGCTTTGCGTTTGGTTTTGCCGGCATTGGCTACCTTGCGCTGGTCCCGGTCCTGGTCCGAGAACAACTCCACGGCAGCGAGGTCGACTTCGGGCTGTTGCTGGGCGCCTATGGACTCGGTTCGATCATCACGGCCCTCTGGGTAGCGCCCGCGCGCCGCCGCTGGGGCAGCGAGCGCCTGCTTGGCGCAGCGCAGACTGCATTCGCGCTTGCCCTGCTGCCGATTGCCGGGGCAACCAGTCTGGCCCCGGCTTTGGTCTGCGCAATGGTGGCAGGAGGCGGCTGGGTCGCCACTCTGTCAACCCTTAACGTCGCCATGCAATTGCGCTCCCCCGAAGCGATCCTCGGGCGGTGTCTCGCGATCTATCAGGCCGTCACCTTCGGCGGCATGGCCGTGGGCGCCTATGCGGTCGGAATTGTCTCCGACTACATCGGAATCGCCGACACGCTCCGCGCCGCCGCCGTGCTGTTGCTGGTGCTGTTGCCGATTCTGCATAGGCTGGCGCCGATGCCGGCGCGCCATGAAGGGCGCGTGCTCGGCTAGGCAATTTCTCCAGTTTTACCCTAAATTTACCACGCCAGCCCCAGATACGATGCAACAGGATTCGGCGGAGAACCGAAATGGACACGTATCGCGGCAGTTATCTGGGGGCTGTCACCGGGGATGGCTGGTCCGAATCGGAGTTCGGGGACGAGCAAACCCTTTGTGAACCACCGCCGTGCGCAGTCGGGCAGAACGAGCGGCGCATGCAGGTACGGGCTTATAATCATTGGCTTGGCTTGCTGGGCGAGCGCAGCCTGCCAGCAATCGCAGAGCTGGATCCGGCCGGTTCGCCGGATTTCGGACCCTACGGGGTCTTACTGGATTTCACTGCCGGAATTGAAAGTCCGGCAATTGCGTTTTTGGGCGCCGAGCTTGCCCAAGAGTGCGGCTCGAAGGGTCCCCTCCGCTCGCTAGACGATGTGCCGCCAGGTTCGCTGCTGGCGCGGATCAGTGGTCACTGCTTGCAAATTCTAACCAACCAGGCGCCCATCGGCTTCGAAGCGGAATTCGTCAGCGCGGCCGGGCGTACATTGCTTTACCGGGGAATCCTGCTGCCCTTCTCCTCGAACGAGGAAACCACTGATTTCGTTTACGGCGTGATCAACTGGAAGGAGCTGGCTGACCAGGCCACGACTGACCAACTGATGCTGGAAGTCGAACGGGCACTTGCGGCGAGCAAGCCTCCTAATTGAAACTGTTCGCATGCCCGAAGAGGCGTCCCGCGGTGCGGTGCTGGCAAGCATGGCGCAGCACTGCGTTGCGCGCTAGGATGTGCGCAACAGGCGAACAAGGGGGACGGAAATTGAAAATGGCATGGCTAGCACTAGGGGCACTGGGTGCGGTCGTCGCTGCACTTTTCGGAGCGTGGCAATATGCGCACGCGACCAACTCGGTCGCCTTGCTAGACCTGGCAGACAGGGTCCTGAGTGGAACAGGCGGAAGCAAGCCCCTGACCAGCGCGGCACGCTATGGTCCTGACCCGTCCCAGCAAATCGATGTCATAGCGCCCCGTGGCCCCGGCCCCCATCCTGTCTTGGTCTTCATCCACGGGGGTGGCTGGCATTCCGGCGCACCGGGCGAATATGCCTTCATCGGACGCCATTTCGCGCGGGCGGGCTATCTTGTCGTGCTTGCCGGCTATCGCCTCGGTGACGCAGGACGCTTTCCTGCCATGCTGGAAGACAGCGCGGCCGCGCTCGGCTGGGTGAAAAGAAATGTCGCACCGCTGGGCGGTAATCCCAACAAGGTTTTCGTAATGGGCCATTCGGCCGGAGCCTACAACGCAGTCATGCTGGCACTGGACGGACAATGGCTCGACCGGGCGGGCGTGGGGCAGGGGTTCATCAAGGGGGTGGTTGGTCTTTCCGGGCCATATGATTTTTACCCCTTCACTTCGGACTCCGCGCGCAATGCCTTTGGCCACGTTGCCGACCCGCGCATCACCCAGCCCATCAACCATGTCCGCGCGGATGCTCCGCCGATGCTGCTGCTGACCGGTGACGCCGATGAAACCGTCAAAATGCGCAATTCCAAGGCCCTGGCCGCGGCGTTGACGGCAGCCGGCCAACCAACTGGCGTTGTGGTGTTGCCGGGGGTCGATCATGCCGGACCAGTGCTCAAGCTGGCCGCACCGTTCAACCGCGACCGACGCGTCATCGATCCCGTTCTGCAATTCCTGACTGCGCATGGTGGAGCTTCAGGCGCGGTTCAGACGAAAAACCTTTAGGGTTTCGGCCCATGCACACCGTGAACCGCCTTTTCGCCCAATGTCTTGCGCTGGTCCTGGCGCTTGCGCTGAGCGTGCAGCCGGCCCTTGCCCAATCGATCCTGCGCGACGCCGAAACCGAGCTGCTGCTGCATGATATGGCCAGGCCGCTGATCCAGGCTGCCGGGCTCGATCCGCGCAATGTCTCGGTGGTGCTGGTCGGCGACATGTCGATCAATGCTTTCGTCGCCGGCGGGCAAGCGGTCTACCTCAATGCCGGATTGATCAACGAGGCAGGTTCTGCGCTTGAGGTCCAAGGAGTGATCGCCCACGAACTGGGCCACATCACGGGCGGGCACGTCATCAGCGACGGCGGAGCGAAAGCGGCGCAGGGCATCTCGATCCTCTCGCTGCTCCTTGGCGGGCTAGCGGCGGCTGCCGGTTCGGGCGATGCGGCGATGGGCGTCATTATGGCGGGACAGCAGGCGGCGCTCGGCAAGTACCTTGCCTTTAGCCGCGGCCAGGAAGCCAGCGCCGATGCCGCGGGGGCAGAATATCTCTCCAAGGCGGGGCTTTCGGGCCGCGGATCGCTGCAGTTCTTCAAGCGGCTGGCCAATCTCGAGATGCGCTACGGCTTTACCCGGACGTTTGATTCGGAATTCTACCGCACCCACCCGATGACCATGGACCGCATCGCCACGCTGCAGGATACCTATGAAAAGGATCCGGCCTGGAGCACACCCGCTGATGCCGCGATCGAAGCCCGCTTCCAGCGGGTCAAGGCCAAGCTGTTTGGCTATTTGTCCGAACCGGCGCGGACCCTGCAAGTCTATCCCGAAACGATGACCGACGTTCCGGCGCGCTATGCAAGAACCTATGCCTTCCACAAGGATGCCCATCTCGACAAGGCGCTGGTTGAAGCGGACGCCTTGCTGAACCAAGCTCCGAACGACCCCTATTTCCTCGAGTTGAAAGGCCAGATTCTGCTTGAATCCGGCAAGCCCCGGGAAGCTCTGCCCGCCCTGCGCCGCGCCACCGCAATGTCGGACCACAACCCGCTGATCGCCACCACATTTGGCCATGCACTGATTGCCACCGAAGATCCGGCGCAATTGGCCGAGGCAGAAAAAGTTCTGCGCGCCGCTGTGGCGCTGGACCGCGAGAACCCCTTTGCCTGGTATCAGCTCGGCATGATCTATGGCGCGAAGGGAGATCTTCCCCGCGCACAACTGGCCAGCGCCGAGCAACAGACCCTGCAGCGCAATTTTGCCCAGGCGCTGCGCAGCGCTGAAACGGCACAGACCGGCCTGACCAGGGGTTCGCCCGACTGGATACGGGCAGGGGATATCGCCATGCAATCGCGTGCAGCGATTGAACAGGGGGGAAAACGCCGGTAGCCAGCGCTGCATGAACGCCTTCAATTCCCGTCCCGCCCTGCCGCTTATCCTTGCTGGCACGGCCCTCATCCTGTCCGGTGCATTTGCGGGCTACACATTTGGGTATAGCAGATCAGAGCGGCTGGACCGGGCCGCAGTCGAAACAGTTGTTCATAATTATATCCTTGAGCACCCCGAGATCCTCCCGCAGGCAATGGAGAATCTGCGCAAGAAGGAAACCGGCCAACAGCTCTCCAATGTCGGCGACAAGCTCAAACAGCCTTTTCCCGGAGCGGTCATGGGCAATCCGGACGGCAAGATCGTCCTGGTTGAATTTACCGACTTTGCTTGCGGTTACTGCCGCCAGAGTGTTGCCGATGTCGATGCGCTGATTGCAGAAAACCCAGAGTTGAAAGTAGTGATCCGGGAACTGCCGATCATTGCGCCAACCAGTGCCGATGCGGCACGCTGGGGCCTGGCCGCAGCAGAGCAAGGGAAATACCCATCCTTCCACCGCGCCATGTTTGCTGCGGGAAGGACCGATCCAGCCAGCATCGAAATGGCAGCTCGCGCGGCTGGACTTGATCTCGACCGCGCCCGCAAATTCATCAACGACCCCCGTGTTCGGACCGAGTTGGCCGCCAATCTTGAAATCGCCCGGCAGCTGGGAATCGATGGCACGCCAAGCTGGGTCATCGGCAAGACCATATTGGCCGGTGCGGTCGGCAAGGAAACGCTGGCCAAGGCCATTGCCGCGGAGGCCCAAGACTAATTCGCTTCTTTGCGGCGCCCAATATCTGCTAAAGGATGGCGCATGGCCGTTCTGCCGTTTCGACCGATCCCGTTCTTCGCCAACAAGAACCGTGCGTTCTGGCGTCTCCAAGCCGCTGGGTGGAGCGGCGCTATGCTGCTCCGCGCCGCTTCGGGCTTGGCCAACGGGCAATCCGCGTCCTACCTGGTGCTGGTTCTCATCTCGACTATCACCGGGCTGTCGCTGACCCTGATCCTGTCGGTAATCTACCGCCACCTGATCAATCGGCGACCGCTGATCACCTGGGGCGTGACCACGCTGGTCCTGCCGCTTGCTGCAGCGCTCAACGCCTTTGTCGACACCTGGGTCAGCGGCCTCTACGCGGGCGATGCCGGTGCCGGCTTCGCGCAGCGGTTCATCGGGCTGTTCTATATCGACGCAACCCTGCTGCTGGCCTGGTCGGCACTGTACTACATGATCAACTTCTTTCTCCAGATCGAAGAACAGAACGATCAGCTGCTTCAGCTCGAAAACCAGGCGACCCAGGCCCAACTGGCGATGCTGCGCTATCAGCTGAACCCGCACTTCCTGTTCAACACGCTCAATTCGATCTCGACACTGGTGCTGCTCAAGCAGACCGAACCCGCCAATGCGATGCTCAGCCGGCTATCCTCGTTCTTGCGCTACACCCTTGTCAACGAACCGACCGGGCGGGTGACGGTCGCACAAGAGGTCGATACGCTGAAACTTTACCTGGAAATCGAGCGGATGCGGTTTGAAGAGCGGCTGCGCACCAGGTTCCAGATCGAACCCGACACGGCAACCGCATTGTTGCCCTCGCTATTGCTCCAGCCGCTGGTCGAGAACGCGATCAAATATGCAGTCAGCCCGCAGGAGCTGGGTGCCGAAATCACCATTGCCGCGCAACTCGTCGGTCCAAACCTTCGCATCACCGTCTCTGACACCGGCCCCGGGTTGCAATCCGGGGGTACCAGCAACAGGTTGACCGGCGTGACATTCGACGGCGGCGAACAGGTTTCCACCGGTGTGGGCCTCGCGAACATTCGCGACAGGCTTGCACAGGCCTATGGTGAAGACCATCGCTTTGAGACGATGGAGCCCCCCGAGGGTGGTTTTGCCGTGCTGATCGAGCTCCCCTTCGAACGCCGCGAATCTGCACTCCCCGCCACCGCGGCTGACAAACGCCCGGCGCTGGCCGGCTAAAGGCACCATCCATGACCATTCGCACCATCATTGTCGACGACGAGAAATTGGCCATCCAGGGCCTGCAACTGCGGCTGGAAAAGTTTCCGGACGTCGAAGTAATCGACACCTGCTCCAATGGACGCGAGGCGATCCGCAAGATCAAGACCGAGAAGCCCGATCTGGTCTTTCTCGACATCCAGATGCCGGGGTTCGATGGCTTTTCCGTGGTTAAAGGAATCATGGAAATCGAACCGCCGCTGATCGTTTTTGTCACAGCATACCAGGAACACGCCGTCCGCGCCTTCGAAGCCAATGCCGTGAATTACCTGATGAAGCCGGTCGACGAGGACAAACTGGCCGACACGATGGAACGTGTGCGCCAGCGCCTGGCGGAAAAACAGGCAGCCGAAGAGGCCGAGAAGCTCAAGACCGTGCTGGCTGAAGTGGCGCCCGATGCGATCGATGCCATGCCGGAGGAGCCAGAGCATGCGGCGCGCTATGAAAAGCTCATCAACATCAAGGATCGCGGGCAGATTTTCCGCGTCGATGTCGATTCAATCGAACGGATCGAAGCGGCCGGCGACTATATGTGCATCTACACCGCCGATAACAGCCTGATCCTGCGCGAGACGATGAAGGACCTCGAACGTCGGCTCGATCCCCGCGTCTTCCAGCGCGTCCATCGCAGCTGGATCGTCAACCTCAACCAGGTCCGTCAGGTCAAGCCGCACACCAACGGCGAATGCTTCCTGGTGTTGGATAGCGGTGCCGACGTAAAGGTATCGCGCAGCTATCGCGACGTGGTGGCCCGCTTCGTGCATTGATTCAGTTCACACGAAGCCACGAAGATTGTCTGGCGGGCCGCAGGCCCTTCAAAAATTCGAAACATCGCGGCAGATGGGCCGTTGCTACAAACACAGTGCAGCGTTTGGCGCAGTCTCTTCGTGTCTTTGTGTGAAACCCTTATTGCTCACGCAAAGCCGCAAAGGCGCGAAGAGGTGGCGCTCCAACAAATCGCACCCCACGCAACGAAGCAGGCAAGGCGCTTCGCGCAATTGGCTCGCCAGCCATCCTCCGGCAGAACCTCTTCGCGCCTTTGCGGCTTTGCGTGATCCAATACTTGCACAAGCCAGCAAATCTGGCGAAATGCCCGGATGACCTTCACTCTCCCCGGCTTTGATCTGAACGCGTTCATCCGCTCCACGCTTGACGAAGACCTGGGCGTGGGCCTGCCCGGCGGGGGGCATGACGTGACAAGCGATAGCGTCATCCCCGCAGAGGTGCAGTTCAGCGGTGTGATGAACACGCGCGATCGGATCACGGTGGCGGGCCTGCCGATTGCCGCCGCGTTCTTCCGCACGCTCGATCCCGACATGGCGATTGACGTGCTGGTCCAGGAAGGGGTGCAGGTGCCAGCTGGAACAAGCCTGATGATGCTTTCGGGCAATGCCCGCGCCATGCTCACGGCGGAGCGTTCGGCGCTGAACACGGTACAGCACTTGTCCGGCATTGCGACCATGACCCGCACCTATATCGACGCGATGCAGGGCAAGGCGACCCTGCTCGACACGCGCAAGACCATTCCCGGCCTACGCCAGCTGGAAAAGTACGCGACCCGCACGGGTGGGGCAAAGAACCACCGCATGGGGTTGTGGGACGCTGCCATGATCAAGGACAACCATGTGCTGGTCGCCGGCAGCATTACCGAGGCCGTGCGCCGCGCCCGCGATGCAGGGGTCAAGGACGTGATCTGCGAAGTCGATCGGTTGGACCAGATCGAACCGGCCATAGCCGCGGGATCGAGCCACATCCTGCTCGACAATATGGGGCCCGACATGCTGGCCCAGGCCGTGGCTCTGATCGCCGGCCGGGTCCCCAGCGAGGCTTCGGGCGGCGTGCGGCTTGACACGATCGGGGCAATTGCTGCCACCGGGGTGACCTACGTCTCGGTCGGCCGACTGACCCAAAGCGCCCCCGCAGCCGACATCGGGCTGGACTTCGCACCGCTGTGATCCGGTCGGCGTTGCTCGCTATAGCGCTAATCCCGGCGCCGGTTCTGGCGCAGGCTTATCAGTGCCGGGTACCCAAACAGATCGAACAGCCGCAGCCGCCGCGACCCGACGGTCCGCGCCGGGATACGCCGATAACCGGCTACACCTTGGCGATCAGCTGGTCGCCGGAATTCTGCCGCGGCGGACGAGCGGCCCAGGACCCGCACAACTACCAGTGCAACGGGTCAATCGGTCGGTTCGGATTTATCCTCCACGGCCTTTGGCCCGAAAGCAGCCCGGGCAGATATCCGCAGTGGTGCAGCCTGACCCCGCGGCCGACCGAGGCAGAACTGAAAGCGAACCTGTGCATGACCCCGGTACCTTGGCTCCTCGAGCACGAATGGGCCAAGCATGGCAGCTGCATGGCCAAGAGCCCGGCGGCCTATTTCCAGACCGCGCAGGCATTGTGGAAGGGCATCAACCTGCCCGATGCTGACCGCCTGTCGCGCCAGCCCGATCTGACCGTGGGCGATTTGCGCCGCGCCTTTGTTGCGCTCAATCCAGGCGTTCCACTGGCCGCCATCGGCGTGCGAACAGGCAACGGCTGGCTGCGCGAAGTTCAACTGTGTTATGATCGCAAGCTGCGGCCTGCCGCTTGCACTGCCGCCAAGTTCGGCCCGGGCGGCAATGTCCCCCTGAACATCTGGCGCGGGCTGTGAGCAAAAGGGAACAGGGGTGCATGACAATCCGTTTCGGCCAAATGATCATTCGGTTCGCCTTACCAGCCGCGTTGCTGGCATTGGTCGCGCACCCCGCTGCTGCACAAGAGCCGCAAGGCACCGGCCGAAACGTGATGATCGGCACCGGCATGCAATTGATCCCGGCTTTCCCGGGTGCGGATACGACCCGCGTCACTTTCCTGCCGTTGGTGGATACCTGGCGCGTCGGCGAAGCGACCACGCCGGAGTCCCCCGATGAAGCCTTCGGCTTCGCCGTGCTTGGCGGACAGAAAAGCGGTTTCGCGGTCGGACCGGCCTTTACCTTTGCTGCGGGTCGCGATGCCGCTGACCTGCCCGGCCTGCCCAAGCTAGGCTCTGCCTTGGAATTTGGCCTGTTCACCGATCTATGGCCGCACGATGCGCTGCGGCTGCGGGCAGAACTGCGCCACGGGATCGGCGGGCACAAGGCCTTGACTGGCGATCTTGCCGCCGACCTGGTCCTGCGCGAGGGCAAGGAAGGACCTATCGCTACAGTCGGACCGCGGCTGCGCTGGGGCAGTACAAAGTACAACCGCGCCTATTTCGGCGTACCGGTTCCCGGCGCCAGCGGCTTCACCCCCTACGAACCGGGCTCCGGCCTCTATGCGATCGGAGCAACCGCTGGCCTACGCCTGCCGATCAGCCGGGTCTTCGGCATCTACGCCTATGCTGGTTATGACCGCCTGGTAGATAATGCCAAAGACTCGCCAATCGTGCGAGCCGGCCAGGCAGACCAGCTCTCGGGCGGCCTGGCGCTGACCTACCGTTTCCGGCTCTAGCGGCGCGAGCGGAAGAACGCGCGCAGCAATTCACCCGCTTCATCTTCACCCATTCCCGAATAGACCTGCGGCCTGTGCAGAGCCTGTTCGTACTCGAACACCCGCGCGCCATGCTCCACTGCGCCGCCCTTGGGATCGGCAGCAGCATAATAGAGGCGCCCGATTCGCGCGTGGGCAATGGCTCCGGCGCACATCGCACAAGGCTCGAGGGTAACCCACAGGTCGCAGTCCTCAAGACGTTCGTTGCCAAGAATCGCAGCCGCTTGGCGAATCGCCAGGACTTCCGCATGAGCCGTTGGATCGTGCAGCCCCCGCGGCGCGTTGTGCGCAGCGGCAATGACCGCGCCATCCTTGACGATGACTGCCCCGATCGGCACTTCGCCGGCAGATTCGCCCCGGCGCGCGTATTCCAGCGCGATCTGCATCGGTTCGGGCAAAGGCCAGCGGCTCATTTCTGCGGAATTGGCCGCAATGCCTTGACCGTGCAAGGGGGAATCGGTAAGGGCGCCCCTTCTCCCGAATGGGTAGCAGTTTTTCGAAGCGAGTTTTGCCATGTCCCGTATTTGCGAACTGACCGGCAAGGGCCGCCAGGTCGGCCACAACGTCAGCCACGCCAACAACAAGACCAAGCGCGTTTTCCTGCCCAACCTGCAGAACGTCACGCTGATGTCGGAAGGCCTGGACCGCAGCTTCAAGTTCCGCGTCTCGACGCAGGGCCTGCGCTCGGTCGAGCACGTCGGCGGTCTCGACAATTGGCTGCTCAAGACTTCGGACGAGAAGCTTTCGCTGAGCGCGCAGAAGGTCAAGCGCGAGCTGAAGAAGAAGGCTGCTGCAGCCGCCTGATTCGCTGAAAAAGCAAACCAGACACGCAAGGGCGTCCGGTTATCCGGGCGCCTTTTGCTTTGGCGGCAACCTGGCTTCATCGATGGAGATCTTGAGCAAAAGCGTCCGCTGTGATGCCGCGCCGTTGTCATCGCTGATAATCCACGCCACCAGCTTGCCATCCGGATCACGCTCGATCGCCAGGCCTTCATAATTGTCGACCGGCCAAGGGGCCGCAATATTCGCCAATTCGCGGCCCTGCCACAGCTGGCCGCCCACGATTTCCGCTGGGTCGGCGATCACCACCTTGATCGCAAATCGCGCCGGGACGGGCCAGACCAGGCGCCGCATCAGGATTAGAATGCGACCATCTGGTAGCGCGGCGGCGGCGGTCGGGCGATAGCCATCGGGACCGGCAAAGATGAAGGCGGTTCCTGAGCCACCACGGATCGGATCGTCCGCATACAGAAATCCGGGATGGCGTGAGGGCCCCAGCCACGACGCGCGGCATTCGCACAGGACGATAAACCGGCCGTCGCGCAGCCTGACCATCGCCTCGGGTCCGTAATTGCCAAGCCAGTCGCGCCATTCCGGCATGCGGCGCGCCGCCTCGCGCCTTCCCTCCGGACCGTACCGCACCACAGCGTTTTCGCGCTCCTGGGCCAGCCACAGCCGCTTTGTAACCGGGTCCCAGCTGGCAGCTTCCATATCGCGGCCAGCCTTGGAACGTTCGCTTGCAGCCAGGGTCGATCCGAATTGCGGGACAATGGGATTCGCCCCGGGTTTGGCAAAGCGGACGAAGTATCCACGGTCGGTAAACGCCCAAAGCTCGTCTTGCGAAGCCGTTACAAGCGCCGAATAGCCCCCGAACGCGCTGTTTGCGCTAGTCAGATGCCAGGCTCCCAGAAGTTGCAGCGCTCCCGCCGTGCAGCAAGTCTCCGTTTGGGGAAGAACGACCAGGCTCAACCGCGCCGTGTGGTTCGGCGGTGGGACGCCGCTGCGCGACCAGGTCAACAGGCCGAGAGCAAGCGCCAGGCACACGGCCGCAAGCTGCCGTTGCGATCTACTCAAAGCGCCCCTGCCGGCATCGAAGCCGATCCGACCATGGTTGCAATCGCGGCCTGCTCTGCCGGGCTGAGATCCGGATGCCAGATGTCAAAGATCATGATCACCCGCAGGTGGTCGGTTTCGTTTGCCGCTTCGTGCTCAATCGAGTCGTCGAAAACCCAGGCTCGGCCACGCTCCCACGTCCGAACCTCTTCTCCGACCCGGAACCAGCATTTGCCAGGAATGATCAACGGCAGATGGCACAGCAGCCGGAAATTCGCGACCCCGACGTGCGCTGGAATTGAGGTGCGCGGGGCGAGCAAGGAAAACATCGCATTCGCACCGCAGCCATCGATCCAAGGCTGCGGAACGCTGGCAAGAAATTCCATGGTTTGCGGGCAGTGGGGGACATTGGTCCGGATCTGCTGCCCGCGGTCAATCAGGTGAATGGCGGTCCAGTCGCGATTGTGATTGAGCGCGCGCCACTGCGCCAAGGGTTCACTGGCATTGTACTGAACATAGGGCACCAGTTCCGCATCCGCCGCATTGGCCACGATGTCCAGTTCGTGCGCAATGGTATCGGTCATTGCTTCAAGCTGTTCGAGCCAAGGGAACAGCTTACGATCGTGAAATTCCACTTCGCGCAGACCCGGATACTGAAAGTGGGTTGCCTCCGAATGGTACACCTTTGTGCGCCGGCTGATGTTGCTCGCCAACCGCTCCGCCCGCCTGCGTTCGGTGGGCGTAAGGTCTATCGCCTTGTCCTCCAGTGCTGCGGCCAGGCGTTTCTCCAAACCCGCTTTATGCTCTGCCCAGGCCGTTTCAGCGCGGTCGATTGCCCCGGCGAGGGCGAGCGGCAAGGGGTCCGGGCGGGGCTGGGCCAGCGCCCGACCATAGGCCTCCCCGGCATCGGGGTGGTTCATCTGGTCGAGGATCCGGGCGCGCATCAAGAGATTGACGAAGTGCAGGGGCGAGAATTCCAAAGCCTTATCGATCGCGGCAATCGCAGCAGCGGAGGCGCCGCAGACGTGCCGGACGGTGGCAAGCCGTTGCCAGTATTCGGGAAGATTTGGCTCCTGAGCGACCATGGCTTCGAGGATGGCGCGGGCTTCGATCGCGTTGCGCTGGGCAAGTGCACGGTCCGCAGCCATCATACCTTCGTCGATTTCCGCTTTGGATAGTGTCATGGATGCAGGAATGTGATGATGCGCAGGCAATTGCAAGCAGCCCGGGCGGGAACGATTGATAAGTTTTTCGACCTGCGTAAAGGCTGGTTCAGGAATGCTGATGCATGATCCAGGTAGTTGGAGGTACTAAGACGTGTCCAAATCCTTGATTCTGATGTCCGGTGCAGCGTCGCTCATGATGCTGGCAGCAGGTCCGGTGCGGGCAGAAGACCCGGCTCCACAACCGGCTGCCAAGACCGAAGCGGATGAAGGCGCCTTGAACAAGGTGGTATGCCGCCGCGTTGAAGCCATCGGCACGCGGCTCTCATCCAAGAAGGTCTGCCGTACACAAGCGCAATGGGATGCCGACGCAAGCGCCAACCGTCAGGATCTGGAACGCAGCCAGACCCAGCGCTGGAAAAGCGACTGACGGCCTAGTCGTCGTAGCCCAGTCGTTCGATCCATGGTTGCAGGATCGGCATGACCGGCGCCAACTCCTTCTGATAGCTGCGCCAACGGCCGACCGCCCGCTGATAGAGCGGCTGGCCGATTTGTGCGTAGGATGCAGTGCGCACGGCGCCCCGCCGTGCTGCACTGGCCTGATTATCGAGCACCTCGTCCCGCCACGGCAGTCCCAGAAAGGCAAGCAGTGGGCGCATCTCGGCTTCAAGGTCCGCGGTCATCCGTTCGTAGCGGACGCGGTGGATCTTTAACGGGGTCAGCGCGCAAGCGCGCTCGAAATTGGTGAAGATTGCATCATAGGTCCGCGCCGCTTCGATCAGATCGGTGAAACTCTGCATGGCGAAATTCGGTGCGAAGTTGGCCATGAAACAACTCAACACCGCATCGCAAGGATGCCGCTCGACAAGCACGATGGCGGCATTGGGAAACAGGCGCTGGATGGTCGGCAGGTGAGTCAGATGCAGCGGCATCTTGTCCACCAATCGGCGTCCGTGCAGGGGCCCTTCCAGACCTTCCGCGGCATCAAAATAGAACCGGCGCGCCTTTGCAACCTGCTCTGCATCCTGCTCGGTGACCAGGCCCGGAAAAGCGGTTTCGGTCATGGTCAGCATGCCCTGCTCTTCGAAAATCTGCAGCTCGGGCAGAGCAGACAGCAGGGTATCGAGTAAAGTTGTGCCCGAGCGCGGCGAACCGACAATGAATACCGGATCGTCCGGTCCATCCGGAGCGGGCGCGATCGCGGGCAGTGCGGACCGCATCTGGGCAGTCTGCCGTTCGATCGTCTCGCGATAGTTCAAGCCAGGCGGCAGGGGGTAGGCGAGCCGGGATTCTTGGTTCATCCGCTCAAATTGGCGGAAAGCTTCAACCGGATCCCCCAAACGCTCGGCGATTTCAGCACGAAGCTGCGCCGTCCGGATCGGATTGATGGTATCTGGAATCCGCTCCGCTTCCTCCCGTGCTTCAGCGAACCGCTCACGGCGGCGCAAGCTCCAGGCTTTCAGAAAGGCCAATTCTGCGACGGGACCAAAGTTGTCCTCGCATGTGGCAATGTGCTGATCCAGCTCGTCTAAGCGATTGTCATTTTCAAGCAGCAGGCCAAGCTCAAGGTGCGCTTCACCGAAGTGATCCTCCAGCATTGCGGCCTTGCGCAAGGTCTGCTCGGCCCGGTCGCGGTGCCCCGCGGCGGCCTGGGCAAGTCCAAGCTCGACCAGCACCCCGAGATGACCGGGGAAGCGACGTGCCGCCTCGTCCGCACTGCGCAAGCGCGCGTCGCGATCTTCAACTGCGGAGAGGGCCCGCCCGAGGTTCAGGAACACCTCTGGCACACCGGGGAAGGGCGCTGCATTGATGGCGTTCTCGAAAGCAACCACAGCGTCCTTGCGCTGCTCAAGGGCGACACTGCAGTTGCCAAGATTGTTCCAGCTTTCCCAATCCTGCGGGGCAGCCGTGACTGCGGCGCGATAGGCACTGGCCGCGCCGGCGAAGTCACCATCCTCTTGCAGAAGATATCCGGCAATACGCGCCAGCCCGGGGTGTCCATCGTGGTCGGTCACCAATTCGCGCGCTGCCGCAGTTGCTCCCGTGGCGGTGAGGACTGTGGCCAGGTTGAAGCGCGCCGCCTTGTCATCCGGACTAACCTCAAGCTGGCGGCGCAGGACCGGGATCGCGTCGAGCTTGCGGTCCAACTGCAATAGGGCAAGCGCGGTAATGCCCAGCAGGCCCGGGTGGTCCGGATTGGTGGCAAGGCCCTGCTCGGCGGCGGCGAGAGCAGCGGAAAACTGACGCTGGCGCAAGGCCTCGGCAGCGCTGCGCAGCGCAACGAGCGGATCCATCAAATCTCCCTCGGCCGGGCAATATCGTAGGCTACAGTCATGCGTTCCCCGTTACCAAAGGGACGCGTCCCGTGCCACAACGTTGAGGGAAACAGGGCAAGTATCCCCGGTTTCGGTTCGACGGTGCGGAATGCCGGAAAATCCGGCAGCAGATCACGGCACTCCCCGAAGGCCAGCCAGCCGCTTTCGGCAACCCCGGGTTCCGGGTCCGGAACGGCAACATAGAATGCCGAGCTTATCCACCCTTGCCAATGCACATGATCGGCGTGAAACCCGCGGCCGGAGAGGCGCACCGACCAAGAACCCGCAATACGGATGTCATCGCGATTGGCGAGCAACAGTGGATGACCTGGCTCGGGCCGGGACAGGCCCGCAACATACTGATGCACCGCGTCGAGCAGCGCGGTGCGCAATCGGCGGATTTGCGGTTCGGCCCGGGCCAGAAGGTTCCCGTCCGTCTGGCTGCCGCCACGAACCGATTGGTCCAAGGGCTGGCCGTTTCCGGTGTGCAGAGCGCGCAGCAGGTCGGCCAGTTCTTCGATCGAGCCGATCTCCGAGCGAATATCGAAGGTGCGGATCATGTCCGGTTGACCTTCCAGCCACTCCCATCGCGGATCCCCGCACAATCGCCACAAAATTGCCCGATAGGGCCACAGGGCCAGCTCCCCCCGGCCCCCATAACTGCTCTCAGCCAGGCTTACGGCGCGATCAATTTGGCCGAGCCGGATCGCATTGCGGATCCACCAGCAAGCATTTTCGCCGTCCGACGGTACAGGGAGGCGATCGAACAGGCGCTGGGCCGTCTCGGGTTCGCCCAGTTCGCTCAGGCAGGCTGCCTCGATGCGGTCGAGCTCGGGATCGGAGCCGAGCGCCGCGCGGGCCTGTGCTACGGCAGCCAGGGCCTGATGATAATCGCGTGCCGACATCCAGGTCTGGATCAGCGCCTGCCAAAGGGCGCCTGCTTGCGGATACTGGGTCAGGGCTGCGCGAAGGGTTGCATCGATCGGTTCGCCGGGACGCGACTGGGCGGTAAAGCGCGCAAAGGCGATGTGTCCGTCCACCCACCCTGGATTGTGGTCGAGGAGACGGGCCAGTTGGTCACACGCGAGCGGACCTTCGCCTTGGGCATAGAGCGCCGCGGCGCGTCCGATCGCGACGGAACCGTCCCCCGGGGCCAACTGCCGTGCACGATTGAACAAAGGAACCGCAGGGAAACCGGCTTCCAACGCTGTGCGGGCCTGACTGTGGGCGACAAGAGGGTCACTCGGTGCCAGACGAGCGGCCCTGGTGAAGGCCTCGTGCGCCCCTGCACTGTCCTGCAGGTCGCGCCGCGCCAGTCCGAGAAACTGCCACAACCGGGGGTCTTGAGGATGACGCTGGATCGCCGCGACGAGGATTGGTTCGGTCTGGGCTGCAAGTCCCAGGTCAAGCGCCTGCTGCGCGCGCCGCAGCAGGGTGGTTGGGTCAGCATCGATCGCCGAGCGAAGGGCTTCAAGGACTGGACCGCGCGCTAACATGGGTCAGTCTTAGACTCGCTAGCCGCCAAAACAAAGCGGCGAGCCCCCGAAGGAACCCGCCGCCCTGTTGATTGCAACTGTAACCGCGACTTAGAAGTCGAGGGTCACACCCGCGTAGACATAACGACCGAGCGAGTCATAGACCTGCGCCCAGGTGTTGCCGTTACAAGCACCCGACGGGCAAGCCGCACCCGCAACGAGCGGCGGCGTCTTGTCGAGGATGTTGTTGGCGCCCAGACGGAACTTGAAGTTGTCGCCAACATCAGCCGTCAGAGCCAGGTCGAAGTAGCTGACCGCCGGAATTTTCAGGTTGGCCGGCTGAGTCGTACCCTTGAGGTTCGGGTTCGAGCTGGCACGATCCTGAGTCACGCCGTCGAAATAGCGCCAGCGCACCGAAGCACCGATGCCCATCTTGGTGTCGATGCCAACGCGCATCTGGTGACGCCATTCAGGGTTCGGCGTGCCGCAGAGGCCGCCGTGGTAGCCGACGCAATCGACCGGAACGGTGATACCGTCAAAGGTTTCAAGCTTGTCGAGCCAAGTGCCCACGAAGCTGACGTTGAGGCGGCCAATGCCACCCAGCTGGCGGGTGTAGGCAGCCGAAACGTCCACGCCTTCGGTCGAAGCATAACCGATGTTCTGCTGGGTGTTGATGATGTAGCCGTTCGACGAACGCCACAGCGAACCCGAAGCATCGCGCTTGACCAGGCTGCAGAAGAACGGATCTGCAGTGTTGGTGCACTGGGTGACAATGGTGTCAGCCCCGATGCCCTGGATCGCCTTGTCGACCTTGATCTTGAACCAGTCGACGCTCATCGAGAAGCCCGGCAGGAAGCCCGGCTGCAGGACGACACCGGCAGTCCAGGTATCGGCGATTTCCGGCTTCAGGTTGGGGTTACCACCGCCCAGGCCATTGTACTGGTTGGCCGGGTTTTCAGCGACGAACTGACCAACTGTCAGACCCTGGGCAAGACAGCCCTTGTCTGCGGCAGTGATGGTCTTGCCGGCGCACGGGTCATCCGAACCGTCGAGACCGACGATCTGCGGGGCGAAGAAGTCCTGCAGGGTCGGTGCGCGAACGGCGCGGTTGTAACCGCCGCGGAAGCGGATGTCGCGGATCGGGGCGAATTCGCCTTCGATCTTGTAGGTATCGGTCTTGAAGCTGGCACCGCCACCGACCTTGTACGACGAATGGCGATAGCCACCGGTCAGCGACAGGTCATAGACGAAGCCTTCCTGAACCAGCGGGGCGCGCAGTTCGGTGAAGAGTTCCTTCACGTCGAAGTTGCCTGCAACCGACGGAGTCGGTGCACCCTGGCCAGCAAGGTCGCCGGTCTGGAACGAAACGTCGGTCTGGAAGTCCAGCGTTTCCTTGCGGTATTCCGCACCGACCACGAGGCCAAAGCCATCATTGGCGGCCGGGCTCTTGATGCCATAGCTGCCAAGGTCACCAGCGAGGTAGCCGCTGACGATCTGAGTGGTGTTGATGCCCTTGGCAAAGCCCGGAGCCTGAACATACTTCAGAGCGGCAGGGGTAACCGTACCGGTACCCCAGATGTCCCAGGGAACGCAGTTGGCATCGGTGCCATCGAGGACCGAACGGCAGACCGGGTTGACGCCAGCCTGGTTCGGGTCGTCGACCACGTCCAGAGCGCGGGTCAGACGGGTGACCGAGAAGTCGTTCAGATAGATCTGGTTATAGATCGTGCGGCCATACTGATAGTAGGCATCGTAAGACCAGGCATCCGACAGATCGCCCTTGGTGCCCAGAACACCGCGATAGCTGGTGTGCTGCAGGTCGCTCTGACGCGGACCGCCTTCAACGTTGCGACGCAGGATCTGCGCAAAGCCGCGGGTATAGCGGTTACCCAGAGCGTCGGAGAACTGGTAAGCCGGAAGACCGGTGTTGCCAACGACGTCAAAGGCGTTCGCCGGGTTTGCGCTGACCAGGAGGTTTTCCGTATCGCACAGGACGTTCTTCTGCGCCGTACCCAGCAGCGGGTTGTCGCAGTTGATCGACAGCGTGTTGCCGAAGTCACCCGACGGAGCGATCTGGGCGACCGTACGGTCGTCCATGAACATGAACTCCATGTACGGCTTGATCGAATCGCTGATTTCGTACTCCGCGAACAGACCGGCGGTGTAACGCTCGTCCGGGCGCTGGAAGTAGTTCAGCGGGCCGAAGTTGTAAGGCGTAAAGCCGCTCGAAAGCGTGCGACCCGCGCCGACCTGGAAGAAGGTCGAAGTGAAGTTCGCCGGATCGCCGCCGCTGTCATAAGCGATGATCGTGCCGTTGGCCGAGGTAGCCGAACCACCGCAAGTAAACAGGGCGCCATTGGCAGCAACCTGGGCGGTGGTGCGCGGGCTCAGCGAGCAAGCCGAATAGTCGCGGTCGCGCTGCAGCACGGCGTTGACCTTGCGGTACCCGGCATAGGCGCTGATGTGGCCACGGCCGCCGTCGAAGGCGGTGCCGAAAGCAACAGTCGTATCAACCGTGCCGCCATCGGTGACCGAACCGCGCGGGATCGCGTAGCCACGGGCCGAAAGCGGACCGGTGACCTGCGAACCAGCGTTGTTGTTGTGGTTGTAGAAGCTGTACTGGCCATCCACACGGAAGCCTTCGAACTTCGTGTCCATCACGAAGTTGACGACGCCCGAAACTGCGTCCGCACCGTAAACCGACGAAGCGCCACCGGTCAGCACGTCAATGCGCTTGACCATGGCGCCCGGGATCACGTTGATGTCGGCAGCCGAAGAGCCCGGGTCACCCGGGACGAGACGGCGGCCGTTGACCAGCACCAGGTTGCGTTCCGAACCGAGGCCACGCAGGTTCAGCGTAGCTGCACCCGAAGCGCCGTTCGAATAGTTCGAACCCTGACCGGCGAAAACCTGCGGAAGCGAATTGACCAGGTCTTCCACGCGGGTCGTGCCGGTGTTGGCGATTTCTTCAGCCGACACCACGGTGACGGGGCTCGCCGAATCAAGATTGGGCGAAGCCAGACGCGAACCAGTGACGACGATGGTCGAGGCATCTTCAGCCCCTTCGCCGGTAGCGTCCTGTGCATAGGCCGGCAGCGCCGCAATGGCGAAACCGAGCACCGCAGGTGCGGATGCGAGTTTGAGCAAGCTTTTCATTTCTTCCAGTCCCTTGTTGTTCTGGATGCCAGGCCGGAGCCCGGCTGGCTTAAACAGGCGGCCAAGACCTAAAATTAGGTCGAAATTCCACCCGATACTCCCCCGTGCCGCTCACGGGCTCGCCTGTAAAGCAATCAGCTTGGGATTGATGCCAGTTTGGAACGAACTGTAGCTATTAAGTCACAGTGGCATGTGGCGCTGGAGCAGCCTATCAAAGACACCCTCTGGTTCCATAGCCTTCGCCGCACTCCTCAGGAAGGATCGCCATGCGTGCCTGCATCTACCTGTTTCTAAGCGGAACGTTGACAAGTATCGCCGCTTTCCCCGCTATTGCTGCGGACAAGACCGCCGCTCCGCCCCAAACGTACCAGGATCTGGTGCAGTGCAAGTCGATAGCCGATGCGGCTCAGCGCCTGTCTTGCTATGATGCCCAGATTGAAAAGCTGGAGAAAGCTGCTGCCAGCGGCGAGGTCGTCGTAACGGATCGCGCGTCGGTACGCGAAGCAAAGCGCGGGCTGTTTGGCTTTCGGATGCCGTCGCTTGGCATTTTTGGCGGAGGCGACCAGGACCAGGATGAGCTCACTTCGATCGATGGCATGGTCAGCGCGGCGCGGCAGTTTGGCTATGGGTATTGGCGGGTGACGCTGGCTGACGGGTCCGTCTGGGAGCAGGTCGATACCGAACGTCTGGTTTTCGATCCTGCAAAGGGCAGCAAGGTCAAAATTTATCGCGGGGCACTGGGTACGTTCCGCATGAACATCGATGGACAGCGGGCAATCAAGGTGCGCCGGGTCGAATGATCGGCTGCTGTTTCGTTTAGGCAGCCGGCTCAAGCCTGCCCGAGCAAGCGCTTGGTCGCCAGTTCCGGACTGGCATAGGCTTCCTGATATTCGACGCTCCAGTAACGCAGCGCCTCCAGCGCAATCGCTTCGCCGCTCACCGCGCAGATCACGTGGCTGCCCGGACTGAGCACGCGGAAGCCATTGGCTTGGTAAAACAGCGAAGCGGGGCGGTCGGCAGAATTCATCAGCATGCTCGCCTTCTAGCAAGACCTGCTGGTCAGAGCAATTTGCCCTGGGGGCCATCGTCCGGTGCGACCGGCGGCTTGGCCCGTGCGGGCGCCCGGACAGGCGCTGTGGCCGCAGTCGAAACCGGCAATTCACCGTCTTGGAAATGCAGGATCAGCGAGTGCGCGCGCGCTGCATCGACCTTGGTGGTAAGCGTCCGTCCGCCCGCACTGACCCGGACATAGCCTCGCGCCAGGACCTGGTCCGGATCGAGCGAGGTAAACAGGCGCGCCAGGCCATCGAGCCGCCCCCGGGCAGCCTGGACCTGCGCCGTCACCAAGGGCAGCGAGAGCCGTCCTGCGACCTGCTGGAGTTCGCCCCGCGCCAACCTCGTGCGGTCGACGAGCGCACGGCGAAACCGCTCGGACAGATCGTCCAGGCGCTGGGCCTGGGGGCTAAGCAAAGTCGCCGGAGCGGGCAAGCGCTCGGCGCGGGCGGCCAGACGCTCACGGCCGAGTTGCAGCGGTCGCAGCACCGCGCGGCGCTTGCGCAGGGTCAGCTCGGCGATCTGATTGACCAGCTCGCTGCGCACCGGGACCGCTATTTCGGCAGCGGCAGTCGGGGTTGGAGCGCGGCGATCGGCGGCGAAATCGCACAGGGTCGTGTCGGTTTCATGGCCCACGGCGGAAATGACCGGGATCGAACAATCGGCAACCGCACGAACCACGGCTTCCTCGTTGAAAGCCCACAGGTCTTCAATCGAACCCCCGCCACGCGCCACGATCACCACATCCGGGCGCGGCACTGAACCGTTCGATGGGAGGGTTGAAAAGCCATGGACAGCAGCCGCGACCTGTTCTGCCGCGCCTTGCCCCTGGACCAGCACCGGCCAGACCAGCACCTGCACCGGAAAACGGTCGGCCAGGCGGTGAAGAATATCCCGGATGACTGCGCCAGTGGGCGAAGTGACCACGCCGATAGTCCGCGGCAGGAACGGCAGCGCGCGCTTGCGCTCGGTGGAAAACAATCCTTCCGCCTCGAACCGCGCCTTGTTGCGGGCCAGCAGTGCCAGCAGAGCGCCTTCACCCGCCACCTCCATGCGCTCGATCACCAACTGGTAATTCGAACGACCAGGATAGGTCGTCAGCTTGCCCGTCGCGACAACCTCCAACCCATCTTCAGGCTGAAAGTTCAGCCGCTGCACGGTGCCGCGCCACATGACCGCGTCGAGCCGCGCCGTCTCATCCTTGAGGCACAGGTAGACATGCCCCGACGCTGCCCGCTTGAACCCGCTGATTTCGCCCCGCACGCGGACAAAGCCAAACCGGTCCTCGACTGTGCGCTTGAGCAGGGCGGAAATCTCGCTGACAGATAGCGCTGCAGCGTTGTCCCCCGTCGCTTCCTTCGCTACCAGCCCGGACGGTTCATCTTCAAAATAGGGCGGCGCTGACATGAATATCCTGCTGATTGGGTCGGGCGGCCGCGAACATGCGCTGGCATGGAAGCTGGCGCAATCCCGTCTGTGCACGAAACTGTTCGCCAGCCCCGGCAACCCCGGGATCGCCGAGCATGCCGAATTGGTCGCGCTGGACCTGGAAAGCCACGGCAAGGTCGTCGAATTCTGCGGTTCGAAAGCAATCGGCCTGGTCGTTATCGGTCCCGAAGCCCCACTGGTCGACGGTCTGGGCGACAGCCTGCGCGGCGCCGGCATACCAGTTTTCGGTCCCTCCAAGGCAGCGGCACAACTGGAAGGGTCCAAGGCCTTCACCAAGGAGCTCTGCGCCCGCCACGGCATCCCGACCGCCGCATTCCGCCGGGTCACCAGCGAGGCGGAGGGACTGGCTGCCCTGGACAGCTTCCCGATCCCGGTGGTGATCAAGGCCGACGGACTGGCCGCAGGCAAAGGAGTAACCGTCGCAATGAGCCGCAGCGAAGCGGACGAGGCAGTACGCGAGATCTTCTCCGGCCGGTTCGGCGCTGCCGGAGCCGAAGCGGTCATCGAAGAGTTCCTTGAAGGCGAGGAAGCCAGTTTCTTCGCCATCACTGACGGGCACACCGTGGTCCCGTTCGGCTCGGCCCAGGATCACAAGCGGGTTGGCGATGGCGATACCGGACCCAACACCGGCGGCATGGGGGCCTACAGCCCGGCCCCGGTGCTGACCCCGCTGCTCGAAGGCGAAGCGCTGGAACGGATCGTGGTGCCAACCGTCCAGGCCATGGCCAGTGAAGGGATGCCCTATTCCGGGGTGCTCTATGCCGGATTGATGCTGACTCCGAAGGGGGTCCAGCTGATCGAATACAATTGCCGCTTCGGCGATCCCGGATGCCAGGTGCTGATGCAGCGTTACGAGGGCGATCTGGCAGAGCTGATGCTGGCAACCGCAGAAAATCGCCTCGCCGCGCTGCCTGCCCCCCAGTTCTCCGAGGAAACCGCGCTAACCGTGGTCATGGCCGCACAGGGCTATCCGGGTACGCTATGCAAGGGGGGGGCAATCAGCGGCATCGCGGCGGCCGAGAGCGACGGGGCCAAAGTGTTTCATGCCGGTACCGGGATCAGCGATGGCCAGCTTGTTGCCCAGGGTGGCCGTGTGCTCAACGTCACAGCGCGCGGCAAGACCGTAACTGAAGCGCAAAATCGCGCCTATGCCGCGGTTGACAGGATCGATTTCGCCCAAGGCTTCTGCCGCCGCGACATCGGCTGGCGCGAAGTAAAGCGCGAAGCCCTGCTTTGAGCCGGGTTTTCGCAGCTTCCCCGGCAGGCGCCTGAAGATCGGTCCATCCTGCGCTGCCACAGATGACCAGAGCCAGGGTCTAGGCGAAGCGCCGTGCCACCAACTGCTTGAGATCGGCTTCAGGGCGCGCACCATAGTGTGAAATGATCTCAGCTGCGCACAATGCGCCAAGGGTCAGGCATTGCTCCACCGGTTGTCCGTTGACGTGGCCGTGGAGAAACCCGGCCGCGAAAAGATCGCCCGCACCCGTGGTGTCGACCACCTGTGCGACCGGTTCAGCCGGCACGGTGTGAAGCTTTCCGGCGTGCGCGGCAACTGCACCCTGTTCGCTGCGGGTCACGACCAGCATCGGGACCTGATCCTTGAGCGCATCGATCCCAGCGTGAAAGTCATCCTTGCCCGTGAGTGCTGCCAGCTCGATGTGATTGGCGAACAGGATGTCGATGTCGCCAGCGGCAATCATCGCGCGGAAATCGTCGCCATGCCGGTCGATCACGAATGCGTCGGACAGGGTAAAGGCGACTTTGCGTCCAGCGTTCTTTGCCGCGGCAATCGCCCGGCGCATGGCCGCCCGCGGCTCTTCCGGATCCCACAGGTAACCTTCGAGATAGAGAATCTCAGCATCGGCTATCGCCGCTTCGTCCAGCGCCGCGGGGGGCAGGAACTGCGAAGCACCCAAGAACGTGTTCATGGTGCGCTGACCATCGGGGGTAACGAAGATCAGACACCGTGCCGTGGGCGGATCACCGGCCCGCGGCGCAGTGTCGAAGCGGATCCCGCCGGCACGGATATCATGTGCAAAAACTTCACCCAGCTGATCGTCCGCGACCTGGCCGATGAAGGCGCAGCGCGCACCTAGCGCAGCCAGACCAGCCAAAGTATTGGCTGCCGAACCACCCGAAATCTCGCGCGCCGGGCCCATCGCGGCATAAAGTTCCTTTGCCCGTTCGGTGTCGATCAGGGTCATGCCGCCGCGGGTCATGCCGAAGCGCTCGATCAGCGCATCGTCACAAGGTGCCATGACATCGACAATCGCATTGCCGATTGCGATGACCTGGATGGACAGCTGAGACATGATAGTATCCTGTGAATCGCTTTCGAAGCGGCCGCGCCTAGCGACTTTTGCCAGCGCGGGAAAGCTTTTGCCGAAACCACGGCGTGCTCCGTGAAGCGGAGAAGACTCGGCTTGCCGCTCCCGACTTGCGCTGCACCCAGGATTCAGCGCAAAGGAACAAAATCGTGACGCCGCGCAATTCCCTCCTCCCGCTTTCCCTGGCCTTGATCCTTGCTGCCTGCGGGTCGGGCGGAGCAGTAAAAACTACCTCTGCCCCTGCCAAAACAAGCAAGGCTGTGCCCATCCGGCCAGCAGTCCGCCCTGCACCAATCGCGCCGCCCAAACCCCGTATTCTCACTGCTCCGGGACTTGAGGGGGTCATTGGCGCAGGCCCGGACGATCTGGTCCGCCAGTTCGGTCCAGCGCGTCTCGACGTGTGGGAGGGGGATGCGCGAAAGCTGCAATTTTCCGGCCGCGCCTGTGTGCTGGATGTTTTCCTTTATCCGGCCGAAGCAGGCCGCCCGATCAGCGCTACCTATGTCGAGGCCCGGCGCAGCAGCGATGGGCAGGAGGTCGATCGCGCCGCCTGTATTGCCGCTCTGCGTGCAAGATAGGGCCAACAGACCGCCCCGGTCCCCGCCGTTCAGACAGTAAAGCTTTCCCCACAGCCACAGCTGCCCTTGGCATTGGGATTGTTGAACACGAAACCGGCCGTAAAATCGTCTTCCTGCCAGTCCATCGTACTCCCGATCAGATACAGCACCGAAGCCGCGTCGATGAAGAACAGCCCGCCCGGGGTCTCGATCCGCTCGTCCATCGGGTTGGCCGCGCTGACATAGTCGACCGAATAGGCCAGACCGGAACAGCCCCGACGCGGGGTGCTGAGCTTTACCCCGATCGCACCTGGAGGCGCATCGGCCATCAGTTTGGCAATCCGCGCCTCGGCGGCGGGGGTAAGGATCACGGCGGCGGGCAGGGTGCGGGTCGCGGTCATAACATTCCAAGCTCCAGCCGGGCCTCGTCGCTCATCTTGGCCGGATCCCAGGGCGGATCCCAGACAAGGTTCACTTCACAATCGCGCACGCCGGGCACGGCACCAACACGCAGTTCGACTTCGCCGGGCATCGATTCGGCCACAGGGCAGTGCGGGGTGGTCAGTGTCATGGTCACGGCCACGCCGCCATCGTCGGCCACGTCGACGCCGTAGATCAGTCCAAGGTCATAGATATTGACCGGGATTTCCGGATCGAAAATGTCCTTAAGCGCCGCAATCACGCCTTCGTAGATGTCGCCGCCCGGTTCACCCGGTGCAACGCCCTGCGGCTTTTCAGCCAAGAAGCCTTCCAAATAGTCGCGCTTGCGCTCCAGCTTTGCCGCTGGAGTCTCGGCATCTTCGACCCTGGCGCGCGGCGGAGCCGGAACGCTATCGACCTGCTCGACAATGAATTTGGATTCCTCGCTCATCCGAAGATCCTCCGTGTCCTTTCAATACCCTGCATCAAGGCGGCAATGTCTTGCCTGTCCGAATAGACCCCAAAGCTGGCGCGGGCGGTGGCGGGCACACCTAGATGGTCCATCAAAGGCTGGGCGCAGTGGTGCCCGGCGCGGATGGCCACTGCGTGTTCGTCCAATATGGTGCCGAGATCGTGCGGATGCACCCCGTCCATCGCAAAAGAGACGATCCCCGCGCTTTCTTCCGGTCCGAACAAAGTGATGTCATTGCGGGCACGCAGGGCGGTGCGCAGTTCTGTCACCAGAGCGGCCTCGTGATCGTGGATGGCCCGTAGGCCGATCGCGCGGACATAGTCCGCCGCCGCCCCAAAGCCGATGGCCTCGATGATCGCCGGGGTACCAGCCTCAAACCGCTGCGGCGGGGGGGCAAAGGTCGATCCTTCGAACGTCACCCGCTCGATCATCGCGCCGCCGCCCTGCCACGGCGCCATCCGGTCCAGCAATTCGGCCCGGCCCCACAGCGCCCCGATACCGGTCGGGCCGTAAAGCTTGTGACTGGAAAAGGCATAGAAATCGCAGCCCAGCGCCGCGACATCGACCGGCACGCGCGCAACGGCCTGGCAGCCGTCGAGCAAAATCTTCGCTCCTACCCGATGCGCCAGTTCTACCGCGCGCTCCACGTCGAGCATCGATCCAAGCACGTTGGAAACGTGGGCGAAGGCGACCATCCTGTGTTCCGCCGTCAACATCGCTTCGGCCGCATCCAGGTCGATCCGGCCATCAGCGGTCAGCGGGCAGACATCGACCTGCCATCCGGCAAGCTGCCAGGGCACGATGTTGGAATGATGCTCCAACGTGGAGAGCAGGACCCGCCCCTTTTCGGGCCAGGAATAAGCGAGCAGGTTGATTGCCTCGGTCGCACCGCGGGTGAACACCAGCTCCTCGGCGGGAGCGCCAATCAATGCTGCCACCTTGGTCCGTGCCGCTTCGAACGTCAGCGTCATGTCGGCTGAGCGGGCATAGACCCCGCGATGCACCGTCGCGTAATCGCTGCCCATGGCGCGAGTCACCGCATCGATCACCGCCTGCGGCTTTTGCGCAGTGGCGGCGCTGTCGAGATAGTGCCAACCGCCGGCCAGGCCGGGGAACTCTTGCCGAATCCCGTTCGTGTCGAGCGAAGGCCGCGGGGCAGTGCTCACACCAGCCTCCCCAACGCAGTCAATGCGCTGTCGAGCAGCTGCTCCTCGTCCTGAGCGCCGACGAAGGCTTCGGCAACGAAGGCCTGAAGCATCAGCTTTTTCGCTTCGTGCGGAGGAAGGCCGCGCTGGGCCATGTAGAACAGGGCCTGGGCGTCCAGCTCACCCACCGCGCAGCCATGGGCGCACTTCACATCGTCGGCATAGATTTCCAGTTCCGGGCGGGCATTGGCCGTAGCGGTGCGATCGAGCAGCATGGCCCGGACCGACTGTTCGCCATCGGTACCATCGGCCCCGCGCGCAACATGGACCTTGCCGAGATAATTGACCGTCGACCTGTTGGCCGCGACCGAGCGGACGATCTGACGGCTGACCGCATCGGGCGCGGCGTGGGAAACTTCCGTGACGATTTCCAGCGTCTGGCCGAAACCCGCGAGCTGGGCCGCGCCAAAGGTAAATTCCGCTCCAGCGCCAAGGGTTACCCGCATGGCAATGCGGCCATACGACATGCCGGCATCAAGCAGATGGAGTGCGAACTGCGCGCCCGCTTCCAAGTGGATTTCCAGATCGCGCGCCACCGCTGCCTCACCGGTATGAACGATGGCCAGCGCCCCTTCCTCGCCCGCGCCCAGCACGATCCGTTCCGGCGCGATCGGCCACAGCGGTTCCAGCGCGGCCAGGTCCGCATAGCGGTAATCCTCGCTCCTGCGGGTGGGAAGGGCAAGCGCCTGGGTCACGCCGCCACTGCCTCGTAGCCACGCTCTTCCAGTTCGAGCGCGAGTTCCGGTCCGCCGGTCTTGACGATGCGGCCACCGGCCAGGACGTGGACGAAGTCCGGTTTCACGTAGTCGAGCAGGCGCTGATAGTGGGTGATCAGCAGCACGGCCTTATCCGGGCTGCGCATCACCGCGTTGATCCCTTCACCCACGATCCGCAGCGCATCGATGTCGAGTCCCGAATCGGTTTCGTCGAGGATCGCCAGCTTGGGATCGAGAATGCCCATTTGGACCATCTCGGCGCGCTTCTTTTCACCGCCGGAAAAGCCCAGGTTCACCGGGCGCTTAAGCATGTCCATGTCGAGCTTGAGCAGCGCAGCCTTTTCGCGTGCCAGCTTCAGGAACTCGCCGCCCGACAGCGGCTGCTCGTCGCGGCTCGCGCGCTGGGCGTTGAGGCTTTCGCGCAGGAACTGGACGAACGAAACGCCCGGAATCTCGACCGGGTACTGAAAACCCAGGAACAGCCCAGCCGCAGCGCGCTCGTGCGGTTCCAGTTCCAGCAGGTCCTGTCCGGCAAACTGGACCGAACCGCCCGTCACCTCGTAACCGGGCCGCCCGCCCAGGGTATAGCCCAGCGTCGACTTGCCTGCGCCGTTGGGCCCCATGATCGCATGGACTTCGCCCGCATTGATGGTCAGCGACAGGCCCTTGAGGATCGGCTTGTCGGCTACAGTGGCGTGAAGGTTGTCGATCTTGAGCAGGGTCACCGGCTGTATCCTTGGCGAGTTGGGGCAGGGCGCGCGCGGCCCCGGGCGCGGCGCTCTTCCCAGCTGGCCTTCATCGCGGCGATCACCGTGCGGACAACCGCGTCCGGATCGGCCAGCACGTCGGCGGCGGGAAAGCGCAAAAGATGAATGCCGACTGCTTCAAGGCTTTTGTCGCGCCGCGCAGTCACGGCGGGATCGCCACCTTCATCGATGGAAACGGCAACCTTGAGTGGCTGGCAGGCGAAGTCGACGATTGCCGAACCAATCACGACCTGGCGGTGCAGGCGGTACTTGCCCAGTTCCTGCGCGGCGAACTTTTCCGCCAGCAAGGCGTGGGCGGGGGTCGGCTCGCGCTTCATCGCGCGGGCCATTTCGTGAACCCGGTCGAGCCGCTTGTCGGCGACGTTCCAGCCGCGCCCGCGTTTCTGCAGCGGTGGCGCTTCGGTCCGCTCTTCCAGCGGGCGGACGGTAAGAGTCTTCTTCATCCAACGCTTCCTTCAAGCGAAATGCCAAGCAGCTTCTGTGCTTCGACCGCGAATTCCATCGGCAGCTGCTGCAGCACTTCCTTGGCGAAGCCGTTGACGATCAAGGCCACGGCCGCTTCCTGACCCAGCCCGCGCTGCATCGCGTAGAACAGCTGGTCGTCGCTGATCTTGCTGGTGGTGGCCTCGTGCTCGATCTGGGCGCTGGGATTGCGAACTTCGATGTAAGGTACGGTGTGCGCGCCGCATTCCTTGCCCAGCAGCAGGCTGTCGCACTGGGTGAAATTGCGGACGCCCTCCGCCCCGGCCGCGACGCGGACCAGCCCGCGATAGGTGTTCTGGCTTTTGCCCGCGCTGATCCCTTTGGACACGATGGTCGAGCGGCTGCCCTTGCCGTTGTGGATCATCTTGGTGCCGGTATCGGCCTGCTGGTAATTGTTGGTGACCGCAACCGAGTAGAATTCGCCGACCGAATCCTCGCCATTTAGGACGCAGCTGGGGTACTTCCAGGTGATTGCCGAGCCGGTTTCGACCTGGGTCCAGCTGACCTTGCTGCGCTTGCCCTGGCACAGCGCGCGCTTGGTCACAAAATTGTAGATCCCGCCCTTGCCCTCGGCATCGCCGGGATACCAGTTCTGCACGGTCGAATACTTGATCTCGGCATCGTCGAGCGCAACCAGTTCGACCACGGCGGCGTGAAGCTGGTTTTCATCGCGTTGCGGCGCGGTACAACCTTCCAGGTAGGAGACATAGCCGCCCTTGTCGGCGACGATCAGGGTGCGCTCGAACTGCCCGGTGTTTTCCGCATTGATGCGGAAATAGGTGCTCAGCTCCATCGGGCAGCGGACACCTTCGGGAATGTAGACGAAGGTGCCATCGGAAAAGACCGCGCAATTGAGCGCGGCAAAGAAATTGTCGTGCATCGGCACGACCTTGCCCAGCCACTGCTTGACCAGGTCGGGGTATTCGCGGATCGCCTCGCTGATCGAAAGGAAAATCACTCCGGCCTTCTTCAGCTCTTCGCGGAAGGTGGTGGCGACACTGACCGAATCGAACACGGCATCGACGGCAACCTTGCGCGCGCCTTCGACCCCAGCGAGCACCTTCTGCTCCTCCAGCGGAATGCCCAGTTTCTTGTAGACTTCGAGGATCTCTGGATCGACTTCATCCAGGCTGGCCAGCTTTGGCTTGGCCTTGGGTGCGGCGTAATAGTACGCGTCCTGGTAATCGATCGGCGGCACATTGAGCTTGGCCCAGTCGGGCATCGGCATGGTCTGCCAGTGGCGAAATGCCTTCAGCCGCCATTCCAGCATCCATTCCGGCTCGTTCTTCTTGGCCGAGATGAACCGCACCGTGCTTTCGTCCAGCCCCTTGGGCGCGAACTCCTGCTCGATGTCGGCCGACCAGCCGTGTTCGTAATCCGCAACCTTGGCCGCGGCGTCACGCGCAGCCTGGTCCTTCACGGCGTCGCTCATTGGGGGCTCCCGCTCAACTGGGTCAGGGAAACCCCAGCCAGTGCACCACGCATGGCAGCATTGACCACCGGCCAGTGCGGCTTGACCGAACAACAGGCATCGAGCGAACAATTGTCGCGTTCACGGTCGATGCAGGTGGTTAGGGCGATCGGACCTTCAACCGCTTCAATGATGTCGGCCAAGGTAATCGCGGCCGCAGGACGCGCCAGCCTCAACCCACCCCCCGCACCGCGCGAAGAACGCAGCAGGCCTGCCGAGGTCAGACGGCTGACGAGCTTTTGCACCGTTGGTGCGGGCAGACCGGTTTCGTCGGCCAGTTGAGCCGCGGAAACGCGCGCGCCGCCGCAATGCCGGGCTGCGGCAGTCATGGTAACAACGGCATAGTCAGCCATGCTGGACAAGCGCATGGGCAAGGCTCCCGCAAATCGGAGTGATTCGTTCCGGTTTCCCCTAGGCGCAACGCATCGCGCTTGCAATCGTGCCGATCGATCAGATCAGTCGGTAGGTTTTCAGGTGAAAAAGAAGCGACTCCCGGCATGCCAAAGAGTCGCTTTTTGAAGTTAAGGATCTCGTTTTCGGCCGAGGCCGCGAGTCCTTCGGGTCGCAAGTCGTCCTTACGAAAATGACAGGATAAAAGATTGTACAGAATCGACACGGAACGGCCCAACCGAATCGAAACGATATCTGGAGCAGGAATCGACAGCCGGCGAGGTCGCTGCCATAGGCAAGGCATGGTTTATTCCTTGTTCCGGCCAGCCCTATTCCTGCTTGATCCCGAGACGGCGCACGGCCTTACCATCGCAGCACTGAAGGCCCTTCCCCTGCGTGGCAGCGACCGCTGCCACGGGCCGCTCGCCACCACGGTGGCCGGACTGCAATTCCCCAATCCCGTCGGCATGGCGGCCGGTTTCGACAAGGATGCCGAAATACCCGATGCCCTGCTGGGCCTGGGCTTTGGCTTCGCCGAAGTCGGCTCGATCACGCCGTTGCCGCAGCCAGGAAATCCGCGCCCGCGCCTGTTCCGTCTTGCTGCCGATCAAGCGGTGATCAATCGCATGGGCTTCAACAATCGCGGCGCCGAACGGGCTGTGGAACGGCTGGCCCAGCGCCACGGGCGTCCCGGCATCGTCGGGATCAACATCGGCGCGAACAAGGATTCAACCGATCGGATCGCCGATTATGCGACCATGGCCCGACTGATGGCCCCGCTCGCCTCCTATCTTGCAGTCAATGTCTCGAGCCCAAACACGCCAGGTTTGCGGGCATTGCAAGACGAAGGCGCGCTGACCGCCTTGCTCGACGCGGTTATGGCCGCCAGGGGCAGCGCCAGGACACCGGTCTTCCTCAAAGTCGCCCCTGACCTTGAGCCTGCCGATGTTGATGCGATCGCCCGCATTGCGATGGACCGAGAGCTCGATGCTCTGATCGTTTCCAATACCACCATTTCGCGCCCGCCGCTGCGCTCGGCCGCTGCCGGAGAAGCGGGCGGCCTGTCGGGTGCGCCGCTAAAACCATTAGCGTTGCAGCGGGTGCGGGATTTCCGCAAGGCAACCGGCGGGCAAATGCCACTGATCGGCGTGGGCGGTATCGCCACAGCCGAAGATGCCTGGGAGCGGATTCGCGCCGGGGCCAGCCTGGTCCAGCTTTATAGCGCCATGGCCTATGTTGGACCCGGCATTGCGCGGACCATAGTCCATGGCCTGGAACGCTTGATGAAGCGCGACGGCTTCGCAACCATTGCAGCGGCGGTAGGAACCGAATAGCAAGCACGCCATGACACGTCGCCTCATCACGCTCCTAGCCGCAGCCGCCACGCTTACCGGCTGCACCGTCATTCCCAAGACCGTGGCTCCGCCCACGGCGGCACTCTATGAAAAAGGCATGGTCAGCGCAGCCGATCCGCGCGGAGCGGAAGCCGGGGCGACGATCCTGCGCCAGGGCGGCAGCGCAACCGACGCGGCCATCGCGACGATGCTGGCGCTGACCGTGGTTGAACCGCAGAGTTCCGGCATTGGCGGAGGTGGTTTCTATGTGGCAGCCAATGCTCGCGGCGAAGTGGAAACAATCGATGGACGCGAAACCGCACCGGCCGCCGCCCATCCCAAATGGTTTTACAAGGACGGGACCTTGCTCAAGTTTCCCGAAGTGGTCCCCGGCGCGACCAGCGTGGGCGTACCCGGCAACATGGCGTTGGCAGCCAAGGCCCACGCGGCGCATGGCCGGCTGCCCTGGGCCGCGCTGTTCGCTCCCGCGATCAAGCTGGCGCGCGATGGCTTCGTGATCAGCCCGCGCCTGCATGAGATGCTGGAACAATCCGCCCGGGTTGGTGGCTTTTCTGCCGAAGGCCGCGCGCTTTTCTATGGCCCGGATGGCAAACCGCTGCCGGTCGGCACCCTGGTGAAGAATCCGGACTTGGCCGATTCGCTGCAGATGTTCGCCGATCAAGGTGCCAAGGCGTTCTACACCGGAGCGAATGCCAAGGCGATCGTCGCCAAGGTCACTACCGCAGCGATCAATCCCGCGCCGATGACCGAGGCTGATATAGCCGCCTATGTTGCCAAGGACCGGGCCCCGGTCTGTGGCACCTATCGCCAGTACCGGGTCTGCTCGATGGGTCCGCCCAGCTCGGGCGCAACAACGCTGCTGGCCACGCTGATCCAGCTGGAACGCTTTGACCTGAAGGCGCTGGGCAAGGACAACCCCGTCTCGTGGCACCTCATCGCCGAAAGCCAGCGCCTGGCCTATGCCGACCGCGCGCGCTTTGCCGCCGATGCCGATTTTGTGACCGTCCCGGTCGCCGGCATGATCGACCGCAACTATCTTGCCGCACGCTCGGCCCTGATCAGCCCGACCGGATCGATTGCCAAGGCAGCAGCCGGAGCGCCTCCGGGATCGGAGAAGCTGTCCTTCGCACCTTCGCCGCAACTAGCCGAAAACGGCACCACCCATTTCGCGGTCGTCGACCGTGCGGGCAATGCCGTGTCCTACACCTCGACGATCGAAAGCTCGTTCGGGTCGGGGATCATAGCTGGGGGCTATTTCCTCAACAACGAACTGACCGATTTCGACATGAATCCGCAAGCGGATGGCCGTCAGGTCGCCAACCGGGTGGAGGGGGGCAAGCGGCCCCGCAGTTCGATGACGCCAACCTTGGTCTATGCACCCGATGGCAAGCTGCGCCTGGTGGTTGGCGCCGCGGGCGGCGTAACCATTCCGGCCCAAGTGATCCGCGCGGTGATCGGGGTCATCGACTGGGACCTTTCGGCCCAGGATGCTTTGGCCTTGCCGGTGATTTTTGCCCCTGGCGTGGAAACCGTCTTCGTCGAAAAGGGCACCTGGCTGGAAAGCATGATTCCCGCGCTCAAGGCGCTGGGCCACACCGATGTCCAGCCGCGCGGCCTGCCGCTTAAGGCCAATGCGATCGAACTGCGCGGCAGCCAAGCCTGGGGCGCGGCCGACCCGCGCAGCGAAGGCAAGGCAGTGGCGGAATAACACCTGCCCGGAGGGGCAGGTGACTTGCCCCGACCGCGCCAGATGCTTTACCCCATCAACCGGGAACAGGATGTACGCTGAAAGGGGCGTTGCACGTGGTTGATATTTCGGACCTTCCGAAAACCAGGAATCTGGTCGAGCTTTTCCTTAACCGAGCGGACAGCAAAGGCGACGCGCCGTTCCTGTGGGCCAAGCGCAAGAGTGCATGGCAGCCGCTGAGTTGGAGCGAGGTGGCGCGACAGGTGTGCTGCCTCGCCGAAAATCTGCGCGCCATCGGCTTGAAAGACGGCGACCGGGTCATGCTCGTGTCGGAAAACCGGCCCGAATGGTGCATCGCCGACCTGGCAATCATGGCGGCGGGCTGCATCACGGTTCCGGCCTATGTCACCAATACGGAACGGGATCACCAGCACATCCTGGAGAATTCCGGAGCCAGTGCAGTGATCGTCGCCAACGAAAAGCTGTCAAAACCCCTGATCGGAGCGCTGCTCCGCACCGGAAGGGCGCGCCATGTGATCGGCATGGAACCGCTAGGGATCACCCAGGCGAGCAATTTCGAATACCATGCATGGTCCGATCTGACCGCCGGCGATGGTCACGCGCAGCGCGCAAAGGTGCAGGCGCGGATTGACAAAATCGCCCGCGAAGACACCGCCTGCCTGATCTATACCAGCGGCACGGGTGGTGCACCGCGTGGGGTGATGCAGCATCACGGCGCGATCCTGATGAACGCCGATGGCGCGGCCCGGATCCTGGCCGAGGACTTCGGGCTGGACGAGGATGACGCCTTCCTCTCGTTCCTGCCGCTCAGCCATGCCTATGAGCACACCGGCGGCCAGATGCTGCCGATATCGGTCGGGGCGCAGATCTATTACGCCGAGGGCCTGGAGAAACTGGCCAGCAACATCGAGGAGACCCGTCCCAGCATTATGGTGGTCGTCCCGCGCCTGTTTGAAGTGCTCCGCACCCGGATCATGAAGCAGGTGGAAAAGCAGGGCAAAGTCGCCAATTACTTGATGGACCGGGCCATGGCGATCGGGGCGAACAAGGCAGCTGGGCGGGCACGCTGGCGCGAAAAGCCGATGGACCTGCTGCTCGAGCGGACCCTGCGCCCCAAGATCCGCGCCCGCTTTGGCGGGCGGATGAAAGCCATGGTTTCGGGCGGGGCACCGCTCAGCCCGGAAGTCGGCGTGTTCTTTGAATCGATGGGCCTGACCATGCTGCAGGGCTATGGCCAAACCGAAGCCGGACCGGTGATCAGCTGCAACCGCCCGCGCGCCGGTCTGAAGATGGACACGGTCGGCCCGCCGCTGCACGGGGTCGAAGTAAAGATCGCTGAGGATGGCGAGATCCTCGTCCGCGGCGAGCTGGTCATGCACGGTTATTGGCGCAACGAGGCCGAAACGGCCAAGGCGCTACAGAATGGTTGGCTCCATACCGGGGATATTGGCCATCTCGACGAGGCCGGACGCCTGGTGATCACAGACCGCAAGAAGGACATGATCGTCAACGACAAGGGCGACAACGTCTCCCCGGCGCGAGTTGAGGGCTTGCTGACCCTACAGCCCGAAATCGCCCAGGCCATGGTCGTTGGGGATCGTCACCCCTACATCGTCGGATTGATCGTGCCCGATACCGAATGGGCGATCGAATGGGCCCAGGCCAACGGTGAAAAATTCGACGTGAGAGAGCTGCAAAGCCTGCCAGCCTTCCGCTCGGCCGTCCGCGCGGCGATCGATCGGGTGAACCAGGACCTGTCCGTCATCGAAAAAGTCCGCCAGTTCGCCTTTGCGGACGAGCCTTTCACGATCGACAACGAGGAATTGACCCCCAAGCAGTCCATCCGACGCCACAAACTTAAAGCCAGGTACGGCGATCGTCTCGAAGCGCTGTACAAAGGATGAGTGCCGCAGCGTCTGCGCCGGCGATGCTGGAAGGCATCAAGGTCGTGGACCTGACCAGCGTGGTATTCGGTCCCTATTGCACCCAGTTGCTGGGCGATCTGGGGGCAGAGGTCATCAAGGTCGAGGCGCCCGGTCTGGGCGATCCGTTTCGCTGGTCCGGCCCGGCTCCAGCCAGCCCCAACATGGCCCCCGGCTTCATGGCGCTGAACCGGGGAAAGCGCTCGATCGCGCTCGATCTGAAAGCATCGGACGATCAGGCGATCATGCAGGGCCTACTCGCCCAGGCCGACGTCTTCGTGGTCAATGTCCGCGGCAAGGCATTGGAGCGGCTAGGACTGGACTATGAAACGGTCCGCAAGCTGCGCCCTGACATCATCTATGTCCACTGCGTCGGGTTCGGGCAGGATGGACCCTATGCCGATCTACAAGCCTATGACGACGTGATCCAGGCCGCGAGCGGGACGGCGACCCTGCTCTCCCGTGTCGACGGCAATCCCCGGCCGCGCTACCTGCCATCGCTGATTGCGGACAAGGTCGCCGGACTTCATGGAGCCTATGGGGCACTGGCTGCCATCGTCCATCGCCAGCGCACCGGCCAGGGGCAATTGGTGGAAGTGCCGATGTTCGAAGCCTTCACCAGCTTCATGATGCTCGAACATCTCGGCGGCCAGACTTTCGACCCTCCGGTCGGACCCGCAGGTTATGGGCGCCAGATTGACCCGCTACGTCAGCCATTCCCGACTGCGGACGGCTATATCAGCATCGTGATCTATACCCATGACGCATGGGACCGGGTGTTTGCCCTGCTGGGTGCCGGGGATTTCATTGCCGAAGAACGATTCAACGTTCCCGGCGGGCGCGGACGCCACCAGGACGAACTTTACGCAAAGCTGGCCGAACTGACGCCGCAAATGACTACCGCAGAACTGCTACGGCAGTGTCATGCGGTGCAGCTCCCGGCCCAGCCGGTGCGCGATCTGAGCGAAGTGATCGACGATCCGCATCTTAACGCGGCCGGCTTTTTCCGACGCAGGGAACATCCCAGCGAAGGAGCTTATGTGGAACAGGCACAACCGGTGCGGTTCGGTGCGCGCCCGGGGGTGGAGCTTTCCCCGCCGCCCAATCTGGACGGGAACGGCGCGGCTATTCGCGCGGAAATTTCAAAGGCTGGAAAGCCCAAATAAAAAGGGCCGGGGCGGCAGTGGTCCACACCCGCCAGCCCCAGCCCTTTGATCGCTTGCGCGATGCGCTTGCTTACTTGGCTTCTTCAGCCGGAGCAGCAGCAGCGTCGGTCGCAGCAGCAGCGTCTTCCGAAGCAGCAGCCGAAGCGTCAGCAGCAGCGGTTTCTTCAGCAACGGTGGTTGCTTCTTCAGCCGGCTTTTCACCACCGCAAGCGGCGAGGGCGAGCGAGCCAGCAGCAACGGCTGCGAACAGAGCAATCTTCTTCATTGGGAATCCCCTTGTGTTAACCCTTGCCCGCCTTGGGCGAGCAGGGGGCGGTTTGCCCGCTAAATCGACGCTTGTCGATTCTGAAAATAACATGAATGCGAATTCCGGGGGTTATGCGGCCTCTTTTTCCACCCATTCCGGATAAAAACGGGGGTTTTGAAGCGACCAACCCGGTGCCGTTACGGCCGCTTCGCTGATCGATTGCAGCAAAATCCTGCGTCGGACAGGGCGAATCTGCGGCAAAGCGGCAGCGCCACAGAACACTGCCGGCAAGAACGGTCGCACTTCAGGGCCCAGCAACCGCTCGTAAAGAAAGCGAAAAGCGGAAAACGAAGCAATCCGCTCCTGCGCCAGATCAAAAGCCGCAAGCCGGATAAGATTCCCGATGAAACCGGGCAAGCGGTCAAGCCTGCTCTCGGATGGCGCTGCGCCGCGTAAATCTTTTAAATAGCGGTACATTTGGTACTGATTGCGGATCGAACATGATTCCGCCGCGTCGCGCGCCCATCGCTTCAGCGCATCTTCGCGCTCAAGCCCGACATCCAGGCTGCGGCGGATATAGCGTTGCTCACCCGCCGAAAAGCTGGCGAATTCACGCATCTCCGCGATCGTCAGCGACGCGGTTCCCGCATCAGCCATATTCGCCCCCCTACATTGCTGGGGTAGTTAGACCATACCTTGGTAACTATCGCGTTAATTTTAAACGCTAAATCAGGCCGGCCAGCGGGCTGGAGGGATCGGCGTACTTACGGGTTGCCATGCGGCCGGACAGATATGCGTCGCGCCCGGCCTGCACGGCCAGCTTCATGGCCCGTGCCATGCGGATCGGATCCTTTGCCTCGGCAATGGCCGTATTCATCAAGACCCCATCGCAACCCAATTCCAGAGCCACCGCTGCGTCACTGGCTGTACCAACCCCGGCATCGACCAGTACCGGAACATTGGCGCCCTCCACGATCAGGCGCACGGTCACGCGATTCTGAATGCCCAGCCCCGAACCAATCGGCGCACCCAAAGGCATGACCGCCACCGCACCCGCGCTTTCCAGCTGCTTGGCAGCAATCGGATCGTCAACGCAGTAGACCATCGGCAGGAAACCTTCACCGGCCAGCACTTCGCATGCCTTCAGCGTTTCGCGCATGTCGGGGTAAAGGGTCCTTGCTTCGCCCAGTACCTCGAGTTTCACGAGGTCCCAGCCCCCCGCTTCACGCGCCAGACGCAGGGTGCGAATCGCCTCGTCTGCGGTGAAGCACCCGGCTGTGTTGGGCAGGTAGGTGATCTTTTTGGGGTCGATGTAATCCGTCAGCATCGGGGCTTTGGGGTCCGATACATTGACCCGGCGCACCGCGACCGTAACGATTTCCGCGCCCGAAGCCTCGACGGCTGCAGCGTTTTGCGCGAAATCCTTGTATTTTCCCGTCCCGACAATCAGGCGCGAGCGGAAAGTCCGTCCCGCGACGGTCCAACTATCGTCGGCCTCTCCGCCGCCAACAAAGTGTACAATTTCCAGTACGTCGCCATCGCCAAGCGGCACTTCGGCCAGGGTAGAGCGCGGCACGATCAGAGCGTTGCGCTCAACTGCCACCTTCGCCGGATCAAGTTCGATACTGCGGATCAGGTCGGCAATGGAACCGGCGTCGACACGGCGAATTTCACCGTTGAGGGTGATGGAAAGCTGGGCTGTCATGCCCCTGCAAATAGCGATCAGGCAGTCAATCGCAAGTTGCGCAATGGGTCAGCCGCAGGTTGCGAAGGTGGGCCCAGGCCAAAAGTGAAACCCCGGCTATCGTCAGCATGGCCTCCGCCAGACCATGCCCCACGGCCAATGCCAAGGCCATCAAGGCCAGGCCGGCGCCGCCAATTTGCAAGGGTCGCGGATCACCGTGCCGGATCACCCCAATCGCCAGCGTGATTCCACCGATGACGATGGCCAGAGCCAGCCCGATGCGGTGAATGGCCGGAGCAAACAGATAGTCGCCGCCCAGCCCCAGCCCGGCGACCAGGAAAATTCCGGCGAGGCAATGCAAGGCGCACAGCCCGGAAAGCAAGATGCCCATCCGGTCGAGTCGGTTACGAATCAGGGCGACGGCTGCACGCATGATGGTGAGGATATATGTTATAGTGTAACATGCTTCAAGTGCCTGCCGTATGCGGCGACTGTTCGGGCCAGAATCTTGGCGACCTGTTCGTTGGAACAGGCTTGCGCTTTATCCCACAAATCAGCAGTAGCGCGTTCATGACCAAGCCGGATCTTGCCGTGTCTGCCCCGCGCCCGCTGGACCTTGCCCGATGGCTCCTTGCGGTAGCCGCGTTGGTGGTCCTGATGGTGGTGGTGGGTGGTGTGACGCGCCTCACCGAGTCGGGCCTATCGATCACCGAATGGAAGCCGATCACCGGAACAATCCCGCCGCTGTCCCAGGCGCAATGGCAGGCTGAATTCGAAGCCTATCAACGCATCCCGCAGTATACCCAGGTCAACGGCCCGGCGGGCATGACGCTGGATGATTTCAAGTACATTTTCTTCTGGGAATGGTTCCACCGCCTGATCGGGCGGGTCATCGGGCTGGCTTTTGCCCTTCCATTGGCCTGGTTCTGGGTCAAGAAAGCGATTCCCCAAGGATACCACCTGCGCTTGCTGGGCCTGCTTGCCCTGGGCGGCCTGCAGGGCGCAGTCGGTTGGTGGATGGTCAAGTCCGGCCTGACGAACGACGTCAAGGTCAGCCATCTCCGTTTGGCTACCCACTTGTCGCTGGCACTCACCACGCTCGCCCTGCTGGTCTGGACCGCGCTCGATCTGCGCGCCCTGGCCCGAGGCGAACGCCCCGCCCGGTTAAGCGGATTTGCCATCGTGGCGATCGTCGGTCTGGGTGTGCAGCTGTTCTATGGCGCGCTCGTCGCCGGTCTGCGCGCCGGCTATATCGCGGGCTCTGGCTGGTTCGCATGGGACGCCTGGCCGCTGATGCAGGGGCGACTCGTCCCTGCCGGGATTGATACGGCGCAGGGCTTTGGGCGTGCCCTGGTTGCAGACCCCTATCTGGTACATTTCATCCACCGCTGGTGGGCCTGGGTGGTCGTGGTCCTGCTGGTCGTTCTCGCACGCCGGCTGCGCCCGCTTGAACGGCGCGCCTCGGTCGCAATCCACGCCGCCTTCGGGATCCAGATTCTGCTGGGCATTGCCACCGTCTGGAGCGGTATGGCGATCTGGCTCGCGGCGCTGCACCAGTTGACCGGAGCTCTGTTGCTGACCTCGACCGTTTGGGGAGCCCATATCCTCGGTCGCGGCAAGGCCTGATTTCCGTCGCGGTAATCACGCTGGCGGGTTATGCGGTAAAAGCTTGACGAACAACGGTTTAGTTGTGCGATATCCAAACCAGGACTAGTTCCTGACCGCTTCAGGCAAAGCAGGACCAGCAACCCGGAGGATATCGTGCCGCGCAGTAACCAAGCCGCCATGTCGGCACGTTGCCGACTGGAAGCAGCCCGGTAATGTTCATGCCCCGGGCTTGGATCGGATGGAAATTCGCAATTCCCGCTGCGATCGCAGGATCGGCGGTGCCGCTGCACGCGCAACAAGCGCCCATGCCGTTTGCGCCGCCGGAGTTGCCTGTGATCCTGACCCGCTCGCTCTACTTTCCATTTCCCGATGGCAAACAGATCGCCGTGACCCGCCGGTATCAAGTGCGATTTTCGCGAAATGGCGCGCAGTTCCAGGTTGACGGCCGCTTGCTTGAGACGACCGTCGAGGCACCACCGCACCTTTCCGGCCTTGCCGATCTGGAACGCCGGCGATCAGACGCCGGCCTGTTTCCGGTGATGCTCGACGGGCAAGGCTTGATCGTGGATTCGCCGCCCGCTTCGGATGACGGCAAAACCGCAAAGCAGGCCGTGGCAGAAGCCAGTTCGATTGTTGCGCGTGCCGCGACTGGCCCGGTTTTGCGTCAGGAGATAATGGGTGCGCTTCACTCTCTGACCGGTTCGACAGGACGAAGTATCTGGCCTGCTTTCTTGTTCAACCCGGGTAGCGCAGAGCGCTCGATCAGCCAAACCGTCACTTTGGCCGATGGCTCGACCGGCAAGGTGGAGACACGGATCTTGGTCGGTCGCCTCATGCCCGGCGGACTGCCTGAACGGGTCGAACGAACCGTGACGACCCATCTGGAAGGGACCCAGCGGATCACCCGCGAGGTGTGGACTTTTTCCTTCTGAGCCGCCGCGCAATTGCTCAAGGTATTATTTTACCTCTCCGGAACTGCGCGGCAACCTTGACTTTGGTGGTGTTTTGCACGATTGGCGCACCCTTCCAGCAGGTCCGGAGTTCCGGATTCGCGGCAACAGCCAAGGGATTCACAGCCAATGAAGGCGCTCAGCAAGGTCACCCGGTCGATCAAACCGGCCGAGGTGGAAAAGAAGTGGCATCTGATCGATGCCGAAGGTCTGGTAGTCGGTCGCCTCGCGGTGGTCATTGCCAACTATCTGCGCGGCAAGCACAAGCCGAGCTTCACCCCGCACGTCGATTGCGGCGATCATGTCGTCGTCATCAACGCCGACAAGGTCAAGTTCACCGGCAACAAGCTGAAGCAGCAGACCTATTACAAGCACACCGGCTATGCTGGCGGGATCAAGGAAGTGACCGCCGACAAGGTTCTGGAAGGTCGCTTCCCTGAGCGCGTTCTTGAAAAAGCCGTCGAGCGCATGATTCCGCGCGGTCCGCTTGGCCGGGCCCAGATGCGCGCTCTGCATCTCTACGCCGGCACCGAGCATCCGCACGGTGGCACCCAGCCGCAGCCGCTCGACGTGGCTGCCATGAACCGCAAGAACAAGGTGGGCGCGTAATGTCTGAAGAAACCGTCACCGATCTCGCCGATCTCGGCACCATTGCTGAAACCCCGGCTCCCGCCGCTCCCGCAACGCCGCTGCGCGAAAAGGAAGTGGACGCCCAGGGCCGCGCCTATGCCACCGGCCGCCGCAAGGACGCCGTGGCCCGCGTTTGGATCAAGCCCGGTTCGGGCAAGGTCATCGTCAATGGCCGCGACCAGGAAGTTTACTTCGCCCGTCCGACCCTGCGCCTCGTCATCGACCAGCCGTTCCAGGTTGCCGATCGGGCTGGCCAGTACGACGTTGTCGCCACCGTAAAGGGTGGCGGCCTGTCCGGTCAGGCTGGTGCCGTGAAGCACGGCATTGCCACGGCTCTGACCAAATTCGAGCCCGCACTGCGGGGCGTGGTCAAGGCAGCAGGCTTCCTGACCCGCGACAGCCGCGTGGTTGAGCGCAAGAAGTACGGCCGCGCCAAGGCACGCCGTAGCTTCCAGTTCTCGAAGCGCTAAGGCGTCCGGCTCAGGCCGATTTGCAAAAGGGGTCGGCCGCAAGGTCGGCCCTTTTTTGCTGCTACCTTGGAGTCCACTCTTGGGCCAAGCCAGATCCCCGCTTTCCGGTGCAGCGCCGATTTTGCTGGCGGGCCTGGCCCGCTGGCTGCCGGGCGCGCTGGGCGCGGCCATCGCCATCGCCCTGACCGGTTTTGCAACCCACGTCCTGATCGGTGCTGAACCGGCAGCACCATGGCTGGTCGCCTCGATGGGGGCGACAGCGGTGCTGGTCTTTGTGGTCCCGGCGAGTCCGCTGGCGCAGCCGTGGCCGGTTGCCGCAGGACATCTCCTTGCTGCCGCCGTCGGCTTGCTCGTCCGCCACGTCGCCCCCGAGCCGTGGGTGGCCGCAGGTCTGGCGGTAGGCCTCGCCATCGGATTGATGAACCTGACCCGTTCGTTGCATCCACCGGCCGGAGGAACCGTGCTGCTCACAGCACTGGCCCCGCCGGATAGTGCCGCGGCGCACCTCACCTTCCTGTTCGAACCTTTGGCCCTGAATGTCGTGATCCTGCTGGTGTGCGGATGGGCATGGAACCGGTTGACCGGCCACTCCTATCCCCACCGCGCCACGCCAGTTCCACCACCGCGCGCCTGGGTTGGCCATATCGAGGATGCCGATCTTGATGCCGTGCTGGCAGAATGGGATGAAGTTCTCGACATCAGCAGGGATGACTTAATCGCTCTGCTCCATGCCACCGAAGCCCTCGTTCTGGAACGCGTTCGCGGGCCAGACTAAAGCGTTGCTTCTCCAGGCAGGGGACCCGTCGGCACTTCGCTGACCTGTACCGCATCGGTGGGCTGGTGCGCTCGGTTCCGCGCCGTCACGCGAATATCATCGGCGTCGATCTCGATCCGGTTATAGCTGGCGGGTGTGGAGCGCAGTCGCTGCGACAAAGTCCCGGCACCGATCAGACGTAGTGCCCCGCCGCCTGTCTCTAGGACCAGGTCAAACGGATCATGAACATGGCCGCTTAGCACGGCAGCCACCTTTTTCGCTGCAAGGGCCGCCATGGCCTGCTCGCCGTTGATGGTCAGGCGGCGACCATCCGGGGCACGTTCCAGCAGGGGATGATGTGCGGTGACCAGCACCCGTGTGCCAGGTGGCAGTGCATCAATCGCATCGAGCGTTTGGCGCAAAGCGCCTGGTCGCACCCAGCCTTCCACCCACGGCCAGCGCGGCTGGGCGCGCGTTGTGGTCTTGAGCGGCACCACGGCGAAACCTGGAAAATCGAGTTCGCGCTCCAGCAATTTCTCAATCGCGCGATAACGGCGATAGGGCCGGATGAAACGCTCGAGCAGATTGAAATAGGGCAGGTCGTGATTACCTATTTCAACTGTCACCGGAACGCCCAGGTCAGAAATCCAGGCGCACGCGGCCCGAAATTCACGGCGCCGGGCGCGCATGGTCAGATCACCCGTTATCAGGACTGCATCCGGATGCTCGCTCTCGATCGCGCTGCGCACCCAGGCCAGAGCGGCCGCGTCCTCGCGTCCGAAATGCAGGTCGCTGATATGGAACAAGACAAGCGGTTTCATCGCATTCGCCCGAATAACAGGATCGAGGCGGATCCCAGGTTGATCGCGGAATAGAATGCATAGCCCCACACCACGGTTGCGCCGCCTTCGACCTGCATCAGCATGACCCAAACAAAAATCGCGAATTCCACGCCCAGCGTTGCCCACCCGATCAGCGGGTGACGCAGCAATCCGGTGTACCGAACGATCTGGCTGCGCTCAAGCACCGCACGGTGCAGCGCGAAATTGCCGATTCCCAGCAAAAAGAGAAGGACCAGACCCACGCGCCTGCAATAGCCGAGTCCCGTTGCTTGGCGAGAGTGGAAAGTTTCCGGCGGCTAACGCCCCGCCATCGCCTTCGCTTTGGCCAGATAGGTACGTCCAATTCGCACCAAACTGCCATCCTGAAGTTCCGCCGACCAGACCCCCAGGCCGTCATGGCGCAAGCCGATGATTCGGTCACGTCGGAGGATGGTCGAACGGTGCAAACGAATGAACCGATCCGGATCGAGACGCGCTTCGAGTCCGCTGACGGTCTGGAGCAAGAGATAAGACCGGCTGGTGCCGTCCTTTTGCCCGACATGGAGGCGAACATAATCACGCTCGGCATCGATGCGGTCGACGTCCTCAACCGAGATGCGCAGCAGTTCGGACCGGTATGGGACCCAGAATTCGCTGAGCCAGTCGCTGTCACCGCTGGCCCGCCGCCCGCGCCGCGCCGCAGCGCGTGATACCGCCCGCTCCAGTCGTTCGGGGGTGACCGGTTTGAGGACATAGTCAACCGCTTCAAGGTCGAAGGCTTCGACCGCGAAGTTGTCATGCGCGGTGACAAAGATCACGGCGGGCGCATCCTTCTGCCGGGTCAAGGCCCGGGCGACCGCCAGTCCGTCGAGCTCCGGCATGGTCATGTCGAGCAGCACCAAGTCCGGCGCCAGAGCTTCGATCTGGCGCAAGGCCGCAGCACCATCCTGAGCAGTTCCGGCAACCTCGATTTCCGGAATCCCCCGGCAGATGATTTCCATGCGCTCCACGGCAAGGGGTTCATCATCGACGATGAGGGTGCGCAGCGGCCTATCCATCGTGGCGTTCCAGCGGCAGCCGGATCACCGCATGCCATCCTCTGGCCCCGGCGGGTCCAGCTGTCAGGCTCGCCTCGGCGCCATAGCGAGCCTCAAGCCGATCACGGACGTTGGCCAGACCAATGCCAAATCCGGACGCGAAACCCTGGCGGCCACCAGGGCCGTCGTCCGTAACCGCAATGGCCAGCCGGCCATCCTCCACCCCCGCCGCGATCGTTATCGTCACCGGCTTGCGGGTCGGTGCGACGGCATATTTGACCGCATTTTCAACCAGCGGCTGGAGGATCATCCCAGGGACACTGGCCGTTTCCAATTCACCTGGAAGCTCAAACCGGGTCACCAACCGATCGGGGAAGCGGGCGGACTCGATTTCCAGATAAGCACGCTGCAGGGCTATCTCCTGGTCCAGAGCGACATCGCCTGTCGGATCCTCTGCCAGACTGCGCCGGTAAAAGCGGGACAAGGCCTGGATCATGGTTTCCGCCGCCTGAGCGCGCCCGGTCATGACCAGCGAAGACAGCGAATTAAGCGTGTTGAACAGGAAGTGCGGATTGACCTGATAGCGCAGGCTGCGCAGCTCCGCTGCCTTGGCCGCGCGCTTGTATTCGCCTTCGCGGCGTTCCGCAGCCCGTGCCTGCTCAGCCGTAACCATCGCAAAGTAAAGGGCCGCCCAGGCCAGCAGGAGGAAGTAACGTCCAATCGCGATGTCCGTGAGCTGCCGCCACAGCGCCTGTTCGGCGAACTTCTTCTGCAATGCTGCCAGCTGGTCGGCGGTAAGCTGAGGTGGATCAGGAATATCGACCAGCACATTGCCCGCCGTATCATGGCGGATCTGGATTTCGGTGGGGTTACGCTTTTCCTGCAAGATCTTCTGGTCAAGCCCGGCAAAGACCTGACGATTGATCATTGCCAGCCCCAGCGCTGCGGGCAGCATGACAGCCAGGGCAACGCCCATGCGCAGGCCCACCCGGGCATTGTCGAACAACCGCAGGATCAGCCAGGCCAGCGCCGTGACCGTCATCCCGGCGAGCGTCACCAGGCTCCGCAAGCCTAGCATCTCGGTGAAATAGGCGCGGTCGAGCAGCAGGCTGCGCAGCGTGATCAGACCCAGGTAGCACAGCCAGATCCCAGCGATCGAGATCAGGACCGCACGGGTCGGAACACGGGCAGGGCGGTGGTCGGCTTCGTCCATCAGGCGTTCACCAATAGACCTCCGCGAACCCGTAGGGCCAGCGGATTGGTCGAGCCAACTCGCCATTTGGTCGAGGAATCAGGCGTTCAGACCTTCCTTGGCGATCTTGTCCTTCCACACCAGCGGCGCGAGTTGGTGAACATTGTTGCCTTCCGAATCCACCGCAACAGTGACCGGCATATCCTCGACCGAAAATTCGTAGATCGCTTCCATGCCAAGATCCTCGAAAGCCAGAACCTTGGCTTCGCGGATCGCGCGGGCAACCAGATAGGCCGCGCCGCCCACCGCCATGAGGTAGGCGACCTTGTGCTTGGCGATGCACTGAACCGCGCCCTGACCGCGCTCGGCCTTGCCGATCATGGCCAGGAGACCAAGATCGAGCATCATGTCGGTGAACTTGTCCATTCGGGTTGCCGTGGTCGGGCCGGCGGGACCCACCACTTCGCCGATTACCGGATCGACCGGGCCGACATAGTAGATCGCGCGCCCGCGGAAATCGACCGGCAGTTCCTCGCCCTTGGCCAACATGTCCTGGATGCGTTTGTGCGCAGCATCACGGCCGGTCAGCATCTTGCCATTGAGCAACAGGCGATCGCCGTGCTTCCAGCTTTGCACCTCCTCGTGGGTCAAGGTGTCGAGATTGACGCGCTTGGCCGCCTTGTCCGGCGACCAGGTGACCTTTGGCCAATCATCCAGTTTCGGAGGCTCGAGGAAGGCCGGGCCGGATCCGTCGAGCGTGACGTGGGCATGGCGCGTGGCCGAACAATTCGGAATCATCGCCACAGGCTTACCCGCGGCGTGACACGGCCATTCGGCAATCTTCACGTCGAGTACCGTGGTCAAGCCGCCCAGACCCTGCGCCCCGATGCCCAGGGCGTTTATCTTGTCGTAAAGTTCGACGCGCAGTTTCTCGATGTCGGTCTGGGGTCCGCGCGCCTTGAGCTCGTGCATGTCGATCTCATCCATCAACGACTCCTTGGCGAGCAGGACGGCCTTTTCCGCCGTGCCGCCGATACCGATGCCGATCTGGCCCGGCGGGCACCAGCCGGCGCCCATCTGCGGAATCATTTCGAGTACCCAGTCGACGATCGAATCGCTGGGATTCATCATCTTGAACTTGGACTTGTTCTCGCTGCCGCCGCCCTTGGCCGCGACGTCGATCGAGACAGTGCGCCCAGGGACCATTTCCACGTTGAGTACGCAGGGGGTATTGTCGCGCGTGTTGCGGCGGGTGAAGGCCGGATCGGCGACAATTGAGGCGCGGAGCTTGTTTTCCGGGTGGTTGTAGGCGCGGCGCACCCCTTCATCGACCACTTCCTGCAGCGAGCGGGTCGATTCAAGGCGGCATTCCTGGCCCCATTTGAGGAACACGTTGACGATCCCGGTGTCCTGGCAGATCGGGCGGTGGCCTTCGGCGCACATCCGGCTGTTGGCGAGGACCTGGGCCATGGCGTCCTTGGCAGCGGGGTTTTCCTCGCGCTCCCACGCCGCGGCCAGCGCGCGGATATAGTCCATCGGGTGGAAATAGCTGATGTACTGCAGCGCGTCGGCCACGCTTTCGATCAGGTCTTCCTCGCGGATCGTCACCATATTCATGGGCCTGCCTCACTTCATTTTGATAGCACTTCGACCGCCCCCATAGGCGGGTTAAGCGGGTCGCGTCAAAGCGCTTGGCGCTGCGCAGCGCTTCCCCTAAGAGGCGAAGGAATTGCGTTACTGTATTGTCTGTGCAATACAGCTTTCCAGAGGCCCGCTATGACCCTTGCCGCTCAGACGATTGCATCTCCGTCAGAAACCCTTGGCGCGTCCGAAGGCCGTGGTGCCGCTCGTCGCGCGATGATCGACAGCCAGCTCCGCGTTTCCGGAATCAACCAAGAATGGTTGCTGGCCCAATTTTCCCGCGTCGCGCGCGAAGACCATGTGCCCGCTGCCGCGCGCGGCCATGCTTATATCGACCGGGCCATCCCGCTTGGCAATGGCCACGCCCTGCCGGCACCCTTGGTCCAGGCCAGCCTACTGGCCGAAGCGGCACCGCAGGGCACTGAAAGGGTCCTGGTGATCAGCCCGTCAGGCTATCTGTCGGCGCTGGTCGAACCACTGGTGCAGTCGGTCGAAACGATTGATCCAACTGGCGTAATCGGAGTCCAAACAGCGGCGACCTTCGATCTGCTCCTGATCGATGGCGCGGTCGAGCATCTGCCTGAAAACCTGGTGGCCGCGCTGGTCGATGAGGGACGGGTGGTAACCGGCATGGTCTTGCGCGGGGTTACCCGTCTTGCAGCGGGGGCCAAAACCAGCGGCGGGGTCAATCTTGTCCCCCTTGCTGAACTGGGCATTCCGGTCCTGCGCGAATTTGCAGCACCGAAGGGTTGGAGTTTCTAAGCGAATGGCAAAGACCAGTGGTGCACGGATTGCGCGTCGGGCGCTGATCGCCGGCATGATCTCGTTGCCGGCAAATCCGGTCCTGGCGGACGATCTGCGCCAAGCGCTGGTCATGGCATACAACACCAATCCGACGCTGCAAGCAGCACGGGCCCAGCAGCGCGCGGTTGACGAAGGCGTGCCAATCACCCGCTCGGCAGGGCTCCCTTCGGTTTCCGGTACCGCGACCTACAGCGAATTCATCGATAGCAGTACCAGCAATCCGCTTTCGCCGCAGCGCAACCTCGATGCTTCGCTCAACTTTGGTATGCCGGTCTATGCCGGGGGCGGAATCCGCAATTCGATCAACGCCGCACGCACCCGGGTCACAGCCGGCCAGGCGGATTTGCGCGGGGTGGAAAGCGGCGTCTTCAGTCAGGTCGTATCCTCTTACATGGACGTGATCTTGGCCGAGGCCGTGGTCAGGTTGAACCGCGCCAACGTACAGCGGCTCGAGGTCAATCTGCAGGCAACGCGCGACCGGTTCGAGATCGGCGACCTGACCCGCACCGACGTGGCGCAATCTGCTAGCCGTCTGGCCCTGGCTCAGGGCCAGACCCGCAGCGCTCAGGCAAGTCTCATCGCGGCACGCGAACGGTATATCCAGGTGGTGGGCAAGGCTCCTGAGGGCCTCTCAACGCCCCCCGCCTTGCAAGGCCTGCCCGAAAGTGCCGACGATGCAGTGGCCGTGGCGCTGAATTCGAATCCCGACCTTCTTGCCGCTCGCGAACGGTCCAAGGCTGCCGGGTTCGACACAGCGGCGAGCAATGCCAAGCGCCTGCCGCAGGTTTCGGTCTTTGCCAGCAGCGGCTACAACGATTTCCTCGGGTCCAACCGCATCCCCGGCGCGATACAGAGCACAACTGACACGACAGTCGGTGTGCGCACCACGGTTCCGCTTTTCCAGGGCGGACTGCCTTCGGCCCAAAAGCGCCAGGCCCAGGCCCGCGAGAGCGCGGCACTAGAGCAGGAAATCGGGATCGAGCGGACGGTCATTGCTGCGGTTCGCTCAGCCTATGCACAATGGCAGGCAGCCCAGTCGCTGACCGTCAGCTCGCAAACGGCGGTCGATGCGGCGATGCTCAGCCTCGAAGGGGTACGTGCGGAAAACACCGTGGGCAACCGCACGATCCTAGACATCCTCAATGCCGAGAACGAACTGCTCAATGCGCAGGTCCAGCTCGTCACGGCGAAACGCAACGCCTATGTCGCCGGGTTCAACCTGCTCGCTGCAATGGGCAAGGCCGAGGCCCGCGATCTTGGGCTGGAAGGCGGCCCGCTTTACGATCCGGAAATCAACGCGCGCCGCGCGCGCAATTCGATCTGGGATTGGAACGACAACCCCAAGCCCACCCCAGTGTCGACACGTACCGTTGACTCAAAGGCGCAGGACGGTTCAGTAGCCGGAGAGTGATTCCGTCCCGCAATGGGACGATATGGGGAACGGGCATGCGTCAGGCGGGTGAACCCTCGGTCGAAGAAATTCTCGACTCGATCAAGAAAGTGATCGCCCGCGACAGCCGTGCCGTTTCAGAAGCACTGGCGCCGCGCGGGCCCCTTCCCACGCTGGACGATGCAGAGGATGACGATATCCTCGACCTTGGCACCGCCGGTGAAATGGTCGACGAATCGGTCAGTTCTGAGGATCCGCTGCTGCCGCATGAAACCGCCAGTTCAATCAGCGAATCGCTCGCCGCACTGGCCGTGATGGCCGAGCCACGCGCCGCGCCGCAAATCGTTCGGTCGGGCGAAACCTCGCTGGAAGGGCTGGCCCGCGAATTGCTCCGCCCCGCCCTGTCCGAGTGGTTGGAAAAGAATCTGCCGGCCCTGGTCGAAAAAATGGTGGCGGCCGAAATCGCCCGGATCGTTGGCAAGCGGGGCTGAACATACGCCCTAGTGCGAAGCTGCAACTGCAGCTAATCCGTCTTGCATGAAGAACTCTGCACTCGCGCTGTCCGCGCTCGCGTTTACCCTGTCAACGGCACCTGTTCTGGCCCAAAGCGCGCCCCGCGCAATGACGGCGGAAGACCTGATCACCCTCAAGCGGGTCGGCGCGCCCACCGCGTCGCCCGACGGAAAATGGGTGGTCTTTCAGCAGACCGACACCGATCGACAAAGCTACAAGCGCACAACCGGCCTGTGGCGCGTTGCAGTCAAGGGCGGGGCGGCAGAACGGATCGCCGACCTGAGCGATGCCGGCGAAAACAGCCCGGCCTTCAGCCCCGACGGCAAGCGGCTCTATTTCATCTCCGACAAAAGCGGCAAGGACCAGGTCTGGTTCCTCGACCTGACAATGCCTGCCGCCACGCCGATCCAGGCCAGCGATTTCCAGGCCGATGTTGCGGGCTTCCAGCTGTCGCCCGACGGCAAGCGGATTCTGGTCTGGGGCGACGTGGCGCGCGATTGCCCGACTCTGGGTTGCGCCGAGAGCGGCGACACCAGCCAGCCCGGACCCGGGACCGGCCGCCATTTCAAGAACGGCACCGGTTTTGTGCGCCACTGGGATAGCTGGGAAACCCCGGGAAACTATAGCCGCGCCTTCGTGGTTGGGCTGGGCATCGATGGCAAGGTTGCAGGGGATGCTGTCGCACTCGACGGTCCGGTGGGCACGCTGACCGGCGACACCCCGTCCAAACCAATGGGCGGCGGGGAAGAACTGGCCTGGGCTGCGGACTCCAAGAGCGTGTTCTTCACCGCACGCCAGTCCGATGCGAAAGAGCCGCTTTCCACCAATCTCGACATTTGGCACGCGGTGCTTGATGGCCAGGCGCCGCACAGTCCGACCAAGGCCAATCTCGCCACGGACACCCAGCCGCGCCCCTCGCCCGATGGCAAGTGGCTGGCTTGGCTGGCGATGGAACGCCCCGGTTACGAGGCTGACCGCCTAGTCATTCACTTGATGAATCTCGCCGATCACGAACGCCGGGTGCTGACCGGGGCGTGGGACCGCTCGATCAGTTCGCTCGCCTGGACCCCGGATTCGACCGCTCTGGTGGTGACCGCAGAGGACGTGCTTGACACCCCGGCTTTCCGGGTCGAGCTGGGCAGCGGCAAAGTCACCCGCCTGCGCCTTGCCCCAAAGGGCAAGGCCGAAGGCCGCATTGGCGACGTCATGCCGCTCGCCAATGGTGCGATCCTCTATACCCGCGATGGTGTTGCCAACCCGACAGAGGTCTGGATTGCCGAAAAGGGCAAGGCGCCGCGCCAGCTGAGCCAGGCCAACGATGCCCAGCTGGGCGCGCTGGTTCCCCTCAAGACCGAGCGCTTCAGCTTCAAGGGTGCAGGCGGAGCAACCGTCTGGGGACAGATCCACACGCCCGCCAATGCACCCGGCAAACTGCCGGTCCTCCTGTTTGTCCATGGCGGACCGCAAGGCTCGTTTGGCGACGCCTGGTCCTCACGCTGGAACCCCCGGGTCTTTGCTTCCCAAGGCTATGCCGTCGTCTCAATCGACTTCCACGGCAGCACGGGATACGGGCAGGCCTTTACCGACGCGATCAACCAGGATTGGGGCGGCAAGCCGCTGGAGGATCTCAAGCTCGGCCTCGACGCGGCTCTGGCCGGTCGGCCACAGCTCGATGGCAGCAAGGCCTGTGCGCTCGGCGCGTCCTATGGCGGCTACATGATGAACTGGATCGAGGGGCATTGGCGGGACCGGTTCCGCTGCCTGGTCAATCACAACGGCGTGTTCGACGCGCGGGCCATGGCCTATTCGACCGAGGAGCTGTGGTTTAATGAATGGGAACACGGCGGGAAGCCCTATCATGAAGCGCCCGAAGCCTATGAAAAGTGGAACCCCGCAAACCACGTCGACAAGTGGAAGACTCCCATGCTGGTGGTGCTGGGCGAAAAAGACTTCCGCATTCCCTACAGCCAGGGATTGGGCGCTTTCACCGCCTTGCAACGCAAGGGAGTCGAGGCAGAACTGCTGGTCTTCCCGGATGAGAACCACTGGGTGCTGAAGCCCAAGAATTCGCTGCAATGGCACCAGACGGTCTTCGCCTGGCTAGCGCGGTTCCTGAAGTCGGGAGAATAGGCCATGGCCCGTCCTGATGCGGCGCTGCTTGATCCGGCGCGCTATCCGTTTGCGCACATGATTACGACGCGGTTTGCCGATGTCGACCCGAATCAGCACCTCAACAACGTCGCCTTGGCGGCCATGATGGAAGATGCCCGGGTCCGCTTCAACCTGGCGATGGGTAGCGCGATCAAGATCGGAGAGCGCCGGGCGATGGTTGCCAGCGTCTCGATGGAATATCTCAGCCAAGGTCACTTTCCGGATCCGGTGACGGTACATTGCGCGGTTGAGCGGATCGGCAATTCCAGCTGGACCGTGGTGCAATTGCTAGCCCAGAACGGTCGGCCGGTGGCCTTTGCCCGCTCTGCGCTGGTCGCAATTGCCGATGATCGTCCCACCCCGATTGCCGAGGATTATCGCCCGGTGCTGGCCCAATGGAGCCTTACGGCGTGACGGACCGCATGGCGGAACTGGCTCGGGCTTGCACCGCCCTAGCCACCCATGGCGGGGACAAGATCAAGCATCACATCTTTCTGTGCGCCGAGGCCCAGAAAGGCGAATGCTGTCCAGCCGCAGTTGGCGCCCCGGCGTGGACCTTTCTCAAGAAGCGGCTCAAGGAATTGAAACTGGACGGCCCAGGAGGGATCGTCCGGACCAGGGCCGATTGCTTGCGAATTTGTGCCGCGGGGCCGATCGCGGTCGTTTATCCGGAAGGGGTCTGGTATCACTCGGCGACCGAACCGGTATTGGAACGGATCATTCAGGAACACCTGATCGGAGGCGTTCCGGTGGAGGAATTTCGCCTCTATCCGCAAGCAAAAGCTCAAAGCTGACCAGACTCGCCAAGCGCCCTGCTTCGTGTCATCATCCCCGGATCAGAACAGACCCGGAGAGTTGCCATGACGATTGCGCGACTGATCGAAGGGCGGAGCGGCGAAATCGTCGCCTGCGATACCCAAACCAGCGTCAGAGACGCGGTGCGGATGCTGGCCGAACGACGAATTGGCGCGCTCCCGGTCTATGCCGGGGGCAAGGTGGCAGGAATCTTTTCCGAGCGTGACGTGGTCTACCAATTGGCCGAACAGGGCCCGGCCATGCTCGACAAGACGGTCGGCGACGTGATGACCTCTCCGCCGATTACCGTCTCGCCATCGACCGACATTCTGGAAGCACTAGGCTTGATGACCCGCCGCCGCATCCGCCACCTTCCCGTCATGGAGGGAGAGGCGATAAAAGGCTTCGTTTCGATCGGCGACCTGGTCAAATACCGAATCGACCGCGTTGTAGCCGATGCCGAAGCCATGCGGGCCTATATCCAGAGCGCGTGATTCCTTGCCGCTGGGACAGTGAAGCCCTACATCGGCAGGATGGATGCACCGACGATGATATTCAGCCCTTCGGCGGCCGCGCGCGTAGCGGCCATCGCCGCGAAACAAGGCAAGCCGGCAATTCTCCGCCTTTCGGTGGAAGGCGGCGGCTGTTCGGGCTTCCAATACAAGTTCGGGTTGGCCGAAGCGGCCGAAGCGGACGACTTGGTGGTCGAACGCGACGGGGTGACGCTGGTCGTCGACCCGGTCAGCCTCGAGCTCGTCGCGGGCAGCATGGTCGATTATGTCGAATCGCTGGGCGGGGCAGCCTTCAAGGTCGAAAATCCCAACGCCAGCGCCGGCTGCGGCTGCGGTTCAAGCTTTGCCGTCTGATGAAAATAGCCACGTTCAACATCAACGGGATCAAGGCGCGCTTGCCGCGCCTGCTCGAATGGCTCGAAGAAACCCGTCCGGCGGTCGCCTGCCTGCAGGAAATCAAAAGCCAGGACGAAGGATTTCCCGCCGAGGAATTTCACAAACTGGGATACCACGCGATCTGGCATGGCCAAAAAAGCTTCAACGGCGTCGCGATCCTGGCGGATGGTACCAAACCGGTCGAGATTCAGCGCGGGCTGGCAGGTGAGCCGGACGATGATCATGCGCGCTATCTGGAGGCTGAAGTGTTCGGCACCCGGATCGCCTGCATCTACCTGCCCAACGGCAACCCGCAGCCGGGACCCAAGTTTGACTACAAGCTGCGCTGGATGGAACGGCTGCGCGGCCGCATGGCCGAGATCAAGGCCGAGGAGATTCCCGCGATCGTTCTGGGTGACTTCAACGTCATTCCCACCGATCGCGACGTCTGGTCACCCAAGGCGATGGCCGACGACGCCCTGATGCAGCCCGAATCGCGCGATGCCTATTTCCGCTTGCTGGGCGATGGCTGGACCGATGCGCTGGCGACGCACAATCCGGAAGGTGGCATCTGGACCTATTGGGATTACCAGGCCGGGGCCTGGCAGCGCGACCATGGCTTCCGGATCGACCATGCTCTGCTCTCGCCAGAACTCGCCGACCGGCTTGTGGCGTGCGGTGTCGACAAGGCCCACCGCGGCCGCGAAAAGGCAAGCGACCACGCGCCGGTCTGGGTCGAACTGCGGCCGGAAGGCTGATCGCGCAATAAAAAGGCGGGAGTTACCCCGCCTTTCTATTGCGATTGGCGATCCTACCTCAGCGATAGAATACGTGGTTATCGATGCGCCCCAGACGGCGCAGGCGCCATTCCGGACTGACGTAGGCCGCGTGGAAGAACAGGGCTCCCTCTACCGGGCTGCTCCAGCTGTTTTCGTGCGCGATCTGCGCAATCGCCACGGCTTCCTTCCATGCCTTCGATTCCGTCGGAACGGCGGGCATCGCGCGGCCACGAACAAACGAGAACTGCGCCGGCTGGTAAACGACGCCGCAATAGGAACTGGGAAAGCGGCCGGACTTAGAGCGCGCAACAATCACCCGGCCAACGGCAAGCCGCCCGGCAAGAGATTCGCTTTTTGCTTCGAAGTAGATCGCACCGGCCAGACAGCGCAGCTCGCTGGAAAGTTCTGCGGGTTGGGTCTGGGCCGCAACAAGTTCGGCAAGGGTGTCCGGAGTGTCATTGGCCGACACCGGGGTCGCTTCAACCGCCTGCGGCTCCTTGCCGGGCGTCGCAGCGGGAAGCGGGGTGGCGACTGCTTGCGCATTGATCTGGGGAACTGGTTCCTGGATGGCCGGCGCAGAAAACCTGTTCTGTGCGGCCGCGCCCGAACCACCGGCGCTAACAACAATGGTAAAGATTGAGGCGGCAACCGCCAGGGCGGACGCCTTTTGAAGCTTGGGACTCACTACAACTGCTTTTTGGGCGGTGGACGCGCCTGTCGCAGGATGGTCGGGAACGATCAGCCAGGATGCCCTGTTTCACCTGTTCCAAACCGGATTCCTGCCGGCTGCCCCCCGTCTGCGTGCTTGCGTGTCGAACCGAAATGCCCGTTCACACCGCCTGCGCATCAAAGAGTGGGGTGCCTCTGTTTGTGCAGCGCAACAAAGTCAAGGCGCCCCACCGGGCGACGGGATGAACCGTTCCCCATCCGCGATATCCAGTTCAACTATCCACAGATCGGGGTCTTTGGCTGTACGGGCCGCCAAGTAATCAGAAAAGCCTGTTGAATTATCAGTATCTTGCTGCCTGGAGCAGACCCAGATTCGTCCTTTTTCGAGATCCGGCATCTGCTCAAACAGGCGGGCGTTTGCGCCTCTTTCGGTCAGGACAACCAGAATTGCCCCCCCATCACGTTCACCTTTGTGCAGGATTGCGGCAAATCCGCCGGCAGCTTCTACGCCGCGGATCATGCCCGCCACTTCAAGGTAAGCGGGCAGGCGCGCGGTCAGGCCGCGTCCTTCTCGATCGAATTGGACAACAGGCCGTAAAGAGCTTCGGCGCTCGGCGCATCGCCCAGGGCGCGGTGCATCGCCTCGTCCCGCATCAGGCGACTGATGGCGGCCAGGGCATGAAGATGTGCGGCGCCCGCGGTTTCGGGTGACAGGAGACCGAATACCATGCTGACCGGCATGCCATCGGCGGCATCGAAAGCAACCGGACTGGTCAGCCGCAGAAAAGCCCCGACCGGCCGATTCAGGTCGGGAATTCGGGCATGGGGAATGGCAACCCCGCGGCCGAAGCCAGTCGATCCAAGCTTTTCGCGCTCTTCGATCCGCTCAAGCAACAGGCTTGGGTCAAGGCTGTAGACCGCACCGAATCGCTCTGCCAGCCGCTGCAGGATTGCCTGCTTGCTATCGGCATCAACCGTTGTGACGGCATCCGGCAAAAGGGTGAAAAGTGCAGTCATCGCAGACGTAAATCCAAATTGCAGGACCGGGCTGGATCCAGCCCGGTCAGCGGTTGACCCCGCTTCAAGCCCCCTCGCCTGTCCGATTATCGCGGGCCTTTACCCCGTGACTCACCTAGGTTCAACCCACCCGATCGAACCATCCCCACGCCGGTAAACCATATTGTGTCGTCCGGTTCCGGCATTCTTGAACAATAATGCATTGGTATTGCGCAAATCGAGCATCATGACCGCGTCAGAGACCGTCGCTTCCGGAACGTCAACGCGGGTTTCCGCAATCACCACAGGGGCGTCCACGGTCACTTCTTCGGCATGATCGTCCGGCTCGACGAAAACTGTATAGGCCGCTTCCTCGGCCCGCATTGCATGAGCGCTCTCTTCGTGGCGGTCCTTGATCCGGCGCTTGTAGCGGCGCATCTGCTTGTCGATCTTTTCCGCAGCCTGATCCAGGGCAACGTGCGCATCGTGAGCCAGCCCCGCCCCCTTCAGCACCATGCCCTGCATGACGTGCGTGACAATGTCGCAGCGGAAAGCGGCAGCGGGGGCGCGGTTGAACGTAACCGTGCTTGAAAGCGCCCGCGGGAAGTACTTTTCGACAATCGCGGTCAACCGGTCCTGCGCATGCGCCTGAAGCGCTTCACCGGTTTCGATCTGGTGGCCCGATACGCGAATGTCCATCGTTGCTTCTCCTGTCAAAAGCTCGAAACGATGTCAGTCACGCCATAGCGGAGACTGCATTGTTTCAAGAAATGCGGCATGTGCCGCGCGTTCAGCCTCGCTGGGCCCGTGCGGCCTAGCGGGACGGAATATCCGCTCGCGCCGAGTAACCGCGAGCGTCGTCATTTCTATCGTCTGCGTTTCCGCAGCCAAAGACAGGCCAATCTGCCGGCCTCCGGTCAGTTCGACATAGACCTGGGCCAGAAGTTCGGCGTCAAGCAAGGCGCCGTGTTTCGTGCGGTGGCTGCGATCAATGCCATAGCGGGTGCAGAGCGCATCGAGCGAGTTTTTAGCCCCGGGATGGCGCATGCGGGCCATTGCAACCGTATCGATCATGCGCTCCCGGCCCAACGGGGGCAGGCCGCATATTTCCAGCTCTGCATTGACGAAACCGAAATCGAAGCCGGCATTGTGGGCAACGAGCATCGTTTCTTCGCCAATGAATTCGAGGAATTCGGCCGCCTTCTCGTGAAAACGGGGCTTGTCGGCCAAAAATGCGGCGGAAATTCCATGAACCCGCTCTGCCTCGGCGGGCATGTCACGATCGGGATTGAAATAGCAGTGGAACGTTACCCCGGTGGGTACCCGATTGACCATTTCAATGCAGCCAATTTCGACCAGCCGGTCACCGTTCCGTGGGTCCAGTCCGGTGGTTTCGGTGTCGAATATGATCTCGCGCATTGCCTACTCGATATCTGCCCCTTTGCGGGCGGTTACAAGTGGGATTCACACCTATTTTTCAGTCGTGATCGAGTGAACCAATTGCTGCACGGCGTGTCGGGTTTCGGCCAGGCTCACCCCGGTATCGATTACATGGTCAGCCAGTTTGCGCTTCTCGGCATCAGGAACCTGAAGTTTGAGGATCTGCTCGAACTTCTCTGTGGTCATCCCTGGTCGGGCCAGCACACGTTGGCGCTGCACTTCAGCGGGAGCAGAGACAACCGCAACGGCATCAAGGCCGTGCTGGCCGGTTTTTTCATACAGAAGAGGGATGTCAAAGACGATCAGGGGCGCAGCGGCGTTGTCGGCCAGGAAAGCCCGCCGCATTTCCGCAACCTCGGGATGAACGATGCTTTCGAGCAACTTCAGCGCCTCGGGATTACCGAATACCGCTGCGCCCAACTTTTGCCGGTCAACTCCATGCGGACTGGTCGTACCGGGAAAGGTCCGCTCAATGGGTCCAACACAGGCCCCTCCGGGTCCCTGCAATTCGTGGACTGCGGCGTCGGCGTCAAACACCGGAACACCAAGTCCACGAAACATGGCCGCGACGGCGCTTTTGCCCATGCCGATCGAACCGGTGAGACCGAGGATAAAAGGACGCTTGGCAGTCATGCGACCAGGATCTCCCTCAGCTGCGCGTCATATTGGCGCGGGGCAGGCGCACCAAAGAACTTTTCGAAAGCGACTGCGGCCTGTCCGATAAGCATGGCAAGTCCATCGACTGTAATGAAACCGCGCTGACGCGCTTGGCGGAGCAAAGGCGTCTCAAGCGGATGGGTGACGATATCATAAACCACACTGCCGGGTGGAGCATGACTGAAATCGAAGACCAGCGGTGGTTGACCCGCCATTCCCAAAGGGCTGGCATTGACGATCAGGTCCAGCAGACCTTGGCGGTCATCAAATTCAAAATCGGTTTCAGGGGCGAAATGCGCCAGGTCGACTGCGTGATGTTCGCCCTTTGGCGCCAGTTCGTCGAGCAAGGCGCGGGCCTTGGCAGGATCGCGTGCGGCGAGGACCAGCGTAAAACCTTCGTCGGCAAGAGCGGCTACGATCGCCCGCGCGGCACCGCCCGCACCCAAAATACGGGCCATGCGGAACAGGTGCTGGCGATCGAGCAGGGGCCGCAGTGGTTCGAGGAACCCGGGCGCATCGGTGTTGTACCCGGTCAAGCGACCGTCCGCACCGCGCACCACCGTGTTGACTGCCCCGATCCGTTCGGCCTGCGGATCAACCGCATCTAACAGGACCATCGCTGCCTGCTTGTGCGGCATGGTGATGTTGCACCCGCGCCAATCCGCAACCTGACGCCGCTTCGTGAAATAGTCCGCCAGTTCGTCCGGCTTGACGTGGCAGGCGCGGTAATCAGCCGCGATCCCCAGCCGGGTGAGCCAGAACTTGTGAATCGACGGGCTTTTCGACTGGACGATCGGATCGCCGATCACTTCCGCATAAGGCAGGGTCATGCTGGCAATTCTCCCAGTTCCCGCAGTGCGGTGAGTACTGCCAGCAAAGGCATGCCCAGGACAGTGAAGTGATCCCCTTCAATCCGGCTGAACAATTGCACGCCCCGGGCTTCGATCCGAAAGACCCCGACACAGCCCGCCACCGCAGGCCATTCATAATCGAGGTAATCGGCAATGAATTGCTCGCTTAGTGGACGGACCTGCAAGCGTGCCAGTGCGACGTGGGACCACAGCACCCTGTCCTGTCGCACCAAGGCCGCGGCCGAGAACAGCTGCATCTCCTGGCCCGAAAAAAACCGCAGATGCTCTGCGGCCTGGTCACGGCTGTCCGGTTTGTCGAACCGGCGGCCATTTACTGCGACGAGGGAATCACTGCCCAGAACGAGGGCATCAGGACGTTCGGCCGCGACTGCCAGTGCTTTGGCCTTGGCCAGGGCCAAAGCAATCCCATCAGCCGGGGATCCCTGCAAACGCGCTTCCAGCCCCCGTTCGTCGAGTTGGGCGGGGATTGCTTCATAACCAACCCCGGCAGCGTCGAGCATCGTGCGCCGCGAGGCGCTTTGTGAAGCAAGTATCAGACTCATTCCGCTTGTCCTGCCGTGGTCCCGCGCGATTCATTGTACAGGTTGATGATCGCCGCCGCGGCTTCCTCAATTGAACGGCGGGTGACGTCGATCACCGGCCAATCGTTGTCGGCAAACATGCGGCGGGCATATTGCACTTCCCGCGCCACCCGGTCGGCGTCGACATAGGCGGTTTCGGGCGCCTGGTTCAGCGAAAGGAGGCGATTGCGACGCACCTGGACCAATCGATCCGGCGCGGTGGTCAAACCGACAACCAGCGGATGTTTCAATCCGAACAGTGCTGGAGGCGGGGGACTTTCCACCACGATTGGAATATTGGCGACCTTGTAGCCACGGTTGGCCAGATAGATCGATGTGGGCGTTTTCGAGCTGCGCGACACCCCGGCGAGGACGATGTCGGCCTCTTCCCAGTTCTCCCAGCCGATCCCGTCATCGTGGGCGATGGTATAATGGATCGCGTCGACACGGCGGAAATAGGCCTCGTCCATCGCGTGCTGGCTGCCTGGTCGCGCCCGCGGATGCTGCCCCAGAGCATCGCCCAGCGCCGCCACGGCAGCATCAAGAACTGGTACGACCGGCAAACCAAGCGCGCGGCAGCGTTCTTCAAGTTTTACTCTGATGTCAGCATTGGCCAAGGTAAAAAACACCAGTCCGGGATTGGCGCCGATCTCGCCCATGATACGATCAAGATGTTGCTGCGACCGAACCATGGGCCAGAAATGGCGATTGACCTCGGCTCCTTCGAACTGCGCCAGGGCAGCCTTGGCCAGCATCTCCAGCGTTTCGCCCGTGGAATCCGACAGAAGATGAAGGTGGAGGCGCGGCATGAACGTGTATCTTGGCCCTGTGGATCAATGGGCTCATAAACCACGGGAGCACCCTGGGCACAAGTTGGGGGATAGAATCCATCCGCGCTACCAGGGTTCGTCCGGAACTCTTGTGGACAGGTGGATTGTCTTGCCCACAGGCTGGGGACAGCGGGGATAAGATTGCCTTGACGCGCATGCGAAAGGATTCGGATTGACCTGTCCCTCTGTTCAGGACGGGAGAATTCCGGCAAGGGGCGCTTGTGCCCGCTTTCCACAGGCCAACTACAGCTGAATCCTTTTAAGAATCTAATTTGAATTGGATTGGAATCCAACGCGATGCCCGGTTTGCTTCTCGACACTCTGCGTGGCCAAAACGCCCGTCCACGGCCAACATGGCTGATGCGCCAGGCTGGGCGCTATCTGCCCGAATATCGTGCTTTGCGGGCGGAAAAGGGTGGCTTTCTTGCGCTGGTCTACGATACCGAAGCTGCGGCGGAGATCACCATTCAGCCGCTGCGACGCTATGGTATGGACGGCGCAATCCTGTTTTCCGACATTCTGATCGTGCCCTACGCGATGGGCCAGAACCTGCAGTTCCTGGCTGGAGAGGGACCGCATCTTTCGCCGCGCCTGGCTGATGCCGCGCTTGCCAGTCTGCATGCTGTGCCAGAGCGCCTCAGTCCAATTTACGAAACGGTCAAACTGGTCCGTGCGCAATTGCCAGCAGACAAGACCATGCTTGGCTTTGCCGGCTCGCCCTGGACCGTTGCAACCTACATGGTCGCAGGAGAGGGTAGCCGTGACCAACATGTCACTCGCGAACTGGCCTACCGCGATCCCATTGCATTCCAGGCGATCATTGATGGTATTGTCTCCGTCACGATCGAATACCTCGTCGGGCAGATCATGGCCGGTGCGGAAGCGGTGCAGTTGTTCGATTCCTGGGCGGGAAGCCTCGCTCCGGCTGAATTCGAACGCTGGGTGATCGCTCCAAATGCAGCGATTGCAACGGCGATCAACACGCGCTTTCCGGAAGTTCCGGTTATTGGCTTTCCCAAAGGTGCAGGCGAGAAACTGCCGGCCTATGCTCGGGAAACCGGCGTACAGGCGATCGGTCTGGATGAAACCATCGATCCGCTGTGGGCCGGCAAAGCGCTGCCCCAAGGCATGCCGGTACAGGGCAATCTCGATCCGTTGTTGCTGCTTGCCGGAGGCGCGGAAATGGAACGGCAGGCGCTGCGTATCCTTGATGCGTTCGCCGATCGTCCGCACGTCTTCAATCTGGGCCATGGGATCGGACAGACGACCCCGCTGGAACATGTCGGTCAATTGTTAAGCCTGGTGCGCAACTGGCGGGGCTAGGCTATACAGCCACAAATGGACTGGGTGATTGCGATGACCTATCTCTGGCTCAAGGCCGGCCATATCATCTTCATTATCTTCTGGATGGCCGGCCTGTTCATGCTGCCGCGCTATTTCGTCTACCATCAGGAGGCCCCCGAAGGTTCTTCAGAGAACGCCCTATGGATCGAGCGGGAGGGCCGCCTGCTGCGGATCATCCTGTGGCCTGCAATGACCGTTTCCTGGCTGCTGGGCCTTGCCCTGGCCTATAACACCGGTGCCTTTGCTCAGGGTTGGTTTCATGCCAAGCTGGGCTTCGTCCTTATCCTCTCGGCCTATCACATCTGGTTGGCCGGTTATCATGATGCCTTGAAGCAGGGTCAGCGCAAGCTGAGCGGAAAGAAGCTCAGGATGCTTAACGAAGTCCCCGGGCTGGCCGCGACCTTGATTGTGATCATGGTGGTGCTGCGTCCGTTTTGATTGACGATAGGTCCTGCGAGGCCTATCGCAATTCCCATCCGGCATAAGACTGCGCTCCAGACGCAGCGCATGATCCGCTTTCTCCAAGCCCAATGATCGGCCGGCCATTTCCAGACTGATTTACATGGATACCTGTTTTTATGCACTTGAAAGAACTCAAGAAAAAAACTTCTGCTGAGCTGGTCGAAATGGCCGAAGAGCTTGGCGTCGAGGGCGCATCTACCCTGCGCCGTCAGGATCTGATGTTTGCGATCCTCAAGGAGCTGGCGGAGGACGGCGAGGAAATCATCGGGCAAGGGACGATTGAAGTCCTCACCGACGGTTTCGGTTTCCTGCGTAGCCCCGAAGCAAACTACCTTGCTGGACCTGACGACATCTATGTGTCCCCCAACCAGGTTCGCAAATGGGGCCTGCGCACTGGCGACACTGTCGAAGGGGAAGTTCGGGCGCCCAAGGATGGCGAACGCTATTTTGCCATCACCAAGCTGATGAGCGTGAACTACGACGATCCAGATGTCGTTCGCCACCGGGTCAATTTCGACAACCTCACGCCGCTCTATCCGGATGAAAAGCTCAATCTCGACACGCTTGATCCGACCGTGAAGGACAAATCGGCGCGGGTGATCGATATCATTTCACCCCAGGGCAAGGGCCAGCGCGCCTTGATCGTCGCACCGCCGCGCACCGGCAAGACCGTGCTGCTGCAGAATATTGCCAAGGCGATCACCGACAACCACCCGGACGTATTTCTGCTGGTTCTATTGGTCGACGAACGACCCGAAGAAGTTACCGACATGCAGCGTTCGGTGAAGGGCGAGGTGATCTCTTCAACCTTTGACGAACCGGCGACACGGCACGTCCAAGTCGCTGAAATGGTTATTGAAAAAGCCAAACGCCTGGTCGAACACAAGCGCGACGTGGTGATCCTGCTCGACTCGATCACCCGCCTCGGCCGCGCCTACAACACGGTTGTGCCCAGCTCGGGCAAAGTTCTGACCGGCGGTGTCGATGCCAACGCCCTGCAGCGTCCCAAGCGCTTCTTTGGTGCGGCCCGCAACATCGAGGAAGGTGGTTCGCTCTCGATCATCGCGACGGCCCTGATCGATACCGGTAGCCGCATGGACGAAGTGATCTTCGAAGAGTTCAAGGGCACCGGTAACTCGGAAATCGTTCTCGACCGCAAGGTTGCGGACAAGCGTATCTTCCCGGCGCTCGATGTTGGCAAGAGCGGCACCCGCAAGGAAGAACTGCTGGTCGGCAAGGACAAGCTGTCGAAGATGTGGGTCCTGCGCCGCATCCTGATGCAGATGGGTACGGTCGACGCGATGGAATTCCTGCTCGACAAGATGAAGGATTCGAAGACCAACGAAGACTTCTTCGCGACTATGAATCAGTAAGGACTGGCCCATGGCAGCCGACATCATTTTGATTGTTGGCTCCACCGGGGCAGGGAAGACCACTTACGCACGCCGCCTGGCCGACGCGCTGGGCGGCGTTCGTTTTTCAATCGACGAGTGGATGACCACGCTGTTCTGGGCCGACAGTCCGCAGCCGATCGAGTTCCAATGGACGATCGAACGGGTCCACCGCTGCGAAACGCAGATCATGGCTATGGCCCAGCAAGTGGCGGCGCGCGGGTTACCGGTCTTGCTCGACCTGGGCTTTACCACCAGGGAACACCGCGACCGCTTCCGTGCCTTTGCGGAGAACGCAGGCCTTCGTGCGGCAGTTCATTTTATCGACGTTCCCACCGACGAACGCTGGTTTCGCGTCAATCGCCGCAACAAGGAACGCGGTGAGACCTATGTTATGCAGGTCGACCGGCAGATGTTCGATTTCATGGAGGCCATGTGGGAACCGCCGCTGGAAGCGGAATGGTCGGCTGGCGGCGGCCGCCGAATTGACGGGTCGGGCTTGCTCTAGCCGGCAGCTGCCTGAAGCTGCGCTGCCATCATCTCCCAAAGTTTGTTCACGGCCTTGACCGGTCTGACCATAACTTTGAAATCGATGATCTTTCCCTGATCATCGAACCGGATCAGATCGATCCCGTTGATCACGATACCGTCGATTTCGCTGGTGAATTCCAGCATGGCGTCGTTGCCGTCGATCATCTCGCGGACATAGGTAAAGCTCTCGTTGCCCAGCACCTTTGCGGCGCTGAGCAGGTAGAGCATAACCTTGGCCTTGCCCTCCTGCGGGCTATGCACAACTGGCGAGTGGAATACGGCGTCATCGGCAAGCTGCGCGGACAGCAGTGCAGCATTGCCACCACTCTTCATATAGTCGTGCCAGGCCGCCACCCCGGATCGCGCTGCATTCATGCCAGATGCTCCGCCAGGAATGCTGCGGTGCGGCTGTCGGCCAATCGTGCACCGTCTTCATTGCGGCGGTCACCCATCTCGGCCGCAAAGCCGTGGTCGAGGCCCGGGTAATCGTGCAGTGTAACCTTGGGATGATCATCAAGTCCTGCATGAATCGCTGCCTGAGCCTCTGGCAGGACGAAATGGTCGGCTCCGGCAATATGCAGCATGAGTGGATTGGCGATATGGTGTGCTTCATCGAGCATCTGGTCGATCATCACGCCGTAATAGCCGACTGAGGCATCGATATCGGTGCGGGCAGCAGCCATATAGGCAAGGCGCCCGCCAAGGCAGTATCCAGCACAACCGACTTTCGCCGTGCCTTGAGCGCGAATCCACTTGATAGTCGATTCGATATCGTAGACCCCATCCGTGGGATCATATTGCTGGAAATAGCCAAAAGCCTGCTGCAATTCTGCTTCCACATCGGGATTCAATTCCACCCCGGGGGCAAAGCGCCAGAAAATGTCTGGTGCAACAGCAAGGTAACCCTGCTCGGCCCACTTATCGGCTTTTTGGCGGATCCCTGGATTTACCCCGAAGATTTCAGGGATGACGATGATCGCGGCTTTTGCGGCTCCAACCGGTCGCGCAAGGTAAGCGGGGATCGCTCCGTCACCCTTAAGCGAGGGAATCTGGATGGTTTCTGCCATTATGTGTCTCCAATCGGCGTTTGGCTTTACCCTAAGCCAGTCGTGGACTTTGTGAAGGCCCTATGCCAGCTTGTTGCTATCCAAACACGGTTTGATCCGTGTGTATTTCGGAGCTGGAAATGAAAATTCATGTCGAGATTGATTGCACTCCCGAGGAGGCGCGGAGCTTTCTCGGCCTGCCGGATGTGAGCAAGGCGAACTCGGTTTATGTCGATGTGCTTTCCAAAGCGATGAAGGGCGCCGGGTCGGTGGACCAGGTCCAGGAATTCGCCAAAAACATTGCCCCGATGGGCCAGGTTGGTCTGAAGCTGTTCCAGCAGTTCATGGAAGGTGGTGCCGGGCTCGCTGGTGGTTCGAACAAGAAAAAGGACCCTGAATGATCCTCGCTTGCAGGATTTGAACTGCTAGGATGTGATCATGACCGACACGATCTTTGCCTTGTCCAGCGGTGCCCCCCCGGCAGCGATCGGAGTGATACGAGTCAGTGGACCACGCGCCCGCGATGCGATGTTGGCGCTTGCGGGGCGCGTTCCAGCTCCTCGGCGTGCCGCCCTGGCGCGGCTGCGTGATCGGCAGGGTGCGGTGATCGACGAAGCCCTGGTCTTGTGGCTGCCGGGACCCGGGACGGAGACCGGGGAAGATACGGTCGAACTGCAATGTCACGGTGGTCGCGCGGTGATTGCGGCGGTCGAAACCGCCTTGGCAGCATTGCCGGGACTCAGGCGGGCAAAGCCTGGCGAATTCACCCGCCGTGCCTTTGTGAATGGCAAGATCGATCTGGCCGAGGCCGAGGGATTGGCCGATCTGCTTGAAGCCGAAACCGAATTGCAGCGGCTTTCCGCCATGGCCATGGCAGGCGGCACTTTCTCCCGCGAAGTCGAGGCGTGGCGGGACCAGCTTTTAACCCTTTCGGCAGCAGTTGAAGCCGTACTGGATTTTGCTGACGAGGATGATGTTACGACACTGCCGGGCGATTTTGCGCTCAAGATCGCGCAGCTTGCCACGGCCGTAAAACGGTGGCTCGACCGCCCGCGTGCCGAGCTGCTGAAGGAGGGGTTCCGGGTGGTCATTGCTGGACCCCCGAATGCCGGGAAGAGCACGCTTTTCAACTGTTTGGTCGAAGCGGAAGCGGCAATTGCAACGCCCATCGCCGGCACAACGCGCGACGTTCTCACCCGCCCGGTCGCGATTGCGGGAGTTCCGTTCTTGTTCGCCGACACCGCGGGACTTCACGATACGGTGGACGATGTGGTCGAGGCTATTGGCATCGAGCGTGCGCTTGAAGCTCTCGACCGGGCTGATCTTGTTTTGTGGTTGGGCCCTGAGGGCACCGGTCCGGCCGGAGCGTGGGAGGTTGAAGCGCAAGCCGACAAGATCGGTCATGTCGCCAAGGCATTCCCGCGCCATCGTCTTTCGGCGCGGACGGGGGAGGGGATAGAGGAACTTCGCACCGATCTGGTGGAAGCCGCGAGTTCCGCCTTGCCGCGTCCCGGGGAAGCTGCGCTCAATGAACGGCAGCATTGTTTGTTGTCCGATGCGCGTGTGGCGCTTGTCCAGGCTGCCGAACAGACCGATCCCTTGCTGACCGCCGAGTCGCTTCGGGTTGCACGCGTCGCATTCGACACTTTGCTTGGCCGGACTGCGACTGAAGACTTGCTCGATACGCTATTCGGGCGCTTCTGTATCGGCAAATGACTGTTTCACGTGAAACACTCGTGCGCTAAGGGCGCGAGGAGCCATGCAGCAATTTGATGTCATTGTAGTTGGCGGCGGTCACGCCGGCGTTGAAGCGGCTGCGGCAGCGGCGCGGATGGGCGCGCACGTCGCGCTGGTCAGCTTCGACCTTGGGGCCATCGGTGCGATGAGCTGCAATCCCGCGATTGGCGGACTGGGCAAGGGTCACCTTGTCCGGGAGGTCGATGCCTTTGATGGGATCATCGGTCGTGCGGCTGATGCCGGCGCGATTCACTATCGCATGCTGAATCGGTCCAAGGGTTCGGCGGTGCAGGGGCCCCGGATCCAGGCAGACCGCAAGCGGTTCAAGGCCGAGGTCCACCGGCTTCTGGCCTTGCAAGGCGATCTTACCCTGATTGCTGGCGAAGCGGCGGCGCTTCGCATCGCCCATGGCAAGGTAACCGGCCTTGAACTGAGCGATGGGACCCAACTTGCCGCCCAAGCGGTCGTGCTTTGCACCGGCACTTTCCTTGGGGGTGTCCTGTTCCGCGGTGAAGAGCGAATCGAAGGGGGCCGCATCGGCGAGGCTTCGGCGCAACGGTTGGCTGCCCAGCTTCGGGCTGCCGATCTGCCGATGGCACGGCTTAAAACGGGTACCCCGCCGCGGTTGGATGGCCGAACCATCGACTGGTCTCGCCTTGAGGAGCAGGCCAGCGACAGCGAACCGTGGACTATGTCGCCACTGGGGCCGGGCCGAGTCCTGCCGCAAGTGTTCTGCGCGATTACCCGAACCAACCAACGCAGCCACGACGTGATTCGGGAAAACCTCCACCGCTCGCCGCTGTTTACAGGGGCAATCGGCGCCTCGGGCCCGCGCTATTGTCCGTCGATCGAGGACAAGATCCACCGGTTTGCGGACCGTAGCGGGCATCAGATTTTCCTGGAACCCGAGGGGCTGGATACCCAACTGGTCTATCCCAATGGGATCAGCACCTCGCTCCCGGCCGATGTCCAATTGGCGATGCTGCGCACCATGGTCGGACTTGAGCAGGTCGAGATGGTCGTACCAGGTTATGCGGTCGAATATGACCACATCGATCCGCGAGCGTTGCGCCACAGCCTGGAATTGCGCAACCTGCCCGGACTCTATTGCGCCGGCCAAATCAATGGAACAACGGGATACGAAGAGGCGGCCGCGCAAGGCCTGGTTGCCGGAATGCATGCTGCGGCCGCGGTTCTCGGCCGCGATGGACCCGCCATCGATCGAGCCAATTCCTATCTGGCGGTGATGATCGACGATCTAACATTGCACGGGGTCACGGAGCCTTATCGTATGCTCACTGCCAGGGCCGAGTATCGCCTGCGCCTGCGGGCCAACAACGCCACCACGCGGCTTACTCCGCTTGGCGTAGCGATCGGGTGTATCGGAGCGGAGCGCATCGATTGGTATCAGCGGCGCACTGCTGCCCGCGAGCAATTGGATCAGGAATTGGAACAGACTGTCACTGGTGCCGCCATGGCCGCGGCCGGCCTACCGGTACGGGCGGATGTCGGCCGGCTGACCTTGCGGGAATGGTTGCGGTTCAGTGATGTCGACCTGGACCACCTCAAACCCTGGCTTTCGGACGCAGCCTTGAGTGATCAGCACCTCGCCGACGAGGTTGCCGAAGACGCTGCCTATGCCCCTTATCTGGCGCGGCAGGAGAGCGAGTTGCGCGAGCTTCGCGCTGGCGAAGCGCTGCCACTGGGTGACGATTTTCCCTACGAAGCAATCCCCGGGCTATCACGCGAGATGGTGGAACGTCTCTCCACCGCGCGTCCCGCCACACTGGCTGCGGCTGGTCGTTTGCCGGGGATTACGCCAGCTGCCTTGGCCGCGCTATTGGTTCACGCAAAACGGCGGTCGGCCGCATGATCGTCTCAACCGAATCCGCGGCACGGGCCTGGCTCAAGACCATTCCCGAGTGGACTCGCGAGGCCGAGGAGCGGCTCGAAGCCCTGGCCGCGTTGCTGACCGCGGAAAACGATGTGCAGAATCTCGTTTCGGACGCCAGTCTGAAAGACCTCTGGGTGCGCCATTACGCCGATTCCGCACAGCTGCTCGATCATGTTTCACGTGAAACGGTCGTGACGTGGCTCGATCTGGGGACCGGAGCAGGATTTCCCGGGTTGGTCATTGCCATCCTGCGCCCGGATTGGCGGGTCGAAATGGTCGAGTCCCGCAGCAAGCGAATCGAATGGCTTACCAAGGTTTGCGGCGGGCTTGGCTTATCCAATGCCGTTATTCAGGGCATGCGCCTGGAAATGGTCGAGACGCATAAAGTCTCCGCGATTTCGGCGCGTGCCTTTGCTCCTTTGCCCAAATTGCTCGATCTATCGGCGCGCTTCTCCACAGAAGAGACAGCCTGGTTGTTGCCGAAGGGGCGGTCGGCGCGGCAGGAACTGCAAGAGCTCAAAGGTTGGCACCATGTGTTCCACGTGGAACAATCGCTGACCGATGCGGAATCCGGCCTCATTGTCGGAACGCTGAAAGGCAGAAAGGGCGGCAAGGCGTGATTCGGGTAGCGATCGCTAATCAAAAGGGAGGGGTGGGGAAGACCACCACGGCGATCAACATTGCCACTGCCATGGCGGCTATTGGCTGGAAAGTGCTGCTGGTCGACCTTGATCCGCAAGGCAATGCCTCGACCGGGATCGGGATCACTGCAGAAGCGCGCGAACGATCGAGCTATGACCTGCTGGTCGATCAATTGCCACTGGCTGACTGCGTGGCGCCGACGCGGATCCCGGGGCTCGATCTACTTCCAGCTACGGTCGATCTGTCCGGGGCGGAAGTCGAACTGGTGGCGGTCGAGAATCGTACGGAGCGGTTGCGCGGCGCCCTCGCGGGCGATCCCGGCTACGACATTGCCTTTATCGACTGTCCGCCTTCGCTTGGGTTGCTGACCCTTAACGCGCTGTGTGCCGCCGATACGCTGCTGGTGCCGTTGCAGTGCGAGTTCTTCGCCCTGGAGGGCTTGTCCCAGCTGCTCCAGACGGTTGAGCGCGTGCAGCAGCGCTTTAATCCCGATCTGGGCATTGTCGGGGTTGCGCTTACCATGTTCGACCGGCGCAATCGGCTGACCGATCAGGTTTCGGATGACGTGCGCTCTTGCTTGGGGGGATTGGTGTTCGATGCGGTGATCCCCCGCAATGTGCGGCTGTCCGAGGCGCCCAGCCATGGGCTTCCTGCGCTGATTTACGACCACAATTGCACCGGGAGCCGTGCCTATATGGCCCTGGCGCGCGAATTGATTACCCGCCTGCCCGAAACGAGGAATGCCGCATGAGCGATGAAGCCGTGAACAAGCCTGCCACTGCAAAGCGGCCTGCCTTGGGGCGCGGCCTGGGTGCACTGCTGGGCGAAAGCCGCCGCGAGGAACCTTTGGTCAACCCGGCATCGCTAACCGGGCGCGCCGAGGCCAAGCCGTCAGGCGGGCTGGCCATGCTGGCGGTCTCTGACATCGTTCCTCATCCGGGCCAGCCGCGTCGTCACTTTGCGGAGGAGGCCCTGGCTGAACTGGCTGCATCGATCGCGCAGCGCGGCGTTATCCAGCCGGTCATCGTGACGCCACATGGGCAGAATCGCTGGCGCCTGGTCGCGGGCGAGCGCCGCTGGCGCGCAGCGCAGCGCGCGCAGTTGCATGAAATTCCCGCCATCATCCGCGACCTTTCCGAACGCGAAGTCACCGCCCTGGCCCTGATCGAGAACCTTCAGCGCGAGGATCTCAATCCGATCGAAGAAGCGTGGGCCTATCACCGCCTGGCAGAAGACGAAGGGTTGACCCAGGCCGAGATTGCTAAGCTGGTCGACAAGAGCCGCAGCCACGTCGCCAACCTTCAGCGCCTTCTGGCGCTTCCGCCGCGGGTGATCGAGCTGGTCGAACAGGCCAAATTGTCGATGGGACATGCCCGGGCGCTGGTTGGGGCGGAAGGCGCCGAAGCGCTGGCCGAACAGGCGGTAGCCCGCCAGCTATCCGTGCGCGAGGTTGAGCGCCTGGCGCGCAAGGGCGCAAGCCCAACCCCGTCCACCCAGCGCCGCGCGCGCAGCGAGCGCGATTCGGGTGATGCCGCCGACATTGCCGCGGTGCAAAACCACCTGGAAGAGTTCCTGGGCCTGTCGGTGCGGATCAACACCGATGCCGATCCGCGCTCGGGTGCCGTGACGATCCGTTACCGCACGCTCGACCAGCTTGATCTGATCTGTCAGCGGCTCACCGGCGGGGGCATCTGATCGGAATCAGGGAAGGTTAACCGGCTGCCCGGTGCTGTCCGCCGGACCGTGATTGGTCGCCGGCAAGCTGGGTGCTTGCGTCCCGGGTGATCCCCAGATTTTGCGGCTTTGTATCGGCCCCAGGCCCCGCTCACTGGTCCCCACCAAGCCGATAAAACTCGGGTATCCTACCTAACCCCTTGCAAAGGAAATGTTTTTACCATAGCGATATCTGGCGACCTGAGACCCACTTTTGCCAGACAACTCCATTCAAGGACTCGATCGCTATGGTCAAACCGCTTCGTTTTGCTTTTGCTGCGGCCATCGCTGCAGTCAGCCTAGCCGGATCAGCCCAGGCGCAAACCTACAGTGGCAATGTTGCCATAGTAGAAGTCGTCCCATCAGTTAATATTGGTGGCGGGCCCCGCAGTTTGAACTTTGGCCGAATTGTTATTGATTCAAATGTGGGCGCCAGAATTACAATAAATCCTAACACTAACAATACCTACACCAGCACCGGTGTTATCGCGGTGTTGGATGAGCCGACAGTGGCAGAGGTCTTGGTAAGCGGCGCACCCAACGCTCTGGTCAGGGTAACACTTCCGCCTGAGCCTCTGAAGCTGCTTCGGAGTAGCTCGAGCATCTATCCCAGCCAAGTACAAGAGCTTGATCTTACCGATCTGACAATAAGTCCGGGATCTACTTTCAATTTCGATAGTACTGGCTCAGAAATGTCGATTTATATTGGTGGCACTTTGAATATTCCGTCATCGGCGGCTGGTATGTACTCAGTCACGCTCCCAGTGACCTTTAATTACGAATAGCGTTGGCAGGCGCCGCTCTCTGGTTTTGCGGTTTATGGTCTTTGCCTCAAAATTTGACCGAATGGTGCTGCTCGTGCGCATGGAGTTGAAAGACCAGCCTTCGGTCTTTTGACTCCCAGCGGCCTCAGGCAATCCGGAATTCCTGACCAAGGAACAATCCCATGACTCAACTGGTTTGCTTCCGCCAGGCGGCGGCGCTTGTGCTTGCTTTCGCTGTGTTTCTGGTGGGTGCGCCGGCGATAGCCGGCAATGCCTTGCTGATTGCACCCCATCGGGTTGTGATCGAACGCCCTGGTAATGCGGAAGTATTTATCAGCAACATGAGCGATACGGCGACCACCTATCGTGTCTCGCTGGTGCTGCGGCGAATGAACGAGAAGGGTGAACTGTACGACGTGGCCGAAAGCGCAGCGAACGATGCGGATCGCGCGATGCTGGACATGGTCCGTTATGCCCCGCGGCGGGTAACTCTGGGACCACAACAAACCCAGACGGTTCGATTGTCGATCCGCCCTCCGGCTGGCCTGCCGGATGGCGAATATCGCGCGCACCTGCAGTTTGATCGGGTGGATCCGATCGAACCCGCGGTGAGCGCGACAGCCCCCACAGAGGATCCTCGAACGCTGGAATTCGCTATTAGGTTGAACCTGGGCGGTGCCATTCCGGTCTTTTTTCGGCAGGGAATGCTGGAAGCAGCAGCGGGCATTGAAAATGCCGAGCTGGCTACTGTCGAGGGGCGCCAGGTCCTCCAGTTCGACATGACCCGGACCGGAACGGCATCGCTCTATGGTGATCTGATCGCCCGCACGGCCAGTGGAGAGCAGATTGGGGCGGTATCCGGCATCGCGGTCTATAGCGAAATTTCCCGGCGCAAGATCACCATGCCGCTTAAGCCCGGTGTCGAACTGGGCGGCAAAGGTCCGGTGACGATCGAATACCGCGCCGCGGGGAAGACCAGCGGCGTGCTGGCCCGCGCTGCGGTTGCCCTGCCCTGATCTGAACCGATGGCGCGGGTCCGGCCTGATGGTATCCTTATCGCGGCATAGCCCGCTTTGCCTGGTGCTGATGGCCGCGTTGGCTGCGGCTGCGCCACGGGCAGAGGCGGAGCCACTCTGGACTCCGTCCGAAGACGATGCGCTGTTGCTGGAATTGCGGGCTGGATCCTTTACGGCCGACCGTTCGATTTCTGGCTATCAGACCCCAGGCGGGGTTTGTCTGGAATGGAACACATTGGTCGAAGCACTCGATTTGCCGGTAAGGATCGATCCGAAGTTGCGCCGCGCAACCGGCTGGTTCTTTTTCGAGGATCGGCAATTCGAATTCGACCGATCGACCCTGACCCTGTCGATGAAAGGCCAAGCCCCAGAGCCGCTGGACGCACGCGACATTATCGATACGCCCGGGGGCTGGTGCATTGCCTTGGCCGCGCTTTCGAAATGGTCAGGGGTAACACTTCGCGCCGATCTTTCCCGGGCCAGTCTGATGATCGAAAGCGACCGCAAGCTTCCCTTCCAGGCGGCGTTAGATCGCAAGGAACGCGCCAGCCGGCTGACCGCGGCAGAGCTTCAAGCAGCGGCTCACCAAACGGAATTGTCCCAGTTGCCCCAGGTTGACGTCCCGTATCGGCTGTGGCGAACTCCATCGTTCGATTTGCAGGTCCGTTCCGCCTGGTCCAGCAATCAACGCGCGTTGACCAGTTATGAGGCCCTGGCCGCTGGGGACCTGTTGGGCCTCAGCTATTCCGGCCGGGTCGCGGGAAGCCAATGGCGCGATCCCGACTCGGTGCAGTTTAAGCTGTATCGCAAGGATCCTGCGGGCGGATTGCTGGGGCCACTGGCGGCCACCCAATTTGCCGTGGGTGATGTCGACATGAAATCGGGCAATCTTTCGGGCCGCAGCGTCTTTGGCCGCGGAGTCTATGTTTCAAACCGTCTGCTGCAGCTGCCGTCACGCTTTGGAGTAACCACCCTGCGCGGCACCTTGCCGGCCGGCTGGGAAGCAGAGCTCTATCGCAATGGTGTCTTGCGTGCGGTCCAGGCCGATCGGGGCGATGGGCGCTACGAATTTTCTGATGTCGAATTGCAGTTCGGCGACAACGATTTCGAAGTGGCGCTCTATGGACCGCAGGGTCAGGTCCGCCGCGAACGGTTTAGCCAGCGCATGGGAACGAAAAGCCTTGCCCCCGGCCAACTGCAATACTGGGCCGGTTTCGTCGACAGCGGCAAGGACTTGCTGGGCATTGCGAAGCAAAGCTATGAACGCAATGCCGGTTGGCGCTGGAATACGGGGTTTGAATATGGTCTTGATAGCCGGACCACCGGAGGTCTCGGCTATCAAAGCCTGTACCGCAACGGACAACGCCAGCACTATCTGGAAGGACTGGTTCGCCGTTCGCTTGGCTCCATGCTGATGGAACTGTCAGGCGCACAGCAGACCGGAGCAGGTCAGGCTTTCCGGATCGAGGGGATGGGCCGCATCCATGGGATTAACCTCTCGGGCAATGCCATCTGGACCAATGGTGCGTTCGATTCCGATCTGGTGCCACAGGACCGACGGGGCGAGTTCAGCCTGCGCATGGGCGGTGCAGCCCGGATTGCGGACCGGCATGTCATGCTGGAAACGGGTCTGCGCCAAATGCGGCTTCGGTTCGGCAATCGTTCGACCGAACTTTCAGCGCGCGCATCGTTTCCTTTCGGCCGGTCCACGCTGACTGCGGAATTGCTCGATCGCCGGTGGGGCGGGGCGCAACAGGCTGGTGCCCGATATGAACCGAGTACCTGGCTCAATCTGATCGGCTTTAGCCAGATCAATCGTATCCGCCTCCGCGGCAATGCGTCCATCGCCATGGTCGGGCCGCATCCAGGTTTGCAGCGCACCCAAATCGCGGCAGAATTACCAAGTGGACGGCGCGATTTTTTCCGGCTGGAGTTTCAGCACGACAGCTTTTCCAGAACGCAGAGCTATGCGGTTGGGTACGCCAAGCAGTTCCGCCACTTTGCGCTGCGCGGAGACGCACGCGTCGACAACCGCGGAAAGATCGGGGCGGCGATCACCCTGATGGTCGGATTGGGCCCTGATTATGCCGGCGGCGGTTGGCGGATGTCGGGCGAACGGCTGGCAACCCTTGGACAATTGGATGTTGAAGTTTTCCGCGACGACAATGCCGATGGAGTGCGGCAGGCCAATGAACCCGTGCTGCCCGACGTGGCCATTCAGGGCGGTATGTTTGGACAGCGCAGTCTGACCAATGCCAAGGGGCATGCAGTAATAGAAGGGCTTGCGCCCTTCCAGCCGACCCGCGTGGCAATCGATGCCACCAGCCTGCCGGATCCCCTGCTGCAGCCGACAGGGCCGGGAATTGTGGTCGTTCCGCGACCTGGTGTAGCAGCCAGCATTGCCCTTCCAGTTGTCGCGACCGGCGAGGTCGAAGCGGTTTTGCTCGGTCCCAATGAACGGGCACTGGGCGGAGTGGACGTGGAATTGACCGACGCGCGCGGAACGGTCGTCAATCGTCAGAAAACCGACGCGGGCGGCTATGTATGGTTCGATCTGGTTCCCTATGGCGCCTATCGACTGCGCCTGGCGCAGGGCGATGCGATCCGGCTTGGCCTTGTCGCAGAGCTGGGGTCCGAGCTGCGGATCGATCCCGGGAAATCGTCGCTTCGCATGGGCCGGGTGCGTGCAAGCCGTTTGGCTCCCATTCAGGATGCGCTGCGCCTCCCTTAACCGAGCGATTAAATTCCGGTTGACCGCCCCGGGGCCGGGGCATTACGCCTCGGCACAACACAGCCTTTAGGGGAACCGTCATGTCGCTCGATTCGCTTGCTCGCACCGCTTACACCGAAGACCACGAAGCCTTCCGCCAGACCGTGCGCCGCTTCGTCCAGGACGAAATTGCGCCGCACCAGGCCGAATGGGCCGATGCCGGAATCGTCCCCAAGGCGATCTGGCCCAAGGCTGGCGAGCTGGGCCTGCTGTGCCCGACCGTTCCCGAGGAATACGGCGGTCTGGGCCTCGACTTTGGCTATAACGCCATCGTGGACGAGGAAAGCGCCTACTACGGCGGGGTGACCACCGGTTTCTCGCTGCAGTCGGACATCGTGGCCAACTATCTGGTCGCCCACGGCTCGGAAGAACAGAAGAAGGAATGGCTGCCCAAGCTGGTTTCGGGCGAAGTCATCACTGCCATCGCCATGACCGAACCGGGTACCGGTTCCGACCTTCAGGGTATGCGCACCACGGCCAAGAAGGACGGCAACCATTACGTGATCAACGGGTCGAAGACCTACATCACCAATGGCCAGAACGCCGACCTGATTCTGGTTTGCTGCAAGACCGACACCGAAATCCAGCCTGCTTACAAGGGCATTTCCATCATCCTCGTCGAAGCCAACCGCGAAGGTTTCAAGCGCGGCCGCAACCTCGACAAGATCGGCCAAGACGAAGCCGATACCTCGGAACTGTTCTTCGAAGACGTCCGCGTGCCGATAACCAATTGCCTGGGTGAGGAGGGCAAGGGCTTCATCTACCTGATGAGCGAACTGCCGCAGGAGCGTCTGTCGATTGCGGTTTCGGCCCAGGCCAGCGCGCAGCGCGCGTTTGACATGACGGTTGATTATACCCGTGACCGCAAGGCATTCGGAAAGCCGATCCTCGATTTCCAGAACAGCCGTTTCGTGCTGGCCGACCTCAAGGCCAAGCTGCAGGTTGGCTGGGCGCATCTCGACTGGGCGCTGGCACGTCATCTCAAGAAGGAGCTGACCCCGGAAGAAGGCGCCGCGGCCAAGCTGTGGCACACCGAACTGCAATGGGAAGTCATGGACAAGTGCTTGCAGCTGTTCGGCGGCGCCGGCTACATGAACGAATACCCGATTGCCCGTGCGTGGCGCGGTGCGCGCGTAACCCGCATCTTCGGTGGTACGAGCGAAATCATGAAGGAGTTGATCGGCCGCAAGCTTTGAACTGAGCTTGCCGGAAAGTGGCGAAGGGGGGCTTTGTGCCCCCCTTTTTCGTTGCGCCAGCGATCAGATCGCCGCAGCGATGGCATGGGCAAGGGCCTCGATCCCCGCCGCATCGTCCGCATCGAAGCGGTTCAGGACGGGGCTGTCGAGATCGATCACTGCAATGACCTGCCCGTCGCGCATGACCGGCACGACCAGTTCCGAGGCGCTGGCCGCATCGCAGGCAATGTGACCCGGGAATGCGTGAACATCGGGAACCAGTTGCGTCTCGCCGTTGGCCGCTGCCGTCCCGCAGACCCCCTGGCCGAGCGGAATGCGGATGCAGGCGGCCTTGCCCTGGAATGGCCCCAGCACCAGCTCCCCATCGACCACACGATAAAATCCCGCCCAATTGAGCTGCGGCAGGAATTGCCAGATCAGCGCCGAGAGGTTGGCCATGTTCGCAACCGCATCGGGTTCGCCATCAACGATGGCCCGCGCTGCACCTACCAGTTCGCGGTACAGTTCGGGCTTTGGCAGGTTCGGATCAGTTGTGAAGTCGTACATGGATACTGCGTTACATTAGACTTGGGTTGCCGCCTAGCGGCATGCAAAGTATCACGCCGCAATGTCGACCAAACGCAAACTGCTCATCGCCCTTGCCCTGATCCTGTTGATCATCGCCGGGTTCGCCTTCTGGATCTGGCGTGGGGCGCAGGCCCAGCACACGATCGAAGAGTTGTCGGGCAAGGATCCGGTCATTTCCGAACCGCGCACGGAAACGATCCCTTCGGTGGCGATTGCCAAGCCGATTGGCTGGGCGCCGGGCGAAGCGCCGGTGGCTGCGCAGGGCCTTGAGGTCAAGCGTTTCGCCGAAGGCCTCGACCATCCGCGCGTGATCTACACTCTGCCGAATGGCGACGTGATCGTGGCCGAGGCGGATTCGCCGACCGCCAACCCCGGCGGTGGCATTGTCGGCTGGATTGCCCAGCAGTTGATGTCGCGCGCCGGTTCGCACGGCGAATCGCCCGACAAACTGATCCTTCTGCGGGATGGCAACGGCGATGGCGTTGCCGAACAACGCTTTACCTTGGCGGAAGGCAAATACCTGGCTTCACCCTCGGGCCTGGCCTGGGACGATGACCGCCTTTACGTGGCCAACCACGACGCCGTGATCGTGTTCGACTACAAGCTGGGCGAAACCGCGATTGGCGGCGAGCCGCGCAAGGTCATGGACCTGCCGGCAGCGGGCAATCACTGGATGCGCAACCTGGTGCTCAGCCCCGATGGCAACCTGCTTTACGTTGCAGTTGGCTCCGCATCGAACATTGCCGAACGCGGCATGGAGATCGAACAGGGTCGCGCCGCGATCTGGGAAAAGGACCTGACCAAGGATGCCTTCCCGCGTCAGTTTGCCCAAGGCCTGCGCAATCCCAACGGCCTCGCCTGGAACCCAGCGAGCGAGGAATTGTGGACCGTGGTCAACGAACGGGACCAGCTCGGCCCCGACCTGGTTCCGGACTACCTGACCAATGTACCAGTCGGTGCGCATTACGGTTGGCCGTGGATCTATTGGAAGAAATACGATGATGAGCGGGTGAAATGGCCCGCGCCGGAGTACATCGACGATTTCGTGCGCAAGCCGGAATATGCCTTGGGAGCCCATACCGCGCCGCTGGGCCTGGTCTTCACTCTTGGTGGAGAGCGCATGGGGCCGCAGTTCGCCAATGGCGCCTTCATTGCCCGGCATGGTTCGTGGAACCGCAATCCGCGTTCAGGCTATGACGTGGTCTTCGTCGCCTTCGATGCCAACGGCAACCCCAAGGGTCTTCCGATCCCCGTCTTGACCGGATTCCTGACCGATGGCGGCCAGACCCGCGGCCGTCCGACCTGGGTTGGCTTTGCCAAGGACGGCGCGCTGCTGGTCAGCGATGATACGGCCGGGATCATCTGGCGGGTGATCGCACCGCAGGCTCAGCCCTCGCCAGTGATCAAGCCGGTCAAGGTCGGCAGCCTGCCGCCGCGCCGCCAGCTGGATGGCGATCCGGCGCAGTATCGCGGTTCGTTCCAGTCAGACGAGAAAGTGAAGCAGTAAGCTAGAGGCTTTTGCCGACGCGTCCGGCCAGTTCGGTGACGAACTGCCAGGCGACGCGGCCCGAACGAGCCCCACGGCGCTTGGACCATTCCAAAGCTTCGCCTTCGGTCCAGTCCAAAGCCAATTCGGCACAGTATCCGGCAATGATGGCCAGGTAATCATCCTGGCTGCAATTGTGGAATCCGATCGACAGGCCGAAGCGGTCAGCCAGGGCAAGACGATCGTCCACCGCGTCGCGGGGGTTGATCGGATCGTCTTGCTCGACCAGGTGGCGCGCTACGATGGCACGGCGGTTGCTGGTTACGGCAATGCGGACATTGGCCGGGCGGGCTTCGATTCCACCTTCCAGCCAGGAGCGCAAGGCACGCGGGCCGGCGCTGTCGTTGTCCTCGAAACCCAGATCGTCGATGAACACCAGGAAGCTGCGCGGTTGTCCAGCAAGCTGGCCGAACAGCACAGCAAGCGACGAGAGCGCTTCCGGGGCGACCTGGACCAAGGCAATACGGCCAGCAGCTGCATTCTGAGCGGCTAAGATCGCGGCGCGGAGCAGGGCGGACTTGCCCATGCCGCGTGATCCCCACAGCAGCATGTCGTGCGCAGCATGGCCGGCGGCAAGCCGCGCGACATTGCCGACCACGGCCCGTTTCTGGTCGTCGATGCCTTTAAGCAAATCAAGGTGCGGGGCGACAAGCTGCGTCACCGCCCGCGCTGTTCCATCCCAGACATAGGCCGGAGCAGAGAGCCAGTCGAATTTCGCGGCGCGTGCAGGCGCCAGCCGCTCCAGCGCTTCGGCGATGCGCGCCAGTGGGTCGCCCTGGTCGCTCATCCCGCCAGTGCCTCGGCGCTGAGCGCGTACAGCAGGTCCGAGCCGGCCATAGCGAGCGGCTTTTGCCCTCGCGCTTCGGCCGTGAGGTGTTCGTTGAAGTAGCGCGCGACCACGGCCTTCTGCTCGCCACCCGCGCCGTCGCGGGCCTGGCGCTGCAATTGCCACCCGGCAACGGCTGTTGAGGCCATGGTGCAGAACGGGACCGATCCAGCCAGCTTGTCATCGATGCTGGCTTCGTCTGTCATCCAGCGGGCGACGTCGATGCAATCCTGCGCCAATGCCTGCAGGACCGGCGCATCGCCGCAATCGGCGACAATCTCGGCAAACAGCGACGTCAGGACTTCGCCGCCTTCGTAACCGAGTTTGCGGGTGACGAGGTCCGCCGCCTGGATGCCGTTGGTGCCCTCATAGATCGGCGCGATCCGCGCATCGCGATAGTGCTGCGCAGCGCCGGTCTCCTCGACAAAGCCCATCCCGCCGTGGATCTGCACCCCCAGGCTGGCGACTTCGCAGCCAATGTCGGTGCCCCAGGCTTTGATCATCGGCACCAGGCAATCGGCGCGGGCCTGCACACCCTCGAAGCCCAGCGCACCGCGATCGACCATCCCGGCGGTATAATAGAGCAGCGCGCGTGCCCCTTCGGTCAGTGCCCGCATGCGTAGCAGCATTCGGCGCACGTCCGGATGCTCGACAATTGCGACGGGTTCGCGGCTGGGCGAACCGGCGCGGGCCGATTGGATGCGGTCCAGGGCATAACGCTGGGCCTGCTGCAGCGCGCGCTCGGCGATCTGGACCCCTTGGTTGCCGACGTTGATCCGGGCCGAGTTCATCATCGTGAACATCGCCTTGATGCCTTCATTCTCGTGGCCAACCAGTTCGCCGATGCACTGGTCATTGTCGCCAAAGCTCATCACGCAGGTCGGGCTGGCCATGATCCCCAGCTTGTGTTCCAGACCCGCGCAGCGCAGGTCATTGCGCGCGCCCAGCGAACCGTTGGCGTTGACATGGTACTTGGGCACCAGGAACAGACTGATCCCCCGCGTTCCGGCCGGAGCACCGGGGGTGCGGGCGAGGACCAGGTGGATCACGTTGCCCGACAGGTCGTGATCACCCCAAGTGATGTAGATCTTGGTCCCCTTGATCGACCAGGTTCCATCGCCGCGCGGGGTTGCCGTGGTGCGCAGCGCACCGACATCCGATCCCGCTTGCGGTTCGGTCAGGTTCATCGTGCCCGACCATTCGCCGCTGATCAGCTTGGGCAGATATAACGCCTGTTGCGCAGCCGTTCCGTGGTGATGGAGCGATTCGATTGCGCCCACGGTCAGCATCGGCAGCAGCGAGAAGGCCATGTTGGCACTGCCCAGGTTCTCCAGCACGTTGGCCGCCAGGGTAAAGGGCAAGCCCTGGCCGCCATGCTCCACTGGCCCTGCGATCGCGTTCCAGCCTTGCTCAACATAGGCCTGGTAGGCTGCAGCGAAACCGTCGGGCAGCGACACGGTACCATTCGCCAGAACCGCACCTTCCTTGTCGCCCTTGCGGTTCAGCGGTGCCCATTCTCCGGCTGCGAACTGGCCGATGCCTTCAACGATCGCTTCGACCATGTCGGGCGTGGCTGCGGCAAAGCGTTCGTGGCGGGCAAGCTCGTCGATTCCGGCATTGATGCGGATGGCGAGGACCTGATCGGCGGTTGGGGCGGTGAAATCCATGACTGCTTTTCCTTGGCTTTGTCGCCAGCGGCCTATAGCGGGACAGCATGACAGGCAAGCCACAGGTCTTTTCTGCCGATCAGGATGGCATCACGGCTGCGGCACATCTGCTGCGCGCCGGGACGCTGGTCGCCTTGCCGACCGAAACGGTCTATGGCCTGGCCGCCCGCGCGGATAGCGCCTCTGCGGTGGCGCAAATCTATCGCGCCAAGGGCAGGCCAGATTTCAACCCCCTGATCGTTCACGTACCGGATGTTGCTGCTGCGGAGCGGATTGCGCTGCTGGACGATCGCGCGCACCATTTGGCCGAGGCTTTCTGGCCGGGCGCCCTGACCATGGTTGTGCCGCTGCGCGCAGATGCGGGCATTGCGCCTGCCGTCACCGCAGGACTGCCGACGATTGCCCTGCGCTGCCCGGCGCACCCGGCGATGCGCGCCGTCCTTGAAGCGGCCGCTCTGCCCTTGGCTGCTCCGTCTGCCAATCGTTCGGGCGGGGTAAGCCCCAGCCGGGCTGAACACGTTGTTGCATCGCTTGGCGACGCTGTCAGCCTCATCCTTGATGGCGGGCCGTGCCGGGCCGGAATCGAAAGCACTATTGTCGCCCTGCGCCACGACGCCTGGGATATCCTGCGACCTGGTCCAGTGACGGCGGAACAGATCACCGCTGTCTTGGGCAGCGGTGGTTCAGCCGGGGGGGCGGGGCAGATCGAGGCGCCGGGTCAGCTCATTAGCCACTATTCTCCGGGTAAGCCGGTTCGCCTCAACGCGCAGACAGCCGAGAGGGACGAGTTCGTAATCGGGTTTGGGCCGATTGCCGGGGATGTCAGCTTGTCGCTGACAGGGGACTTGGCGGAGGCGGCGTCACGGCTGTACGACTGCCTTTATGCTGCCCAAGCTGCCCCGCAGCCGCGTATCGCCATCGCTCCGGTCCCCGAGGCCGGAATTGGAGCGGCGATCAACGACCGTCTGCGCCGCGCTGCCGCCTGATTACAAGGCGCGAGCCGGCAACTGGCCACGGATCTCTTCCATTTCTTCCCGGATGCTGTCGCGCTTGTCGCATGCTTTCTGATCGCCCTTGGCGCAGCGCTTGTCTTCCTTGCGGTAATTACGCTCCAGCTTGCCATAGCGCTCCTCAAGCTTGCGCAGTTTGCGCCCGCGCTTTTCGTCGGCTTCGGACTGGCTTGTCGTGGCGAGGTCGACCGCTTTTCCGGCAGCCTTGATCGGGGCGGAGGCTACGCCGACCACCGAGCCGACGCCGCATCCGGCGAGCACAAGGGCAGCCAGGAGGGGAAAGGGATTCAAGCGCATGGGTTCTCCTTGGCGGGCTGCATTGCAGTCTGGCCGATGACCTGCGCCTGAACCGTTGGCAAGCGGACAGTTACGGTCGGGGCGGTTCTGGCGGCTTCGGGGCCTTGGGCGGCGTGGGTGCGCCTTCCTTCTGCACGACAGGGCCTTCGCAGACCAGTTTACCCGATCCCAGCGAGCTGACCGTGCAGCGCGCCCGTCCTTTTACCGTAACATTGCCCGATCCCATGATGTTGGCTTGGACATCTCCGTCCGAGGCAAAGACCGTGTTTCCGGATCCGGCAATGTTCACTTCGGCGCGCTCCGCTTTCAAGGCATCCATCTGGGCCGAACCGCTTCCGGCAATCGTCATGTCGAGTTTCTTGACCTCGCCTGCGGCCCGGAAGTTGCCCGATCCGGCGATGGTGAGGTCGAGCGATTCGCCGGACACGGCCGAACTTTCGATCGTCCCAGAACCGGCAACGGTCACTTCGGCCTTGCTCGCCAGTTGTGCCGCAGTGATCTTGCCGGATCCGGCCATGACCACTTCGCGTGGAGCGGGCATTGTCACATTGATGATGGCTACTTTCTCAGACGCGGCAAAAGTCTTGTCCTGGCGGTGGATCGCCAGGCTGCCGTCTTTCAGGATGAAACGAAGCTGGTCGCGGACTTCGGAGTCACCGTCGACGGTAATCGCCAGTTTGTCACCCATTGTCACGCGCACTTCGTCTGGTCCTGCAAGGACCAGTTCTTCCGGCGCCTGGCCCGACAGGTCGAGCTCTGCAAGCGGCTTGCCTTCGCCGCCATTGATTGAAACCTTGCCTTCGCACCCGGCAGCACCAGCCGCCAAAGCCACGGCGATAATGGGACCCAGGGCCTTTGCAAAACGATTGAAGCGGAATGTCATCGCTGCTCTCCAAACCATGTGTGTTGGAGATATAATACAGCAAGGCGCTCCGTCAAGTCTCGTGGAAAGCGAAAGGGCCGTTCCAGCGGAACGGCCCGTTGCAATTTTCGGAAGTACCAGCGCCAGGTCAGGCGGTTGCCTGCTCCGCGTAATACTTCGGCGCATGCTCGTTCAGGATCGCCAGGATCTTTTTGAGCGCGGCAGGTTCGTCGGTCTTTTCCATTGCTGCCAGTTCGCGCGCCAGGCGCGACGAGGCCGCTTCAAAGATCTGCCGTTCGGAATAGCTCTGCTCCGGCTGGTCGTCGGCGCGGAACAAGTCGCGGGTCACTTCGGCGATTGACACCAGGTCGCCCGAATTGATCTTGGCTTCGTATTCCTGGGCGCGGCGCGACCACATGGTGCGCTTGACCTTGGGCTTGCCCTTCAGCGTGTCGAGCGCTTCGCGCAGGGTCTTGTCGCTGGACAGCTTGCGCATGCCGATTGCCTCGACCTTGTTGGTCGGGACGCGCAGGGTCATGCGTTCCTTTTCAAAACGGAGCACGTAAAGCTCCAGTGTCATCCCGGCGATTTCCTGCTCGAGCAGTTCGATCACCCGTCCAACACCGTGCTTGGGGTAAACAACGTAGTCACCAACGTCGAAGGCGTGGGCCTTGGCCACCATGTACCGTCCTTTCACTCGCGGGATCGGTGCAAACCGCACCGTCAGCATAGCGTACGTTTGGAAACGATCGGAAAACCGGAACTACCGGTCCGATGCTTCCATCTGCCGCCTTCTGCCTCCCGCCCATTGTATGATGCCAGGCTGTCGATCAGAGCAAAGCTCCGCCGCAGTCGCGTCATTATATAACACGACGGTAACATTATTTCCAGAGGCGAGAATCCGCCACTTTAAGCCGTATTCGAGAGGACTGCGCTACCAGGCCTTAGCCTGGCGAATCGCTTAGTCGCCTTCGCCGGCGTCGGCCGAGAAGTACTTGTCGAACTTGCCGTCTTCGCCCTTGTGCTCATCGGCGTCGGCCGGCGGTTCCTTCTTCTGGGTGATGTTCGGCCATTCGGCCGAGTACTTCGCATTGAGTTCGAGCCACTGTTCCAGACCGCTTTCGGTGTCAGGCAGGATGGCTTCGGCCGGACATTCCGGTTCGCATACGCCGCAGTCGATGCATTCGCTGGGATTGATGACCAGCATGTTCTCGCCTTCGTAGAAGCAGTCGACCGGACAAACCTCGACGCAGTCGGTATACTTGCACTTGATGCAGGCGTCAGTGACGACGTAGGTCATGGCTGTCAGGTCCCCTAAGGCGAATTGTTCTCAGGCGCTGCTAAGGGAACTGCAGCCACTCCGTCAAGCGTGCGATAACAGGACTGGGTTTCCGCAGCGGGCCCGCGACGCCCGGGCAGGACCAACAATTCGATCACGGTCACCCCTTTGGGCAGGGGAATCACCATCACATCGCCGATCGCAACGGCCTGCGCGGTGCGCTCTACCCGCCGGCCGTTGAGGCGGATATGTCCAGCAGCGACAAGTGCCTGGGCCGCACTTCGCGTCTTGGTCAGGCGCAGGAACCAGAGCAGCTTGTCGATCCGCATCACCGCACAAGTTCCGCCAAAGCAGCGAAGGCGCTGTCCGGGCGAGGTGAAGGCCTGGTCGGCATGCGGGCCGCATCATGCCGCCGCGGGGCGCGCCAGCGCCAGCGGGCCGGTTGCGGCGGTCCATAGGCTCCTTCTGGCAACAGACGCGCAGGGTTTGCGCTGAACCCGGCGAGGCGCAACAGCTGTGCATAGCCCAGCGTTGCCAGCCCGGTCGAAATGGCCAATGCCGGATCAATGACAAAGGGGCGCCCCTTGGCCGCAACCCGCACATCATGAGCAGCGCGCAGCAGCTTCTCGGCAATATCCAGTCGCACCGCCTGTTTGCCGAGACGACGGTAGCCAGGGGGAGTTTGCCCCTTTCCGGAGATTGCAACCACCGGCGGCATATGCGGCGGCGGGGCGTGATGTTCCTGCCCGCGAACAGCCTGGAGCGTGCGCCAAGCCACCAGCGCCGCTGGCTTGAGCATGTCCGGCACGAACAGGTCGAGCGCTCCGACGCGCACGCCCAGCTTGCGCAGGCGGTCGCGTTGTTCGGGGCTAAGTCGTTCCAGAGCGGAACCACTCCGTTCAAGCATGCCCCCGCTTTCCACCAGGCGAATCAACAGGGCGCGCAGTTCAGGTCCCGAAGCGGCTTCTCCGGCCGCGGTGTCGAGACGGTGCAGCGGTTGCAGCGCCGCAAGGCTAACTGTCAGCCATTGTTCCAGGCGGGAGGTGATACGCTGGCGCAGGTCGGCAGGCAGCGAATCGAGCGATGCGTCCAACAGCACGCGGGGGACCAGCAAGTTGCGCCCCGGGTCGAGCCGTGCGACCGGTTCATCGTCCCACAATACCCGGGCGCCATCCAGCGAGAAGCCCGGGTCGGCTTCATTTAGCAGGTTTTCCGCCCGGTCTTTGCGGAGTGCCGGCAGATGCCGCTCGGCGGCCGCGAGCAACAGTTTGCGATCAGCAAGGCGACATTGCGGGTCGACCTGGAAACGAAAGCCGACCAGATGACCAATCGGTTCCCCATCGACTTGCACCTCGTCATCGACCAATTTCACTGGCAGCAACCCCGCGTCAGGACCCAGCTTCTTCATCAGAACCGAAGTGCGGCGATTGACGAAACGTTCGGTCAGGCGGGCATGCAGGGCATCGGATAGGCGCGTTTCCACCGCTCTGGCCCGGGCTGCCATTTCCTCTTTGGCCAGCACCCAGTCGGGCCGCTGGGCGACGTAAGCCCAGGTACGAATTGCGGCGATTCGCATCTGCAGGGTGTCGATGTCGCCGCTGGGGTTGTCGAGATCGGCAATCGCCCTGGCGACGAAATCGCCCCCCAGCTGACCATGGCGTAGATCCTGCCATAACCGTGCAACGAAACGGGCGTGGGTTTCAGCGCCATGCTGGCGGAAATCCGGCAGCGAACAAGCCTCCCAAAAGCGGCGCACGGTTCCAGGCCCACGCACCGTTTGGGCAATCTCCGGATCTTCGGCGAGGCGGCGCAGCACGGCAAGATCCACCGCTTCGGGAGCCGGTACCAGACCCTGCAGTTCCGGCGCGCGGGAAAGGTCGGCCAGCAAGCTGCCGAGACTGGCCAGGTTGGGTTCGGCCTCGCGCCAGAACAGCTTGGTCAGCGGCTGGAAACGATGCTCTTCGACGGCATAGACTTCCTCGGCTGTGAATTCGGCGTCGTGCCCGCCGGTACCGGCCAAGGTGCCGAAGGTGCCGTCGCGCTGGTGTCGTCCGGCACGTCCGGCGATCTGGGCCATTTCGCTGGTCGTCAGGTGGCGTTGGCGCACCCCGTCGAATTTCGAAAGCCCGGCGAAGGCAACGTGGTCGATATCAAGATTGAGCCCCATGCCGATTGCGTCGGTGGCTACCAGATAATCCACCTCGCCGTTCTGATAGAGCGCGACCTGGCGGTTGCGGGTTTCCGGACTGAGCGCGCCCATGACCACGGCCGCGCCACCGCGAAACCGGCGGAGCATTTCTGCGACGGCGTAGACCTGCTCGGCGCTGAAGGCGACGATGGCACTGCGCGGCGGGACCCGGCTGAGCTTCTTGGCTCCGGCGTGGGACAGGGTCGAAAAGCGCGGCCTGCTGACAATCTCTGCTTCCGGCAGCAGTGCCTTGACCATCGGCTCAAGGGTGGCTGATCCCAGGATCAGCGTTTCGTCGCGGCCGCGGGCGTGCAGCAACCGGTCGGTGAAGACATGGCCGCGCTCGCGGTCGGCGCCCAGTTGTGCTTCATCGATGGCAGCAAAGGCGACATCGGCAGTTACTGGCATGGCCTCGGCAGTGCAAAGCAGATAGCGCGCGTTTTTTGGTTCGATGCGTTCTTCGCCAGTGATCAGCGCAACCTGTTCCGGTCCCTTGATCGCACAGACCTTGTCATAGACTTCCCGCGCCAGCAGGCGCAGCGGGAAGCCGATCATGCCCGAAGAGTGCGCACACATCCGCTCGATCGCGAGATGCGTCTTGCCGGTATTGGTCGGACCGAGCACCGCCTTGAGACGCGAGGTATGGGCGGCTTTGCGCTGGGCCATGGGCTTGATGTGGCAAGCGACAAGGCAATCGGCAAGGCCGGAGCACAGAGATTTCCCCGTACGGTGGAAAGTCCGCATCGCTTCAGACCGGCAGAAATGCCCAATCCTGTTAGGCGAAGTTTAACCATGGAGGCGGCAAAGACACCGCAGTGTGTTGCACGCCAAGGGTCCTGAATTGTTTCAAGCGCGTCAGACAGCGCCCGATTTTTCCGCGACGCCGGTCGTAGCCGGTCCTGTGCGTCCGTCGTTCACCGACTGGCATAATCAAACGCGGAACAGGGTGGCGGGCATCGATTGGGCGCCGGACCTGGCTGAAGACATCGGCAGTCGGCGCTGGCTTCGTGGATTGGCCACCATGATCGCGCTTGGTCTGGCGGCGATTTCGTTCTGGCCTGACTATGCGACGGTTTCGGCATCCCCCCTTTCACGCGACCATGCGGCGCGCGATGAATTCCGCAGCCAGATGATCCAACCCTTGGCGTTCGGCGCCGACAGCGGAAGGCGTACCGGAGCCACTGCTGCCGTAAGACGGCTGGCCCAGGCGCCTTTGCGAAACGATGTTCAGGTAACTGCGACGCTGGGGCAGGGCGACAGCTTCGCCAGCATGCTGATGCGGGCGGGGGTTGGCGAAGCGGATGCCAACGCCGCGACGCAGCTTGTCGCGCAGGTCCAGCCGACCAGCCAGATACCCGCCGGAACCCGGATCGACCTGCGGCTGGGCGCGCCCCCGGTGCCCGGCTCGCCGCGGCCTTTGGAGCATCTCGCTTTCCGGGCGCGATTTGATCTCGATCTGGGCGTCAGCCGAGTAAGCGGCCGCCTTGCCATCCACCAGCAGCAGATCGCCGTGGATACCACGCCGCTGCGCATTCGCGGCGTCATCGGCAGTGGGCTGTATCGCTCAGCCCGGGCGGCGGGCGCGCCGATCGAAGCGATTCAGCAGTACCTTCAGGCGCTTGACCAGCATCTCAGCCTTGATACCGCGATCGAACCAGGCGACACTTTCGACATCATCGTCGCCTATCGCCGCTCGTCTACCGGCGAGACGCAGGTGGGTGATCTTCTGTTTGCCGGACTGGAAAAGGCTGGAAAGCCCAAGGCGCAATTGCTCCGCTGGGGCAAGGATGGGTTGTTTTTCGAGGCTGCGGGCATGGGCGCACAGCGCACCGGCCTGATCATGCCGGTCTATGGTGGCCGGGTAACCTCGAACTTTGGCGCGCGGCGGCACCCGGTTCTGGGTTACACCCGGATGCATGCAGGGATCGACTTTGGCGCTCCCTATGGCGCTCCGATCTATGCGGTGGGCGATGCCCGGGTGATCTATTCCGGTTGGCACGGGGGCCACGGCAATTACGTCAAGCTGGATCATGGCGGCGGTTTTGCCACGGCCTATGCGCATATGAGCCGCACCGCTGTGCCCAACGGGGCCCGGGTTAGTGCCGGTCAAGTGATCGGTTACGTCGGTTCGACTGGCCTTTCGACCGGCCCGCACCTCCACTACGAATTGTACCAGAACGGCCGCGCGGTGAATCCGCTTTCGGTGCGTTTCACCGTCAGCAATCAGGTCGATCACAAGGAATTGGCGGCGTTCCGGGCACGTATGGCACAGCTCAAGGCCGTTTCGCCGGGTTCAGCCATGGCCAGTCCTGTCCCCCGCCGGGCAGAGGCCAGTCCCCCACCCCGGCGCGAGATCGATCGATTGAAGAGTTGAGGTGGCGGGTCGCGCGTCCTATGACCCTGGCCATGTCATCCTATCCCGCCACCCGCCTGCGCCGCACCCGTGCTTCCGCATGGAGCCGCGCCTTGCACCGCGAAACCATTCTGTCCCCGGCCGATCTGATCTGGCCGTTGTTCGTGACCGAGGGGTCCGGAGTCGAAGACCCCATCGCTTCGCTGCCCGGAGTGTCCCGCTGGTCGGTCGACGGGATTGCCGCGCGCGCGCGTGAAGCGGTGAAACTGGGCATCCCCTGCCTTGCCCTGTTCCCCAACACGCCATCGGCGCTGCGCAGTGAGGACGGCAAGGAAGCGCTCAATCCGGACAATCTGATGTGCCGGGCGATCAAGGCGATCAAGGACGCTTGCGGTGAGGAAATCGGCGTGCTCACCGACGTTGCCCTGGATCCGTATACCAGCCATGGCCAGGACGGACTGGTTGATGATCGTGGCTATGTCCGCAACGATGCAACCGTCGACGTGCTTGTTGGGCAAAGCCTCAATCAGGCGGCTGCCGGAGCTGACGTCATTGCGCCATCGGACATGATGGACGGTCGAATTGGCGCGATCCGCGATGCGTTGGAGCAGGATGGACACGTCAATGTTCAGATCATGTCCTATGCCGCGAAGTACGCCAGTGCCTTTTATGGCCCGTTCCGCGACGCGGTTGGTTCGCGCGGGCTGCTCAAGGGCGACAAGAAGACCTATCAGATGGACCCGGCCAACGCCGAGGAAGCCCTGCGCGAGGTCGAACTGGACCTGGCCGAAGGTGCCGACAGCGTGATGGTCAAGCCGGGCTTACCCTATCTCGACATTGTCCGGCGGGTGAAAGAGGCCTTTGAGGTTCCGGTCTTTGCCTATCAGGTGAGCGGCGAATATGCGATGATCGAACATGCCGCTGCTGCCGGGGCGGGCGACCGCGACGCTTTGGTGCTGGAAACCCTGCTGGCGTTCAAGCGGGCCGGTTGCTCGGGCGTGCTGTCCTATCACGCGGCGCATGCTGCGCGTATGCTTCATGGCTAGACCACGGCTGATTATCAGGCTGTGAGCGCTTTGACCGGATCCAGCAGACCCCTGTTCGTGGTCACGATCCTGACGGGATCGTTCCTGCTGTTCCTGGTCCAGCCGATGGTCGCACGGATGGCCTTGCCGCAGCTGGGTGGGGCGCCGAACGTCTGGAACAGCGCGATGCTGGTCTATCAGGCGCTGCTGCTCGCCGGATACTGGTACGCGCATCGCCTGTCGCGCTTGCCATTCAGGCGGCAGGCGCGAACTCATCTGAGCCTTTTTGCAGTGGCTCTGGTCACGCTCCCGGTGGGGCTGGTCACCCTCCCAAGTCCTGCACCGGGAACGGAAGCGTTCTGGGTTCCGGCGCTGCTGGCGCTGAGCATCGGGCCGGTGTTTTTCCTCGTTTCAGCCCAGGCGCCGCTGATGCAGCGATGGTACGGACTCCATCCGGCCGCAGGTCAGCCCTGGGCGCTGTATGCTGCATCGAACCTCGGTAGTTTCGCCGGGCTGATCGCCTATCCCGCCTTGGCCGAACCGTTTCTCTCGCTGCATGTCCAGGCTTGGGCATGGAGTGGCGGCTATGTCGTGCTGCTGGCGCTGATTGCGCTGACGGCGCGGGTCCGATGGAACGCGCAGGCCACTCCCATCGCAGAGACAGGCGACGCGATTGCCCGTCGCCGGATCGCCATGTGGGTTGTGCTTGCCGCCGTACCATCGGGCCTCATGCTCTCGACCACGACGCACCTCACCACCGACCTTTTCGCCATGCCGTTGCTTTGGGTCATCCCCCTGGGGCTTTACCTCATCAGCTTTGTGATCGCCTTTGCCGATCGTCGCCGCCTCGCTCAGGTGGTTTCAATCCTGGCCTGGCCCTTGCTCCTGTCGATCGGCGGTCTTGCCATGGTCGCCCAGGGATCGAGCGGACTGTTGCCGGTGATCGGCAGCGTCAGTTTGCTTTTCTTCCTCTGCGTTGCGCTTCATTCCCGGCTCTATGACCTGCGCCCCGAACCGGCACAGCTGACCACGTTCTATCTTGCCATGTCCGCTGGAGGGGTGCTGGGCGGTTTGTTCACCGCACTGATTGCGCCCCTGGTCTTCGACTGGGTGTGGGAGCATCCCCTGCTGGTGCTGGTTGCGGCTTTGTTGATCCCGATACCTCGGCTGCTCGACTGGAAGCGGCGGGGCGGGCTGCAGCCCGAACTCAAGTACATGGCGCTCGGGTCCACCGTCCTTGCCGCGCTTGTTCTGTTGTGGATGCTCCACGCAGCCCGGCTTTACGATGATAACGAAAGTCGCGCCCAGTTCCTGGCCGCTGCTCTGGCGGTTACCGGCCTGGTCCTTGTGCCGTGGCGTTGGCTGACTGCCGCGTTGCTGGCGGGGACCATGCTGGTCCAGGGCGGCTTGCAGACCTTGGCTGACAGCCGGGACGGGGTGCGGACGCGCAGCTATTTCGGAGTCTACACGGTGCGCGATCACCCCGACCGCAACCTCCGCACGCTGGCACATGGCACCACGCTGCACGGGCAGCAGTCGCTCGACCCCGCGCTGAAGTGCCTGCCACTATCCTACTACGGGCCAGGATCCGGAGTCGCGATCGGTTTCGCCAATGCTTCGCGCCTCTATCCCGGAACGCCGCGATTGGGCGTGGTTGGTCTGGGTACCGGTTCGCTCGCCGGGTTTGCTCGCCCAGGCCAATCCTGGACTTTGTTCGAAATCGACCAGGCGGTGCTGAATCTGTCGCAACAAGGCAAGTTCACTTATCTGCATGATTGCGCCCGACAGGCGCGGGTCGTCCTGGGCGATGCGCGGATCAACCTGGGTCAGGTGCGTGGTGGCAGCTTCGACTTGCTCGCAATCGACGCATTTTCGTCGGACTCGGTTCCGCTCCATCTGCTTACCGGCGAGGCTTTCGAGGTCTACCTAAGCGCACTTGCGCCGCAGGGCATTCTGTTCGTGCACATTTCGAACCGGTTCATCGATCTTGAGCCGCCGCTTGCCGCTGAAGTGCGCCGCCGCCAGCTTCATGCCGCTGTGCGCGAGGATGCGCCGCCAGCGGAAAGCCTGTGGACCGGATCGACCTGGATCGCGATAACCCGTGACCCTGGACAGTTGCAGGCGCTGTCCGCCATGGCACCGGCCATGCCATGGCGTCCGCTGGGTGCTCCCGCTCGGCAGCCATGGACGGATGACCACGCCTCGATTCTGCCCTATGTAACCTGGGCCAACTTTCTGGGACCACAATGACCAAGCAACGACCCGACACGACGATCATCGGCATTCACGGCAAGAGCCCGCGAATCCACGACAGCGCTTTCATCGCCCCCGGCTGCCGTATCATCGGCGATGTCGAGATCGGGCCTGACGTTTCCATCTGGTACAATTGCGTGCTGCGCGGCGACGTCAGCCGCATCGTCATCGGTGCCCGGACCAATGTGCAGGATGGCTCGGTGATCCATTGCGACGGTGCCCAGCCCGGTGCCCCCGACGGCTTTCCCACCGTGATTGGAGAGGACGTCCTGATCGGTCACATGGCGATGATCCACGGCACCCGGATCGAGGATAAAGGCTTTGTCGGCTTTGCCGCCCAGACAATGAACGGCTGCGTGATCGAACGCGAAGGGATGCTGGCAGCGGGAGCGCTGCTGGCCCCCGGCAAGCGGATTCCGGCGCGGCAGCTGTGGAGCGGCCGCCCGGCGGCCTTCATGCGCGATCTTGATGACCGGATGATTGCCGGTCTGCAGATGGGGGTTGCGCATTACGTCGAGAATGCCAAGCACCACGCCGCCTTGTTCGATGGCACGGCCCAGGCCTGATTTTCCGCCTGCCGAGTCAATCCGCGCTCTGGCCGATGCCGAGGGCCGGTTGATCCTGCGAGTGACCCCTGGTGCGCGCGTCGAGATGGTGGAGCTGGGCCAGGGCCTGGTCCAGATCAAGGTCCGCGCCAAACCTGAAGGCGGCAAGGCCAACGATGCCGTGCTGGAGTTGCTCGCCCAGGCTTTGGGCGTCGCGCCGTCACGGTTGCACTTACTGCGCGGCGCCACCGGCCGCGACAAGCAGGTGCAAATCAGCTGAGCGCGATCCGCCGCGCCGCGAAAGCCAGGGCGAGCGCCCAGATCGCGGGTAGCCAGAGCGCGTAATCCGGCCAGGTCAGCAGCGCGAAGGCACCGGCCACGGCACCGAGCGCCAGACCCAGCCACAACATCAGCCAGCCCTGCCAACCGGTCCCGCCAGCGCCTAGCAGCTTCGCCGCCAGGCCTTGCGCAAACCGGACCAGGGCTCCGGTCATGTAGGTCAGGCCGACCGAGACTTCGCCGTCGCGCTGAAAGGTGTTGTTGAGCGCCCCCATCGCGAAAACCATGCAGGCCATGGCAAGCTCGATCCGACGGACGGATGCGGCGATAGCGGTCAGCGCGAGCAGGCCGGCCACCAGCAGCAAGACGGCGAACTTGCGCTGCCGGCCTGCCTTTGACGCTAGAATTGCTCCGCCGAATACGCCAATGACAAAACCCAGGATCAGCAGGGCGGGAAGGAAGGCGGTTGCCGGGCTGGCGATCAGGTCCACCCCGAGCCGCGTGGTGTTGCCCGACATGAACGAGACGAAATAGCGGTTGGCCGAGAGGAACCCGGTCGCATCGACATATCCGGCCAGAGCGGCGGCGGCGATGGCCAGGCGGCGGCGCGAACGGTCGATCGAGTTCATGCTGGTCCAGTCTAGCGCCTGTCCGCCGGTTTGGCGAGTTCAGGCGCGGGCCATGCCCTTGGCCATGCGGGTCAGAACGTCACTCATTGCCTCGGCCACTTCGCGGTCGGCCAATTCCGTTTCGGCAATTGCGCGGGTCATGGCATCGGCCCATTGCTCCGCCGTCTGGCGGGTGATGGGAAAGGGCGCATGCATCGACATCATGCACTTGCCCGGATTGCGCTCGAACCAATCGCGCGGCCCCCCCGCCCATCCGGCGAGGAACAGCGGCAACGCCTCGCGCATGGGGGTCAGATCCTCAGCGTGGATCGCGCGCAATTCGGCATACCCAGGTTCCTGGTCCATCAGGTCATAGAACCGTTCGGTGATGGCGCGCATGGCCTGGTGTCCGCCGATTCGTTCGAATGGACTGGTAACGGGGACTTCAGCGGGGATGGTCACAGGAATGCTCCAGTCAGGCGTCTTGCAGCATCGTCATTGCAGGGCTGCGCATCGTTTGCCTTGACCGGAATCAATCCCGGATCAGGCCTTTCAGCGTTTCGAGCCGGTCAGCCTCGTGCGAGGGTTTGTCAGCGCGGATCCGGCTAATTCGGGGAAAGCGCATCGCTACGCCAGACTTGTGGCGTTTGCTCGTGTGGACCGAATCGAAGGCGACTTCGAAGACCAGGCTCTTGTCGGTTTCCCGTACCGGGCCAAAGCGGTTCACCGTATGGGTGCGAACATGGCGGTCGAGCCATCTCAGCTCCTCATCGGTGAAGCCGAAATAGGCCTTGCCAACAGGGAGCAGCTCTGCCCCCTGGTCCGGATCCCCATCCCAGCAACCGAAGGTGAAATCGGAGTAGAAACTGCTTCGTTTTCCGCTGCCGCGCTGGGCATACATAAGGACGCAATCGATCAGCAGCGGATCGCGCTTCCACTTGTACCACAGGCCAGTCTTGCGGCCGGGGACATAGGGGCTGTCCTTGCGCTTGAGCATGACACCTTCGATCGCGTCGTCGCGGGCGCGTTCGCGGATGGCCGCAAGGTCTTCCATGCTGCTTGCCGGGATGACCTGACTGAGATCGAACCGCTCCGGATCGAGCCGGGGGACAAACGCTTCCAGAGCCGCGCGTCGCTTGGTCCAGGGCAGCGGGCGCAGGTCTTCGCCTTCGCGTACCAGCAGATCGTAGAGACGGACAAACGCCGGGTAATCCGCCAGCATCGCCTTGGATACGGTCTTGCGCCCCAGTCGTTGTTGGAGCGCGTTGAAGCTGGCTGCGCCGCCTTGCTCGCCGCCCTGGTGGCTGCCGCGCACCAGCAGTTCCCCATCCAGAACGGCCGGAATGTCCAGCGCGGCGGTCACTTCAGGAAAGGTTGCGGAAATGTCGTCACCGGAACGGGAATAGAGCCGGCTTTCCCCATTCACGTGGACCAATTGCACGCGGATGCCATCCCATTTCCACTCCGCGGCATAGTCGGCCATGTCGACGGCGCTGTCCTCCAGCGGGTGCGCCAGCATGAAGGGGCGGAACAGCGGCAAATGATCCGCGCTGGGTGCCTCGCCGCCGTGGGCCGCCCAATCGAACAGGGCGGCATAGGGCGGGGTCTGGCCGTGCCAGTGCTCTTCCACATCGTCGATGGAAACATCGAAAGCCTGGGCGAAAGCGACCTTGGCCAGCCGCGCCGATATGCCGATGCGCATGGCTCCGGTCGCCAGTTTCAGCAGGGCATAGCGGCCATTGGCATCCAGGCGGTCAAGGAGGGCCGAAAGTTCGGCATGCACCGTCGCGCGGGTCATGGCCGACAGCGCGGCCACTGCTTCGCCAACGCTGGGGGGCGGCGGCACGTCACCCGCCGGTTCGGGCCAGAGCAGGCTGACCGTTTCCGCCGTATCGCCGACGAAATCGCGCGATAGGGCGAACAGTTCGGGATCGACCTTCTCCATGATGAGAGCGCGAACCGTTCCCGCCTTCACCGCCTTGAATTCCAGCCCGTCGGTCAGCGCCGCCAAGGCCCAGCCGCGATCGGGATCGGGGGTGCGACGCAGGTAATCCGCGATCAGCGCCAGCTTGCCATTGCGGCTGCGAGTATAGACCAGCGCGTCGATCAGAGCGGCGAACTCTTCCACCGTTTAGTCGTCCTCGTCCTCGTAGCCGACCAGCGCCAGGGCGCGGGCGTTGCGCTGGTTGAGCGCGCACCAGCGCAACAAGGCGTCCTCGCGGCCGTGGGTGATCCAGGTTTCCCGCGGATCGATCTCGGTGATGGTGGCCGTCAGTTCGTCCCAGTCGGCATGGTCGGAAATGACCAGCGGCAGTTCGACATTGCGCTGCCGCGCACGCTGTCGCACCCGCATCCAGCCCGATGCCATGGCGGTCACCGGATCGGGTAGACGGCGGCTCCAGCGGTCATTCAGCGCCGAGGGTGGACACAGCACGATCTGTCTCGCGAGTCCTGCCTTGGGCATTCCCGCAACCGGTCGCAGTTCGCCCAGGTCGATGCCGTGCTCTTCATAAAGGCGGCACATCCGCTCCAGCGCGCCGTGCAGATAGATCGGCTCGCGATAGCCGGCGCGGCGCAGTTCGGCGATCACCCGCTGCGCCTTGCCCAGGGCATAGGCGCCAACCAGAACGCAGCGTTCCGGATTGGCCATGCGGGCACGCAACAGCTTGGCGATTTCGTCCTCGATCGGTGGGTGGCGAAACACCGGCAGGCCAAAGGTTGCCTCGGTAATAAACACGTCGCAGGCCGTGGGCTGGAATGGCGCGCAGGTCGGATCAGCGCGGCGCTTGTAGTCGCCGGTCACCACCACGCGCTCGCCTGCGTGTTCCAACAGGATCTGTGCCGAGCCCAGAACGTGTCCTGCAGGCACGAAGGTTGCACGGACACCCCCGGGCAAGTCCAGCGTCTCACCGTAGGGAGCGGCTACTGCTCCGTCGGTGACACCATAGCGCTCTGCCATGATGGCCAGGGTCCCGGGGGTGGCGATGGTTTGGCGATGTCCGCCTCGGGCGTGGTCGGCATGGCCGTGGGTGATCAATGCCCGGTCCACGGGGCGTGCCGGATCGATCCAGCAATCGGCCGGCAAGATGCGGATGCCCATTGGTTCCGCCCGGACCCAGGAAAAGGCTGCGACCATAGTCAGTTAGAATGGCGATGGCCGGAACTTTGTTCCAGTGACCGAAAGGTCAGGGTTCAGTCTCCACTCGCTTCCGGAGCGGGCTTGCCCTTGCGCGGAGCTCTTGCCTTCGGCTTTGGCTTCGCCGCAGCCTTGCCCGTCTTCTTCTTGTCCAGCTTGGGCGGGGCCGGAGTCAGTTCGAAGGCCAGCGTCTCGTCCTTGACCGAGACATGGACTTCGCCGCCATGGCGCAGCTTGCCGAACAGCAGTTCCTCGGCCAGCGGCAGCTTGACCTTTTCCTGGATCAGCCGGGCCATGGGGCGCGCGCCGTAGAGCTTGTCATAGCCGCGCTTGCCCAGCCATTCGCGGGCATCGCTGTCGAACTGGATGTGGACGTTCTGTTCGGCCAGTTGCAGTTCCAGCTGCAGCACGAACTTTTCGACCACCCGGGCAATGACCTCGGTACCCAAGTAGGCAAAGGGCACGATCGCATCGAGGCGGTTGCGGAATTCAGGGCTGAACATCCGCTTCACCGCTTCCTCGCCCGCATCGGCCTTGGACACGTCACCGAAGCCGATGCCCTGCTTGGCCATGTCGCTGGCTCCGGCATTGGTGGTCATGATCAAGACGACATTGCGGAAATCGACTGTCTTGCCGTGGTGGTCGGTCAGACGGCCGTTATCCATCACCTGCAGCAGGATGTTGAACAGGTCTGGGTGGGCCTTTTCGATTTCGTCAAGCAGCAGCACGCAGTGGGGTTGCTGGTCGACCGCATCGGTCAGCAGGCCGCCCTGGTCGAACCCGACATAGCCCGGGGGCGCGCCAATCAGGCGGCTGATCGAGTGGCGCTCCATATATTCGGACATGTCGAACCGCTGGATCGGAATGCCCAGGATCTGCGCCAGTTGCTTCGATACTTCGGTCTTGCCCACGCCGGTCGGACCGGAGAACAGGAACGAGCCGATCGGCTTGTCCGGATCGCGCAGGCCAGCCCGGCTCAGCTTCATCGCCGAACTGAGCAGTTCGATCGCCTTGTCCTGGCCGAACACCACACGCTTCAGGTCGCGCTCCAAATGTTCCAGCGCCTGCCGGTCATCGCTCGACACCGACTTGGGGGGAATGCGCGCCATGGTGGCGATCACCGCTTCGATCTCGCGTGCGGTGATCATCTTCTTGCGCTTGCTCGGCGGGACCAGCATCTGCATCGCGCCGACTTCGTCGATCACGTCGATCGCCTTGTCGGGCAGCTTGCGGTCGTTGATGTAGCGCGCCGACAGCTCAACCGCGGTCTTGATCGCATCCGGGGTGTACTTGACCTTATGGTGTTCCTCGAACGCGGTGCGCAGGCCCTTGAGGATCTTGATCGTATCTTCGACCGTCGGCTCGTTGACATCGATCTTCTGGAACCGTCGCAGCAGGGCGCGGTCCTTTTCAAAATGGTTGCGGAATTCCTTGTAGGTGGTCGAACCGATGCAGCGGATCGTTCCGCCCGACAGGGCCGGCTTTAGCAGGTTGGAGGCGTCCATCGCCCCACCGCTGGTGGCCCCTGCGCCGATCACGGTGTGAATTTCATCGATGAACAGAACCGCTTCCGGCATCTTCTCAAGCTCGCTCACCACTTGCTTGAGGCGCTCCTCGAAATCGCCGCGATAGCGCGTCCCGGCCAGCAGTGCCCCCATGTCGAGCGAGTAGATCACGGCGTTCTGCAGCACCTCCGGCACTTCGCCTTCGATGATCTTGCGGGCCAGACCTTCGGCAATCGCGGTCTTGCCCACGCCGGGATCGCCTACGTAAAGCGGGTTGTTCTTCGAGCGGCGGCAAAGAATCTGGATCGTGCGGTCCACTTCCGGCGCGCGGCCGATCAGCGGATCGACCTTGCCGGCCATCGCCTTCTCATTGAGGTTGACGCAGAACTGGTCGAGCGCGGTTTCCTTCTTGTCCTTGCCTGCAGCCTTTTCCTCTTGGGCTGGCGCTTCGGGCGTTTCGCTGCCCTGGGGCGAACGATCCTCGACCCGCTTGCCGCCCTTGCCAATGCCGTGGCTGATGAAGCTGACTGCATCGAGCCGGGTCATGTCCTGCTGCTGAAGGAAATAGACCGCATAGGAATCGCGTTCGGAAAACAGTGCAACCAGGACGTTTGCGCCAGTGACGGTGTCCTTGCCGCTCGACTGGACATGGAGAATCGCACGCTGGATCACGCGCTGGAACCCGGCGGTAGGCGAAGGATCTTCCTTTTCCTGGGTCTTCAGCGACTGGTATTCCTGGTCCAGGTACTGCTTCACCACCTCGGCCAGTTCGGCCGTATCGACTCCGCAGGCGTTCATCACCTGCGCCGCGTCCGGATCATCGATCAGGGCGAGCAGGAGATGTTCCAGCGTCGCATATTCGTGGCTGCGGTCCGACGCATTGGTCAGCGCAGCGTGCAGCGTCTTTTCGAGGCTTTGGGCGAAACTGGGCATCTAACGGGGTCTCCAGTGGAGGGTGATCGCTCCATTCAGTGGATTTCTCACTGCTGGAGAACATGAACGAACGGGATTAACCGGACCTATATGACCCATATGGGTAGCCGCCCTGGCGCTGAAAAGGGCGGACCGGCGCATCAGCTGTCCGACCGCCGAAACAGCGCATCTGCAGCGGCGCGGTGTGCTGCGGCCTTGTCGCGGTGCTGGCGGACCCGCGCGATCTCTGCTTCAAGTTGGGCGATGCGGGCGGTCAGTTCGTCCTGGGAATAGGAATCGAGCGCCTCCTTTGCCAGCATGCTGGCGGCATCGCCTTTGGTCCGGGGCAGATCGTCGTCCATGCCTGGCAGGATCGGACGGTGGACGCTTGCTGTCAACTCGGCAAAAAGCTAGCCTCGGGCAATTGAAGCAAAGCAACAGGCCCCCCGAAATGACTGACAGACTGCCCGAAACAATGCGGGCGGCGCACTTTGACGCGCCCGGCTCTCCAGATGTGATCCGTTTGGTGCAACTGCCCGTACCACAACCGCGGCCGGGTGAAGTGTTGATCAAGGTTGCCTTTGCCGGGGTGAATCGTCCGGACGTGATTCAGCGCATGGGCTTCTACCCGCCGCCGCCGGGGGCATCTCCGCTGCTTGGACTGGAAGTATCGGGCCAAGTGGTGGCGGTGGGAGAAGGCGTCGATCGCGCGAAACTGGGGCAGCGGGTTTGCGCCCTCACGCCGGGCGGCGGCTATGCCGAATATTGTCTGGTCCCGGCAGGGCATTGTCTGGTGGTCCCAGAGGATCTGCCGCTCGATCAGGCTGCCGCTCTCCCCGAGACGTTGTTCACGGTGTGGCACAACGTGTTCGAACGCGGCTGTGCCCGTGAAGGCGAGACGCTCCTGGTTCACGGCGGGACCAGCGGGATTGGCTCGATGGCGATTATGCTGGGCAAGCATTTCGGGCTGACGGTGATCGTCACTTGTGGGGGCGCGGACAAATGTGCTGCGGCGCTGGAGATCGGGGCCGACCACGCGATTGACTACAAGGCGCAGGACTTTGTCGCGGAAGTGTCCCGTATCACCGCAGGAAAAGGGGTGGAACTGGTGCTCGACATGGTTGCGGGCGACTATGTAGCGCGCAACCTTCAATGCCTTGCCGATGATGGACGTCACGTTACGATTGCGGTCCAGGGTGGACTTCAGGCGACGATCAACATGGCCGAAGTGATGCGCCGCCGTCTGCACCTGACCGGTTCGACACTGCGGCCCCGGTCGGATGCTTTCAAGACGAAGCTGGCGGAAGAGATTTCGCGTCTCGCCTGGCCACTCGTAATCGCCGGGGAATTGCGTCCGGTGATGGACCGCGTCTTTCCTTTGGCTGAAGCCGCGGCGGCCCATGCCCGGATGGAAGCCGGGGCTCATATCGGGAAGATCGTCCTGGCGGTTGCCTGACCGCGGGAGGCGCCGAATCGCCGAGTGCCGTTTGCAAGCTTGCCCCAGCGGGGAAATGCGCGTAGATGCGCGACAAATGGCCGCTCCGCGAGGGGCGGCCCTTCTATTTTCTACCGGAGAAAAACCGTGACCAAGCCGACCCCGCTGATGCCGCATGCCACCGCTTCGTGGCTGGTCGACAACACCGCGCTTAGCTTTGAACAGATCGCCGAATTCTGCGGTCTGCACATCCTTGAAGTCCAGGCCATGGCCGACGATCTTGCCAGCTCGAAGTACACTGGCCGCGATCCGGTCCGTTCGGGCGAACTCACCATGGCCGAGATCGAAAAGGGTCAGGCCGATCCCAACTATGCCCTGCAGATGCAAAAGGCGCCGGTTACGGTCAGCCGCACCAAGGGCCCACGCTACACGCCGGTTTCCAAGCGCCAGGACAAGCCCGACGGGATCGCCTGGATTTTGCGCAACCATCCTGAGATTTCGGATGCGCAAATCGGCAAGCTGATCGGGACGACCCGCAACACGATCGCCGCGATTCGCGACCGCAGCCACTGGAATATCGCCAATATCCAGCCGAAGGACCCGGTCACTCTGGGCCTGTGCAGCCAGCGCGAACTCGATGCCATCGTTGCCAAGGCGGCCAAGAAGGCCGGTCTGAACGATGAAAGCGGTGACGATCTGCGTCTGGGTGATGATCGCGATGCGCTGATCGAGGAGCTGCGGGCCGAACGGGAAGCCCAGGCGAAGGCAGCCAGCGAAGCGGCTCAGGAAGCCGAAGCAGCGGCGTGGCTGGAGGCCAAGCGCGCTGCCGAAGCCGCTGGCGAAGACTAAGCGCTTACAAAAAGGCGCAGCGGCTTGCCGCTGCCGTGCGATTTGGTCACCCTTGCGGCAGTTATACTGCCGCGAGAGAGACCACCGCGCTGTCTTCGCCAACCGCACGCGGAGCAAAACGGCCGTCGACCTGAGCGCCTTGTTCAATCGTTAGCGAATCGTAATGGACATCGCCCTGGATGCGGGCGGTCTTGAGCACGACCAGATCGCGCACAGTGATCGTGCCGCGCACCGAACCGGATAGCCTGGCGCTTTCGGCCTTTACCGCACCGATGATTTCGCCGCTTTCGCCCTGGACCAGCGAGGTGCAGGATACGTCGCCCTCAACCTTGCCGTCGATGTGCAGATCGGCCGACGCATGTACGTCGCCCTTGATGCGGATGTCTGCGCCGAAAACGCTGAAAGTCGAATGTGCCATGGTGCTTCCTACCACGTTATGCGGCGTTGCCGCGGCTTTTTTGGAGAACATTGGGTACAGCCTCAAGGAAGGGGCGCGGATTGACCGGCCGGTCATTGATCCGAACTTCAAAATGCAAATGGGGGCCAGTAGACCGGCCGGTACTGCCGATGACGCCGATCATGGCGCCGGCACCGACAGATACGCCCGGCCGCGTACGGAATCCCAACATATGGGCATAGCGGGTAAGCAGTCCATGGCCATGATCAATTTCCACGACATTACCATAGCCGGAACGCTGGCCGACGAAAGTCACTTTTCCGGTTGCTGCGGCATAGATCGGAGCGCCGACTGGCCCTTTGAAATCGAGCCCGGGGTGGAAATCCGGTCCGCCTGTAAACGGATCGGGGCGATAGCCGAAGCCCGAAGAGATATATTCAAGGTTTGCGGGGAGCACTTGGGGCAGGGCGGCAAGCGATCGCTCCAGCGCTTCCATTCGTGCCAAGCTCAGGCCGAAACGCTGGAAGCGGGGGTCGATCGAGCCGTCAGCGGACGTGGCGAGCGGGATGAACGGACCACCCTGTGCGCTGCGGTCATCAAGACGGGCCAGCACGGCTTTCGGGTTGAGCCCAAGCCGCGCAAGCTTGGCTTCGACGGTGGCGGAACGGCGGTCGGCAGCGCGGGTCAGGCCCTCGATGAAAGCCAGCTGGCGAGCTTCGATCTGGGCCAGGGCTGCGGCTTCGGGAACGTACTGGCTTACTTTCTTGACCGTTTCGGCAGCTTCAGTCGAACTGTTGGAAACGGTTTCGCCGGCCTGCGAGTCTTTGGGCAGGTCGCCAATGTGCGCCTGGGTAACCTTGTCGATGAAATCCTGGCGACGCTGCAGGTCTTCGGCGACCTTGCCGATATCGTCGCCATAGGCTTCGAGCCGCGATTCGGATTTGGCCACGGTCGCTTCACGATGGAGCAGTGAAAGCCGGTCGCGGCTGGCGAGGTAACTCGACACCGCCATTCCCGCCATCGACAACATCCAGACCAGCAGCAGCGCGGCCACAACGCTCGCCCCGATGATCTGAATCCGCGAGGATAGTTTGATAAAGCGGACTTGCCCTTCGGACCGCATGAAGAATTCGCGATCCGGAAACCAAGTCCGCAGGCGGTCTTTGAGCCCGCCGACGGCTGAATTTTGCAAGACGACCCCGAGTCCCTACCAACTTATGTTGGTGCGCCCGCTAGCAGAGAGCAGGCTGTCAAGCGAATCGACGCCGCGCAGGAGTCGCCGAGTCGAAAGTCCTGCGCGATGAATCGTTTAGGTCGCTGTATCGACTCGAAAATCATCGCGGCGGTGACAAGCGTCGGGCGCGGTGATAGTCGCCGCTGCATCATGGATGAGACACATACACCCAGCGCACTGATTGCGCAGCTGGCCAAGGCTGGACGCGAAGCCCAGAAAGCACTGGGTCGGATGGACCATCGTGCAAAAGCCACCGCGCTTCGTGCCGCCGCTGCGGCTTTGCGTGACGCTGAAGCAGAGGTGCTGGCCGCCAATGCCGCGGACCTTGCCGCAGGCGAGGCCAGTGGCTTGTCCGCCGCCATGCTCGACCGGCTCAAGCTGGATCCGGCGCGGCTGGGCGGGATTGCTGCGGCAGTCGAAAACGTTGCCGGCTTGCCCGATCCGGTTGGCGAGATCATCGACAGCACCCAGCGGCCCAATGGACTGCGGCTCAGCCGGGTGCGCGTGCCGATCGGCCTGATCGGCATCATCTACGAAAGCCGACCGAATGTTACTGCTGATGCGGCAGCGCTTTGCGTCGCGTCTGGCAATGCGGTTCTGCTGCGCGGCGGCAGCGAGGCGGTTCAGTCCAACCGCGCGATCCACGCCGCCCTGGTCAAGGGACTGGAAAGTGCGGGCGTTCCGGCCGCTGCGGTGCAACTTGTGCCGACCCAGGACCGCGCAGCTGTGGGCGCCATGCTGACCGCTGCGGGCCAGATCGACATGATCGTGCCGCGTGGCGGGAAAAGCCTGGTGGCGCGAGTCCAGGCTGATGCACGGGTTCCGGTCCTCGCCCATCTCGACGGAATCAACCACACCTACCTCCATTCCGCTGCCGATCCGGCCAAGGCGGTGGAGATTGCACTCAACGCCAAACTGCGCCGGACCGGGATTTGCGGGGCGATGGAAACCTTGCTGCTCGACGCGCAGTTCCCGGCTTCGCAAGCGGTTGTTGCGGCCCTGCTGGACAAGGGCTGCGAACTGCGCGGTGATGCCCGCGCGATAGCGCTCGATCCGCGAATCGGTCCTGCCTCGGATGAAGATTGGGATACCGAATACCTCGACAGCATCCTTGCCGTCGCCGTGGTCGACGGGCTGGACCATGCGCTGCAGCACATTGCCGCGCATGGCTCGCAGCATACCGAGGCGATCGTTTCCGAGGACGAGACGGCGGTCGAGCGGTTTCTTGCCGAAGTAGATGCAGCCATCGTGATGGCCAATGCCAGCACGCAATTTGCCGACGGCGGTGAGTTCGGACTGGGTGCCGAGATCGGAATTGCGACGGGCCGCCTGCACGCTCGCGGGCCGGTCGCCCTGGAGGGTCTGACCACTTACAAATGGGTGGTTCGCGGCACCGGGCAGGTCCGACCCTGACCAGGATCGGGCTTCTCGGCGGGAGCTTCAATCCCGCGCATGGCGGGCATCGCCGGATTAGCCTGTTTGCGCGGCAGGCGCTGGGGCTCGACGCGGTGTGGTGGCTGGTTTCACCGGGCAATCCGCTGAAACCTACGGAGGGGATGGCCCCGCTTGCCGCGCGGCTTGCTTCGGCGCGAAACCAAGCCCGCCGCGTGCCGATCGTGCCGACCCAGATCGAGCGCGAACTGGGTACGCGCTACACCGTCGATTCCCTGCGCCGCCTGCAGCGGCGTTATCCCAAACACCAGTTCATCTGGCTGATGGGCAGCGATAATCTCGCCCAATTGCACCATTGGAAAGACTGGCGGCGATTGGCGCGATCCATGCCGATTGCGGTTATCGCGCGTCCGGGCTATGATGCATCTGCCCGGGCGAGCCCCGCCGGGGCCTGGCTCGGCCGATTCCGGCGGTCCGTGGCCAGCCTGAAGCACCGGGCAGGATGGAGCGCACCCGCGCTGATACATTTGCGTTTCGATCCCGATCCGCGTTCGGCGACAGCTATTCGCCGTACCGATCCAGACTGGGCCCGCCGGCTTTCCGGCAAGCGGCTCCGGGATCCTCTGACGCACCATCCCGTCGATTCAGACATCGCATGATTGCCTGCGAAGCCCGCCCAGAGGAGCCGTTCCCGCTTACATGACATCTGCCCAAACCGCGCCCGCCGCTGCTGGCACTCCCGCCCCGCTCCCCCCGTCGGAGCCGGGCTCTCTTCACGAATTGGTGCTGAAGTCGCTCGATGACGATCAGGCCCAGGAAATCGTATCCATTCCGCTGGAAGGCAAAAGCTCGATTGCCGATCACATGGTAATCGCATCGGGTCGCTCGACCCGCCAGGTTGCCGCCATGGCCCAAAAGCTGGCCGAGCGAATCAAGCACGGCGGTTTCGGGCATGCCCGGATCGAAGGCTTGCCAGCTGCCGACTGGGTTCTGATCGACGCGGGCGACGTGGTCGTTCACCTGTTTCGTCCCGAAGTGCGCAGCTTCTACAATCTGGAGCGGATGTGGGCCTTCGGAGATTCGGGAAGCGCCTGATTTCTCGCAATGCGCCTGCATATCATTGCCCGGGGCAAGATCGGGCGCTCTCCTGAAGCGGAACTGGTCGCGCGTTATTGCAAGCGCGTCACCTGGCCATTAACCCTGACCGAGCTGCCCGAAACCGGCGGCACGGTTCCTGTGCCGCAATCCCCCTATCGCGAAGTTCTGCTTGACGAGCATGGTCAGCAGCTGAGCTCGGAAGAGTTTGCCGCTCTGCTCGGCCGCTGGCGTGACGATGGGGTCCGCGAAACCCGCTTCCTGATCGGCGCCGCCGACGGCCATGGGCAGGAAGCGCGCGATAAGGCCGATGTCCTGCTTGGCTTTGGCGCGATGACCTGGCCGCATCTGATGGTCCGGGCCATGCTGGCCGAACAGTTGTGGCGCGCCACCAGCATTCTTGCTGGCCATCCGTATCACCGTTCGGGATAAGTGGCGGCAATGATTGCCCGCTTCGTCCTGATCTGCGCTGCCGGCCTGACCCTTTTGCTGGGGTACGAACTGTCGCAGGCGCAAAGCGCGATCGAGGCAATCGATAGCGTGCAGGACGCCCAGACCGCGCTGCGCGATGCCGAAGCCCAGGGGCGAGAGGCGCAGCTGCGTGCCGAAGCGTTTGAACGGCAAGCAGCGAATGCCACTGCCGCGGCAGACAAGACCGCACAGGAAAGCGCGGCGGTCGCGGCACGGGTCCAGCAGGCCGAGGCGCAGATCGCGGCAAACGAAGCGAAAGCACGCCTGATTGCGCAGCAACAGCTGGCGCTGCGGGTCGAACTGGCGCAGCGACAAAAGCCGGTGGTCGAATTGACGGCTGCGCTTCAGCGATTGTCCCGGCGGCCAGCAGTCTTCTCCTTGCTGCGGCCTGGGTCCTTGCAGGACGCGGTCTATCTCCGTGCGGTGCTGGAGACGATACTGCCGGAAATAGGGCGCCGCACTGCGGGGCTTCGTGCTGCCATCGAGCGTTCAAAACAACTGCAGCGTGCGGCTGAGCAGGCCAGTGTCGCGCTGCGCGCCAGCCAAGCCGAACTCGGCCAGCGGCGGCAGCTTCTTGCGTCCCTGGAAACACGCCAGCGCCTGGCCTCGCGCAGCGCGAGCGGCAATGCCGACCGTGAGGCGGAACGCGCTCTGGCCATGGCGGAAGAAGCGCGCGACCTGACTTCGCTGGTGGGGGAACTGGATCAGGCGGGCCGCCTGCGCGCGCAACTTGCCGCTCTGCCCGGCCCGGTGCTGCGTCCGGCCCAGCCGCAGGGCAATGCTGTTCCGCCCCTGGTCGAAAGCCCGGCGCCCGCAGTGGATGCGCCCGCACCCTATCAGTTGCCCGTTGCAGGACGGCTGCTCGCTGGCTTCGGCAATGGCGCGGCGGGCCAGACGCAATCACGGGGTCTGGCCATTGCCGCCCGGGCGGGAGCACAGGCCGTCGTACCGGGAGCGGGGCGCGTGGCCTTTGCCGGGCCCTACCAGGGCTATGGCGCGATCGTGATCATCGAACACGGCGGCGGCTGGACCTCGCTGGTGACGGGATTGGCCAGGCTCGACGTCCGGGTTGGCCAGACGGTTATTGCCGGAACCCCATTGGGGCAGGCTGGGCCAGGCCGTCCGGTACTGACACTGGAACTGCGCAAGGACGGCACCCCGCTCAATCCGTTGGACTTTGTGCAACGCTGATCCCATTTTCCTGTCCGATGCGCCATCTGGCGTTAAGCCAGCACACGCGATAAGGTGCGCGCGCAATTGCAATAAGGCCGCATGCCCGATGAAATTACCGTCCCTGTTTCGCGCCGTAGCCATGGTTTCGGCAGTCGCCTTGATTCCGGCAACCACGGCGGGCCTGGCCGCAGTCGACGGGCGTGCATCGGCCCAATTCGCCAAGCTTGCGACAGTCTATCAGCTGGTCAAGCTGCGCTATGTCGAGAACGTTGACGACGATAAGCTGGAAGAAGGTGCGATCGAAGGCATGCTGTCCTCGCTCGATCCGCATTCGTCGTTCCTGTCCGGCGCTTCGATGCAGCGGCTCAATACCATGATCGACGGCAACTATTCGGGGCTTGGCCTGTCGGTGATCATGGACGATGGCGCGGTGAAGGTGATCGCGCCGATGAAGGGCAGTCCGGCCGAAGCCGCAGGGGTCAAAGCGGGCGATTATATCACGCACCTCGACGGCAAGCTGATCTATGGCGGGGAACTGGATGATGCGGTCGCGCAGATGCGCGGCGAGGCCGGGACCACGATCCGTCTGACCATCTTCCGCTCGGGCCGCGATGAGCCATTCGATGTGACGGTCACGCGCGGGGTGATCAAGCTCGAGCCGGTGACTTGGGAGCTGAAGGATGGTGTCGGGGTAATCTCGGTTAACGAATTTAGCGCCGATGTCGGCACCGACGTCGCCAAGGGGCTCGAGGACCTGAAGAAGCAGGCGGGTGGCAAGCTGATCGGGCTCGTGCTCGATCTGCGGCAGAACCCCGGTGGGGCGCTGGAGGAAGCGGTGGCCCTGTCGGATATCTTCCTGACCAAGGGCGATATCGTTTCTCAGCGTGGCCGCAACGCGCGCGACGACGAATACTTCAAGGCTGAAAGCATGATTCCGGGCGATCTTACCCGGGGGCTGCCAGTGATCGTGCTGATCGACGCCGGCTCTGCCTCGGCCTCCGAAATCGTCGCTGGGGCCCTGCAGGACCAACGCCGCGCCGTGATCATGGGGGAACGCAGCTTCGGCAAGGGTTCGGTCCAGTCGTTGTTCTTCCTCGACAACAGCCGGACCAGTGCAGTGAAGATCACCACGGCGCGGTACTACACGCCGCTGGGCCGCTCGGTCCAGGAAGGCGGGATTGTGCCGGACATCGCCGTGCCGCAGCTATCCGATCCCGATGCGCGGCGCCGGTCGGAACTGTCGATCCGCGAAAGCGATCTGCGCCGCCACCTCGTCAACGAAGTGGCGCTCGATGACAAGAAGCTCGAAGCGGACCGCCAGCAGGATCCGCGTTTCAAGATGACGCCGGAAGAGCTGCAGGCGAAGGGTATCAAGGACTTCCAGCTTTATTACGCAATCCAGACCCTGCGCCGCACGGCGGTTCCGGGTGCGGGCAAAAAGCGCTGATCATGGCTGCCGCTCAGGAATATGCGCTGGCGCGCCGAATTGCCCTTGGGGTGCCGGTGACCCTGCTTAGCGGGGCCTACCTCAGCCAATATGGGTTTGGTCTGTATCCGTGCGAGATGTGCTGGTGGCAACGTTATGCGTTGTTCGCCGCTCTGCCCTTTGCGCTCGCGGCTTGGTTGCGGCCCGGCCCGCGGCTGCTGACGACGATCGCCTTGCTCGCCATCCTCACCGGCGGACTGATTGGTGGCTATCACGCCGGGGTGGAATACGGCTGGTGGCAGGGCATGACCGCTTGCACTACCGTTGCCGGGGCAAATGGCGGCAACGCGCTGGACGCGATTCTCAATGCGCCCGTGGTGCGCTGTGATGTCGCCCCCTGGGACTTGTTTGGCATTTCGCTGGCCGGATGGAATTTCCTTATCTCAGTGCCGCTCGCCCTGATCGGCCTCGTCAGTTTGCGCAAGGATGTGATCTCGTGACCAATTCAGCCTCTGCCAGGATGCTTCGTGTCGACCAGGCCGGCGAATACGGCGCGACGCGAATCTATGCCGGTCAGTTGGCCGTGCTGGGCGATCGCAACCCGATCGCGGCTGAAATTCAGCACATGGCCGAGCAGGAAGCGGCGCACCGGGAAAAGTTCGATGCCTTGCTCGCCGGCCGCGGGGTTCGCCCGACCGCCCTGCAGCCGTTCTGGGACGTCGCGGGATTTGCGCTGGGCGCAGCGACCGCCTTGATCGGGCCGAAGGCGGCGATGGCCTGCACCGCTGCGGTCGAGACCGAAATTGACAGGCACTATACCCAGCAGCTTGAAGAACTGGGTGACGATGATCCCGAACTGTCGGCTCTGATCAAACAGTTCCGCGACGACGAGCGCGCGCACCGGGATGCAGCGTTGGCTGCGGGAGCGGAAGAAGCGCCTGCTTATACCCTGCTTTCCGGAGCGATCCGGCTTGGCTGCCGCGTTGCGATCCGTCTGGCTGAGCGGATCTGACGCGGGGTGTTTTTGATGCAGGGCAAGGCGCTGTTTGCCTTAAGGTGTTATTCAGCGCGGAAAGCCCCTATATCGGGGTGTGCTATTCGGGAGTTCAAGTGATGCGCCAGTTGTTTGCCGCCGTTCCGTTCGCTGTGGGGCTGGCTTTGGCTGGACCTGCCGCCGCCCAAGACTCCGCGCCGGAGCCAAAGATGAACATGGTCATCATCTATGGTGACGATAAATGCCCGGAATCGCGGGACGACACGATCACGGTCTGTGCGCGCAAGGCAGAAAGCGAGCGGTTCCGCATTCCTGAGAATCTGCGCCAGAGCACCAGCCCGTCGAACGAGGCATGGAACAACAAGGTGATCGCTTACGAAACCGTGGGCCGCACGGGTACGCAAAGCTGCTCACCAGTCGGGGCAGGCGGCTGGACCGGCTGTACCGGGCAGATGCTGAAGCAGGCTGCGGGCGACAAGGCCAGCGACCCCAACGTGAAGTTCGGCCAGCTTATTGCGGAAGAACGGGCCAAGCGCCTTTCGACCATCGATTCCGAAGCGGCGGAAACGCAGTCGCGGGTCGAAGAAGTCGAAAAGCAGATGGAAGAAAAGCGCAAGGCTGACGAAGGTGCTGCAGCGCCAGCCCCGACCAAGCCCTGATCAGCTCAGCGCGATATCCGGCGCGTCTTCCTGCTTCATCCCGACCAGGTGATAACCGGCGTCGACGTGATGGGTTTCGCCGGTCACGCCCGATGAGAGGTCCGACAGCAGGTAGAGCGCGGAACCGCCGACGTCTTCGATCGTGACGTTGCGGCGCAGCGGTGAATTGAGTTCATTCCACTTCAGGATGTAGCGGAAATCGCCGATCCCGCTGGCGGCAAGGGTGCGGATCGGCCCGGCGGAGATCGCATTGACGCGAATCTTGTCCGGGCCAAGGTCGTTGGCCAGGTACTTGACGCTGGTTTCCAGCGCGGCCTTGGCCACGCCCATCACGTTGTAGTGCGGCACGACCTTTTCCGCGCCATAGTAGGACAGGGTCAGGATAGAGCCGCCATCCGGCATCATCGCTGCAGCCCGTTTGGTCACCGCAACCAGCGAATAGGCCGAGATGTTCATCGTCATCAGGAAATTGTCGAGACTGGTATCGCAATAACGGCCGCGCAGTTCATTCTTGTCCGAAAAGCCGATCGCATGGACCACGAAGTCGATGGTCGGCCACTTTGCCGCGAGGGTGGCGAAGGCCGCGTCCAGCGCCGCCATGTCGGACACGTCACAGTCGATCAGGAAATCACTGCCAAGGCTTTCCGCGAGCGGACGCACGCGCTTTTCCAGAGCTTCACCCTGATAGGAAAAGGCCAGTTCCGCACCCGCTTCGTGGAGTTTCTGGGCGATGCCCCAGGCCAGCGACTTGTCATTGGCCAGGCCCATGATCAAGCCGCGCTTCCCCTTCATCAATCCGGTCATGTCTTGCTCCCCGTCGTCCCTCTTCCGGAGGTGGATTTCAGCCGCTCTTCCGCACGCCGCCGACCGAGCAGGTCCTGTTCCTCAGGACTTTCGGCCAGGGCCGCATTCAGTTCGGCACCTACAACCACCCCTAAGCCGACCAGCCAGAAAAAGAAAAGTGCGATCATCACGCCGGCCAGGCTGCCATAGGTCAAATCGTAGGTGAAAAAGCGGTGCAGGACCGCTGGCAGCGCCGCACTGACCGCGGACCACCAGACTGTGACCAGCAAGGCGCCCGGCCATTTTGGATAGCGCCGGCTGCGATAGGCGCTGGGGGTCAGCGTGAAAAACAACAGGTACAGCGCGCCATAGATGATCACGGTCGTCACCAGTCGCGATGTGCCCAGCGTGCTGATCCAGTCGTAGAGACGCGGAAACGAGGATTGGATCACTTCCTGGGCTGTGCCAATCGCCACTTGGGCCAGCAGCGCGAACAGCAACGCGATCACTGCCAAGACGATGACCCCCGTGGAAATCAGACGATATCGCCAATAGGCCAGCGTGGCGCGCGTCCCATAGGCGCGCCGCAGGATGTCGCGGATCGTTTCAATCAAACTGCCGACGGTCCACAGCCCGACCAGACCCCCAACCCACAGCAGAAAGCCGCTGCGTGCGACGATAACGTCCATCGCAACCGGCTCCAACGCCGTTGCTACAATCGGCGGCATGGCGGCAAGGAAGGCGTGAACAGACGCCTCGCGCTGGGCCTGTTCGCCAATCAGGCTGAAAATCGCGCCGACCGTGATGAAGAACGGAAACAGCGCGAGGATGGCCATGTAGGCGAGGTTTCCGGCATGGATGAAGCCATCGTGATAGGCACCGGTCCACACCCGAGCCACGACCTTGAAAAAGCGCGATTGCCAGAACCGCCCCTCTGGCCCGACATGTTCATCGACCTTTTCCCGCAAGCTTTCGCGCGCCCGCTTGCGCCGGGCTTCCGGCGAAAGGTCGGGCATGGTCAGCGGCGGCGGATGCGCATCGTCGAGCGGGCGTTCTTCCATCCCTTAGACGCCGAGCCTGGCGCGCAGGTTGCGGCTGTCGCGCCAGCCCTCAAGCCGCTTGGCCAGATCCTCGTCGCCTTCCGGCAGTTGCACCTCGATCGTCACCAGCTGGTCGCCGCGCGTGCCATCCTTGCGGCTGAAACCCTTGCCTTTGAGGCGCAGGGTCTTGCCCGAACTGGTCCCCGGAGCGACGGTCAGCATGACCGCACCATCGGCTGTGGGCACTTTCACTTTGGCGCCGTTGACCGCCTCGTCGAGAGTAATCGGCAGGTCGAGCCGCAGGTTGTCGCCGTCGCGCCGGAAAAAGGTGTGCGGCTGCAATTCGATCACCACGATCGCGTCGCCATTGCCGCCCGGTCCGGGTTCGCCCTTGCCGCCCAGCCGCATTTGCGTGCCATCCTCGACCCCGGCGGGCAGCTTCAGGTCAATGGTCTTGCCGTCCGACAGGGTAATGCGCTGCGGTGCCTGGGTGGCGGCATCGGTCAGCGATACGCGCAGGCGGTACTGCACGTTCGCGCCGCGCGGTGCCGGTCCGCGGCGCTGGCCCCCGGCAAAGCCGCCGCCCATGCCGCCGCGTCCGCCGAACAGGCCGTCGAAGATATCGCCGATGTCGATGCCCCCTTCGAAACCTTCGAAGCCATCGGCGCGAAAGCCGCGCTGACCACCGGCAAATCCGCCGCCCATGCCACCGCCGCCAAAGCCCATGGTCGGGTTACCGTCGATATCGATTTCGCCGCGGTCAAAACGCGCGCGCTTGTCCTTGTCGGACAAGAGGTCATAGGCGCGGGTCGCTTCGGAAAAGCGCTCCGCCGCTTGCGGATTGTCCTTGTTGCGGTCGGGGTGCAATTCCTTCGCCAGCTTGCGATAGGCGGACTTGATGTCCTTTTCGTTTGCCCCACGGGCCACACCAAGGATCGAGTAAGGATCGGCCATAGCCGTTAGCTAGGAGCGGAATGGCCATCCGACAAGGTTTTGCGCGCCTATTGCGAGACGCTTGCGCTTCCTTCTGGGGGGTAGCCGGGCTATGAACGGACCGTTATGGACGAAACCCAGGCCGAAAACGCCATCCCGGATGCTGCACCGTTCGCACTGTTCGACGAATGGTTCGCGCAAGCGCAGAACAGCGAGATCAATGATCCCGAAGCCGTGGCAGTCGCGACGGCGACCCCCGATGCCGCGCCTTCGGTGCGAATGGTGCTGCTGAAGGATCACGGGGCCCATCTGCTCGGCCCCCACGGTGGTTTCGTGTTTTACACCAACAGTCACAGCCGCAAGGGCGGCGAATTGTTGGCCAATCCGCAGGCCGCCATGCTGTTTCACTGGAAATCGCTGCGCCGTCAGATTCGCATCGAAGGAACGATCGCACCGGTGCCGGACGAAATGGCGGATGCCTATTTCGCCAGCCGCAGCCGGGATTCACAGCTCGGTGCTCATGCTTCGGACCAATCTGCACCGCTGGGTTCGCGGGCAGAGTTTCTTGCGCGGATTGCGAAAACCACCGCGCAGCACCTGGTGGGCAAGGTCCCGCGCCCGCCGCACTGGACCGGCTTCTGCCTGACCCCGACCGCTTTTGAATTCTGGATGGACCGCCCCTTCCGTTTGCACGAACGCCGCCGCTTTACCCGGCTTCCCGACGGCGGCTGGACCAGCACGTTGTTGTACCCATGAACACCAGCGCATCTCTGAACCGGAGCGCAGCCTTCGCCTCGATCGCAGTCGCTTTGCTGCTTGTCGGGATGAAACTCTGGGCCGTGTTGTCGACCGGTTCAACCGCGATGCTGGGCAGTCTGGCGGATACCGTGCTGGACCTGGTTGCCAGCCTAGCCACCCTGGCCGGGGTCTGGGTGGCCGCGCAGCCGGATGACGAGAATCACCGCTTTGGCCACGGCAAGGCCGAAGCCCTTGCGGCGATGTTCCAGGTCGTGCTGATTTCCATTTCCGCGCTCAGTCTGGCGTTCCGGGCAGTCGGGCAGTGGATTGCCGGGGCCCGCCCGGAAGGAGCCGAAGGCGGGATTGTCGTTTCGGTCATCGCGATGGTCGCCACCGTGGCGCTGCTGGCCTGGCAGCGTTACGTGATCCGCAAGACCAAGAGCCTGGCGATCAGCACCGACCATGTCCACTATCAGTCGGACATCCTGCTTAATCTTGCAGTGATCGCGGCGCTGGCGCTTGACCAATATGCCGGAATAGCAGGCGCGGACCCGTTCTTCGGTCTGGCCATTGCCGCTTGGCTGGGCTGGGGTGCCTGGGGGGCATCGCAGCAAGCGATCGAGCAGTTGATGGACCACGAATGGCCCGAGGAACGGCGCACCGCTTTCTTGGAAGCCGTGGCCCGCCACCCCGAGATCAAGGGGTTGCATGACTTGCGCACCCGGACTTCGGGTGATCGTGACTTTGTCCAGTTTCACCTGGCGGTTAACGGGGACATGACTGTCCGTCAGGCCCATGTCGTGATGGACGAGGTCGAAGCCATCCTCAAAAAGGAATTCCCGGGGGTTGAGATTCTGATCCACCCGGATCCGGAAGGACATGTCGATCCCACCGACATGTCATCGGAAGATTTGCTGGCCAAGCTTTAAAGGTTGCGCCCCTCGCCACGCAGAAAAGCGGCATAGGTCCGCGCTATCCCCTCGCGCAGCGCAACCGTCGGCGTCCAGCCCAGGGACCGGAGCCGCGCCGAGTCGAGCAGCTTGCGCGGCGTTCCGTCCGGCAGGGTGGAATCAGTAAGGATTTCTGCGCGCCAGCCCACAACCTCTCCAACCAACCGCGCCAGATCCAGGATGGAGATTTCCTCGCCCGAACCCACGTTGATCGGCATGTCATCGGAATAGTGCTGCATCAGGTGGATGCAGGCATCGGCGCAATCGTCGACATAGAGGAATTCGCGCCGCGGGCTACCGGTGCCCCAGATTTCCAGCGGGCCGCCTGTTTGTTTTGCCTCGTGAGCTTTGCGGATCAGAGCCGCCAAGACATGGCTTCCGACCAGGTCGAAGTTGTCCCCCGGACCATACAGGTTGGTTGGCATGGCGCTGATAAAGTCGCAGCCGAATTGCCTGCGGTAGGCCTGGGCCAGGGTGATGCCTGTGATCTTGGCCAGGGCATACCCTTCATTGGTCGGCTCAAGCGCGCCAGTCAGCAATGCCTGCTCCGGGATCGGCTGGGGGGTGTGCTTGGGATAGATGCAGGACGAGCCAAGGAATAGCAGCTTCTCGACTCCGACCGATTCCGCCCCAGTAAAGACGGCGGTTTGGATCAGCAGGTTGTCACGCAGGAAGTCGACTGGACGCAAGGCGTTGGCCCGAATGCCGCCAACCCGGGCGGCAGCCATGAAGACCACTTGTGGGCGATGATTGTGCATCCAGCCAAGCACGGCGCGCTGATCGGTCAGATCGAGTTCCGACCGCTCAACAGTGAGCACCTCGCAGGGCTCACTTGCCAGTCGGCGCAGCAAGGCACTTCCGACCATGCCTTTGTGCCCGGCGACCCAAACACGCTTTCCGGCGAGGGAATAGATCGGGTCGCGTAGCGTCACTGGTGAGCCCCTCCGGTGCCGCTGCGTTGCATCAGCGCAAGGTCGGCCGCTACCATTTCGCGCGCCAATTCGCGCACATTGGTTCTGTGCTGCCAGCCAAGTCGCTGGCGCGCCTTGCTGGGATCTCCAATCAATTGATCGACTTCAGCCGGGCGGAAATAACGCGGATCGACGGCAACGCGGACTGCGCCCGTCTTGTGGCACAGGCCGCGCTCTTTGACGCCGCTGCCCTGCCAGATAAGGTTGATCCCGACGTCGGCAAAGCACCACTCGACAAATTGCCTCACCGAAGCCGCTTCGCCCGTGGCCAATACGTAATCGTCGGGGGTGTCCTGTTGGACCATCAGCCACATGCCTTCGACATATTCCCGCGCATGGCCCCAGTCGCGCCGCGCATCGAGATTGCCAAGGTAGAGCACATCCTGTTGTCCGCAGGCAATCGCGGCAGCGCCGCGCGTGATCTTGCGGGTGACAAAGGTTTCGCCGCGTAGCGGGCTTTCGTGGTTAAACAAAATGCCGTTCGAAGCATGGATGCCATAGGCCTCGCGATAGTTGACCGTAATCCAGTAAGCGTAAAGCTTTGCCACGGCATAAGGGCTGCGCGGAGAGAAGGGTGTGGTTTCGCGCTGCGGCGTGTCCGAAACCATCCCGTAAAGTTCCGATGTCGAGGCCTGATAGAACCGTGTCTTGCGTTCCAGCCCGAGAATCCGAATCGCTTCAAGCAGACGCAGAGTGCCCAGTGCGTCTGAGTTTGCGGTATATTCGGGAGTTTCAAAGCTGACCTGAACATGGCTTTGCGCCGCCAGGTTGTAGATTTCGTCGGGCTGGGTTTCCTGGACGATGCGGATCAGGTTTCCCGCGTCGGTCAGGTCGCCATGATGCAGGAAGAGGCGCGGATCGGGGTGATGTGGATCTTGATAGATCGCATCGATTCGGGCCGTATTGAACGACGAGGAGCGACGCTTGATGCCATGGACGTTGTAGTCCTTGTCGAGCAGTAGGCGTGCCAGATAGGCGCCGTCCTGTCCGGTGATACCAGTGACCAATGCTGTTTTGCGACCCACCCCATTTCACTCCCTGGGAAAAAGCGTGATGATCTTCGCCAGGGCGGTGCGCAGCGGCACATGCGCATCGTCCTGCGTCTTGCCGAGCCGAACAACGACGACCCCATTGTTGCGGCTCACGACAACATACTGCCCAAGATGGCCGTTCATGGAAAAGGTGTTGCCCGGTGCGCCCGGCCACTGCACGGTTCCGTCCGGCTGTTTGCGATTGAGCCAGAGCTGCCCCCCATAGCCTGGATTGCGGGGGCTTGGGCTGGTCATGAAGTCGATCCAGGCTGGCGGCACCAGTTGCACTCCGTTCACCGCGCCCCGGTTGCGGAGGAATTCCCCGAACTTGGCAAAATCGAGCGCTGTACCGTGCATCAAGCTGCCGCCAATCAGGGTTCCGGCAGCATCGAATTCCGGGACCATGCCTTTCATCCCGATCGGTTCGAAAAGGCGGGTGCGCAAATAGTCGCGCACCGCGTTCATCCGCACGACGGGATTGCTGCTGGGGGTCAGGGCGCGCGCTGCGATATCGGCAAGAATGACGGTGGTTGCGCTGGAATATTCCCATTTGCTGCCTGGATTTGCCTCGAGCGGCTGGGCCTCGGCATAAGCGGACATGTCGTCGCGCCCATCGAGGAACAGCATTCGCACCTCATCGCTGGCGTAAGGAGGGTTCCCGGCTTCGGTGTGGCGTAAGCCCGAGCGCATCTGCAGCAGGTCGCGCAAAGTGATCTCGCCGCGCGGATCGCCTGGACGCTGCCAAGCTGGAATAGGGGCGCTTTCGTCCAGCTTTAGTCGGCCATCGGCAACAAGTTGTCCGATCATCACCGCGGTGATGGTCTTGGCCATCGACCAGGAGACAAACCGGGTGTTCCGGTCATACCCGGGGCCGTAGCGTTCCACGACCGGCTGCCCGTCGTGGAGAACGACCAGCGCACGCGTTTCCGCATTCTGCGGATCGGTAAACAGCGCGTCCGCAGCGCGAACCAGCTGGTCCCGATTCGCCCGGGGGTTTTCCGCGACGGTTGCCCGCGCTGTTTCGTCCGGAGGAGGCAGCTTTACCGGTGCCGGATCGCTGCAAGCGAACAGGGCTGGTGCGGCAAGCAACGGGACGATAAGGAACTTTGGGCGTGTCATCCTGTCTATATCCCTTGCCCAAAGGTCCGCGAATGGCAACTGTGAAACAGAATTCCCCCTACCGCTCGCCATGGCGCGGACGTGCGCTTTTGCTGGGGCTGGCCTCGCTTATTGCGCTTGCCGCCTTTTTCTGGAAGCCGCTGAACGGCTACGCGAAAACCGGGGCCGCCTATGGGGCACGGGTCGCGTGTTCGTGCAGATTTGTGGGTGGACGTGATCTCGGAGATTGCAAAAAGGACTTTGAACCGGGCATGGAGTTGATCACGCTCAGCGAGGATGCCCAAAGCAAGAGCGTGACGGCGCGGTTTCCGCTGCTGGCAAGCGAGACCGCCACTTATCGCGACGGTCCGGGATGCCAGTTGGAACGGTGGCCCGACAAGTAACCGGGCATCAAGGGAACCTGGCATCCGGTCATGAGCACAACTGCAATCCATCCAGTGGTCTTGTGCGGAGGCAGCGGCACACGGCTGTGGCCGCGCAGCCGCGCGGCCAGGCCCAAGCCGTTTCTGCCACTGGTAGACAACTGCACCCTGTTTCAGGCGACCCTTGCCCGCTGCCCGGTTAGCGCCGGCTTTGCCGATCCGATCGTGGTAACCGGTACAGCTCATTTGTCCCACGTCGAAGCGCAATGGCCGGCTGGGCGGGGGGGTGAGACGATTGTCGAGCCCTGTGCCCGAAATACGGCGGCCGCGATTGCGCTGGCGGCGCTTCGTTTGCCGGACGATGCGATCATGCTGGTCTGCCCAAGCGATCATCATATTGCCGATCCGGCCGCATTTCAGCGTGCGGCGCAAGCTGCCGCTGTTCTGGCCAGCGAGGGCTGGCTGGTTTCCTTTGGCATCGCGGCGACAGCACCAGAAACCGGGTTCGGTTATCTTCAGCGCGGCGAACCGATCGATGCGCTGGGCTTCAAGGTAGCGCGGTTTGTGGAGAAACCGGATCTTGCCCGCGCCAAGGCGTTTTTGGCGGATGGCGGTTATGCCTGGAACGGCGGGATCTTCGCGTTCCGCGCGGGCACCTTTCTGGCCGAACTTGCCCAGCACCGCCCCCAGATCGCCGCTCTGGTCCGTGCGGCCGTGGAGCAAGGCCGGGTCGAAGGCGCCCGTTTCTATCCCGATGCAAGCGCGTTTGGCGGGATCGAAAGCGAATCAGTCGACTATGCGGTGATGGAAAACACGACCCGTGCGGCGATGGTTCCGGCGCAGATGGGTTGGTCGGATATCGGCAACTGGGACGCCCTCCTGGCTGCACGTGCGCGCGACGGGGCAGGCAATTCAGTGCAAGGTACGGCCGAACTGGTCGATTGCCGCAATGTCCTGGTTGAAAGTGATGGCCCGCGAGTTTCGGCGATTGGCCTCGACGACGTGATCATTGTTGTCGACGGCAATGAAGTGTTGGTGACCACGCGCGCAGGGACGCAACTGGTCGGCAAGCTGGACGGCGCGGTCAATCAGTGAGCGTGCGCTTGCCCTTGCGCATGGTCGAACGGCCCTGGGGTTGCGAACGCTTGCCCGCGCCTTTTGCCATTTCCACCCCGGTCCGGGTGGGTGAAGTCTGGTTCGAACCTCCGGCGCAGCTAGAGGCGCTGCTGGTGAAATATATCTTCACCAGCGAAGCGCTGTCGGTTCAGGTGCATCCATCCGATGAAGCGGCGCCTGCCGGAAAGCGGGGCAAGGAAGAGTGCTGGCTCATTCTGGATGCGCAGCCGGGCGCCAGGCTGGGTATTGGCTTTCGTTGCGAACTAGATGCCGAGGCTATGCGCGCTGCTGCATTGGACGGGACGATCGAAGACCTGCTTGACTGGCATCCGGTCCAGGCGGGTGACTTCTTCTACATCCCGGCCGGGACCGTCCATGCCATTGGCGCCGGCCTCAGCCTAATCGAAGTGCAGCAGAACAGCGACATGACCTATCGGCTCTATGATTATGGTCGACCGCGCGAGTTGCATCTTGAAGAGGGGATGGCCGTTGCGCGTGGCGGTGCTTACGACCGCGGACTGGTAAAACGGGTGACTGACGGCGGAGCGGTGACTCTGGTTGACGGGCCGCATTTCCGGCTCGACCGCGTGGACGGTGTGCCGCCTGCTGAAACCGCGCTGCGTTATGCCGGGCCGCTGCTGGTCATTCCGCTGGATGGCAGCGCCGAGGTTGGCGGAGAGTTCATCCGTGGAGGCGAATGCGCCTGTGCGGCATCACTTGCGGACGTGGTTTTTACCGGCCGGAACCTGATCGCCCAGCCCTGCTAGGCAACGGCTACGCAGGTTCGGTCGCGTCGATCCAGCCGCCGCCAATCACCCGGTCTCCGGCATAGACGACCGCCGCCTGACCCGGAGCGACGCCATATTCCGGCTGGTCGAAGTGAAGCGTGGCTTCGCTGCCGTCGCCAAACGAGCCTTCCAGTTTCACCCGGACCGGCCTTGCAAGTGAGCGGACCTTGGCGGTCAGCGGCTCGTCCGGCAGGGGGCCAATCCGGTTGGTTTCGGTAATGCGGGCTGAGCGGACGGCGAGGAGATGCTTCGGGCCGACCAGCACCTTGCGCGACGGTGCATCCAGACCTGTCACATACAGCGGCTCTGCCTGCCCACCGATCTCCAGCCCGCGGCGTTGGCCAACGGTATAGTGGATGATGCCTTTGTGCTCGCCCAGTACAGCGCCGGTCTGGGCGTGGACGATTTCGCCAGGCTCGCCCCCCTCGGGACGGACCGCGCGGACGATCTTGGCATAGTCACCATCCGGGACAAAGCAGATGTCCTGGCTGTCGGGCTTGGCTGCGACGCGCAAGCCTTCGGCCTCGGCGATGGCCCGCACTTCTGGCTTGGGGAGTCCACCCAGTGGAAAGCGGAGGAAATCGAGCTGGGTCTCGGTCGTGCCGTAGAGGAAATAGGATTGGTCGCGTGCCGGATCGAGCGCGCGATGCAATTCCGCGCCAGCCGGGCTCTGGATCCGGCGCACGTAGTGCCCCGTTGCCAGACAGTCCGCACCCAGTTCGCGGGCCATGGCCAGAAGATCGGTGAACTTCGGACCCATATTGCAACGAATGCAGGGGATCGGGGTGCGTCCGGCAAGATAGTCATCGGCAAAGCGTTCGACCACGTCCTCGCGGAACCGGCTTTCGTGATCGAAGACGTAATGGGCAATGCCCAGCCGGTCGGCCACTGCGCGCGCATCGCGGATGTCGTCGCCTGCGCAGCATGCGCCCTTGCGCCCGGTTGCTGCGCCGTAATCGTAAAGCTGCAGGGTAACCCCGATGGTTTCGGCGCCGCTTCTTGCCGCGAGTGCGGCGACGACGGAGCTGTCGACCCCGCCCGACATCGCCACGACGATACGCTTGCCGGCAAGCGAACCGGACAACTGGAACAGTTCCGCTGGATCGCGCAGAGCGGGGGACGGATTGGAAAGAGTGACCATGGCTGGCGCGGCCATACACGGCCCTGCCGCGCATGGCAAAAAAGACCTAGGGACCGGGCAGGACCTGGGTAATCAAGATCAACGCCGGGTAAACAGCGCCTTTACCGGTTCTTGACCTTGTTCTTCTATCCCCCGGTCCATGGACATCGCCAATGATCTTATGGCCAGGCTGCGCGGCCGGGTTTCTCTGCCGCGCGACGGGGTGCAAAACGGCGCGCCTGACTGGGGCGAGCTGCACGCCCGTCTGAGTGCCGCGCATGCCTTGGCAGGAGAGCTCCTGCGCAATTCGGCGGCGGCTCCGATCGGGGGCTTTGTCCAGTGGCAGAGGACGGGTCGCACCAATCCCTCCTGCGGCGTTAACCCAATCAGTTCAGCAGATTGCAAAGCTGCTGCTGGCAGTGGGGAGCTTGCCGCCGGAACAACCAAGACCGGTGGTCGAGGATAATGATGATCGAAAACCAGAAGATCCGACCTGCGATGGTGATTGGCCCGCTTGGCGAGCCCCTGACGCTTGATTCGCTTCCGTCTCCGGACACGACCCGCTGGGTCGTGCGGCGCAAGGCTGAAGTGGTTGCTGCGGTCAATGGCGGGTTGTTGACCATCGATGAAGTCTGCGAACGCTATAACCTGACGCTCGAAGAATTTGCTTCGTGGCAACGCGCGGTCGATCGGTCGGGTATGCAGGGCCTGCGGGTGACGCGCATTCAGCACTACCGCGATCTTTACGAGCGCCAGCTCAAGTACTGACACCAGATCTGTTGGACCGAAATGGCACCGGAGCAGGGTCCTTGCCCCGCTCCGGCTGCCTGCTATTCCCAAGCTTCCTTGCGCTTCATGCATTTGGCCGAAGCAGCATTGCCGTCTGCCGAGCGCGTCATTGCCGGGCGGAGGCAAGCAGCCTATGGCGGGCCAAATCGTCCTGCCCAAGATTCATGGGCTTGCGACGGGTGAGTTATCATAGTAACACAGTAGACCGGATGCGCACCAGACTGGCGCTGCACGTGTTGCCGATCCGGGGGCGAAGGCGAAGCGGTTATGAATTACGAAACGGGCATAGAAGTCGAACAGGATAATCCGCTGCTCGAAGGTGGAGAGGAAGACCGCCGGTCGCGTCGCAATCTGATCCTGTTGGCGCTCGGCGTCCTGGTCGCGATTGTTCTAATCGCCTATTTCGTCAACCGCACCGGCAAGGGCGCTGAAGGTGAGGCCAAAAAGGATCAGGCGCCGACGGTAACTGTGGTGGTTCCTGGGCGGACCACCGTCCAGGGCACGATCAGCGCGACTGGGACCTTGGCTGCACGGCGGGAAATGCCTGTGGGTATCGCTGGTGAAGGTGGTCAGGTGGTTTCGGTTCTGGTTGAGCCCGGCCAGTGGGTTGGCGCCGGCCAGGTGCTTGCGGTGATCGACCGTTCGGTTCAGGTCCAGCAGGCGGCCAGCCAGACCGCGCAAATCCAGGTGGCGCGCGCCAATGCTGATCTGGCCGAAGCGAATTACCAGCGCGCGTTGAAACTGGTCGACAAGGGCTTCGTTTCGAAAGCCGATGTCGATCGCCTGCGCGCCACACGCGATGCCCAGTTGGCCCAGGTCCGCGTGGCCAGTGCCCAGGCGGGCGTACTCGGTGCGCAGATGCGCCGCCTCAATGTCGTTGCTCCGGCGGCCGGCTTGGTGCTGGAGCGTCGGATCGAGCCGGGCCAAGTGGTCAGCGCCGGTTCTGGTGTCCTGTTCCGTCTGGCCAAGGGCGGCGAAATGGAGCTGAAGGCGCAGCTTGGCGAAACCGATCTTGCCGCGCTTAACCCCGGCGTTTCCGCCGATGTCGTTCCAGTCGGCTCGCAAAAAACCTTTACCGGGCAGGTGTGGCAGATCGCTCCGGTGATCGATCCGGCATCGCGTCAGGGAACGGCCCGCATTGCGCTGGCCTATGCGCCTGAACTGCGTCCGGGCGGCTTTGCCTCGGTGGTGATCAAGTCCGGAACAGTGGTGGCGCCGGTTCTGCCGGAATCGGCAATCCTGTCCGACGCGCAGGGCAGTTATGTCTATGTCGTGGGCGCCGACAACAAGGTGCAACGACGCCCGGTCAAACAGGGCCGGGTAACCGCGCAAGGGATTATCGTGGCAGAAGGTCTTGCCGGCACCGAACGCGTGGTCTTGCGCGCTGGCGGTTTCCTGCAGCCTGGTGAATCCATTAAGCCGGTAATGCCGAAATCATGAAGCGCCAGCGCCATGATTGGGTCTGGCTAGCCAGATCGAAGGCAATCAGCACTGCCCGTGCGGCGTGAAATTATTTGCGAAGAGCCCATTTAAGCCAGGAATCGAGCAGATGCATAGCTTATCTCCTTGGTTCCAATATAAAAATTACAACTTAGGCCGGAGCTAAGTCAAGGCATGAACCTCAACAACATTTCGGCTTGGTGCATTCGCAATCCGGTGGTTCCGATCATCCTGTTCATTGGGCTGATGCTGGCCGGAATGGTCGCCTTCTCGCAAATGAAGGTCCAGAACGATCCGGACATCGAATTTCCTGTGATTCAGGTGATCATCAGTCAGCCTGGCGCGGCGCCTGCCGAAATTGAGAACCAGATCACCCAGAAGATCGAAGCGTCGTTGCGAACGGTACAAGGTGTAAAAAGCCTGCAGTCCGAAGCCCGCGAAGGTAACAGCATCACTGGTGTCGAGTTTGAAATCGGAACCGATATCATCGAAGCGCTGAACGACGTGAAGAACGCGGTCGATCAAGCGCGCGGCAGCTTGCCTGACGGCATTCTGGAACCCCAGGTGTTCAAGCTGGAAACCTCCGCGGAACCGATTGGCTATTTTGCCGTCGCTGCCGATGACATGACGATCGAACAATTGTCCTGGTTTGTCGACGACACAGTGACCAAGCGCTTGCTAAGCGTTTCCGGAATGGCTTCGGTCGAGCGTGCTGGCGGGGTTAACCGTGAAATTCTGGTGGTGCTTGATCCGGCCAAGATGCAGTCACTTGGCGTGACGGCCAGTCAGATCAACGGGGTTTTGCGCCAGTTCAACCTTAATGCTGCAGGCGGACGCTCCGAGATCGCCGGGTCGCGCCAATCGGTCCGGGTTCTGGGCAATGCACCGAATGCATTCGAACTGTCCCAGATCGATATCCCTCTGGGCGGGGGTCGCACGGTCAAGCTGGCCGAGGTCGCCAAGGTGTCCGACAGCTATGGCGAAGTGACTTCGATCGGCAAGACCGATGGCAAGCCCGTGGTAACCTTCTCGGTCGCGCGGGCACGCGGCGAGTCCGACGTTTCGGTTTACGATGGGGCGGTGGCCAAGCTCGAACAGCTTGAAAAGCAGACCCCGGGAATCAAGTTCACCCGCCTGTTCACGTCGGTCGACTATGTGAAGTCGCAATACGAAAGCTCGATTGCGGCCATGGTCGAAGGGGCGATCCTAGCGGTGATCGTGGTGTTCTTCTTCCTGCGCGACTGGCGCGCGACGATCATTTCCGCGATCGCCATTCCGCTCTCAGCCATCCCGGCTTTCTGGTTCATTAGCATGCTGGGCTTCACCTTGAACCAGATGTCGCTGCTCGCACTCGGGCTGGTGGCCGGGGTGCTGGTCGACGATGCGATCGTGGAGGTCGAGAACATCGTCAGACACATGCGGATGGGCAAAAGTGCCTATCAAGCGGCGATCGACGCGGCTGACGAAATCGGCCTTGCCGTGGTCGCGACGACGTTCTCGATCGTGGCGGTGTTCCTGCCGGTTGGTCTCATGCCGGGGATTCCCGGGCAGTTCTTCAAGAACTTTGGCTGGACCGTTGTCGCCTCGGTGCTGATGAGCCTTGCGGTCGCCCGTATGATTACTCCGATGGTGGCGGCCTATTTCCTCAAGGCGCATGGCGCGGCGGAACACGGCAGCGGCCCTTGGATGGACCGGTACTTGCGGGTGCTCCACTGGTCGCTGGATGACAGCAAAGCCAAGGCCCGTCGCGCCCTTTTGACGCGCGTGCCGGGCCATCCGGCTTATATGGCGCTTGGTTTCGCTTTTGCGGCTGCGGCGTTCTATTTCCTGCTGTTTGGCGGCCCACCGCCGGCGGATGGCGAAGTGGCCAAGGGCCCCAATCCGCTGGTCGTCACGTTCGGCCTGTTGTTTGGCTTGCCGATCAGTTTTGTCCTAGGCTGCGCTCTGACTGCGTTGATCGGTTCACTGCTTGCGCGGTTCACCGCCGCCCCGGATGACCAAGGCTTTTTCGGCTGGTCGTTGTTCTGGGTTCGGCGCTTCTGGGCGCGGATGTTCGACCATCGCATCTGGATGATGGGGATCGGTCTTTTTTCGTTGATTCTGTCCGGCGTCCTCTTCGTCAGCATTCCGGCGCAGCTTTTCCCTGACATTAACCAGGATACCAGCCAGGTCGCTATCGAAATGGTCCCCGGCACCACTCTGGAGCAGACCGATGCGGTTGCGGATGCGGTCGCCGCAATCATTGCCCAGCGTCCTGAGGTGGAGCGCATCCAGCAACGGGTGCGCGAAGCAAATGGCCGCCTGTTCATCTCCTTCAAGAAGGACCGCGAAACGACCAGTCAGGAGTTCGAACGCGAACTCACACCGATCCTGCAAAGCATTCCCGATGCGCGGATCACTTTCCAGCAGTTCAACCAGATCGGCCCTGGCGGGATCGGCCGCCCGATCTCGGTCATGCTGACTGGTGCGGATTCGGTTCTGCTGGAAAGGGCTGCAACCCAGCTGGTGGAACAGATGAAGGGCGTTCGGGGCGTGGTCGCGCCGCGCATTGCGGCAGACACGCGCCGTCCGGAATTGATCATCACCCCGCGCCAGGAACTGGCCGCCAGCCTGGGGGTTACCACTGCGGCGTTGAGCCAGACGATCCGCATCGCAACGATTGGCGACATCGATCAGAACGCGGCGAAGTTTTCGCTGTCGGATCGCCAGATCCCGATCCGGGTCCGCCTGTCGGAGGATGCCCGGCGTGATATCAGCGTGATCGAAAATCTGCCGGTCCAGACCGCTTCGGGCGGCTCGGTTCCCCTGGCGCGGGTTGCGGACATCAGCTTTGGTTCGGGCCCGGTTTCGATCCGGCGCTATAACCAGGAACGGCGTGTCTTTATCGGCGCCGACCTTGCGCCGGGCGCGCTGAAGGGTGACGTGATGAAGGAGATCAACAAGCTCCCGATCATGACCAATCTGCCCCGGGGCGTCAGCAACAAGCCGTTTGGTGAAGACGAAGTGTTCCAGGAACTGATCACCAGCTTTACCATTGCTCTCGGCTCTGCGGTCCTGCTGGTATTCGGCGTGCTCGTGCTGCTCTATCATCGGTTCGTTTCGCCGCTGGTCAACATGGGCTCGCTGCTGCTGGCTCCGTTGGGTGGCTTGTTGTTGCTCTTCGTGTTTGGCCAACCCGTTTCGCTTCCGGTATTCATCGGTATCCTGATGCTGTTCGGGATCGTCGCCAAGAACTCGATTCTGCTGATCGACTTTGCGATTGAGGAAATGGCGCGCGGCGCATCGCGCTTCGAAGCGATCATCGAAGCCGGACACAAGCGGGCGCAGCCGATCGTGATGACGACTGTGGCGATGACGGCGGGGATGATCCCAACCGCACTTTCCATCGGTGGCGACAGTGCCTGGCGCGCCCCGATGGGCACGGTGGTGATCGGCGGTCTGACCCTTTCCACCCTGCTGACCCTATTGATCGTTCCGGCTGGGTTTAGCCTTGCGAGCGGTCTGGAAACCCGCCTGGGCCCGCGCCTGCGTCGCACCTTCCTCACTTACCAGCCCGACCGTGACCGCGAGCCCGGCAAGGATGCTGCGGCGCCGCATGGAGCCGTTCCGGCAGAGTGAGCGGGCCCGCCATCCGTCGGCACCGGTCCATGCGGGTGCCCCTGCCGCCGGACAAGGCGCGGCGGATGCGGATGTTCGCCACGGGCCTCTTGGTGCTGATGGCGGGCGTGTTCCTGATCGCCCGCCATTTTCACGATCTTCATCCCGCCTGGGGCTATGTGCTGGCATTCAGCGAGGCGGCCATGGTGGGCGGCTTGGCCGACTGGTTCGCGGTGACCGCGCTGTTCCGTCATCCGTTGGGCTTGCCGATTCCGCACACCGCGATCATTCCCGAGAACAAGGACCGTATTGCCGAGACGATGGGGCAGTTCCTGCGCGAGAATTTCCTCACTCCGCAGGTTGTGGCGCGGCGTTTGTCGAACATGAACCTGGCTGGTTCGGCGGGGGACTGGTTGGCGGATCCGGCCCGGGGCGGCAGCACGCGGCTGCGCGACGGCGCGGCGGAACTGCTTGCGCAGGTGCTCGAATCGCTCGATCCGGAGCGCCTTGGTACCCAGGTTCGGGGTGGCCTGTTCCGTCAGCTGGAGAAGCTCGAGGTGTCTCCGCTGATCGGGCAGATGCTGGGCACGATGATTGTAGACCGGCGCCACCTGCCAGTGATCGAATCCCTGGTGCGCTGGAGCGGCCTGACGCTGGAGGACAACGAGCCGCTGGTGCGTGACTTGATCCACCGCCGTGCCAATGCGGTCTTGCGCTGGACCGGTCTGGATGAGCGTCTTGCCAATTCGGTGATCGACGGGCTGTACAAGCTGCTGGCCGAAGTGATCGTCGATCCGGATCATCCGCTTCGCGGTAAGATCGAGGAGGGGTTGGCCAAGCTTGCCCATGACCTGCAGCACGATCCCGAATTGCGCGCCAAGGTCGAGCGGATGAAACGCGATCTGATCGAAAACCCCGCGGTATCCACCTGGTGGCAAGGGGTGTGGGAGAGGATGCGCACGGCGATGCTGGCGCGGCTGCGGCGGCCAGCCGGCGAATCCACCGGCCAGTTGAGTGAGGCCCTGGCCGAACTTGGCCGCCACTTGCGCGACGATCCTGCGCTGCAATGGCAGATCAACCGTTTTGCCCGCCGCACTTTGGTTGGTGTTGCGGTCCGTTATGGTGACCAGATCGTGCGGCTCGTGTCGGAAACGGTAAAGCGATGGGACGCCGCGACAGTGACAGACCGGATCGAAGGGGCGGTGGGCCGAGATCTGCAGTTCATCCGGATCAACGGCACCCTGGTCGGCGGCTTGGTCGGGGTGCTGATCCACGTGATTGATCAATTGCTATGACCCGGCCCGTCCTGACAACGCCGCGCCTGGAACTGTGGCAGCCGCAGCAGGGCGATCTGGCCGACCTGTTCGACCTGACTCTGGCGGAGGAGACGCGGCGTTTCCTCGGCTCCTTTGTCCCCACGGAAATGGACGCCTTTGCCCGGCTCTTGCGCAACGCGGGGTCATGGTCGCTGTGGGGCTATGGCACCTTCATGGTCCGCCTGAAGGGAGAAGGCCGGATCATCGCCAATTGCGGCATATTTCGCAGCCACCGCGGTTTCGGCGCAGCGCAGGGCATGGACAACGTGCCCGAAGCCGGCTGGATCATTCACCAGGATCATTGGGGCCAAGGGATCGCCCGCGAAGCGATGGAAGCTGCGCTTGCCTGGTTCGACGCGACCCATGGAGCGCAGCGCGTCGCCTGCATGATCGAGCAAGGTCATGCGGCAAGCGACCGGCTCGCACAGCAGCTTGGCTTCGTGCGATACGGGCGGCAGGAAAGCGAAGGGGCAGCCCCGATCATTCTTTACGAGCGATTGCCTTAGGTCCTAAACGGAAGATGCTTGGCATTCATGCTCGTCGGATCGACGGCGGCAGTCAGTTTTTCACTTGCTGGCCAGCCAATGAACGCTGTTGATGTATAATGACCTGACCTTGTTGCCCTGTGCGTCAATGGCGGGATGGAACCGGGCGCGCTTTGCCAGCAATTTGCAGGTCAGGTCGGCGAATTTGTCGGGATTGGTGCGGTATAGGATGTGACAGCTCTCCAAGGAGCCGTTTGCCGCGACTGTCAGTCGGAATGTCACGACACCATTCTCTCCCCGGTAAAGTGAACCAGCTGGATAGTCCTCACCCTGAAGCCAGGAACTTGGCGATGTGAGGGGAACGGCGGGTTCTTGCAATGCGGCTTGCTGCGCGGGATCAAAACCCCAAGTGGTTACAAGATCGTCTACGCACTTGCGCAAGGCGGCCAGGGGGGGTGCCAAAGACCCCGATTCCAGGCGGTAACGCTTCCCGCCGAGGAGTTTGAAGCTGATCGCTGTGGCGCTCGCTTCTTGCTCGGGGGTGATCCTGGGAACCAACTGTTGCGTGTCAGTTGGTTCCAAACCGTCGATTCGTGTCGAGCCAAGCAGAAGCATTGGCAGCTTGTTGCCAATTGTCCCAGCCAAGGCATCCCGTTTGATTGCATGACCAAGTCCGAAGTCGACTTCGATCTTTCTGACCGCTTCGCGCGTGGCAAACAATTCGCCGATTAGCGTCAGATCAAATGAACTGCTTGGCGCATACCGGGTCAGGCGAACAATCGTCGCTTGCTTTCCTGTGCCGAACTTCGACAACAGATGGCAGGCTTCCTTGTCATAGTTCACTTCCCACCTGCTGGTCTTGATCAGGGAAATGGGCACTGTCTCCGCCCCGCGTGCAGAAGATGCGAAAGCGAGGGCAAGCAGCAGCACTGAAATTCGGCGGAACATGGTGAATCTCCGTTGCCAGAGAAATCACTGTAACTGCATGAAATAAAATAAAAAGATTGGCCGCGAAAATCGGACAAAAAAAGGCCCCGCCGAAGCAGGGCCTTTTCTGTTTCGCGGTTCGCGCTGTTTACAGCTTGCCGGTCAGTTCCGGCACGGCGGTGAACAGGTCGGCGACCAGGCCGATGTCCGCGACCTGGAAGATCGGGGCGTCTTCGTCCTTGTTGATCGCGATGATCGTCTTGGAGTCCTTCATGCCCGCCAGGTGCTGGATCGCGCCCGAGATGCCGACGGCGACATAGACTTCCGGAGCCACGATCTTGCCGGTCTGGCCGACCTGGTAGTCGTTCGGGACATAGCCCGCATCGACTGCCGCGCGGCTGGCGCCGATGGCGGCGCCCAGCTTGTCGGCCAAGGGGGTGATGACAGCCGCGAAGGTATCAGCGTCCTTGAGCGCGCGGCCACCCGAAACGATGATCTTGGCGCTGGTCAGTTCCGGACGCTCGCTCTTGGCGATTTCCGAGCTGATGAAGGTGCTGGTGCCAGCGGCGCCGGGGCCCGAAACGGCTTCCACGCTGCCCGAACCGCCGGTCGCAGCGGCCTTGGCAAAGGCGGTGCCGCGCACGGTGATGACCAGCTTGGCATCGCTCGATTCAACCGTGGCAATCGCGTTGCCGGCGTAGATCGGACGGGTGAAGGTCTTGGGCCCTTCGACCGAAAGGATGTCGGAAATCTGCATCACGTCGAGCAAGGCCGCGACGCGCGGTGCGATGTTCTTCCCCGTGGTGGTGGCAGGCGCAAGGAACGCGTCATGGTCAGCCATCAGCGAGGCGATAAGCGGAGCGACGTTTTCAGCCAGGGCATTGGCATAGGCAGCGTCGTCGGCGACGTGGACCTTGCCCACGCCTGCGATCTGCGCAGCAGCCGTAGCGACGGCGCCGCAGCCCGAACCCGCGACCAGCAGGTGGACTTCGCCAAGCTGCGAAGCGGCGGTGACGGCAGCCAGGGTAGCATCCTTGACCGATGCGTTGTCGTGTTCGACCCAAACGAGCGTCTTGGCCATTACGCTACTCCCATTTCCTTGAGCTTGGCGACGAGGGCGTCCACGTCGGCCACCTTGATGCCGGCCGAACGGACCGGCGGTTCGCTGACCTTGAGGGTCTTGAGGCGCGGCGCGATGTCGACGCCGTAGTCCGCCGGGGCCTTGGTGGCGAGCGGCTTGGACTTGGCCTTCATGATGTTGGGCAGCGAGGCATAGCGCGGCTCGTTGAGGCGCAGGTCGGTGGTGACCACCGCCGGCAGGGCCAGCTTCACGGTTTCCAGACCGCCGTCGATTTCGCGCTTCACGACCACGCTGTCCCCTTCGACGGTGACTTCGTTCGCGAAGGTGCCCTGCGGGCGGCCCATCAGTGCGGCGACCATCTGGCCGACCTGGTTCGAATCGTCATCGATCGCCTGCTTGCCGGTGATGATCAGCTGGACGCCTTCTTCTTCAGCGACGCCCTTGATGATCTTGGCTACGGCCAGCGGCTCGACTTCGTCGTTGTCGCCCACCTGGACCAGCACGGCGCGGTCAGCGCCCATGGCCAGCGCAGTGCGCAGCGTTTCCTGGGCCTTCGCCGGGCCGACCGAAACCGCGACGATTTCGGTGACCACGCCCTTTTCCTTCAGGCGGATCGCTTCTTCGACGGCGATTTCGTCGAAGGGGTTCATGCTCATTTTGACGTTGGCGAGATCGACACCAGTGCCGTCGGATTTGACCCGCGGCTTCACATTGTAGTCGATCACGCGCTTCACGCAGACCAGGGCTTTCATGAGGTTCAAGCCTTTCCCGTTGAATGGACGCTGCCGCGCCTAGTTTACGTTTACGGAAACGTCAACCCAGTCTGGGAGGTTTGGTGTGACGCCCGCAACCGCCCCTGCCATTGCCGTGCATTCCTATGCGGTCAAGTGGCGAATCGGGAAATTACGAACGGAAAAGCAAAGGGCCCGCTCCGCAGGTGCGGAGCCGGCCCTGAATGCCTGCAGTGGTGGTAGGCGGCTTATCCGACCTTGCGCACTTCCGCGACGATCTTCTTTGCGGCATCGCCCAGATCGCTGGCCGAAACGATCGGCAGGCCCGAACCTTCGAGGATCTGCTTGCCAAGTTCGACGTTGGTGCCTTCAAGGCGGACCACCAGCGGAACCGACAGGTTCACTTCCTTGGCCGCGGCAACGATGCCCTCGGCGATGATGTCGCACTTCATAATCCCGCCAAAGATGTTGACGAGAATGCCCTTCACCGCCGGGTCCTTGAGGATGATCTTGAACGCCGCGGTGACCTTTTCCTTCGAAGCGCCGCCGCCGACGTCCAGGAAGTTGGCCGGGAATTCACCGTTCAGCTTGATGATGTCCATGGTCGCCATGGCCAGGCCGGCGCCGTTGACCATGCAGCCGATGTTGCCGTCGAGCTTGATGTAGGCCAGGTCGTATTCGCTCGCTTCGACTTCGGCCGGGTCTTCCTCGGTCTCGTCGCGTAGGGCGAGCACGTCGGGGTGGCGGTACAGCGCGTTCGAATCGAAGCTCATCTTGGTGTCGAGCACCAGCAGCTTGCCGTCAGATTCCGCCAGCGGGTTGATTTCGATCATCGAGCAGTCGAGCGCGACGAAGGCGTCGTAGAGCTGCTTGCCCAGAACCTGGGCCTGCTTGTTGAGGTCACCCTTCAGCTTGAGACCGAAAGCCAGCGCCCGGCCGTGGTGCGGCATGAAGCCCTGGGCCGGGTCGATGGTGATCGTGGTGATCTTTTCCGGGGTTTCGTGGGCCACGTCCTCGATGCTCATCCCGCCTTCGGTCGATGCGATCATCGCGATCCGGCCCGTGGCGCGGTCGACCAGCATCGACAGGTAGTATTCCTTGCCGATGTCGACTCCGTCGGTGATGTAGAGACGGTTGACCTGCTTGCCGGCATCACCGGTCTGGATCGTGACCAGGGTATTGCCGAGCATTTCCTTGGCGTGGCTTTCCACTTCCTCAATGCTCTTGGCCAGGCGGACGCCGCCCTTGGCATCGGGGCCGAGTTCCTTGAACTTGCCTTTGCCGCGGCCACCGGCGTGGATCTGGCTCTTGACCACATAAAGCGGTCCGGGAAGCTGCTTGGCGGCCTCGACGGCCTCGGCAACGGTCATCGCCGGAATGCCCTTGGGAATGGCGATGCCAAAGCGGCTGAGCAGTTCCTTGCCCTGATACTCGTGAATGTTCATGGGTGAATGGCTCCGTGGGGGGTGGTGCTGGCACCGGGATTGCGGATGCCCTAAGCACAGGCCAGCGGCCTTGAAAAGGCCTCGAAGCCCTTTCAAGGTAGAAATATGAACGCCAGTTGCGAGTCATTCTTAATTGGCGCGGAGGTAGTGACGTGATTGACCGCGAGCGCCTGGAATCGATCGTCCGCGAAGCCGGGCAGATTGCGCTGGGTGCCTGGCCTGGGCATGGCCACAATCCGACGATCTGGGAAAAGCACGGCGGCAGCCCGGTCAGTGCGGCGGATCTGGCAGTGGACGAATTTCTCAAGCGCGAGCTGGGACAATTGCTGCCTTCTGCCGGCTGGCTGTCTGAAGAGACGATCGATGCGCCCGAGCGGCTCGAAGGCGGGCTGATCTGGCTGGTCGATCCCATCGATGGGACCCGTGATTTCATTCGGGGGCGCAGCGGCTGGTCGGTCTCGGTCGCGCTGGTCAGCTCGGGGCGGCCGTTGCTGGGCATGCTTGATGCCCCCGCGCGTGGCGAGTTCTGGTATGCCGAGGCTGGCAAGGGTTCCTGGCGGAACGGCAAGCGGCTGGTGGCTAGCCAGCGCAAGCATCTCGCCGGAGCACGCGTTCCGGCCCATGCCTTGCCCAAAAGCGATGCCGACCTGACTGCGGTCGATCAGCCCAATTCGATTGCTTTGCGGATTGCCATGGTTGCGGCCGATGAAGCCGATCTCGTTGCAACCCTGCGCTGGGGCTATGAATGGGATATCGGCGCTGCAGCCTTGATTGCGCGCGAAGCTGGGGCTGCGGTAACCGATGCCTTCGGCCAGCCGCTGGGCTACAACAAACGCGATCCCCGTGCCTTTGGAGTCCTGGTCTGCTCTTCGGCGATTCATCAGGCCGCAGTGGACCGACTGGCGGGGCGCGCACGCGAACTGGCGCAGAGCGAATAGCAGAAGGACCCGCCCCGTGGGGCGAGTCCTTCCCGTTAGACCAGATTTTTGCGGTTTACTGTCCCGTGCGGGCGCGGTTCACGTCATCCTGCGTGATCGGCACGATCTTGATTTCGACGCGGCGGTTGCGGGCGCGGCCGTCGGCCGTGTCGTTCGACGCGACCGGCATCGTTTCGCCAAAGCCCTGGCTGCGCAAGCGGGCGGCGGGGACTCCGCGCGAGATGAGGTAATTCATCACGGTGCGGGCGCGGCTTTCGGACAGCGTCTGATTGAAAGCATCGGAACCTGTCGAGTCCGTATGTCCGTAAACGTCGATCAAGCTGTTGGGATACTGGATCAGGCTTTGCGCCACCTTGTCCAAGGTCGCCCGGAATTCGGGACGCAGCGCGGCGCTGCCGACATCAAAGGTTACGCCATCCGGCAAGTTGACCAGGATCGCACTGCCATTGTCGGTCTCGGTCACGTCGACTCCCGAACCGGCGGTCTGCTCCTTCAGTTCCTTGATCTGCTTGTCCATCTGGTAGCCGACCGATGCGCCAGCCACGCCGCCAATGCCGGCGCCGATGATGCGGCCCGTCTTGCCGCCGATCAGGCCGCCCAGCAGTCCACCGGCCACCACGCCGCCGAGGCCGCCGATAGCCGTGCGGGAAATCTTCTTTTCACCGGTATTAGGATCGGTCACGCAGGCCGAAGTGGTCAGCAGCGCAGCTGCGACGAAACCGGAAGTGAGCCAGCGGGTCTTGATCATCATCGTTCCCTTTCGGATTGCCGGAAAGCGTTTCAACCCTGTCGCCTGTGAAATGAATGGAACCTGACAGGGGTTGCAATGTCAACGGTTTAGCATGCTCCGGGTTCCAACTTCGCAACCATTGCGTGCAGAGGCTCTTATCGTTCCTGGCTAAACCTGCTACCGGATCGACCCGTGACACCCTATCCTTGGACCGACGTGATCGTCATCGCAGGATTGATCCTGCTTAATGCCCTCTTCGCAATGTCGGAATTGGCGATCGTCTCCGCGCGTCCGGCACGGCTCAAGCTGGCGGCGGAAGGCGGACACAAAGGTGCCCGCACCGCATTGGTCCTGGCCTCCGATCCGGGCAAGTTCCTATCGACCGTGCAGATCGGCATCACGCTGGTCGGGATCATTGCCGGGGCCTATTCGGGTGCAAGTCTGGGCGGTCCGACTGGCGAGCGGCTGGCAGCACTGGGCATGCCCGCCGCCTGGGCAGAAGAAGCCGGATTTGCCATAGTCATTGCTCTTACGACCTATTTCAGTCTGGTCGTCGGCGAACTGGTGCCCAAGCAGATTGCGTTGCGGGCCGCCGAGCCGATTGCCATGACGGCCGCTGTGCCGATGGCTGTGGTTGCGCGGGTTGCCGCCCCCTTCGTCTGGTTGCTGGACCGCTCGTCGTCGTTCCTGGTTCGCCTGCTTGGGGTGCGCCGCAAGGATGGCCAGTCGCTCACCGCCGAGGAGCTGCACCTGGTCTTTGCCGAGGCCACCCGGTCCGGGGTGATCGAAGAGGAAGAACGCCAGATCATGACCGGCATCATGCGCCTGGCCGACCGCCCGGTGCGCGAACTGATGACGCCGCGCACGGAACTGGACACGATTGACCGCCGTGCCAGCGAGGCCGAAGTGCGCGCCGCGATCAAGGATAGCCCGCATTCGCTGCTGCCCGTGGCCGATGGCAGCCCGGACAACATCGTCGGCGTGGTCAAGGTCAAGGACGTGCTGGCGGTCCTGCTGAACGGCCGCAAGGTTCAGCTGTCCCGCCTGATGCGCAAGGCCGAGGTGATCCCGGACCAGCTTGACGCGATGGATGCCCTCCGCCTGTTGCAGCAGTCCGACGTCGCCATGGCGCTGGTCCATGATGAGTATGGCCATCTCGAAGGGGTGGTCACGCCAGCCGATCTGCTCAGCGCGATTGTCGGCAATTTCGCCAGCCATCAGGACGAAGGCGACGAACCGATGGTGGTCGAGCGCGAGGATGGCAGCTTGCTGGTCGCCGGATCGCTGCCCGCCGATGCCCTGTCCGACCGCTTATGCATCGATCTGCCCGAGGACCGCGACTATGCCACGGCCGCCGGCTTTGCCCTCTCGGTCATGAAGAAGCTGCCCCACGAAGGCGAGCACTTTCACGAACAGGGCTGGCGTTTCGAAGTGGTCGACATGGACGGCCGCAAGATCGACAAGCTGCTGGTCAGCCGTTTGGTTACCGAGAGCGGGGCGGAGTAGGGTTCAATAGCTTCGCGCAAAGGGCGCAAAGGTGTCGCGCCTGCACTGCGCGTAGCGCTCTCGATTTCCTCAAAGTCGATTTGGCGCGCCTCGACCGAAACCAACGCAACCTCTTCGCGTCCTTTGCGCCTTTGCGTGAATCAAAAAAGCCCGAGTTTCCCCGGGCCTTTTTCAATCCAAATAACCAGTCAGGCCTAATTGCCGCCGGCAGTTGCCTGCGCCTCGCGGCCATCGCCTTCCGGAGCGGCGATGATGTCGCGGGTGGCGTCGCCCTTCGCAACGGTCTGGGTCGCCGGATCGCCCACGGTCGAACGGATCGACGGAGCGGCCTGGCCGGACAGTTGATTGACCGAGGTTTCGATGCCGGAACGCGGGGCGGCTGGACCGAACAGTGCGCTCTGGGCCTGCGCCGCCGTGCTCTGGTCAGTTGGACGCGGCGCCCCGGGTGCGGGAGGAACCAATGCGAAATCGGGCGGAACCACCAGCGGCGCCTGACGCTGCACAGCAAATTCGTCCGGACGCTGGCGATTGAACAGCCCGCCGCCGCCACAAGCGGACAGCAGCACCGAGGTGCCAAGGAGGATCAGGGCTGACTTGCGCATGGTATCAATTCTCCGAGGCGGGAGCGCCCGCCGGTTGCTGGTCCGTCTTTTCGCGGATCAGGAAGCTGCGGGCAAGGATAATAACGACGCCGAGGGTGATTGCCACATCGGCCAGGTTGAAGATCAGGAATGGGCGAAAATCGCCGATGTGGAAATCGGCATAGTCGAGCACATAGCCGAACCGCACGCGGTCGCGGATGTTGCCGAGCGCCCCGCCCAGCACCATGGCCAGCGGCAGAATTTCGCCAAGGACCTTCTCGCGCAGCATCCAGACCAGCACGACCAGCGCGATCAGCGCGGTCAGCGCAACCAGGCCCCAGCGCATCTCCAGCGAGGTTGCGGTGAGCATGCCCAGCGAGACGCCGTAATTGTGGGTCCGGGTCAGGTCGAAGAACGGTAAAAGCGGCAGATGGTCGCCGATCTCGCGCAGTCCCCAGGGACCAGCCACCATGCGCTTCAGCCATTGGTCGATCGCATAGATCGCAGCGGCAAGCGCGAGGCCGGTCAGGCGGGGGCGGGCAGTGAAGATCACGCGTTCTGCTTTCCTGCATCGTCATGCTGAACTTGTTTCAGCATCCATCGTGCCACCGCGCCTTTTGGCTCGCGATGATGAATGGACCCTGAAACAAGTTCAGGGTGACGGGTTTCAAACCTGGTTTCAGCCATTAACGACCTGATCGCAGCGTGAACAGAGTTCGCCGTCCTCAGTTACTTCGGGCAAATGCCGCCAGCAGCGGCCGCACTTGTGGTGTTCGGTGCGGGTGACGTTCAGCGCGTCGCCGTGGGTCACGGAGGAGACGATGAACAGTTCGGCCAGATCCGTATCGCCCGCAGCCTCTGGAATGGTCACAGCGGCTTCCAGGCTGGAGCCGATGACCTTTTCGCGGCGCATCGGCTCGATCTGTTCGTTGACGGCGGTCCGGGCTGCGCGCAGCGCGTCCCACTTCGCCATGTCGACCTGCGCGGCAGGAATCTCCGGCCATTCCAGCAGGTGAACGCTGCCGCCGTCGGCATAACGCGTGCCCCATACTTCCTCGGCGGTGAAGACCAGCACCGGGGCGGCCCAGCGGATCAGGGCGTGGAACAGGATGTCGAGCGTGGTGCGATAGGCCATGCGCTTCGGATCGGTCGGCGCATCGCAATAGAGGCAGTCCTTGCGGATATCGAAGAAGAAGGCCGAAAGGTCCTCGTTGCAGAAATCGGTCAGCGCGCGGACATAGGTGTTGAAGTCATAGTCCTGCACGGCCTGGCGCAGGGCCGCGTCGAGCTTGCCGGTCAGCGCCAGCACATAGCGCTCCAGTTCCGGCATCGCCGCAATGTCGACCCGCTCAGCATCGCTGAAGCCATCCAGTGCGCCCAGCAGATAGCGGAAGGTGTTGCGCAGCTTGCGGTACTGGTCGGCCACGCCCTTCAGGATTTCATCGCCGATGCGGTGATCCTCGGTGAAGTCGACCGACAGCGCCCACAGCCGGATGATGTCCGCGCCATAGGTTTCCATGACCTTGAGCGGGTCGATGGTATTGCCCAGGCTCTTGGACATCTTCATGCCCTTGGCGTCCATGGTGAAGCCGTGGGTGAGGATTTCCTTGTAGGGGGCATGGCCGCGCGTCGCGCAGGATTCGAGCAGGCTCGACTGGAACCAACCACGGTGCTGGTCGCTGCCTTCCAGGTACATGTCGGCGCGCGGGCCGGTCCAGCCGGCGGGACGCTCCAGATCGGACCAGCGTCCGCTTTCCAGCACGAAGGCATGGGTCGAACCGGAATCGAACCATACGTCGAGAATGTCGGTGACGCGTTCATAGTCTTCGGCGCGGTACTGGTCGCCGAGGTATTCCTGCGCGCGCGCGTCGCTCCATGCGTCGACGCCGCCGGCCTTGACCGCGGCAATGATCCGCGCGTTGACGGCGGGATCGCACAGGTACTGGCCGGTCTTGCGATCGACGAACAGGGTGATCGGCACGCCCCAGGCGCGCTGGCGTGAGAGCACCCAGTCGGGCCGCCCCTCGACCATCGAACCGATGCGGTTGCGGCCCTTTTCCGGCACGAAGCGGGTCGCGGCGATTGCCGCCATGGCGGTTTCGCGCAGCGTCTCGCCCGCCTGCTGATCGCTGCGGATGCCGGCTTCGGTGGCGCAGAGCGGGGCCTGCCGGTCGATCTTGCGATCCATTGGTACGAACCACTGCGGGGTGCAGCGGAAGATCACCTTGGCCTTGCTGCGCCACGAGTGCGGATAGGAATGCTGGTAATCCGCCGAAGCGGCCAGCAGGCAGCCGGTTTCGGCGAGCGCGGTGCAGATCGGCCCGTCCGGCGCGTTGAACTTGGGATTGATGACCGATCCCTGACCACCCAGCCAGCCCCAGTCCGCCCGGTACTTGCCATCGCCTTCGACCGCGAAGACCGGTTCGATCCCGTGTTCCTTGCACAGCAGGAAGTCATCCTCGCCGTGGTCGGGGGCCATGTGAACCAGGCCGGTGCCGCTGTCGGTGGTGACGAAATCCCCGGGCAGGAAGGGGCGGGGCTTGGCGAAGAATTCGCCCAGCGCGTGCATCGGGTGACGAGCGACGGTTCCGGCTAGGTCAGAGCCCTTGAAAGTCGTTCGGTCCGTAAGGTCCAGTCCGGTCCGCGCGGCGAATTGCGCTTTCAGCTCCGCCGCTACCACGAAGCTACGGGTGCCATCGCTGACCAGCGCGTATTCCACCTCCGGACCATAAGCCAAAGCCTGGTTGGTCGGGATCGTCCACGGGGTGGTGGTCCAGATCACGCCATAGGCGCCGACCAGTTCGGCAATCGGGCTGTCGGTGATCTCGAACGCCACGTCGATCTGGGTCGAGGTGAAGTCCTCGTATTCGACCTCGGCTTCGGCCAGCGCGGTCTTTTCGACCGGCGACCACATCACCGGCTTGGCCCCGCGATAGAGCTGGCCGCTTTCGGCGAACTTCAGCAGTTCGGCGACAATGGTGCCTTCGGCCTGCGGGTCCATGGTCAGGTAGGGATTGTCCCAGTCGCCCAGGATCCCCAGCCGCTTGACCTGTTCGCGCTGCACATCCACCCAGTGCTGGGCATAGGCGCGGCATTCCGCGCGGAATTCGACTGGATCGACCTGATCCTTGTCCAGCTTCTTCTTGCGGTACTGTTCCTCGATCTTCCATTCGATCGGCAGACCGTGGCAGTCCCAGCCGGGAACATAGGGCGCGTCTTTGCCCAGCAGGTTCTGGGTGCGGCAGACCATGTCTTTCAGGATATGGTTCAGTGCATGGCCGATGTGCATGTCGCCATTGGCATAGGGCGGGCCATCGTGCAGGATGAACTTGTCGCGACCGGCGCGGGCGTCGCGCAGCTTGCGGTAGAGGCCCAGCTCGTTCCAGCGCGCGAGAATGCCGGGCTCCTTCTGGGGGAGGCCCGCTTTCATGGGGAAATCGGTCTTCGGCAGGAAGACAGTGTCTCGATAGTCGCGCTGTTCGGTCATAGCGCCGGGGCCTTAGCCGGGGCGGCGCCTTTGCGCAATTTTTTGGTGGAGCGCAGAGGCCTAGGTCCCGACCTTAGAGGCCCGAAAGCAGTTTGCGCGCGGTCAGGCAGTCCTGCTCCATCTGCGCGGTCAGCGCTTCCAGGCTGTCGAACTTGGCCTCCGGCCGCAGGTAGTGGTGCAGTGCCACCTCGATTTCCTGCCCGTAAAGATCGCCGGAGAAGTCGAAGAAATAGGGTTCGAGGAGTTCGATCGGCGGATCGAAGCTGGGGCGGATGCCCAGGTTGGCCGCGCCGTGGACAATTTTGCCGCCGGGGAGGAGGCCGGTCACCGCATAGATGCCATAGGCCGGGCGCAGGTAGTTGCCGAGGCGCAGGTTGGCCGTGGGATAGCCGATCGAGCGGCCCAGCTTGGCGCCATGTTCGACTTGCCCGCGAATCGCAAAGGGCCGGGTCAGCAGGTGGGTGGCCTCACCGCAATCACCGCGGCGCAGCGCATCGCGGATCCGGCTGGACGAAACGATCGCGCCTTCTTCGCGAACCGGTCCAACCGCGCGAGAGCGCAGGCCGATGGCTGAGCCAAATTCGGCCAGCAGGGCGACATTGCCGCCGCGTCCTTTGCCGAAAGTGAAATCCTCGCCGGTCACGACTCCCGCTGCGCCAAGGCGGCGGACCAGAAGGTCGCCAATGAAGTCTTCGGCACTGGTCGAGGCCAGGTCCTTGCCGAACGCAAAGACCAGCATGGCATCGGCGCCCGCGGCCGCGAACAGTTCGCTGCGCTGGTCCAGCGTGGTCAGGCGGAACGGGGGGGCATCGGGGGCGAAATAGCGCACGGGGTGGGGATCGAAAGTGGCGATGATGGCCGGGCGGCCTTCGGCCCGCGCCCAGGCCATCGCTTCCCCGGCGACGGCCTGATGGCCGCGGTGAAAGCCGTCGAAATTGCCCAGCGCGATGATCGCGCCGCGCAGCGATTCGGGCATGGGTGCCGTTGCATCGAGACGGGGGAGCGTCATGGCCTTTAAAGTCATTCCGGTTGCTGTCCGGTACCGCGTTTACGCAGCAAGGTGACGAAATCAAACCCCGGGGCGCTACCCTCTGCCGGATGGCTCTCGCGGCAAGTCTCTTCCCACGCTTTGCGGGCAAAGTCCGGAAAGCGCGTATCGCCTGCCGGGGCGGCGTGGACTTCGGTCAGTTCGATGCGGTCCGCCAAGGGCAGTGCCTGGGCATAGATCTGCGCCCCGCCGAAGATGATGACTTCGGGCGCATTGGCGAGTTCCAGTGCCTGCTCTAGCGATTCGGCGCGCTCCGCGCCCTCGGCAGTCCATTCGGGATCGCGGGTGATTACGATATGGCGCCGGCCAGGGAGGATTCCAGGCAGCGAATCGAAAGTCTTGCGCCCCATGACCAGCGGCTTGCCCATGGTCAGCGCCTTCACCCGGCGAAAGTCGGCGGAAAGATGCCAGGGCATTCCGCCCGCTGCGCCGATCACGCCGTTATCGGCAACGGCGACTACCAGGACGATTTCGGGCCGTCCCATCGTCAGAAAGTCAACCGGGTGACGTGGCCCATCTTGCGCCCGGGGCGGGCTTCGCCCTTGCCGTAGAGGTGCAGGTGGTTGGCTGGATCGGCCAGAAGCCCAGCCCAGTCCTCGGCCGCATCGCCGATGATGTTGCGCATCTCCACCTTGGCTGCGGCGAGGCGGGTATCGCCCAGCGGCAACCCGCAGATTGCGCGGATGTGATTTTCGAACTGGCTGGTGACCGCGCCTTCGATGGTCCAATGGCCCGAATTGTGGACCCGGGGAGCCATCTCGTTGAACACCGGGCCATCGGCCGTGGCGAAGAATTCGAATGCCGCGACCCCGACATAGCCCAGTCCATCTGCCACCTTGGCGGCAAGGGCCCGCGCCTCTTCGACCTGGGCCTGGACTTCGGCACTGGCCGGGGCGGTGGACAGGGCCAGAATGCCGCCACTGTGGACGTTTTCGGCGCTGTCCCAGAAGGCGATACGGCCGTCGGTGCCGCGCACCAGGATCACGCTGAACTCGGCGGTGAAGCGGACCAGTCCTTCATAGACCAGTGCTTGTCCGGCAAGAGCGATGCCGTCGGCGTCGTGTTCGGCATTGATCCGCCACTGGCCCTTGCCGTCATAGCCTTCGCGGCGGGTCTTGAGGATGCCGGGCGCACCGATCCGGACCAGCGCCGCATCCAGGTCCTCGCGCGTGTCGACCGCCATGTAGAGGGCCGTGCGCCCGCCCAGCTGCTCGACGAATTCCTTTTCGTTCAGGCGGTCCTGCGCCACTTCCAGCGCGCGGGCATTGGGGTGCAGCGGCACCGATCCCAGCGCCTTCAGCGGGCCGACCGGAACATTCTCGAACTCATAGGTCACGACCGCGCAATCGGCGGCAAATTCGGCCATCGCCGCTGCATCGTCCCACTGCGCCCGGGTAAAGCGCGCGCAGACTTCTGCCGCGACAGAGTCCGCTTCGGGCGCATAAACGTGGACCCGGTAACCAAGCTGGGCTGCCGCCTGGGCCAGCATGCGGCCAAGCTGGCCGCCGCCGAGGATACCGATCGTCTCGCCCGGGGGGATCATGCGCCGTCTTCCTTATGCCGGACGTTCGGCCACGCTGGCGCTTTGCGCCGCGCGGAACGCCTTGATCCGCCCGGCCAGCGCATCGTCGTTCGTTGCCAGGATCGCCGCGGCCAGCAGGCCGGCATTGGTCGCCCCGGCTTCACCGATGGCCAGCGTCCCCACCGGGATTCCGGCGGGCATCTGCACGATCGAGAGCAGGCTGTCCTGGCCGGAAAGGGCCCGCGATTGCACCGGGACGCCCAGAACGGGAAGGTGCGTCATGCTCGCCACCATGCCGGGCAAGTGCGCCGCACCGCCTGCCCCGGCGATGATCACCTTGAAGCCCTCATCCGCCGCGCCTTGCGCAAAGTCGACAAGCCGCTGCGGAGTCCGGTGGGCTGACACGATCCGCGCGTCATAGGCAACGCCCAGCTTGTCGAGCGCATCGGCCGCGCATTTCATGGTCGGCCAGTCCGACTGGCTGCCCATGACGATGGCTACGGGTGCGCTCATCTTATCGCTCCGACAGGTAATAGCGCTCCAGCGCCTGAAGGTTCTCGTCCAGTTCATAGACGATCGGCTGTCCGGTCGGAATCTCCAGACCGGTGATCTCCGCATCGGAAATGCCCGAAAGGTGCTTCACCAGCGCGCGCAGCGAATTGCCGTGCGCGGCTACCAGCACCACTTCGCCGGCCTTGAGCGCCGGGACGATGGCGGTCTCGTAATAGGGCAGCACCCGCGCAATCGTGTCCTTCAGGCTTTCGGTCGAAGGAATGGCGATCCCGGCATAGCGGTCATCGGCCTTGAGATCGAACTCCGACCCGTCTTCCAGCACTGGCGGCGGCGTGTCGAAGCTGCGGCGCCAGATCTTGACCTGCTCATCACCATGCTTGGCCGCGGTCTCGGCCTTATCGAGCCCGGTCAGTCCGCCATAGTGCCGTTCGTTGAGGCGCCAGTCCTTGGTTTCCGGGATCCACAGGCGGCCTGCGGCTTCCAGGGCTAGGTGCAGCGTCTTGATCGCGCGGGTCTGGAAACTGGTGAAGGCAACGGTCGGCAGGATGCCCTTGGCCTTGAGCAAGGCACCGGCGGCGCGCGCCTCCTCTTCGCCCTTGGCGGTCAGGTCGACATCCCACCATCCGGTAAAGCGGTTTTCAAGGTTCCACTGGCTCTGGCCATGGCGGACTAGAATCAAACGCGGCACGGACTGGACTCCCCCGGCTTTAAGGAAGCTTGGCCCCTAGCTACCGGGTGCGTCTTTGGGAAGGGTCGGCGTGCCATTCCGGCCAATTTCCCGCGCCTGTTCCTTGCGGCGGCGCAGGTTCTCGCGCAGTTTTGCGGCCAGCCGCTCTTCGCGGGACAAGGGGGCGGTTTCTTCACGCATCGGCATTCTCGTGGTGATATCACGCCTTGCGCTTGACAAAGCAAGGGCCCGCAGCCAATAGCGCGCCCCTGCCCGGACGGCCTGTCCGTTACGGGCGCCTGGAATGGTGTGCTGCTGTAGCTCAGTGGTAGAGCGCATCCTTGGTAAGGCTGAGGTCGGGAGTTCAATCCTCCCCAGCAGCACCATTCCTTTTCCCCGGCATCTGGCTGAAATCTCTTAAAACTGCTCTAGAAAGCACGCGATAGGACGGGCCAACCCTGCACTTCAGCGGGCGGAAACCGGTGCCCGCCGCGTGTACTTCAACGTATCCATATCCCCATATCGTCTTGCGCGCCGAGACCAGAATTTGGGGAAATTTAATCCGGGGCGCCCCTTGACGAAACGCCCCTGAAAAATTTTTCTTTATGAATCCTCTTTAGAAACCATTTTACTGGCACAAGTTCCACTTCCTTCCGAGTCTAGTTTGCATTCCACTTCGTAGTTAACTGTGCACCAGTTACCGCCAAAAACCATTTCGAGTTCTTGTTCCGATAGTGCGCTAATCGCTGATCCTATAGATAGCATCTTATTTTCCTCTTTTATTTAGTCAAACTTTACATCGACGATATGACCTTTTTCAATTTCAGTGATCATCGTTATCGCTCCCGGATCGCAATCTCCAGTCCCAGCGGAAACCGTATCAATCTCCTTCTGGTTTAGCCGATGAATCGAAGATTCTCCCAGTTTAAGCATAGAAACTCCCTTCACTTATGCCGTTGCGAGCCTTTGCTCGTAGCCTCACCATGCGGCCCATCAAATGCTTGACAAGCCGGACGATAATCCTACCATGTTATCCCGTTATTTCAAATGTTTATGTATTGGCCAAATTGAGGGAAGTCGGCGTGACTAGATGCCGTGCAATTGCTGCGCTTTTTGCATTCGCATTTACCCTCCAAGGTTGCGCCTCCAGCAATCACACTCGGGGCGCACAAGGCGATGCGGCGCGTATCGAAGATTATTCGTGGCTTTCGGCATCGATCGAGACCAACGTCGACGATCGATCTTCCATATTTAAGAAATATGAACTCCGCACCTCGGCCAATGAGAAAGAAATTAGAAAAAAACTTGAAATAAGAGGTGTCCATTATCCCGAATCCGTGAAGGCAAATTGCATAGATGTAAAAGAATGTTGGATTGCAAGGTCTCTCGCCTTTATTGGTCAGGTTTCCACGCAAAAAAAATCAATGACGTGCTCATCGATATTTTTCCAGAGTGGTCAGCGCTCAATGTTCAATTAGAAACCCGTAGAGTTCTATTGCTCCGTAATAAGGACGACTTAGATCAGTTGATAATAAGGGCCGAGATTGACCAGCTTCTCCGTCGCTCGCTAGTTTCGCCACCTGGTCGGCTTGACCCAACCGCTAAGTCGATTTGGCGGGCACTTGCCGTTTATAAGCTGTCCCAATCCGACTACGAGAACGCGCTGTTTATTAAACGGCTTTGGCAGGCCGGTCATTGGCCGAAGTTGAAGAGGGATGGTGCTAAAGCAAGTGATGCCGCTTGGTTGCTTGCTCAACACGCTGATTTTGATCAACCACTTCAGCTGGATATTCTGAAACATCTGGGGCGCCTTCGGGAGGACGGCGAAGTATCGGGTAAAAACTATGCCTTCCTATACGACCGGGTATGGGGTGAGTTGAGGGGGAAGCAGCGATACGGCACGCAATGGTTTTGCCGAGATGGGATCGCGAGATTGCAAGATCTTGAGAATCCTAGTCAGTTGGACACCCGCAACAACCGTGATTTTGGCGACTTGATTGGCCGCGGTGCGGCATGATGCCTACAGGATGACCGTTTGTGCGGACAGATTGTCCTTTTTGCGCTGGTTTTGATGGGCTTTTCATCCGC